>NZ_JACKXE010000001.1:3336973-4004368 GCF_014212315.1 Nocardioides luti
CGCTTCTTGATGGTGAGCGAGCCGATCCCGCGCTCGCGCAGCGCCGCCTTGAGCGGCTTCTCCCGGTAGGGCAGCCGCTCCAGCACCTCGTAGCCGCGCGCGAACGGCGTGCGGATCCGCTCGTCCCCGGTGACGTAGGCGATGTGCTCGTCCACCAGGCCGCCGTCGGCCAGTGCAGCCACGGCGGTGACGAGGCCGGCGCGGATGACGGCGCCGTCGGGCTCGTAGAGGAACGCGCCGACCGGGCGCACCCCGGCGCCGGGGTCGTCGTCCTCGGTCATCGTGGCGAGGCCGCCGTCGCCGATGACGGTCGCGCGGCGGGCGGTGGTGGCCAGCCGTCCGGACCAGAGCGCCGCCTCCTTGACCTCGCCGTGGTCGCTGACCCACTCGGCCTCGACGCCCTCGGGGACCAGGCCATGAGGGATGCCCGGCGCGACCTTGACGCAGGCGTCGCGCCGCAGCAGCCCCTCGACGAACGGCCAGGGCGGCGTCCAGTCGTCCACGTCGAACGTGCGGCCCCGGCCGCTGCGGCGGGCCGGGTCGGCGAAGGCGACGTCGAAGGGGGAGGTGTCCAGCGCGGTCGCGTCGGCCACGATGACCGCGCCCTCGAGGCCGAGCGCGGCGAGGTTGGCCTCGGCCACCGCCACCCGGACCGGGTCGAGGTCGACGCCCGCGATGGTGAGGCCGGCCTCGGCGAACGCGACGAGGTCGCCGCCGACGCCGCAGCCGAGGTCGACGACCGTCGCGGCGGACGAGGCGGCGGTCCGGGCCGCGCGGTGACGGGCCACCGGCAGCCGGGTGGCCTGCTCGAGGCCGTCGGGGGTGAAGTACATCCGCGCGGCCAGGTCGCCGAACTTGGCGACCGCCCGGCGCCGGAGCTGGACCTGGGTGAGGGCCGTGGCGACCCGGCCGGGCTCGGCCCTGCGCCGGAGCTCGGTCTGCGCGCGCAGCGGGTCGTCGGGAGCCTCGTCCGCGCGGGCGAGCAGCTCCTGACCGTCGTCGGTCAGCAGCCACCGGAAGTCGTCGAGGTCCACCCCGCGATCCTGTCAGACCCCGCGGGCCGCCGGACGGGCCCTGCGCGGCGGGACCTCTCTGGCACTCCGTGAGGTCGAGTGCTAACGTCTGGACTGGCACTCTCACCACGAGGGTGCCAGAGCTTGCAGGCGATGTCCGACCCCCGCGACGGCGTTCATCTCCGAGCAGGCCCCAACGTCCGGAGGACTCCACCAGGAGCCCTCCACCCCGCTGGACAACCCCGGTGGACTCACTCCGTCAAGACAAGTGATGAAAGTGGAGGTCGACATCGTGTCGGTCAACATCAAGCCCCTCGAGGACCGCATCGTCGTGAAGCCGCTCGAGGCCGAGCAGACCACGGCATCCGGCCTGGTCATTCCCGACACCGCCAAGGAGAAGCCCCAGGAGGGCGAGGTCGTGGCGACCGGTCCCGGCCGCATCGACGACAACGGCAACCGCGTCCCGCTGGACGTCGCCGTCGGCGACAAGGTCATCTACAGCAAGTACGGCGGCACCGAGGTCAAGTACGCCGGCTCCGAGTTCCTGATTCTCTCCGCCCGCGACGTCCTCGCCGTCGTTTCCTGATCTCCCGGGTCGTGTGCCTGACGACGCGCCACGGCGCGTTGGCAGGCACACGACCCGACTTCGTTAGAGAGAGGCCCTAGATGCCCAAGATCCTTGAGTTCGACGAGAACGCCCGACGCTCCCTGGAGCGCGGCGTCGACGCGCTCGCCAACGCCGTCAAGGTGACGCTCGGCCCGAAGGGTCGCTACGTCGTCCTCGACAAGAAGTGGGGCGCGCCGACCATCACGAACGACGGTGTGACCGTCGCCCGTGAGATCGAGCTGGACGACCCGTTCGAGAACCTCGGCGCCCAGCTGACGAAGGAGGTCGCCACCAAGACCAACGACGTCGCCGGTGACGGCACCACGACGGCCACCGTGCTCGCCCAGGCGATGGTCCACCAGGGCCTGCGCGCCGTGGCGGCCGGCGCCAACCCGATGGGCCTCAAGCGCGGCATGGACGCCGCGGCCGAGGCCGTCGGCGACGCGCTGCGCGAGGCCGCCCGCGAGGTCGAGTCGGTCGAGGACATGGCGTCCGTCGCCACGATCTCGAGCCGCGACTCGCACATCGGCGACCTGCTCTCGCAGGCCTTCGACAAGGTCGGCAAGGACGGTGTCATCACCGTCGAGGAGTCCAACACCATGGGCACCGAGCTGGACTTCACCGAGGGGATGCAGTTCGACAAGGGCTACATCTCGCAGTACTTCGTCTCCGACCCGGAGCGCATGGAAGCCGTCCTCGAGGACCCCTACATCCTCCTGCACCAGGGCAAGATCTCGGCGATCGCCGACCTGCTCCCGCTGCTGGAGAAGGTCATCGCCGCCGGCAAGCCGCTCTTCATCCTCGCCGAGGACGTCGAGGGCGAGGCGCTCTCCACCCTGGTCGTCAACAAGATCCGCGGCACGTTCAACGCCGTCGCGGTGAAGGCCCCGGCCTTCGGCGACCGCCGCAAGGCGATGATGCAGGACATCGCGACGCTGACCGGCGGCCAGATCGTGGCCCCCGAGATCGGGCTCAAGCTCGACCAGGTCGGCCTCGAGGTGCTGGGTCAGGCCCGTCGCGTCGTCGTCACCAAGGACGACACCACCATCATCGAGGGCGCCGGCGAGGCGTCCGAGGTCGAGGGTCGCGTCAACCAGATCAAGGCCGAGATCGAGAACACCGACTCCGACTGGGACCGCGAGAAGCTCCAGGAGCGCCTCGCGAAGCTCGCCGGTGGCGTGTGCGTGATCAAGGTCGGCGCCGCCACCGAGGTGGAGCTCAAGGAGAAGAAGCACCGGATCGAGGACGCCGTCTCCGCGACGCGCGCCGCGATCGAGGAGGGCATCGTCCCCGGCGGTGGCTCCGCGCTCATCCACGCCGTGTCGGTGCTCGAGGGCGACCTCGGCCTGACCGGTGACGAGGCCGCCGGTGTCCGCATCGTCCGCAAGGCGGCCGACGAGCCGCTGCGCTGGATCGCGGAGAACGGTGGCGTCGAGGGCTACGTCGTCGTCGCCAAGGTCCGCGAGGGCGGCGTCGGTCACGGCTACAACGCCGCGACCGAGGAGTACGGCGACCTGGTCGCCCAGGGCGTCCTGGACCCGGTCAAGGTCACCCGCTCCGCGCTGGTCAACGCCACGTCGATCGCGGCCATGCTGCTGACGACGGAGACGCTGATCGTCGAGAAGCCCGAAGAGGACGACGACGCCCCGGCCACCGGCCACGGGCACGGCCACGGCCACTGATCCGTCGTTACTCCACGCCTGAGCGCGTCGACCCGTCGTCAGCTGACGACGGGTCGACGCGTTTCTGCGTCAGGAGGCGACGGGTCGGTGCGTTCGTCGCGTGAACGAGCGACGGGTAGGCGTCAGTCGAGCAGCTGGGTCAGGTGCTGGGTGGCGCCCTTGCGGTGGTTCACCGGCGAGCTCCAGAGGAACTGACCGTCCGGGGTCGGGCCGCCGGCCGACCACGACGAGGTCGCGTCGCTGAGCCGCAGGAGGCGGTCGCTGGCGAGGTCGTAGACGTAGGTGCCCGCCCGACTCGACTCGTACGCCGTCACGGTGACGACGTCCCGGGGCCCGCCGTGGCCGAGCAGGGCGCCCTCGACGCCGCTGTCCTGCAGCGTGACGACCTGCTCGCCGTCGGTGGTGAGGACCTGCACGCGGTCGTCGCGCACCCCGCCGTACGTGCCGCAGTACTCGCTCATCATGATCCGCTCGTCCGTGGCGCCGAAGGACAGCAGGTTGCAGCGCTCCCCGGCGTGCGGGTCGAAGCTGCGCTCCTCGCCGCTCGCGAGGTCGCGGACGTGCACCATCCCGGCCGCGCCGTTCTCGGAGTCCGTCCACACCATCGAGGACGGCGTGAAGTCCAGCTGGCCGAAGCGCAGCCCCTCGTCGCGGACGTCGGTGGGGTCCGTGAGCGAGAGCGAGTAGAGGTCGAAGGTGTCGCCCTCGGCGTCGGCGTCCTCGGCCTCGCCGTCGGGGCCGGTCGGCCAGCCGCCCGGAGGCGGTGTGCCGCGGGTGGCCGGGACGCCGATGTAGAGCCGACCGTCCGGGCCGACCTTCGCCGCCCCGGCGAAGTCGACGTCCCGCAGCTCCGGCCAGGTAATCTCGCTCCAGGTGCGGTCGCCCCGGTCGAAGACGTGGGCGACGAGGGTCGAGCCGCGCCGCCCGGTCGCCCCCACGAGCACGAGGCGGTCCGTCCCGAGCTCGACCGGCCAGGCCTGGGCCTGGCCGATCCTCAGGTCGGGCAGCCAGTCCTTGGCGCCGGTGGCGGGGTCGAGCAGGGCGTAGCGGGGCCGCAGCTGGTCCATCCGCGGCCCGTCCCGGAAGAGCACGAGCCCGTCGTCGGTGACGCCGTCGTAGTACTGCCCGTTGTCGCGGTCGAGGTTCTCGTTCGTGTACGCCGACAGCTCGCGGTAGTCCTGACCCTCGACGGCCGGCTCGGCGTCGGCCAGGCGCAGCACCGGCGCGTCCGGGCGGGGCATCCCCGCGGGCGACACGGCCCTGCCGCCGTCGCCGGGCAGCACCGCCGCCCCGACGGCCACGGCCGCGACCACCCCGAGCGTCGCGGCGCCCGCGGCCATCGTCGTACGACGGGTGCGCACGCGCCGGTGGCCGGCCGCGAGCAGGCCCGCGACGTCGAGCTGGTCGGTGGGGGAGTCCGCGACGTTCTCGCGCAGCAGCGTGCGCAGCTCGTTCACCATGGGAGGTTCCTCTCTCCGGCGATCGCGAGCTCCTCGCGGTCGGCGTTCTCGAACAGGGAGCGGAGCGTGGTCAGCGCCCGCGAGGTCTGGCTCTTCACGGTGCCCTCGCTGCAGCCGAGGACGACGGCGGTGGCCCGCACGTCGAGGTCCTCGAAGTAGCGCAGCACCACGCACGCCCGCTGCCGCTCCGGCAGCCGGGCCAGCGCGACCATCAGCGCCTGCCGGTCGGCGACGGCGGTCGCGACGTCCTCGGCGCTGGCGCGGGTCGGGTCGTCCTCGACGGGCCGCTCGCGGCTCGAGCGCCGCCGGCTGGCGTCGAGGAACGCGCTCACCACGGCCTTGCGGGCGTAGGCCAGCTCGCCGCCGTTGCGGACCAGCCGCGGCCAGGCGACGTACACCCGGATCAGGCCCTCCTGCACGTGGTCGGAGGCGCGGTCCCAGTCCCCGCAGAGAAGGTACGCCGTGTGCCGCAGCCGCGTGCGCGACGCGGCCGCGAACTGGGTGAAGGCGGCGTCGCCCGCCGCGTCCTGCCGCCTCACGCGGCTGGTTCCCGTCGTTGCATGCTCCCCAGAACGCAGTGACGGCCGGTTCGGTTGCACGCAGGACCCGGCCGGTTCACCGGCCCAGCGTCCCACCTCGTTCCGGACGTTGCATGCCTGAAACAGGCGCGACGCCGTCGCGCAACGCGTCCGGGGGAGGCTCGTCCCCAGGACACGGGGACGCCGACGCCTCGTGCCGCCCACGACGCACCACCGAGGAGACCCACCCATGCTCTGGCGAGTCCGCACCACCCTCCCCGACCGTCCCGGCGCGCTCGCCGTGCTGGCGCTCAACTGCGGCGAGGCCGGTGTGAACATCCTGGGGCTGCAGATCTTCCCGGGGATCGAGGCGGTCACCGACGAGCTGGTGCTGCGCACGCCCGAGGACTGGGGCGTCGCCGAGATCGCGCAGCTGATCGAGCTGTCCGGCGGACTCTCCGTCGTCTCGGCACCCTGCACCGAGGCCGCCCTGACCGACCAGCCGACCCGCTACGTGCAGGCCGCGCGCTCGATCCTGGCCCAGCCGGCGTCGTTCCCGGAGATCGTGGCGATGCTGTTCGACGCGGAGGCCGACCCGGCGCCCGGGTCCGACGGCCCGGAGCAGGACGTCATGGACATGACGGTCGGCGACGTCCAGGTGCAGGTGCGCCGGACCGCGCCCTTCACCGCCACCGAGCACGCCCGCGGCTCCGCGATGGCCGACCTGGTGAGCGACGTCCTCGAGCGCGGTCGCGACCAGGTGATGACGCCGACCCTCGGGCGCCGCGTCGGCGGCGGCTCGACGCCGGAGTACTCCGTCGAGGGCGACCACGTCTCCGCGATGATCGACGGCACCGCGGTCGGCCTGGCCGTCGTCCGGCCGGCCCAGGGCGACGACCCCGACGTCCGGCCGGTCACGCTCCGCGTCGACCCGGCCTGGCAGCGTCGCGGCATCGGCACCCGGCTGCTCACCGACGCCGCCCGCCTGGCCCACACCATGGGCGCGACCGAGATCGTGCTGACGACGCGTGCGGACAACCAGGCGGTGCTGCCGATGGTGCTCGCGGCCGGCCTGCGGGGCCGGATCCGGATGGCCGCGGACGTGCTGACCGTGCGCGTCCCGGTCCGGGAGCTCAAGCCGCTGCCCCGGTGACCGGGAGGGCCGTGCCGGCCGGTTCACGCCGATGACCGGCGGGGGAGCGGACGCGGCTAAACTGGCGCGCGTGGAGCTCCCCGAGAAGTTCGCCGCCCTGGGCCTGACCTACGACGACGTCCTGCTGCTGCCGGGTCACTCCGACCTGGCGCCGTCGGACATCGACACGACCGCGCGCCTGACCCGCGAGATCTCGCTGAAGGTGCCGCTGGTCAGCGCCGCCATGGACACCGTGACCGAGTCCCGGATGGCCATCGCGATGGCGCGCCAGGGTGGCCTCGGCGTCCTGCACCGCAACCTCTCGATCGAGGACCAGGCCTACCAGGTCGACCTCGTCAAGCGGACCCAGACCGGCATCATCTCCAACCCGGTCACGATCACGCCCGACAAGACCCTCGAGGAGCTCGACCGGATCTGCGGCGAGTACCGCGTCTCCGGCCTGCCCGTCGTCGACACCGACCAGCGCCTGCTGGGCATCATCACCAACCGCGACCTGCGCTTCACGCCGGTCGCCGAGTGGGCCACGACCAAGGTCGACGAGGTGATGACGCCGATGCCGCTGATCACCGGGCCGGTCGGCATCTCCCGCGACGACGCGACGCTGCTGCTCCGCAAGCACAAGCGCGAGCGGCTCCCGCTGGTCGACGAGCAGGGCCGCCTCGCGGGCCTGATCACGGTCAAGGACTTCGTGAAGTCCGAGCAGTTCCCGAACGCCTCCAACGACGCGCACGGCCGGCTCATGGTCGGCGCCGCGATCGGCTACTTCGGCGACGCCTGGCAGCGCGCCACCACGCTCATCGAGGCCGGTGTCGACGTGCTCGTCGCGGACACCGCCCACGGCAACGTGCGGATGCTCCTCGACATGGTCGAGCGGCTCAAGACCGACCCGGCCACCCGCCACGTGCAGGTCATCGGCGGCAACGTCGCGACCCGCGAGGGCGCCCAGGCGTTCGTCGACGCCGGCGCGGACGCCGTCAAGGTCGGCGTCGGGCCCGGCTCGATCTGCACCACCCGCGTCGTCACCGGCGTCGGCGTCCCGCAGATCACCGCGGTCCACGAGGCCTCGCTGGCGTGTGCGCCCGCCGGCGTACCCGTCATCGCCGACGGCGGCATGAAGCACTCCGGCGAGATCGCCAAGGCGATCGTCGCCGGCGCCTCGACGGTCATGGTGGGCTCGCTGCTCGCCGGCTGCGAGGAGTCGCCCGGCGACCTGGTCTTCGTCAACGGCAAGCAGTTCAAGGCCTACCGCGGCATGGGGTCGCTGGCCGCGATGTCGAGCCGCGGCAAGAAGTCCTACTCCAAGGACCGCTACTTCCAGGCCGAGGTCACCAGCGACGACCAGATCGTGCCCGAGGGCATCGAGGGCCAGGTCGCCTACCGCGGCCCGCTCTCCGCCGTCGCGCACCAGCTCATCGGCGGGCTCAACCAGTCGATGTTCTACGTCGGCGCGCGCACGATCACCGAGCTGCAGGAGAAGGGCCGGTTCGTCCGGATCACCTCGGCCTCCCTCAAGGAGAGCCACCCCCACGACGTCCAGATGACCGTCGAGGCACCGAACTACACAGGACGCTGACATGACTGAGATCGAGATCGGTCGTGCCAAGCGCGCCCGCCGCGCCTACTCCTTCGACGACATCGCGATCGTGCCCTCGCGGCGCACCCGCGACCCCGAGGAGGTCAGCGTCGCCTGGCAGATCGACGCCTACCGCTTCGAGCTGCCGGTGCTGGCCGCCCCCATGGACTCCGTCATGTCGCCCGCGACCGCGATCGCGCTCGGCAAGTTCGGCGGCCTCGGCGTGCTCAACCTCGAGGGCCTCTGGACGCGGTACGACGACCCGTCGGAGCTGCTCGCCGAGGTGGCCGGCCTCCAGGGCATCGAGGCCACCCGCCGGATGCAGGAGATCTACACCGAGCCGATCCGCGGCGAGCTGATCACCGCGCGGCTCAACGAGATGCGCGACGCCGGCGTGACCGTCGCCGGGTCGCTCTCGCCCCAGCGCACCAAGGAGTTCGCCAAGGCGGTCGTGGACGCCGGGGTCGACATGTTCGTCATCCGCGGCACCACGGTCTCGGCCGAGCACGTCTCCTCGCAGGCGGAGCCGCTGAACCTCAAAGAGTTCATCTACGAGCTCGACGTCCCGGTGATCGTCGGGGGCTGCGCGACCTACCAGGCCGCCCTCCACCTGATGCGCACCGGCGCGGCCGGCGTCCTCGTCGGCTTCGGCGGCGGCGCCGCCCACACCACCCGGTCCGTGCTCGGCGTCGCGGTGCCGATGGCCTCGGCCGTCTCCGACGTGGCCGCGGCCCGTCGCGACTACATGGACGAGTCCGGCGGCCGCTACGTGCACGTCATCGCCGACGGCTCGATCGGCCGCTCGGGCGACATCGCGAAGGCGATCGCCTGCGGTGCCGACGCGGTCATGGTCGGGTCGCCCTTCGCGCGGGCCTCCGACGCCCCGGGCCACGGCTTCCACTGGGGCACCGAGGCGCACCACGCCGAGCTGCCCCGCGGCCAGCGCGTCCAGTTCGACACCGTCGGGACGCTCGAGGAGATCCTCTTCGGTCCCTCCCGCGTGGCCGACGGCACCATGAACCTCATCGGCGCGCTGCGCCGCTCGCTGGCCACGACCGGCTACACCGACCTCAAGGAGTTCCAGCGGGTCGAGGTCGTCGTCGAGTGACCCCGGCCGGCGGGTCCCCGGGCGTGCTGCGGGTCGCGGCCGCCCAGGCCGCGTCGGTCTCCGGCGACGTCCCCGCGAACGTCGCCACCGCCGTGCGGCTCGTCGAGCTCGCCGGCAGCCAGGGCGTGCGGGTGCTGCTGCTCCCCGAGGCGTTCCTGACGGGGTACGACGAGGCCGCGTTCTCCGGGCCGCTGCCGGACGCGGACTCCCTGCAGGACGCCTGGCTCGACCCGCTCCGGGCGGCCGCGGCCGCCTCGGGCCTCGTGGTCGTCGCCGGCACCGCGCTGCGCCGCGGTGACCGGCGCACGCTGTCGCTGGTCGTCGTCGCGCCGGACGGCCACACCCTGGCGGCGTACGACAAGCAGCACGTGGACGCCGACGAGCTCCCGTGGTTCACGGCCGGGTCCGGCGGGTCCTCGCTGGTGGTCGACGGCGTCGAGCTGGGCCTGGCCGTCTGCTACGACAGCAGCTTCCCCGAGCACGCCCGGGCCGCGGCCGACGACGGCGCGGTCGGCTACCTCTGCTCGGCCGCGTTCTTCCCCGGCTCCGCGCACCGCCGCGACCTCGCGCTGCCCGCCCGCGCCCTCGACAACGGGATGTACGTCGTGCTGGCGGCCGCCACCGGCACCTGCGGGGCCGCCTCCTTCATCGGCGGGTCCGCCGTCTTCGACCCCGAGGGCCGCCCGCTCGCCTCGCTCGGGGCGGAGGAGGGGCTGGCGATCGCCGACCTCGACCCGGCCGTCGTGGCGCAGACGCGCACCGAGCGACGGATGCACGCCGAGCGGCTGCCCGGGCCGGGGCCGCGGGCGCGGCATTCGGCCTGAGCCGTCCGGTCCGGTACGGTCGGCCGCTGCATCGCCCACCCCCACACGCAGGAGCTCTCGGGTTTGTCCTCGTCGAAGTCCGTCCGCACGCCCCTGTCCCGCCGCGCGGCCAGCGTCGTCGCCACCGTTGTTGCCGGCGTCGTCGCCGGTGGGGTCCTGGCCCTCCCGGCGCCTGCCGGGGCGGTGCCCCAGCGCGAGTGGACGCTGCCGTCGTGGACCGACCCGGTCTCCCAGGTGCAGGCGGCGGTCGCGCGGAAGCCGCGACGCGACCCGGCCGAGCGGGTGCGCGACGCGATGACGCTGCCGCAGCGGGTCGGCCAGCTCTTCATGGTCGGCACCCCGGCGACGTCGGTCAGCCCGGCCACCCGCAGCCAGATCGGCCGCTTCCACGTGGGCAACGTGATGCTCACCGGGCGCAGCCACGCCGGCACCCGCACCCCGGCGCGGGTCGCGCGCACGCTCCAGGGCCGGACCACGCAGGCGGCCACCCACGGCGTCCGCCTCCTCGTCTCGACCGACCAGGAGGGCGGCCAGGTCCAGGTGCTCCGCGGGCCGGGACTCACCGACCTCCCGTCCGCGCTGGTCCAGGGCACCTGGTCGCTGCGCGGGCTCCAGGCCGCCGCCGGTCGCTGGGCCGGCCAGCTCGTCGCCTCGGGCGTGAACATGAACCTGGCGCCGGTGCTCGACACCGTCCCCGCCGCGCTCGGTCGGGCCAACCCGCCGATCGGCCGCTACGACCGCGAGCTCGGCCACGACCCCCGGCGCGTCGCCCGCCACGGGCTCGCGCTGGTCCGCGGCCTCGACCGCCACGGGGTGGCGCCGAGCGTCAAGCACTTCCCGGGCCTCGGCCGGGTCCACGCCAACACCGACACCCACGCCGGCGTCGTCGACCGGGTGACCTCGCGGCACGGGGCGTACCTCCGGCCCTTCCGCGACGCCGTGGCGGCCGGGGTCCCCGCGGTGATGATGTCCTCGGCGACGTACACCCGCCTCGACCGCCGCAACCCCGCCGTCTTCTCCCGGACCGTCATCACCGAGGTGCTCCGCGGCGACCTCGGCTTCGAGCGGGTCGTGATGTCCGACGACCTCGGCAACGCCGCGCAGGTCGCCCGCTGGAGCGCCGGTCGCCGCGCCGTGAAGTTCCTGCGCGCCGGTGGCGACCTGGTGCTGACCGTCGACCCCGGCGAGCTCCCCGGCATGTACGCCGCGGTGCTGCGTCTCGCCCGCCAGTCTCCGGCGTTCCGCGCCCGGGTCGACGCCGCCGCGCTGCGCGTCCTCGAGGTCAAGCACGACCGGCAGCTGCTCGGCCGCTGACCGTCCGGGACGTCATGCGTCCCGTGGAGGGGGTCGCCCCTCCGGATGACGTCCGGCGGCGCTCAGCCCCGCTGGACCGACACGAGCGCCCGCCCGTAGGCGCACTCGACGTCCACGTCGACGTGCCGCTCGGGACCACCCGGACCACGCACCGTGACGGCGTACCCCGCCGGCGGCCCCGCCAGCCGCTCCAGCGAGACGAACGCCTCGCCGAGCAGGTCGCGCAGCTGGTCCTCGCGCGGCACCCAGATCGCGTCGCTCGCCTCGAGGCTGTCCAGCGCCCACTCGGTCGTGCCGTTGAAGGCGAGCACCTGGTCGCCACCCGGGGCGTCGAGGAGCTCGATGACCATGTCGCTCAGCACGAACACCTGGTCGTCGAGGTCCCGGTCCGGGACGACGAACCGGTCGCCGTTGGCCGGATCCCAGGCCAGCCCGGCGTCCCGCAGGGTCACGGCCAGCTCGCGCGTCAGCATGCCAGCAGTCTGGCGCAGCGCCCCTGAGACCCCGGCGGGCGAGCAGGCCCCGGAGCCGGGATGCGCACCCGGACCCGCGCGTCACGCGCCCGTCACACGGACTTTGCGAGACTGGTCGCATGACCCACTCGAGCGCGCTCAGCCCCGCGGCGCGCGACGCCGCCCTCGCGGCCATGACCGGGACGGCCGGTGAGCCCGAGCTGGACGTCCTCGTCGTCGGTGGGGGAGTCGTCGGCGCCGGCACCGCCCTCGACGCGATCACCCGCGGCCTCAGCACCGGGCTGATCGAGCAGCGCGACCTCGCCAGCGGCACCAGCAGCCGCAGCAGCAAGCTGATCCACGGCGGCCTGCGCTACCTCGAGATGCTCGACTTCGGCCTGGTCCGCGAGGCGCTCCAGGAGCGGGGGCTGCTGCTCACGCGCCTCGCGCCGCACCTCGTCCGCCCGGTCGCGTTCCTCTACCCGCTGACGCACAAGGGCTGGGAGCGGCCCTACGTCGGCGCCGGGCTCGCGCTGTACGACGCCATGGCGATGACCGGGAAGAGCCCGATGGGCGTGCCGCGGCACCGGCACCTGCTCAAGCGCCAGGTCGCCCGGATCGCGCCGGACTTCAAGTCCGACCAGATCGCCGGCGCGATCAAGTACTACGACTGCCAGGTCGACGACGCCCGCCTGGTCCTGACGATCGCCCGGACCGCCGCCGGCCACGGCGCGCACGTCGCGACCCGGGTCAAGGTCGTCGGCTTCCTCCGCGAGGGGGAGCGCGTCGTCGGCGTGCGTGCCGTCGACCTCGAGAGCGGCCGGGAGCACGAGATCCGCGCCCGGGTCGTCGTGAACGCCGCCGGGGTCTGGAGCGACGAGATCCAGGAGATGGTGGGCGGCCGGGGCGCGCTGCACGTGCAGGCCAGCAAGGGCATCCACCTGGTGGTGCCACGGGACCGGATCCGCTCGGAGGCCGGCTTCATCACCCGTACGGCCACCTCGGTGCTCTTCGTCATCCCGTGGGGCCGGCACTGGATCATCGGCACCACCGACACGCCGTGGGACCTCGACAAGGCGCACCCCGCGGCCAGCCGCACCGACATCGACTACCTGCTGGACCAGGTCAACGCGATCCTGCGCGAGCCGCTCGACCACGAGGACGTCGAGGGCGTGTGGGCCGGGCTGCGGCCGCTGCTCACGGGCGAGTCGGAGCCCACCTCGAAGATCTCCCGCGAGCACACCGTGGTGACGCCGGTCGCCGGCCTCGTGATGATCGCCGGCGGCAAGCTCACGACGTACCGCGTCATGGGACGCGACGCCGTGGACGCCGCCGCCCACTCGCTGCGCACGACGGTCAACCTCACGGTCCGCGACTCGATCACCGACCGGGTCCCGCTGGTCGGCGCCGACGGCTTCGAGACGCGCTCGAACCAGCGCGTCCTGCTGGCGCGGCGCTCGGGCCTGCACGTCGCCCGCATCGACCACCTCCTCGGGCGCTACGGCGGCCTCGTTGACGACGTGCTCGACCTGGTGGCCCGGCGCCGGGTCCTCGGGCTGCCGCTCGAGGGCGCGGAGGACTACCTCGCCGCGGAGGTGGTGTACGCCGTCACGCACGAGGCCGCACGGCACCTCGACGACGTGCTGACCCGCCGCACCCGGATCTCCATCGAGACCTTCGACCGCGGCGTGGCGGCCGCGCCGGCGGTCGCCCGGCTGATGGCCGACGAGCTGGGCTGGGACCAGGCCCGGCTCGACGACGAGGTCGACCACTACCTGCGCCGGGTCGAGGCGGAGCGGCTCAGCCAGGCACAGGCGACCGACCGGGAGGCCGACGAGGCCCGGGTGCAGGCCCCCGACATCGTCTGAGCGGGCACCACCGACCGCGGCGTGTGCCTGTCGACGCGCTCCGGCGTGTCCCCGGGCACACGAGCCGGTCGCAGCATCGGGTCACGCTTGACAGAAGCGGCCAGTGTGTCAACCGTCTCAGTGGGCTACCGGGGGGTAGGCGGGGGAGACCCCCGCCACATACTCTCGGTACATGAGTGACCGCAACCCGACCCCCGCCGGCGGACCGCTGGTCGAGGGTCCGCACGACCCCGAGCACGACCCCACGGCGTCGTACGCCCTCGAGCCGGAGTACGTCGCGGCCCTCACCCGCCGCCTCGTGGCGACCTCCGGCCACTCGGTGCAGGTGCACTCGCCGCTCGACGGCGCCCCGCTCGCGCACATCCCGCAGTCCACCGACGACGACGTCGCGGAGGCCTTCGCCCGCGCCCGTCGGGCCCAGGCCGCGTGGGCGCGCACCTCCCTCGACGAGCGCTCCGCGGTGCTGCTGCGGCTGCACGACCTGGTGCTCGACCGCCAGGACGAGATCATCGACCTGACCGTGCTCGAGTCGGGCAAGGCCCGCAAGCACGCCTTCGACGAGCCGCTGCACATCGCGCTCACGGCCCGCTACTACGCGCGCACCGCCCACCAGCACCTCGACACCGAGCGCAAGCTCGGCGTCGTGCCCGGCCTGACCCGGGTCGAGGTGAACCGCATCCCCAAGGGCGTCGTCGGGATCATCTCGCCGTGGAACTACCCCTTCACGATGGCGCTCTGCGACGGCCTGCCCGCGCTGCTGGCCGGCAACGCCGTGGTCGCGAAGCCGGACGCCCAGACCATGCTGACGGCCCTCCTCGCGGCCCAGCTGCTCGAGGAGGCCGGCTTCCCGAAGGACCTCTGGCAGGTCGTGGCCGGCCCCGGCTCCGAGGTCGGCCCCTCGATCATCGGCCGTGCCGACTACGTCTGCTTCACCGGCTCGACCGCGACCGGCAAGCTCGTCGCCCGGGGCTGCGCGGACCGGCTGATCGGCTGCTCGCTCGAGCTCGGCGGTAAGAACCCGCTCCTCGTGCTCCGCGACGCCGACCTCGAGAAGGCCGCCGAGGGCGCCGTCCGCGCCAGCTTCTCCAATGCCGGCCAGCTCTGCGTCTCCATGGAGCGGCTGTTCGTGGCCGACCAGGTCTACGACCGGTTCGTGGAGCGCTTCGTGGCCCGCACCCAGGCGATGACGCTCGGCGCCACGCTCGAGTGGGGCAACGACATGGGCTCGCTGATCTCGCAGGCGCAGCTCGACACCGTGGTCGCGCACGTCGACGACGCGGTGGCCAAGGGCGCGCGGGTGCTGACCGGCGGTCGCGCCCGCCCGGACCTGGGGCCGTTCTTCTACGAGCCGACCATTCTCGAGGGCGTCACCCCCGACATGACGTGCTTCGGCCACGAGACGTTCGGGCCGGTGGTCGCGCTCTACCGCTTCCACGACGAGGCCGACGCGGTCGCCCGGGCCAACGACGGCTCCTACGGGCTGAACGCGTCGATCTACAGCCAGGACGGCGCCCGCGCCCGCACCATCGCCCGCCAGGTCCTGTGCGGCACGGTGAACATCAACGAGGCGTTCGGCGCGACCTTCGCCAGCATCGACTCCCCGATGGGCGGGATGCGCGAGTCGGGCATGGGCCGCCGCCAAGGGTCCGAGGGCGTGCTCCGCTACACCGAGTCGCAGTCCGTGGCGACGCAACGACTGATCCGCTTCGCGCCGATGCTCGGGATGTCCGACGAGACCTACGCGAAGGTGATGACCGCCAACCTCCGCCTGATGAAGAAGCTGGGACGAGCATGAGCACCGCTGAGCAGACCTTCGACTACGACGTCCTCGTCATCGGCTCCGGCTTCGGTGGCTCGGTCACCGCGCTGCGGCTGACCGAGAAGGGCTACCGCGTCGGCGTCATCGAGGCGGGCGCCCGCTTCGATGACCAGGACTTCGCCGAGAACTCCTGGGACGTCAAGCGCTACCTCTTCCGCCCCGAGGTCGGCTGCTACGGCATCCAGCGCATCGACGCGCTCAAGGACTGCCTGATCGTCTCCGGCGCGGGCGTCGGCGGCGGCTCGCTGGTCTACGCGAACACGCTCTACGAGCCGCTCCCGGCGTTCTACACCGACAAGCAGTGGAGCCACATCACGGACTGGAAGTCCGAGCTGCAGCCGTACTACGACCAGGCCAAGCGGATGCTCGGCGTCGTCGAGAACCCCCTCCGCACGCCCGCCGACGACGTGATGGAGCAGGTCGCCACCGAGATGGGCGTGGCCGACACCTTCCACCCGACCCCGGTCGGCGTCTTCTTCGGCGGCCCCGGCGACGAGCAGGGCACCACGGTCCCGGACCCGTACTTCGGCGGTGCCGGCCCGGCGCGGACCTCGTGCGTCGGCTGCGGCGAGTGTATGAGCGGCTGCCGCCACAACGCCAAGAACACCCTGGTCAAGAACTACCTCTACCTCGCCGAGCAGAACGGCGCCCGCGTCCTCCCGCTGACGACCGTGACCCGGGTCGCGCCGCGCCCCGACGACGTCGGGGGCGGGTACGACGTCCACGTGAAGTTCACCAAGGCCAAGACCGGCCGCGCCTCGGCGACGCGCGTGCTGCGCGCCGAGCAGGTCGTCCTCGCGGCGTCGTCGCTGGGCACCCAGCGGCTGCTGCACCGGATGCGCGACGAGGGCCACCTGCCCCGGCTCTCGCAGCGGCTGGGCTTCCTGTCGCGCACCAACTCCGAGTCGATCCTGGGCGCCATCGCGCCGGACACGAAGGTCGACTACAGCCAGGGCATCGCGATCACGTCGAGCTTCCACCCGGACCCCGACACGCACATCGAGCCGTGCCGCTACGGCAAGGGCAGCAACTTCATGTCGCTGATGCAGACCGTGCTGACCGACGGCGACGGCCCGACGCCCCGCTGGCGCACCTGGCTGCGCGAGATGTGGAGCCAGCGCACCAACGTCGCGAACCTGTACGACGTCAAGCACTGGTCCGAGCGCACCGTCATCGCGCTGGTGATGCAGAGCCTCGACAACTCGATCACGACCTACACCAAGCGCGTCCCCGGCACGCAGCGCCGCTACCTCACCTCCAAGCAGGGCCACGGCGTGCCCAACCCGACCTGGATCCCGGCCGGCAACCTCGCGGTGCGGCTGATGGCCAAGGTCATGGGCGGCACGGCGGGCGGCTCGATCGGCGAGCCGTTCAACAAGCCGCTGACCGCGCACTTCCTCGGCGGCTGCGCGATCGGCGACTCCGTCGAGACCGGCGTGATCGACCCCTACCAGCGGGTCTTCGGCCACCCGGGCCTGCACGTGGCCGACGGCTCGGCGATCACCGCCAACCTCGGAGTGAACCCCTCCCTCACGATCACCGCGCAGGCCGAGCGTGCCATGTCGTTCTGGCCCAACAAGGGCGAGCAGGACGCCCGTCCGGCGCTGGGCGCGGCCTACGAGCGGATCGCCCCGGTCACCCCGGCGGCGCCCGCCGTGCCGTACGACGCCCCGGCCGCCCTGCGGCTCCCGATCGTCGGGGTGAGCTGACGCGGGAATCACCCGGTTTCGGCCCGTCCGAGCCGTAACCCGCCTCCGGACGGCTCGTTGAGCCAGCGAACCCGGCAGTCATGCTCCCTCCCAAGGCCGGGTTCCTGGTCCAGGCACTGTCCAACACGTGCGTGGACGATCAGGGCCCGGCCACCCTCCCTCCCCGGCCGGGCCCTGGTGCATTTCCCGGCAGGTCCGCTCCAGCCGGCCCCCGCCGGGTCGTTCTCCGGGCACGCGTCCGGCCGCGGTCGCCGCTCGATAGGCTGCTCCCATGAGCGAGCTCCCCGACCATGACCTCGTCCTCGTGGTGGACTTCGGGGCGCAGTACGCCCAGCTGATCGCCCGCCGGGTGCGCGAGGCCCGCGTCTACTCCGAGATCGTCCCGCACACGATGCCGGTCGAGGAGATCCTGGCCCGCAGGCCGCAGGCGATCGTGCTGTCCGGCGGCCCGTCGTCGGTGTACGCCGAGGGTGCGCCCTCCATCGACCCGGCGCTCTTCACGGCCGGTGTCCCGGTCTTCGGCATGTGCTACGGCTTCCAGCTGATGGCCCAGGGCCTCGGCGGCACCGTCGCCCACAGCGGCGCCCGCGAGTACGGCCGCACCCCCGTCACCGTCGGCGAGGCCGGCACGCTGCTCGAGGGGATCCCCGCCGAGCACAGCGTGTGGATGTCCCACGGCGACTCGGTCACCGAGGCCCCCGAGGGCTTCGCCGTCCTCGCCTCGACCCAGGTGACGCCCGTGGCGGCGTTCGAGGACGTCGAGCGCCAGCTCGCCGGCGTCCAGTGGCACCCCGAGGTGATGCACACCCAGCACGGCCAGCAGGTGCTCGAGCACTTCCTGCTCCGGATCGCCGGGTGTCGTCCCACCTGGACGATGGTCAACATCGTCGAGGAGCAGATCGAGGCGATCCGCACCCAGATCGGCGAGACCGGTCGGGCCATCTGCGGCCTGTCCGGCGGCGTCGACTCGGCCGTCGCCGCCGCGATCGTGCAGCGCGCGATCGGCGACCGCCTCACCTGCGTCTACGTCGACCACGGGCTGATGCGCCAGGGCGAGACCGAGCAGGTCGAGCGCGACTTCGTCGCCGCCACCGGCGTCGACCTCAAGGTCGTCGACGCCGAGAAGCGCTTCCTCGACGCCCTCGCCGGGGTCTCGGACCCCGAGGAGAAGCGGAAGGTCATCGGCCGCGAGTTCATCCGGGTCTTCGAGGCCGCCGAGGCCGAGGTCCTCGCCGACGCCATCGCGCAGGACGGCGCCAAGGTCGCCTACCTCGTGCAGGGCACGCTCTACCCCGACGTCGTCGAGTCGGGCGGTGGCGCCGGCACCTCCAACATCAAGTCGCACCACAACGTGGGCGGCCTGCCCGACGACCTCGAGTTCGAGCTCGTCGAGCCGCTGCGCACGCTCTTCAAGGACGAGGTCCGCCTGATGGGCGAGCAGCTCGGCCTGCCCGACGAGATCGTGCACCGCCAGCCCTTCCCCGGGCCCGGCCTCGGCATCCGCATCATCGGCGAGGTGACCCGCGAGCGCCTCGACATCCTGCGCGCCGCCGACGCCATCGCCCGCGAGGAGATGACCCGGGCCGGCCTCGACCGCGACATCTGGCAGATGCCCGTCGTGCTGCTCGCGGACGTCCGCTCCGTCGGCGTCCAGGGCGACGGCCGCACCTACGGCCACCCGGTCGTGCTCCGCCCCGTCACCTCCGAGGACGCCATGACGGCCGACTGGGCGCGGCTGCCGTACGACGTCATGGAGACCATCTCCACACGCATCACCAACGAGGTCCCCGACGTCAACCGGGTCGCCGTCGACATCACCTCGAAGCCGCCCGGCACCATCGAGTGGGAGTGACGCGCCGGTGATCCGCGCGCTGCACCACCTCGACCTCTGGGTCAGCGACGTCGCGACGGCGACGGGCGAGTGGGCCTGGCTGCTGGGTGAGCTGGGCTGGGAGATGGCCGACGAGTCCGGTGACGGCACCGCCTCCTGGGCGCACCCGGACGGGACGTACTTCTTCCTCGAGCGCTCGCGCGACCTGGTCGACGAGCCGCACGACCGGCTCCGCCCGGGCGTCAACCACCTGGCGCTGACCGTGGAGGACCGGCGCACCCTGGACCGGATGCGCGCGGAGTCGTCGAGCCACGGCTGGCACGAGCTCTTCGCGGACCGCTACCCGCACGCCGGGGGAGAGCGGCACACCGCGCTGTTCCTCGAGAGCTCCGAGGGCTTCGAGGTCGAGGTCGTCCTCGGCGACTGACCGGGGGAGGCGCGGGCACGCGCGGACACCTCCGGACGCACGACGGCCGGCCACGGCGCCGAGGCGCCGGACCGGCCGGGTGGTGCGTGCGACTACTTCGTGAAGATGCTGACGCCACCCGGGCCGACGAGCAGGCCGACGATGATCAGCACGACGCCGAGCAGGATGTTGCTGCGGAAGAGCTGGACGATGCCCGCGATCACGAGGATGACCGCGATGATCCAGAGGATGAAAGCCATGGTGTTCTCCGTACTGGTGGGGGTATTGCCCGCGCCGGCAGATGCACCGGAGCGGGTGCGGGCCCGGCCCGGGTTGCGGACGGCCCAACAGAGACTGGTACCCGTTGCCGGCCCGTACATGCCAACGACCTGACCGCGACGCGCGTCACTGCGCCAGCGCGTCGTGCCCCTGGGCCTCGGGCTCTCCCATGACCGCCAGCGGATCGGCGAGCAGCGGGCTGAAGGCCAGCTCGGCCGCACCGACCAGGGAGGAGTCCTCGCCCAGCGCCGCCACCCGCAGGTCGACCCGCCCGCCGGGACTGATCAGCGTGGCGGAGTTGAGTCGCTCGGCGACCAGGTCCGGACGGGACGCCAGGACCCGGCCCAGCATGCCGCCGAGCACGATGACCTCGGGGTTGAACACGTTGACCACGGCGCGCAGGCCGACCCCGGTCCAGCTGGCGACGTCCTCGACCGAGGCGATCGCGCGCTCCTCGCCGGCCGCGGCGGCGTCGACGACCTCGGCCACGGCCTGCGGGCCGCCTCCGGGGAGCCGGCCGGCGTGGGTGAGCAGCTGGTTCTCGCCGACCTTGGTCTCCCAGCAGCCGACGGAGCCGCAGCGGCACGTCGTGCCCCCGCTGTCGACCGCGAGGTGGCCGATCTCGCCGGCGTACCCCTCGACACCGCGCAGCAGCTGGCCGCCGACCAGGAACCCGCCACCGATGCCCACGCTGCCGCTGATGTAGGCGACGTCCGCGACGCCGACGGCAGCGCCGCGGACGTTCTCGGCCAGCACCCCGAGGTTGGCGTCGTTGCCCGACTGGACGGGCATGCCGAGCTCCTCGGCGAGCAGCGCCGTGAACGGCTCGTCGACCCACCCCAGGTTGGGACCGAAGCGGATCAGGCCGTCGGAGGCCCGGACGGCGCCCGGCACGGAGACGCCGACACCCAGGCAGCACCGGGGCGCGTGCTGGGTGAGCAGGTCGTGGGTCAGCTGGGAGACCGACTCGACGACCCGCTCGACGTCGTGCGACCCCCGCTCGTGCAACCGGGTACGCCGGTCGAGGACGACGCCCCCGAGCCCGACCAGGGCCACCGTGATCCGGTCCACGTCGAGCGCGATGGCCACGACGGCCACGTCCGAGCGCGGCGAGACCACGAGGGAGGGCCGCCCCGAGCGTCGGCCCAGGGGGGCCGTCTCCTCGGTGGGCAGCTCCTCGCTGACCAGGCCGAGCGACTCGAGCTGCCCGGTCAGGTCACCGATCGTGCTGCGGTTGAGGCCGAGCTCGGTGGTGAGCTCGGCCCGGCTGGTCGGACCGTCGGTGTGGACCCGTCGGAGTAGTGCCCCGAGATTGACACGACGAAGCTCGTCCTGACTGATGCCCGATCGACGTGGCATCGCACTCTCTCCCGGATCTCCGTCTCAGACCCGACCCGTGGACGCTGCGCGTCGACGGCTGATCGCGTCCACGCTCGCGGCGACCAGCAGCACCAGGCCGGTGACGATGTACTTGCGGCTGTCGGGCTGGTTGAGCAGACCCATGCCGTTCGCGATCACGGCCACGACGGTGCCGCCGATGACGGCGTCGACGACGCGTCCCTTGCCGCCGAAGAGGCTGGTCCCGCCGATCACGGCTGCGCCGACGGCGTACAGCAGGATCGTGCTGCCACCGGTGTTGTTGTTCACGCCACCGCTGTAGCTCGCCAGCATGATGCCGCCGATCCCCGCGATCGTGGAGGAGATCACGAAGCAGCTGAGCTTGATCATCGCGACGTTGATGCCGGCGCGGCGAGCAGCCTCGGCGTTGCCACCGACGGCGTAGACGTGGCTGCCCCACCTCGTCCGGCTGAGCAGGGCGGTGAGGACCACGGCCAGGCCCAGGATGATGAGGAGCGAGATCGGCACCCCCTTGATCGACTTGATGTTCGCGTTGGGGCTGCGCTCGATCGAGAGGTAGAAGACGACGAGGAACGCGATGACGGCGAGGCTGCCGGCCTTCAGCGCCCAGAGGAGGTTCGGCTCGTTCGTGAGCCCGTTGCGCCGACGACGCTGATTGCGCAGGAAGGTCGACGCGGCGTACAGCACCACGAACACGATCGCGATCGCCCAGCCGAGCCACACCGGGAGGTTGTCGCTGTTGAGCTTGGCGACGAACTCGCCCGAGTCGATCGACCCGCGCTCGCCGATCAGGGACAGCAGGACCCCCTGCAGGCCGAGGAAGGTCGCGAGCGTGACGACGAACGACGGGATGCCGAGCCGGGAGACCAGTAGTCCGATGCCCGCGCCGATCACGGCGCCGGTGGCGAGCCCGACGAGGATGGCCGGCAGGACCGGCCAGTCGTGGGTCGTCAGCGCCACCGACATGACGCCCGCGGCGGTGCCGCCGGTGTAGCCCGCGGAGAGGTCGATCTCGCCGAGGAGCAGGACGAAGACCAGGCCCATCGCGATGATCGTGACGCCGGCCGACTGCTGGATCAGGTTGCCGAAGTTGAAGGCCTTGGTGAACGTGTCGGGCCGGAGGGCGGAGAAGACGATGACGAGCACGACCAGGCCGAGGATCGCCGGGAGCGAGCCGACGTCACCGCCCCGCAGCTTCGCCACGTAGGCCCTCGCCAGGGTGCCGACGTTGTCGGCGTTGCGGAGCTCCTCGATCTCTTCACTTGCGACGCTCATGCCGCGTCCCCCTTGTTCAGCACGCCGGTCGTGATCGCCGTGACGATCCGGTCCCGGCTGGTGGTGGCGGTGTCGACCTGCGCGACCATCTGGCCGAGGTAGAGCACCGCGATGTCGTCGGCGACCTCGAAGATCTCGTTCAGGTTGTGGCTGATGAGCACGACGCCGAGGCCTCGCTCGGCGAGCCGGCGGACCAGCTTGAGGACCTGCTCGGTCTGCGCCACGCCCAGCGCGGCGGTCGGCTCGTCGAGGATGACGATCTTGGAGTTCCACAGCACGGAGCGGGCGATGGCGACCGTCTGGCGCTGGCCGCCCGAGAGGGCGGCGACGTGGGTCCGCACCGACTTCAGGGTCCGGACCGAGAGGCCGTCGAGGGTCTCGCGGGCGCGGGCCTCCATGCTGTCCTCGTCGATCATGCCGTTCTTGGTGAGCTCGCGGCCGAGGAACATGTTGTGGACGACGTCGAGGTTGTCGCAGAGCGCGAGGTCCTGGTAGACGATCTCGATGCCCAGCGCGTTCGAGTCGCGCGGACTCTTCACGTGGACCGTGTTCCCCTCGAAGGTGTAGTCACCCTCGTCGAAGGGGTGGATGCCGGCGATCCCCTTGATCAACGTGCTCTTGCCGGCGCCGTTGTCGCCGACCAGCGCGGTCACGCGGCCCGGCTTGACCGTCAGGTCGACGCCGCGCAGCACGTGCACGGCGCCGAAGGACTTCTGGACGCCGCGCAGCTGCAGCAGCGGTTCTCCACTCGACATTGCGTCACTCTCCCGGGGGTTGGTGGTCATGGAAGCGGGGGCCCGCCCAGTCGGACGGGCCCCCGCGCTTGAAGATGTCAGACAACCGCTACGCGGTCACTGGACCCCGTACTTCGTGCAGAGGTCCGTGATGCCCTTGCAGATGTCGGCGGCACTCGCCTGGCCGGCCGTCACGACGTCCTGGACGGAGTCGGCGGTGATCCAGACGGGGGTCGCGAGCACCGAGGGAACGTCGACGCCCAGCTCCGAGTCGTTCACCGAGCCGGTCGCGATCGTCGAGGGGTCGTCGCCCTTGATGATCGCGATCGCCAGGTCGGCAGCGGCCTTGGCCTCGACCGAGGTGTCCTTGAAGACGGTGCCGGTCTGGTAGCCCTGCAGGACGTTGGCGAGGCCCTCGGGCGTCGCGTCCTGACCGGTCACGAGGACCTTGCCCTCGACGCCGGCAGCCTTCTCGCGGGCGATCACGCCGCCCGCCATGCCGTCGTTCGCCGTGACGAGACCGATCAGGTCGGGGTGCGCAGCGTAGAACTGGTCGAAGACCTTGCCCGCGGTGACGGGGTCCCAGTCGCCGGTCTGGTCGGCGACGACGGTGAAGCTGCCGTCGTCCTTGATGACCTGCTCGTAGCCCTGCTTGAAGAGCGTGGCGTTGTTGTCGGTCGCGGCGCCGTTGATGAAGGCGATGTTGCCCGACGTCTTGCCTGCGGCGTTGAGGCCGTCGATGAGGCCCTGGCCCTGCAGCTCGCCGACCTTCACGTTGTCGAAGGACACGTAGTAGTCGGCGCCGCCGCCGAGGGTGAGGCGGTCGTAGTCGATGACGGCGATGCCCGCGTTCTTGGCCTTGTCGATGCAGGCCTTGCCCGAGTCGGGGTCGAGGTCGGTCTCGATGAGCACCTTGACGCCCTCGGTGATCATCTGGTCGCAGAGCTGGCCGAACGTGTCGGCCGAGCCCTCGGCGTTCTGGATGTCCGACTCGAGACCGGCAGCCTTGAAGGCGGCCTCGAGGTTCGGACGGTCCTGCGTCTCCCAGCGCACCGACGACTTCGAGTCGGGCAGGATCACGCCGACCTTGCCTGCCGAATCGCCGCTGCCACCCGAACCACCGCTGCCCGAGCCGCTGGAGTCGCTGCCACCGCATGCGGCGGCAGTGAAGACCAGCGCACCGACCGCAGCGACGGAGGCGATGCGCGAACCTGTGCTTCTCACCATCTGAGTTCCTTCTCGTTGGTCCGCCGGCACGAGCTGTGATTGCCGTCACGCGGAATGTTGTCAGCGCCAACATAACCGGCTAAGTTCACCTTGTACAGGGCCTGAATGGGGCATTTTGTTGTTTATCAGAACCATCAACGAGACGAGGGTCACCCAATGGACGCCATGACACCCACGCACGACGACAAGTTCTCCTTCGGCCTGTGGACGGTGGGCTGGCAGGGGGTCGACGTGTTCGGCACCGCCGTGCGTCCGCCGCTGGACCCTGCGGAGGCGGTGCGGCGGCTGGCGGACCTCGGCGCGTACGGCATCACCTTCCACGACAACGACGTCTTCCCGTTCGACGCCGACGCGGCCACCAAGGAGGCGCACCTGGCGCCGCTGCGCAAGGCGCTGGAGGAGACCGGGCTGAGCGTGCCGATGGTCACGACCAACCTGTTCTCGCACCCCGTCTTCCGCGACGGCGGGTTCACGAACAACGACCGCGACGTGCGACGGTTCGCCGTCCGCAAGGCCCTCGACAACCTCGACCTGGCGGCGGAGATGGGCGCTCAGGTGTTCGTCGCCTGGGGCGGCCGCGAGGGGGCCGAGTCCGGCGCGGCCAAGGACGTCAGGGCGGCCCTCGACCGCTACGCCGAGGCCTTCAACATCCTCGCCCAGCACGCGATCGACAGCGGCTACGACATCCGGTTCGCGATCGAGCCGAAGCCCAACGAGCCCCGCGGCGACATCCTGCTGCCCACCGTCGGTCACGCGCTCGCCTTCATCAACGAGCTGGACCACCCGGAGCGGGTGGGCATCAACCCCGAGGTCGGGCACGAGGAGATGGCGGGGCTGAACTTCGCCCACGGCCTGGCGCAGGCGCTCTGGCACGGCAAGCTCTTCCACGTCGACCTCAACGGCCAGACCGGTCCGCGCTTCGACCAGGACCTGCGTTTCGGCGCGGGCAACGTGCGCGGCGCGTTCTGGACGGTCGACATCCTCGAGAACGGCGGCTACGACGGCCCGCGGCACTTCGACTTCAAGCCCCCGCGCTCGGAGGACATGGACGGGGTCTGGGCCTCGGCCGAGGGCTGCATGCGCAACTACCTGATCCTGCGTGAGAAGAGCCGGGCCTTCCGCGCCGACCCCGACGTGCAGGCCGCCCTGGCGGCCGCCCGCGTCGACGAGCTCGCGCAGCCGACCCTCGGCGCCGGCGAGAGCGTGGCCTCGCTGCGCGCCGAGAGCTTCGACCCGGAGGAGGCGGCCGCCCGCGGCATGGGCTTCGAGCACCTGGACCAGCTGGCGCTGGAGCACCTCTACGGCACCCGGGGCTGAGTCGTGCTGGTTGCCGGCGTCGACTCCTCGACCCAGTCCTGCAAGGTCCAGGTGCACGACGCCGAGACCGGTGAGCTGGTGCGCCAGGGGCGGGCCGTGCACCCCGTCGGGACCGAGGTCGACCCCGAGCACTGGTGGTCGGCGCTCGGTCGTGCCGTCGACGAGGCCGGGGGCCTCGACGACGTCGCCGCGGTGTCCGTCGGTGGCCAGCAGCACGGGATGGTCTGCCTCGACGACGACGGCCGGGTCGTCCGGCCGGCCCTGCTGTGGAACGACACGCGGTCCGCGGACGCCGCCGTCGCGCTGACCGAGGAGTTCGGCGGGGCCGCCACCTGGGCCGCGGAGGTGGGGGTCGTGCCCGTCGCGTCGTTCACGGTCACCAAGCTGCGCTGGCTCGCGGAGCACGAGCCCGACCTGGCGGCCCGCACGGCAGCGGTCTGCCTGCCGCACGACTGGCTCACCTGGCGGTTGGCCGGCCACACCTCCCTGTCCGAGCTCGTCACCGACCGCAGCGACGCCAGCGGCACCGGCTACTGGTCGGTGCCGCACGGCTCCTACCGGCACGACCTGCTCCGCGGTGCCCTCGGCCGGGACGCCGTGGTGCCCCGGGTGGCCGGGCCGCGGGACGTCGTGGGCACGGTCGCCGGCGCCGCCGCGGTGCTCGGCCCCGGGTGCGGCGACAACGCGGGAGCCGCCCTCGGCCTCGGTGCCGGCCCCGGTGACGTCGTCGTCTCCATCGGCACCTCGGGCGTGGTCTCGGCGGTGTCCGAGGTGCCGGCGGCCGACGCCACCGGCGCGGTCGCCGGCTTCGCCGACGCGACCGGGCGCTTCCTGCCGCTGGTGGCCACCATCAACGCCGGCCAGGTGCTGAGCGCGACCTGCCGGTTGCTCGGCGTGGACTTCGAGGAGCTCTCACGGCTGGCCCTGACGGTCCCCCCGGGCGCCGGTGGCCTCACCCTCGTGCCCTACCTCCAGGGGGAGCGGACCCCGGACCGGCCCACCGCGACCGGCTCCCTGCACGGGCTGACCCTCGAGACGATGGAGCCCGCGCACCTCGCTCGCGCCGCCGTCGAGGGTCTGCTCTGCGGGCTCGCTGACGGCCTGGACGCCCTGGTCGGCCAGGGCAGCGAGGTCGGCCGCGTGCTGCTGGTCGGCGGTGGCGCGGCATCGGCGGCGGTGCGCACCGTCGCCGCGACCGTCTTTCCCGCCCCGGTGCACTGCCCGCCCGCAGCGGAGTACGTCGCCCGCGGCGCCGCCCGGCAGGCCGCCTGGTCGCTCTCCGGTGCCGAGCAGCCGCCCGCATGGGTGCTGCCGGAGACGGTGGTGCACGCCGCCGACCCGGAGCCGGCCGTCCGCACCCGCTACGGGGTGGCCCGCGACGCCACGCTGGAGCGGTTGCCGGTCGCCTGACCCGGACGTCCTGGGCCGGACGGCCTGAGCCCGTGGCTCAGGCCGTCGGGTCCAGGTGCCGGTCGAGCCAGTCGTTGCCGAACTTGCCGGTCGGGTCCAGCCGGCCCCGCAGGGCCAGGAAGTCGGCCAGCCGGGGGTAGCTCCGCGCGGGTCGGCACCCGGGCAGGAAGAGCTTGCCCCAGTGCGGGCGAGGGTCGAAGGGGGCGAGGCAGTCCTCGACGACGGCCAGGGCCTCCTCGACCGCGGCCTGCTCCCGCACCCAGGTGAAGTGCAGGGACAGCGTGTCCCGCTCGTACTGCGGGCTCAGCCACAGGTCGTCGCGTCGCACGGTGCGGATCTCCCCGATCTGCAGCACCGACCGGAACCCGTCGGACGCGGCGCGCAGCGCCTCGATCGCGGCGCCGCCGAGCTCGCGGGGGACGTGGTACTCCGACTGGATCTCGGCGCCGTGGCTCGGCGTGAACCCCATCCGGAAGTGCGGGAGCCGGTCGGACCACGCACCCGCGATCCCGAGCTGCTCGGTGGTGGTCGCGCCGTCCAGGCCGGGCAGCGGGTGCCGGGCCGCCGTCGCCGCGACGCCGCCGTGGAAGTCGTCGGGAGCCGGGGCGTCCCCGTCGCGCCGCTTGACCCAGGCGGACGCGCCCTGCGGCCCCCAGTCGGTGAACAGGCTGACCGAGTAGCCGGCGGACGTGATGGCGTCGAGATCCTCGACGACGCGCGTCCACGGCAGCCCCTCGTAGACCGTCTGGTCCACCTGGTAGGTCGGCTCGACGTCGAGCGTCACCCGCCAGATCACCCCCAGCGCGCCGAGGCTGACGACCGCCCCCTCGAAGCCGGGGTCGCCGCGGCGCAGGGTCAGCAGCTCGCCGTCGGCCGTGACCAGCTCGACGGCCGCGACCGCGGTGGCGAGGTTGCCGTTGCGGTCACCCGACCCGTGGGTCGCCGTCGAGACGGCGCCGGCGACCGAGATGTGGGGGAGGGAGGCGAGGTTGTGGAGGGCATGGCCCCGGGGCTCGAGGTGGGCGGCGAGCGCGCCGAAGGTCGACCCGCCGTGGCAGGTCACCGTGCCGGCCGCGGCATCGACGGTGACCGCCTCCGGCAGCGAGGACAGGGTCACCGCGGCCTCGCCGTCGGCCAGGGCGGTGAAGGAGTGCCGTGACCCGAGGGGCCGGATCCTGCGGTGCTCGGCAACGACGATCTGCAGCTCCTCGAGCGAGGTGGGCGCCAGCACGTCCCGGAAACCGAAGGTGTGGTTGCCGGCCCAGTTCTTCTCGATGGTCATGCGCCCAACCTGCCACCTCCGCCAAGCGCGTCCGTCGGCGGACGGGGCGGGGACGCGGTGCGGCCCACGCGGTGACGACGGGGCTCGTCAGGGGACGAAGACGCGCTGCCCGATCCCGTCGACGACGAGCGTGACGTAGCCGTCGATGCTGCCCGGGGCGACCTGCCACTCGTGGATCTGCGCACCCCGGCCGTCGTCCTTGACCCGGATCTTGTTGAACGTGCAGTCGCACCACGGGCTGCCGGTGCTGTCGTAGATCACGGCCTGCTGGTCGCTGCCGCTCGCGAAGCCGGTGATGTAGACGTTGTACCAGCGGCAGCCGGGCGCCGCCGCGCACTCGTCGTTGGTCCGCACGAGGCGTACGGTCCGGGGCTTGGCCTTGCCGCACGCCTTGACCGGCTCGCTCGCGGCCTCGTCGCCGGTGTCGGAGACCGCGACCGTGCGGACCTGCACGCAGCCGCGGGCGCCACCCTGCTCGGTGGGCACCCGGAGCGGGTCGTCGGCCTCCTCCCAGCCCTGGCCGTCGAGGTCGGCCTCGATCCGCTGCTCGCCGGAGGTGGAGGCGGGGGTGACGCTGAAGACCACCGAGCGGTAGCCCGGGCGGGCCTTGACGGTCGGGGCCTCGGGCGCGTCGATGTTCGCCGCGGGACTCTCCGAGGAGCCGGCGGCCGGCCCGCTGGAGGCGGGCTCGTCGTCGCCCCCCGTGGCGGCCACGACCGCAACCCCCACGCCCACGGCGAGGACGACCCCGGCGGCGCCGAGGGCGACCGCCCACCAGCGCTTGCCGCGCGGTCCGGTCGTGCCCGACGAGCCGGGGCGCGAGGCCCGGCCTCCCGGCGGGGTCGGACCGGACGGCGTCCGGAGCACGTTGCTGGTCGAGGTGTCGCCCGCGCCGGCACTCGCGCCGGCGCTCGGGCCCGTCGTGCTGCCCGCCGGCGGGCGCACCGACACGGCGCGGGTGTGGCCGTCGTCCAGGGCCGCGCCGGCGGCCGCCGCGGCACCGGCCGCGCCCGGGGACGCCAGGTCCACCGGGGGACCGCTCGGGGGCGGGGTCGTCGGGCCGGCGGCGCGACCGGCCGGGGGCGCGGCCGGCGGGGCGAGCGGCGGCGGCACGACGGCGGCGTCGATGTCCTTGACGATCGCGAGCAGGTCGGCGCGCATCTCCGCGGGGGAGGCGGTGCGGCGCTCGGGGTCCTTGTTGAGCGCGCCGGCGAGGACCGCGTCGATGCGGTCGTCGACGGGGTGGCCGGTGGCCAGCGCCGGGATCGCACCGTTGATGTGGGCGTTCATCATCTGGAAGTCGGTGCCGGTGTACGGCGCCTCGCCGGTCAGCACCGACCACAGCAGGCAGCCCAGCGAGTAGACGTCGCCGCGCTCGTCGGCCGGGTGCCCGAAGTGCCGCTCGGGCGCCATGTAGGCGGGGCTGCCGACCAGCGTGCCGGTGCGGGTCAGGCTGGCGCGGGTGCTGCCGCTCTCGGGGGTGTCGATGGCGATCCCGAAGTCGGCCAGGTAGGGGATCAGGCCCTCCGGTCGGCTCCACAGCAGCACGTTGCCGGGCTTCACGTCGCGGTGGATGACGCCCATCGCGTGCGCGTCCGCCAGGGCCTCGCCGACCTGGGCGATCAGGCTCAGCGCGGCGCGCCGGTCCAGCGGGCCGCGGGTCGCGAGCCAGGACTGGAGGTCGCCGTCGGGGAAGAGCTCGGTGACGAAGTAGACGGTCTCGCCGTCCTCGCCGTACTCGTGGATCTGCACGATGTTGCGCGAGCGGATCCGCGCCAGCACGGAGGCCTCGCGGGCGAAGCGGGCGGTGAAGTCCTCGCGGTCGGGGAGCGAGGGCAGCACGATCTTGAGTGCGACCGACCGGTTCAGGACCTTGTCGACCGCCTCGTAGACGACGCCCATCCCGCCGTGGCCGAGCTGGCGCACGATCCGGTAGCGGCCGCCGTACTCATCGCCAGCCTTCGGAAAACCCGACATTCCCGCCCTCGAACTACGACGCGCCTCGCGGCCGTCCCCCGGTGAACCCCGGCCGACCTTACTTCAGCCGCGGCGGGCCTCCAAGGGCCGTTCGGTCACGGTTCGGGCAGCACGCCCGGGCGCGGCCTACGGGCGGACGCGCGGGGCGTACGTCGTCGTGCGCTCGCGCACCGGGCGGCCGATGCCCGCGCCGATCTCCGTGAGCTCGGCGACGGTCTTGGCGGAGCCGTGCTCGGAGCCGGCCATCCGGCTGATCGTCTCCTCCATCAGGGTGCCGCCGACGTCGTTCGCGCCCGCCCGGAGCATCGCCCGGGTGCCGTCGACGCCCAGCTTGACCCAGGACGTCTGGATGTTGTCGATCCGGCCGTGCAGCAGGATCCGGGCCAGCGCGTGCACGGCCAGGTTGTCCCGCAGCGTCGGGCCCGGCCGAGCCACGCCGGCGAGGTAGATCGGGGCCGAGGTGTGCACGAACGGCAGCGGGACGAACTCGGTGAACCCGCCGTACCCGTGCTCGCGCGCCACGTCCTGGATCCGCGAGAGCACCCGCAGGTGGCTGACCCAGTGGCGCGGGTTGTCCACGTGGCCGTACATCATCGTGCTCGTCGTCGGGAGCCCGACGCGGTGCGCCGTCGAGACGACCTCGACCCAGGTCCGGGTGGGCAGCTTGCCCTTGGTCAGCACCCAGCGGACCTCGTCGTCGAGGATCTCGGCGGCGGTGCCCGGCAGCGAGCCGAGGCCGGCCTCGCGCGCCTTGATCAGGAAGTCCTCGATGGACAGGCCGGTCCGGGCGACGCCGTTGACGACCTCCATGGGGGAGAACGCGTGCACGTGCATGTCCGGGACGCGCTGCTTCACGGCGGCGACGAGGTCGAAGTACGCCGTGGCCGGCAGCTCGGGGTCGATGCCGCCCTGCATGCAGACCTCGGTCGCACCGAGGTCCCAGGCCTCGGCGGCGCGGTCGGCGACCTCGTCCAGCGAGAGCGAGTAGGCGTCGGCGTCCGTGCGGCGCTGGGCGAAGGCGCAGAAGCGGCAGCCGACGTAGCAGACGTTGGTGAAGTTGATGTTCCGGTTCACGACGTAGGTGACGTCGTCGCCCACCGCCTCGCGGCGCAGGTCGTCGGCGAGCCGGCAGACCTCGCGGAGCAGGTCGCCCTCGGCCGTCATCAGCGTCAGCGCGTGCTCGTCGGAGAGGTTGCCCGGGTCGCGCTCGGCGGCCTTCAGGGCGGCGAGCCCCCCGGTGGTCGAGGAGGGACGACGTCCCGTCTCGACACCACCCGTGACGGCCGCCGCCTCCTTGACGGAGTCCCAGTCGCCGTAGACGTTCGCGAAGTCGGAGCGCCGGTCCTCGGTGCGTCCTTCGGTGTCGACGGCGGCGAAGAGGTCGGTGCGGCCGCTGGAGGCGAAGCCGCCGTCGGGCTCCTGCCAGGGCAGGCCGGTGGGGCGGACGCCGGGGCGGGCCAGGCCGTCCTCGTCGGCCAGGGCGGCGACGTGGCCGGAGACGCGCGGGTCGAGCCAGGGGCTCCCGCCGCCGAGGCCGGCCCGGACGTACTCCGGGTGGATCGTCAGGCGGGCCCGCAGCTCGAAGCCGCAGGTCGCCGTCAGGTCGCGCAGCCGCTCCAGGGAGGGCCAGGGGCGCTCGGGGTTCACGTGGTCCGGGGTCAGGGGCGAGACCCCGCCCCAGTCGTCGACGCCGGCCTCGAGCAGCGCCCGGCACTCAGCGAGGTCGACGAGGTTCGGGGGCGCCTGCACCCGCGCCTTCGGGCCCAGCACGATCCGGGTCACGGCGATCGTCGCGCGGTAGTCGTCCAGGGGCAGGTCGTCGGCGTGCCGCATCGCGGTGTCCGGCTTGGCACGGAAGTTCTGGACGATCACCTCCTGCACGGCGCCGTACGCCTTGGCGTTCGCGCGCAGCGCGAAGATCGTCTCGGCCCGCTCGGTGAGCGTCTCGCCGATGCCCACCAGGATCCCGGTGGTGAACGGGACGGAGAGCCGCCCGGCGTCCTCGAGGACCCGCAGCCGCACGTCGGGGTCCTTGTCGGGCGAGCCGAAGTGCGCCTCGCCCTTGGTCTCGAAGAGCCGCCGCGACGTGGTCTCGAGCATCATCCCCATCGAGGGGGAGACCGGCTTGAGGCGGTTCATCTCCTCCCACGTCATGACGCCGGGGTTGAGGTGGGGCAGCAGCCCGGTCTCCTCGAGCACCCGGATCGCCATCGCCCGGACGTAGGCGAGCGTGGAGTCGTAGCCGACCTCGTCGAGCCAGGCGCGGGCCTCGGGCCAGCGGTCCTCCGGGCGGTCGCCGAGCGTGAAGAGCGCCTCGAGGCAGCCGAGCTCGGCGCCCTGCCGCGCGATGTCGAGGATCTCGTCCGGCGACAGGAACATGTCGTGCCCGGCCCGCCGCAGCTCCCCGGGGGACTCGACGAAGGTGCAGTAGTGGCAGCGGTCGCGGCAGAGCTTGGTGATCGGGATGAAGACCTTGGGCGAGTAGGTCACCACGCCCGGCCGTCCCGCGGCCACCAGGCCGGCGTCGCGGACCCGCGCGGCGGCGGCGGTGAGCCGGTCGAGGTCGTCGCCACGGGCGGCGAGGAGGACGGTGGCCTCGTCGAGGTCGAGGGCGGCGCCCCGCTCGACGCGTGCCAGGGCACGGCGTACCTGCTGCGGGGTCGGCTCGGTCATCGTGGTCAGGCTAACGGCGCGCGGGCCGAGGGGATTCCCCGGCCCACGCGCTGACCCGCGCCCGTCCGTCAGACGGACACCGGTGTGCCCGTGTGGTCGGTCTCCGGGGTGGTGGCGGGCGGCACGACGACGTGGTCGCCGCGGTCGAGCTGGCTCGGCCACCAGATCCTGCCGCCGAGGTCGAGGTTGAGCGCGGTCACCAGCACCGAGCGCACGATCATCGTGTCGAGGATGACGCCGAGCGCCACGGCCGTGCCCATCTCCGCCAGGAAGACCAGGGGGATCGAGCCGAGCACCGCGAACGTCGCCGCGAGCACCAGCCCCGCCGAGGTGATGACCCCGCCGGTGGCCGAGAGGGCCACGAGCGAGCCCTCGCGGGTGCCGCGGGTGACGGTCTCCTCGCGGACCCGGGTCATCAGGAAGATGTTGTAGTCGATGCCCAGCGCCACGAGGAAGACGAAGACGAACAGCGGGAAGGACGCGTCCGCCCCGTTGAAGCCGAAGACGTACTCGAAGAGCAGGGTCGAGATCCCGAGCGCGGCGCCGAAGGACAGCACGACCGTCAGCATGAGCAGGAGCGGCGAGAGCACCGCCCGCAGCAGCAGCATCAGGATCAGCATCACCACGACGAGCACGACCGGGATGATCACCAGGTTGTCGCGGCTCGAGGCCTTCTCGATGTCGAGGTAGAGCGCGGACGTGCCGCCGACGAGCGCGTCGGCGCCCGCCACGTCGTGCACGGCGGCCCGCACCTCGTCGACCTTGTCGAACGCGGCCTGCGCGGCGACGTCGCCCGGGACGGTGGCGGTGACCAGGCCGACCCCGTCGACCGGCGGCACGGAGGAGTCCGGGGCGCCGAGCCCGTCGACGGTCGCGACGGCGGCCGCGACGTCCTCGACCTTGTCGGCGTTCGCGACGATCATCAGCGGGCTCGAGCTGTCCACCAGCCCGTGCGCCATCAGGACCTGCTGTCCCTTGATGGAGTCGAACTCCTTGGTGTACTGGTCCTCGGTCGAGAGCCCGTGGGCGTCGAGCTTGAAGAGGCCCAGGCAGGCGATCATCAGCACGACCGCGGTGCCGACCCAGACGGTGCGCGGCCGCGGGGCGATCCGGCGGCCGACCTTCGCCCACAGCCCGGAGGACGTGGGCTCGGGGGAGCCCATGCTCGGGCGGGCGGGCCAGAAGATCCACCGGCCGCAGATCACCAGCAGTGCCGGCAGCAGCGTCACCATCACGAGCAGGGTGACCGCGACGCCGATCGCGTTGACGGGGCCGAGGCCGGCGGTGGAGTTCATGTCGGCGAGCAGCAGGCACAGCATGCCGACCACCACGGTGCCGGCGCTGGCGAGGATGGCGGGCGCGGCGCGGTGGAGCGCGAACGCCATCGCCTCGTGCCGGTCCTCGTGGCGCCGCAGCTCCTCGCGGTAGCGCGCCACCAGGAGCAGGGCGTAGTCCGTGCCGGCGCCCACGACGAGCACCGTGAGGATGCCCTGGGACTGCCCGTTGACGGTGAGGTCGAAGTTCTTCGCGAGGAAGTAGATGACGGCCTCGGAGGTGAAGAGCGCGAACACGGCCGAGAGGATCGGCAGGATCCACAGGACCGGGCTGCGGTAGGTGAAGAGCAGGATCAGGATGACGACCCCGAGGGTCGCGAAGAGCAGGGTCCCGTCGATCCCGGCGAACGCCTCGGCCGAGTCCGCGGCCTGGCCGCCGGGGCCGGCGATGTGCAGGGTGACGCCGTCGACGGCGGCGATGTCGCGCAGCTTGTCGGCCGTCGCGGGGAGGTCGTTCCAGCCGTTCTGGCCGAAGTTGTAGGTGACGATCGTCTGGGCGACCTCGCCGTCCTCCGACGGGATCGGTCCCTGCACCTGACCCACGACGCCCTTCATGTCCTGGATCTCGGCGACGTGGGACTTGATCGCGGCGAGATCGTCGGCCGTGAGGCCCCCGACGCGCTCGTAGACCACGACCGTGGGGATGTCGTTCTGGTCCTGGAACGGCGCGAGCTTCTCCAGCGCGCGGGTCGACTCGGCGCTGGACGGCAGCCACGACGAGGCCTCGTTGTTCTGGACGTCGGTCAGCTTCGAGGCGAAGCCGCTGGAGACGACCATGATCACGATCCAGGCGGCGAGCACGATCCACTTGGTCACGGGGCCGGTGAGCTTGCCGGCGATCTGACGATGCATGGGAGTACTCCATCACTGGGCGGGGACAGTCGGCATCGGGGTTTCCCCTGATGTGACCCGTGGGGCCCGGGAAATTCATCGATCCGTCCACTGGTCTGGAGCGGACGGCGCTCCGGTGGCAGGGTCGGGGCATGTATCCCGGGACCTGGGCAGCGACGCACCCCGACAAGCCGGCGCTGGTGATGGCCGGCTCCGGCCGCACCCTGACCTACGCCGAGCTCGACGAGCGCAGCCTCCGGTTGGCGCGGCACCTGCGCTCCGCCGGGCTGCGCACCGGGGACGTGGTGGCGCTGCTCAGCGACAACTGCCCGGAGGCCTACGAGGTCTACTGGGCCTGCCTGCGCTCGGGGCTCTACGTCACGGCCGTCAACCACAACCTGGCGCCCGACGAGGCGTCGTACATCGTCCGCGACTGCGGGGCGCGCGCCCTGGTCGTCTCGGGCGGCAAGGCCGCGCTGGTCGCAGCGCTCGACGTGGACGTGCCCGAGCGGCTCGCCTACCTCGGGCAGGTCGAGGGGTACGCCGACTACGAGGCCGCCCTGGCCGCCGCCGGCACCGACCCGCTCGACGAGCAGCCGCACGGCGACGACTTCCTCTACTCGTCGGGGACCACCGGGCGGCCGAAGGGCGTCAAGGTCGCGCTGCCCCCGATCGCGGTCGACGAGCCCGGCTACTCCTACGTGACGATCTTCGGCGGCCTCTACGGTTTCGGGGAGGACACCGTCTACCTCTCGCCGGCGCCGGTCTACCACGCTGCCCCGCTGCGGTTCGGCGGCGTCGTCCACGCCCTCGGCGGCACGCTGGTGATGATGGAGAAGTTCGATGCCGAGGGCGCGCTGCGGGCGATCCAGGAGCACGGCGTCACCCACACCCAGATGGTGCCGACGATGTTCGTCCGGCTGCTCAAGCTGCCCGACGACGTGCGCACGTCGTACGACGTCTCGAGCCTGCGCGTCGTCGTGCACGCCGCCGCCCCCTGCCCCGTCGAGGTGAAGCGCCGGATGATCGAGTGGGTCGGCCCGATCGTGCAGGAGTACTACGCCTCCACCGAGGCGAACGGCGCCACCATGATCACCAGCGAGCAGTGGCTCGAGCGCCCCGGCTCCGTAGGCGTGGCGCTGCTGGGGGTGCTGCACATCTGCGCCGAGGACGGTCGCGAGCTCGCCCCCGGCGAGGTCGGCACGGTCTGGTTCGAGCGCGACACGGTGCCGTTCAGCTACCACAACGACCCCGCCAAGACCGCGGCCGCGCAGCACCCCGAGCACCCGACGTGGACGACGGTCGGGGACCTCGGCTACGTCGACGAGGACGGCTTCCTGTTCCTCACCGACCGCAAGGCGTTCATGATCATCAGCGGCGGCGTGAACATCTACCCCCAGGAGATCGAGGACCTCTTCTCCCTCCACCCCGCCGTCGCCGACATCGCCGTCATCGGCGTCCCCGACGAGGAGATGGGCGAGCGGGTCGTCGCCTTCGTCCAGCCCGCCCCCTCCGTCGACGCCTCACCCGCACTGGCCGACGAGCTGACGGCGTACGCCCGCGAGCGCATCGCGCACTACAAGGTGCCGCGCGAGGTCCACTTCCGCGACGAGCTCCCGCGCACGCCGACCGGGAAGATGGTGAAGGGCGGGCTGCGCGAGGAGTACGTCGCGCGCTGACGGGAGTCGCGGGGCCTGCTCCTCACTCGCCGGTCCAGGCGCGCAGGTCCCAGCAGGACTCGACGCGCAGCAGGGCTCCGGTCTCGGCCGCCACGAAGAAGGCACAGCCCACGGGGTGCGTCGATCCGCCCGGAGGGCACGGCCCACCGAAGCAGTGCTGGTCCAGGGCCTCGTACGCGTGGTAGAGCAGCAGCGCCGGGACATTGTCCCGGGCAATGATCGCCGCGATGGGTGGGCGGTGGTGCGGGTCAGTGGCCCGCCCCGTGCGCGAGTAGGACACCAGACAGGCTGTGTAGTCCTGCTCCAGCCCGACCCCGATCTCGTCTCGGGAGGCCTTGTCGAGCACCGTGCGCGTGGTCGTCAGCTGACGGGTCGTGGGGGTCGAGAGCTCCGACAGCCGGACCTCGGAGGCTGCGGCTGAGCGGATCATGACGTCGTCGGGCACGCTCACGCTGCGCGCCGGGTCCAGGAGGCTGCGGCAGACGCCGTCGTACGGCACCGGCCCGGCGGGGGACTGGGTCAGGCCGCAGTAGGCGGCGACCAGAGCGAGCCCCAGCGACGACGCCGCCCGCCGGATCACCCTGGTGCGCATGCCTTCATCGTCCGGCCGACAGTCCCGACAGGTCGATGGCGCGCACGTAACGATGTGAGGCGGGGCGGTCGGCCTACGTCCGCCGGGTGAAGGCGACCTTCCCGCCGGGCAGCTTGGCCATCTCGTAGGCCGGGTCGTGCGCCCTCGCGTGATGTCGCGGGCAGAGCAATCGGCCGTCTTTCAGGTCGGTGTTGCCGCCGTGCGCCCAGAAGATGTCGTGGTGGGCGTGGCACATGCTGGGTGGCCAGTCGCACCCGTCGGCGGTGCAGCCGCCTTGTGTGATGCCGAAGGCGAGGTGTTGGGCCTTGGAGAAGTAGCGGCGGGTGCGGCCGAGGTCGAGGACCTGGGACTTCCCGCCGAGGACAGCGGGGATGATCCCGGCCTCGCAGGCCAGTCGGCGGGCTTGGCTCGCGGTGATCTTGTCGCCGGTGTCGAGGGTGGCGGCCTTCTCGGCCCCCAGGAGGGTGGCCATGTCCATGGTGATGACGACGGCGGCGTTGACGCCCCCCGCGTTGGGGAGTCGGTCGGTGGGGTAGCGCTCGATGAGCTCGCACAACGCCGCGCCCATCCGCTCAGGGCTGGGCTTCCGCTCGATGGTGGCGCCGGCGCCGTTGATGGCGGTCTGGTGCTTGGGGGCGGCGATGCCCTGGAGGATCTTCTTGAGCATGGCGCCGTGGGCGGCGGGGATGGTGAAGCGGCCGTGGCAAGACCCGTGCCCGTCGTCGGACATCGTGAGGCGCATCTTCTGGCGTGCCTTGCGCTCCTCCTCCTCCAGGCGGCGGCGTTCTTCTTCCTCTCCGGCGGCGGGGTCGATGACGTCGAGGAGACCGCGACCGAGGCGGCGCAGGTCGACGGCGTCGTGGTCGGCGGCGAGGTCGACGAGGTGCTTCTCGGCCAGGGCACGGGTCTCGGGGTCGACGTCGTCGGGGAGGTCATCCAGGGCCTGGGTGATGACCTGGGCCTGCTCGGTCAGGATCGCCCCGGAGGACAGGGCTTGGCGGACGACGTGCCAGCGGCCGAGGGCCTGGGCCAGGTGGATCTTCGCCGCCGTGCTGCGGTGGGTCTGGGCGGTCTGGGTGGCCCACCACGCCTGGGTCGAGGTCGCCCCGACGGAGGCACCCACCTCGACCGCGGAGGCATGAACGGCGACCCTGGCTTCGAGCTCGGCGACTCTCGCCGAGAGTCGGGTCAGCTCCACCAACGTGGTTCCGGCTTCGTCGGGTGTCATGGACCAGACGGGTGCGTCGGCGACGTCGGTGAGGCGTTCGCCGACGTCGCGCACGGCACGCGAGATCGCGTGGCGGGGACCGTCGTCGGTGAACGTCTTCATGAGGAAAGTCAAGCAGGGGCCACCGACAGTCCAGGGGTCAGAATGAGCCGGGAAGCGACCCTGAAAGTAAAATATTCGGGCAAAGTTTCGAACGGTGACCCAAGCGGGCGAGTGGCACCGATGGCAACTGTGAAGGCAGCCGCAAGGAGGAGTTGCCCCGGCACCCACGGCATCCACATCTTCAATAAATCCCCTACACCGGGGCTACGTCCCGGCGCGCACAGGCCGGACCACAGACGGCCTTGGGTCGTGGCAAGGTGAGGTGGTTTCGAGACGGTTGCCAGCGCAACCTCCTCAACCACCGGAAGGCGCGCCTTCCTCAACCACCGGAAGGCGCGCCTTCCTCAACCACCGGAGGCGGCGCCCTGCTCGACCACCGGAGGCGGCGCCCTGCTCAACCACCGGAGGCGGCGCCTTTCTCAACCACCAGAAGGGCGCGCCCTGCTCGACCACCGGGGGATGGAGCACCCGGGTACCTTCGTCACCACACCGACGGAAGGACCACGCGTGATCGAGCTGACCCAGGGCCAGGAGATGGTGCTGGCCACCGAGGACGGCCGGCCGCTGACCCGGATCCGGCTGGGCATCGGGTGGGACAAGAACCCCACGGCGGGCGCGATCGGGACCGGGGCGCCGGACATCGACCTGGACGCGACGGCGGTGCAGTTCGCGAGCGGTCAGCTCTTCGACATCGCGTTCTACAACAACCTGAAGACGCGCGACGGGTCCGTGGAGCACCTGGGCGACAACCTCACCGGGCGCGGTGACGGTGACGACGAGGCGCTCGTCGTCGACCTGCCCCGCGTGCACGGTCCGGTGGACACGATCGTGCTGCTGGTCAGCAGCTACCAGGGCCACACGCTCGAGTGGATCAACAACGCCTACTGCCGCCTGGTCGACGAGGACGAGGTGGAGGTGGCGCGGTACACGCTGACCGGCGGCGTACCCCACACCGGGCTGGCGCTCGCCGCGATCACGCGCGACGGCGACCGGTGGAAGCTGCGGGCGATCGGCGAGGGCATCGCCGTGAAGGTCCCGACCGAGTCGATCGAGGCGCTGCGCCCGTTCCTGTGAGGTGGTTTCGAGACGGGCGCTGCGCGCCCTCCTCAACCACCGGTAGCCGGGCGCTGCGCGCCCTGCTCAACCACCGGTAGCCGGGCGCTGCGCGCCCTGCTCAACCACCGGTAGCCGGGCGCTGCGCGCCCTCCTCAACCACCGGTAGCCGGGCGCTGCGCGCCCTCCTCGACCACCGGTAGCCATTCAGGGGCGGGATCAGATGCCGAGCGTCCGCCCGATGATCTCCTTCTGGATCTCGGTGGTGCCGCCGTAGATCGTCTGGATGCGGCTGTCGACGTACGCCTTCGCGATGGGGTACTCCATCATGTAGCCGTAGCCGCCGTGGAGCTGGACGCCCTGGTCGACGATCTTCTTCTGGAGCTCGGTGGTCCACCACTTCGCCATGGAGGCGAGCGCGGTGTCGACCTCGCCGGCGTTCAGCTTCGTCACGCAGTCGTTCACGAACACGCGGGCGATGTGGACCTCGGTGGCCATCTCGGCGAGCAGGAAGCGGTTGTGCTGGAACTTGCCGATCGGCTTGCCGAAGGCCTCGCGCTCCTTGGCGTAGTCGAGGCAGAGCTGCAGGATGTGCTCGCACGCGGCGACGGCGATCGCGGCGATCGAGATCCGCTCCTGGGGCAGGTTCACCATCAGCGAGATGAAGCCGGAGCCCTCCTCGCCGAGGAGGTTGGTCTTCGGGACCTCGACGTTGTCGAAGAAGAGCTCGGCGGTGTCCTGCGCCTTGAGGCCCATCTTGTCGAGGTTGCGGCCGCGCTCGAAGCCGGCCATCCCGCGCTCGACGACGACCAGGCTGATGCCCTGGTGCCCGGCGTCCGGGTCCGTGCGGCAGACGACGATCACGAGGTCGCTCATGATGCCGTTGCTGATGAACGTCTTGGAGCCGTTCAGCACGTAGTGGTCGCCCTTGTCGACGGCGGTCGTCTTGATGCCCTGGAGGTCCGAGCCCGCACCCGGCTCGGTCATCGCGATGGCAGAGATGAGCTCGCCGCTGACCAGCCCCGGCAGCCAGCGCTGCTTCTGCTCGTCGGTCCCGAGCTGGCTGATGTAGGGGACGATGATGTCGGTGTGGACGGGGAAGCCCAGCCCGCTGGCGCCGACCTTGGAGATCTCCTCGCTGAGCACCATGTTGTAGCGGAAGTCCTTGGCCCCCATGCCGCCGTACTGCTCCTCGACATCGAAGCAGAGCAGGCCCTGCTCGCCCGCCTTGGTCCACACGTCGCGGCTGACCTGCCCGTCCTTCTCCCACTGGTCGTGGTGGGGGACGACCTCGCGCTCGAGGAAGGAGCGGACGGTACGGCGGAAGTCCTCGTGCTCCTGGTCGTAGATCGACGTCGACTGGGCCATGGGAGTCCTCCGGGAGAGAGCGGGATGCGGGTGCGGTCCTACTCTGACAGCAGTACTGTCACGATTCAACCCTCGTTGCCAGTCACGTTGTGACAGCCCTACTGTGACGATCATGTCCGCACCCGAGGAGGGCCTCCTCACCATCGACGAGCTCTCGGCCGCGGTGGGGATGACGGTGCGCAACACTCGCTACTACGCGAGCCTCGGGCTGGTGCCGGCGCCCGAGCGGCGGGGCCGGGTGGCGTACTACGGCGACGTGCACCGGGCGCGGCTCGAGATGGTGCGCGCGCTGCAGGACCACGGCTTCACGCTGCAGGCGATCGAGCGGTACGTCGCCCGGCTGCCCGCCGACGCGACCGTCGAGGACCTCGCGCTGCAGCGGGCGATGCTGACGTCGTGGACGGCCGAGCCGCCGGAGCCGATCACGGCGCAGCAGCTCGAGCAGCGCGCCGGACGCGCGCTCGGCGAGCCCGAGATCGAGCAGCTGGTCGCACTGGGGGCGTTGGAGCGGGACGGGGCGGCGTACGTCGCCATGCCGCACCTGCGGGTCGGGGTCGACCTGCTCGACCTGGACATCCCGCCGGAGAGCGTGGGCGCGGCCGGCGACGCGATCCGCCGGCACATGGAGTCGCTCGCCGACGAGCTGACCGTGATCCTGCGCGAGCAGGTGCTGGCGCCGTACCGCCGCGAGGCGCACGAGCCCGAGGACGCCGAGCGGCTCGAACGGACGGTCGGGCGGCTGCGTCAGCTGACGCTCGAGGCGGTCGTGGCGGGCTTCCAGCGCGCGGCGAACGCCGTGATCACGCGCTCTCTCGCGCGCTGACGTCGGCGCTGGCCTCGCCTCGGTGGCGCGCGTTGAGCTCGTCGATCATCTTGGCGGGGCCGACGTCGCGCAGGGAGTAGCCGTCGGGGTAGGACACCGGCTTCGGCACGAAGGCGGTGCGCCGCGGCGGAGCGAACCGCAGCACGCGGGCGCGGGCCTTCAGGGAGACGTGCACGAGCCGGACGAACCACGCGGGCTGGCGCGGCATCCCCAGCGCCTCGCGGAGCGGCTCGTCCATCAGGGCGATCGTGAGCCGGCGTACGACGGGCTTGAGCGGCCACGGCGAGGTCTGCCGGGCGATCCGCAGCGTGGCCTCGGTGACGCGGCGGTTGGCCGGGTCGAAGGCGAAGTGCTCGCGCTCGTAGTCGTCGAGGAGGTCGGAGTAGCCGGCGTACGTCGTGGGCAGGTCCTTGATGCCCATGAGCGTGCCGAACCGCGTGGTGAAGGACGACAGGGCGGCGAGCTCGTTGGGGTCGAGCTGCCGCCAGCCGAACTGCTCGATCCAGCGGACCGGGCCGACGAGCGTGGTGGCCAGCACGTAGCGGAACTCGTCGTTCGGGATGTCGTAGTGGCCGTGGATCTGGTTGAGGCGGCGGACGCCGGCGCGGCTGCGCGGGGAGTCGACGCCCTCGGCGACCGACTCCTCCGCGAAGATCAGCGTGTCGTCGTACCGCTTGACGCCGTCGTCCTCGAACTGCCGCGTGTGGTCGAGCAGTCGCGAGATCGACGGGATGCCGTAGTCGCGGAGGAACGCGATGCCGGTGCCCTGGGTGTAGTCCCAGGGGAAGTCGTGGCGGCTCGTGAGCACCACGATCCGGTCGCGATCGGCCTCGCGCGCAGGGTCGAGCGACCGGATCTCGCGGAGGTTGTCGTAGCGCCTCCGCGATCCCAGCCGCCCGAGCGTCATGCCACCCACTCCTTCATCTGGCGGATGGTGGCCGCGGGGTCGTCCGAGGCGGGGTTGACCTGGAGGCTGGTCACGCCGGCCTCCTTGAAGGCGGCGATGCGCTCCTGGACGTACGACGCGGGGCCGACCAGGTTGCCGGCCTCGAGCCACTCGAGCGGGACCTTGGCCTCGGCGTCGCGCTTGTGCCCGTCGAGGTAGAGATCCTGGATCTCCTTGGCCTCCTTCTCGTAGCCGTACTGGCAGGCCATCTCGTTGTAGAAGTTCTTGCCGCGGGCGCCCATGCCGCCGACGTACAGCGCGTACATCGGGCGCATGAAGTCGAGCATCCCCTTGACGTCCTCGCCGATGGCGACCATGCCGCCGGCGGAGACCTCGAGCGGGCCGAGGTCGGCCGAGCGCTTGGCCGCGCCCTTGGCGAGCGCGTCGCCCCAGACCTCGTGCGCCTTGCCCGGGTGGAAGAGGAACGGCAGCCAGCCGTCGGCCACCTCGGCGGTCATGGCGACGTTCTTGTCGCCGAGCGCGGCGACCCACAGCGGGATCGAGGGGCGCTCGGGCTTGTTGAGGAGCTTGAGCGGCTTGCCCAGGCCCAGGCCCTGGTCGGCGGGCAGCGGGATCTTGTAGATGCCGTCGCTCGTCAGCGGCTCGCGGCGCAGGCCGCGGCGCAGCAGGTCGATGATCTCGCGGGTGCGGCCGAGCGGCTTGTCGTAGGGCAGCCCGTGGAAGCCCTCGATGACCTGCGGGCCGGACGCGCCGAGCCCGATGACCGCGCGGCCGCCGGACACGTTGTCGAGACCGGCCGCGGTCTGCAGCAGCGCGCCGGGGGTGCGCGAGTAGACGTTGAGGATGCCGGCGCCGATCTCGACCGTCTCGGTCTTGGCGGCCAGGTAGCCCATCAGCGTGGGGGAGTCGAAGCCGTACGGCTCGGCCACCCAGATCGTGTCCAGGCCGGCCTTCTCGAGATCGGCGACCTGGTCGGCGGTCTCGCGCGGGTTTCCGGCGTAGACGAGCGGCATCGAGAGCTTCATGGGTCCCCTGGGGTCGTGGGTGGTGGGTCACCCACGATGACAGAATCACTGTCATCGTGGCAAGGTCGTCCACGTCACGCCGAGTCGGCGCATCTGCAGACGCGCCGACTCGGCCTAGTGCTTGCCGTTCCAGGAGTCCCAGAGGGCGGCGTAGGAGCCGCCGGCGGCGACCAGCTCGTCGTGGGTGCCGAGCTCGGTGATCCGGCCGTCCTCGCACACGGCGACGCGGTCGGCGTCGTGGGCGGAGAAGAGCCGGTGCGCGATCGCGATCACGGTGCGCCCGTGGAGCACGGCCGCGAGCGAGCGCTCGAGGTGGCGGGCGGCCCGGGGGTCGATGAGGGAGGTCGCCTCGTCGAGCACCAGCGTGTGCGGGTCGGCGAGCACCAGGCGGGCCAGGGCGATCTGCTGGGACTGGGCCGCGGTCAGGGCGCGGCCGCCGGAGCCGACGACCTCGTCGAGGCCGCCCGGGAGGGCGTCGACCCAGTCGAGCGCGTCGACGGCGGCGAGGGCGCCGCGGATGTCGTCGTCCGAGGCGCCGGACGGGGCCGCGAGGGCGAGGTTCTCGCGCAGGGTGCCGACGAAGACGTGGTGCTCCTGGGTCACCAGCGCCACGTGGCCGCGCAGGTCGTCGAGCGGCAGCTCGGTCAGCCCGACCCCGCCCACCGTCACGGCGCCGGTGCGCGGCGGGTGGATGCCCGCGAGGAGCCGCCCGAGGGTGGACTTGCCGGCGCCGGACGGCCCGACCATCGCGATCCGCTCGCCGACGCCCACGGCCAGGTCGACGCCGTGCAGGACGTCGCGCCCGTCGACGTACGAGAACCGCACGTCGTCCGCCTCGATCTGCTCGCCGCGGGGCGTCTCGCCGCTGACGGCCCGGTCGTCCGGGACCTGCGCGACGCCCAGCAGCCGCGCCAGCGAGGCAGCGCCCATCTGCAGCTCGTCGAGGATCGACACGATCCGGTCGACGGGGTCGATCAGCATCTGCACGTAGAGCGTCGCCGCCGTGACGTCGCCGAGCGAGGCGTGGCCGTGCAGGTGCAGCCAACCGCCGAAGAGCAGCGTCGCGACCGTGGGGATCAGGTAGGCGATCTCCATGTTCGGGAAGAACACCGTGCGCAGGTAGAGCGTGTAGCGCTCCGCCGCGAACGACTCCTCGATGTCCGCGTCGATCGCCCGGACCCGCTCGTCGCCGATGCCGAGCGCCTCGACGGTGCGGGCGCCCTCGACGGTCTCGGTGAGGGTGGCGTTGATGGCGGAGTACGACGCGGACTCGCGCAGGTAGCCGTCCTTGGCGCGACGGAGGTACCACCGCAGCCCGATCACCAGGGGCGGCACGCCGAGCAGGCACGGCAGCGCCACCCACCAGCCGACGCTGATCGCGGCGACGAAGGTGACGATCGCCGTGATGACCGCGATCGTCCACTCGGGCAGGGCCATCCGCACCGACCAGCCGAGCTGGTCGACGTCGCGGCTGGTGCGGGTCAGCAGGTCGCCGGAACCGGCCGACTCGACGACGCCCACCGGCAGCGCGAGAGTGTTGCCCACGAAGTCCTCGCGCAGCTCGGCCAGCACCTGCTCGCCCAGCACCTGGCTGACGTAGCGGGCGTAGCGCGTCAGCACGGTCTGGGCGACCAGGAAGCCGGCCAGTACGAGCATGATCCGGTCGACGTGGCCGACCGTCGTGCCGCCCTGGACGGCCTGCACGAGGTCGCCCAGCAGCCGCGGGGCGGCCAGCCCGGTCAGCGCCGCGAGCACGTGCAGGGCCACGGCCGACCAGAGCAGCCGCGGGTGCTGCCGGGCCAGGGTGCCGGCGTAGCGGCGTACGGCGCGGGTGTCCGCGACCGGCAGCTTCGTGGAGACGGCGCTCATCGCACGGCCTCCGCGGGCTCGGTCTCGCGCGTCACGACCATGCGGTACGCCGGGTTCGTGGCCAGCAGGTCGCCGTGGGTGCCGGTCGCGACGATGCGCCCGTCGTGGAGGAACGCCACCTCGTCGACCGCGTCGAGCATCAGCGGGCTGCTGGTCGTCACGACCGTCGTCCGGCCCGAGCGCTGGGCGCGCAGCCGGGCCGCGACCCGCGCCTCGGTGTGCGCGTCGACGGCGGACGTCGGCTCGACGAGGACGAGCACCTCGGGGTCCGTCGTGAGGGCGCGCGCGAGCACCAGCCGCTGGCGCTGGCCGCCGGAGAAGGTCCGGCCGCGCTCGGCGACGACGGTGTCGAGGCCCTCGGGCAGCGCGGCCATGATGTCGTCGGCCGACGCGGTGTCCAGCGCGCGCCGCAGCGCGGCGTCGGTGCCGAGGCCGGTCACGTCGAGGCGGTCGCCGAGGCGGCCCGAGAAGAGCACGGCCCCCGTGTCCGAGACGACGATGCGGGCCCGGACCTCGGCGCGCCGCAGCGCGGTGAGGCGTACGCCGCCGAGCAGGACGTCGTCGTCGACCTCGGCCGCACACAGGCCCAGGCGGTCGGCCAGCGCCGCCGAGTCGTCGGGCTGCTCGCTGACGATGGCCGTGAGGCGACCGGCGCTCGCGACGAACCCGGTGCGCACGTCGGTGAGGTCGACGCCCGGGGGCGGCGAGTCCGCCGGCACCTCGGGGTCGTCGACGTCGGGCGTCAGGGCGAGCACGTGGCAGACCCGCGCGGCCGAGACCTTGGCGCGGATCACCTTGTTGGCGTACTCCGTCGCGGTCCGCAGCGGGATCATCAGGAACGCCGAGTAGCCGTAGAACGCGACCAGCTCGCCGGGGGTGATCCGGCCCTCGACGGCGTACCGCGCCCCTAGCCAGACCACGAGCACGACGAAGACGCCGGGCAGGAAGATCTGCAGCGCGTCCAGCAGGGACTGCAGCTTGGCGACCTCGACGCCGGCCCGGCGCACGGTCTGCGACTCGCGGCGGTAGCGGTCGTGGAAGACCTGCTCGCCCCCGATGCCGCGCAGCACCCGGAGCCCGCCGACGATGTCGCTGGCGGTGTTGGACAGGTCGCCCATCAGGTGGCGCTGGGTCGCGCTGCGCCGCTGGAGCGGCGACAGGAGCGGACCCACGACGAGCATCAGTGCGGGGACCCCGACGAGCACGACGAGGCCGAGCGTGACCGAGGTGTTGAGCAGGATCACCGACACGAGCAGGAAGGAGACGATCGCGCCGGCGAAGCGGGCGGAGACGTCCATGACCTGGCCGAGGTGGGAGAGGTCGCTGGTGCCGATCGCGACGACCTCGCCGGTCGAGACCTTGCGCGGCAGGGTCCCGCCGAGGTGCACGGCCTGGCGGCCGACCAGCTGGACGGTGCGGTAGGCCGCGGTGAGCCAGTTGGTGACGGCGAAGCGGTGCCGCATGATCCCGGTGGCGGCCTGCACGAGGCCGATCACGAACATCACCGAGGCCCACTTCAGCAGCTCGCCGCCGTCGCGGTCGGCGACGCCGGTGTCGATCGCGCGGCCGATGACCGCGGGCATCACGGCCTGCGCGGACATCCAGACGATGCCGAAGAGCATCCCGACCACGAGGGTGCGCCACTGGCCGCGGGCCATCCACCACAGGAACGCTCCCGGTGACGTCGTGACGGCGGTGCCGGGGTGGTCGAGGGGGAGGTGGCGCACTCGTCCCACTGTAAGCACGCGGAAGGCCCGCAGCGACCGGTTATCGGTCGCGCCGACGTGGCGTCGGACTCAGTCCAGGCCGCACGACGAGCGGGCGAACCCGATCGCGTTGCTGGCCCCGGCGGGGCTCATCCGGATGACCAGCTGGCCGGGCTTCCCGTCGAGGTGCAGGGAGACGAGGAACGCCGTCGCGCCGGCGGCCTCCATGAAGACGTGGTCGTCGCACCGGGCCGGCTGGACGGGCAGCTCGATCCGGGCCGCGTCGCCGTCGCTGGCGACCGTCGTGCCGGGCGCCCAGCGGGTCTGCCCGGCGGCGCTGAAGAGGGGGGTGCCGCCGACGGTGTCCACGGTCAGCCGGTGGCCCGGCACCCCGCTGGGTCGGGCCACCAGCGTCAGGGTGCCGGTGCTGCCCCGGCCCGGGCCGTCGCTGGGCACCGCGTCGTCGAAGGTCAGGGTCGCGACCCGGTCGACGGCGAGCTCGAGGCAGCGGCTGTCGACGTACCGCTGCACGATGTCGTTGTCGTCGCTGACCGGCAGGGACACCGTGCGGCCCGCGTAGGTCACGAGCACCCGGGGGCGTACGGCGTCGCCGGCCGCCCCGCACGCGGGACGGGCCGGCAGGTGGAGCGGGAAGCCGCGCTCGGAGCGCGAGGGGTCCAGCCGGAGGCGCTCGCCGGGCAGCGGCGTGCGGAAGCGGCCGTCGACGTAGCGGATCCGGGTCGGCGTGACGTCGCGCCTGGTGTCGTTCGCGATCCACACCTCCATCCGGCCCAGCGCGGCGTCCCGCGAGGACTGGCGCAGGTCCGCAAGGAGCTTCCCGCTCGGGGGCGGGTCCGGGGGCAGCTGGATCGGGGTGAGCGTCGGGACCGGCCCGGTCGGGGTGGCGGTCGCCGCGGAGGAGCCGGGGGACCCGGAGGCATCGTGGGAGTCGGAGTCGCCCGGGCCGCAGCCGACCAGCGCCAGCGCTGCCACGAGCAGCCCGGCGACCGTCGGGGCGAGCCGGCGCACGTCAGTCGGCCGTCCGGGCCGCGAGCAGGTTGGGCACGACCACCAGCAGCGTGCCGAGGACGACGGCCATCGAGGCCGCCACGACCACGGCGTACGTGCGGTCGACGACCACGTCGAAGATCAGCATCGTCATGCCGGTGATGAGCAGCGCGATGGTGCCGAGCACGACGTAGACGATCCGGTGCCCCGCCTTGACCACCTGCTCCTTGATGTTGTGCCCGGAGAGCCGGCGGTGCACGGCCACGGCGGCCATCACCAGCGCGGTGACCAGCGCCGCGAGCAGGACGAGCACCAGGTAGAGGAACGTCTGGAAGCGGTCGAGGTCCGCGAACGAGCTCTGGAACGGCAGCGTCAGCAGGAAGCCCGCCGTGAGCTGGGCGCCGGTCTGCATGACGCGGAGCTCCTGGAGGAGGTCCTCCCACTTGCGGTCGAAGCGCTCCTCCTCGGTCTCGTCGCGTCCGTCGCGCGCGGCCTGCTGATCCTCGTCCTGCTCCTGCGCTCCCATGGCGACAGTCTGGACCGTGGCGCCGACGAGTGCGCGGGAATCAGCCCGCGAGCCCCTCGACCACCTCGGCGCCGGGGAGCTGCGCGAGCAGGGCGCCCGCCACCAGCAGCTTGGAGCGGCGTACGCCGGAGCCGATGACCGCGACGTCCATGGCGGCGACCCGGGCGTCGACCAGGAGTCGCCACCCGGCGGGCAGCCCGACGGGGGTGATGCCGCCGTACTCCATCCCCGACCCGTCCACCGCGCGGTCCATCGGGAGGAACGACGCCTTGCGCACGTCGAGGGTCCGCTTGACCAGGTTGTTCACGTCGGCGCGGGTGTCCGCGCGGACCAGGCAGGCGGCGACCCGCTCCTCGCCGTCGCGGCGGCCGCCGACCACCACGCAGTTGGCGCCGGTGCTCATCGGCAGGTCGTAGGCCTCGCTCATCGCCGCGGTGTCGGCGAGGTCGGGGTCGATCGCGACGACCGCGACCCGGTCGGCGTGCTCCCAGCCCCGCAGGGCGGCGGCCACGGAGGGCGCCAGGAGGTCCGGGTGGTCGAGCGCGGGCAGGGACGTCAGGGCGCCGAGGGACGGAAGGCTCACCGCCCCATCCTGACCCGGACGTGGGCGGATGGTCACCCGGGGTTCACGTCGCGGGCCCCGACCGGCCATGCCGGTCCCGTCTGCTGGGGCCATGACCGCAGTGGCGCTCCCGGACCTCGAGCCCGCGACCCCCTCGCTGGTCGCGACCCCCGCGGTCGTCGCCCACCGTGGCGCCAGCGGGCTGCGGCCGGAGCACTCGATGCAGGCCTACCGCCTCGCGCTCGCCACCGGCGCCGACGACCTCGAGATCGACGTCGTGACGACCCGCGACCGCGTCCTGGTGTGCCGCCACGACGCCGAGCTCTCCCGGACCACCGACATCGCCCAGCGCCGCGACCTGGCCCACCTGCGCACGACCAAGCTCGTCGACGGCGAGGTGGTCACCGGCTGGTTCGTCGAGGACCTGCTCTGGGCGGAGGTCCGCACGCTCCGCACCCGCGAGCGGTGGGCGCGGACCCGCTGGGCGAGTGCGGCGTACGACGGCCGCGGCCGTGTCGTCACGCTCGACGAGGTCCTCGGCCTGGTGCGGGGCGAGTCGCGGCGCCGGGGCCGGCCCTGCGGCGTGCTGGTCGAGCTGAAGCACGCGGCGTACTACGAGGCGCTCGGCCTGCCGCTGCACGAGCCGCTGCTCGACGCCCTGCGCCGCCACGACCTCGACCACCCGGCCTCGCCGGTGACGGTGATGTCCTTCGAGGCGACCGTGCTCCGCCGCCTGGCGCGCAGCGCCCGGGTGCCGCTCGTGCAGCTGCTCGGCCCCGCCGTCGACCGGCCCGCCGACGTGGTCGCGTCGGGCGGGACGACCACCTTCGCTGAGCTGGCCACGCCCGTGGGGCTGGCCCGCGTGGAGGACTGGGCCGACGGGGTCGGCGCCCACACCGGGCTGGTGCTGGCCGACGGGGTGGCGCCGACCGACCTGGTCCGCGACGCGCACCGCGAGTCGCTGACGGTCCACGTCTGGACGCTGCGCCAGGAGAACCGCTTCCTGCCCGAGCCGTACCGCTCCCGCGCCGGCGACGACGCGGCCGGCGACCTGCCCGGCCTGACCACCCGGCTCCTGGAGCTGGGGGTCGACGGGCTGATCACCGACCATCCTGCGGTCGTCCGCGCGGCGCGGGACGCCTGGGCTCAGTCCTGGGGGAGCAGCGCCCAGGCGACCAGGTAGGCCACGATGAAGGTGCCGAAGCCGAAGACCGCTCCGAGCACCGTCACCAGCCGGACCAGCGTCACGTCGACGTCCAGGTAGGTCGCCACGCCGGTGCACACGCCGGCGACCATCCGGTCGTCGCGCTCGCGCACCAGGCGCTTGGGGTGGGCGGGGGTCTGCGGGGTGCTCATCGGTTCTCCTCGTGGGTGGGGTCGTGCTGCGGGATCGTGGTGGTGTCGTCGTACGACGTGGGGGTGGTGCCGACCCAGCCGGTCTGGCGGGTGCCCCAGCGGTCGCGGTTGGTCAGCGTCGTGGCCAGCAGGCCCGCGATGCCGGCGAGCACCCAGGGGACGGGCAGCAGCCAGCGGATGTCGGCGCCGTGGACGACGTCGCCCTGGACCAGGGCCCAGACGCCGACCAGGCCGACGAACGCCAGGCCCATCACCAGGTGGCCGATGTTGACCGGGTGGCGGCCGGAGCGGTCGGTGGTGTCCATGCTCGTCTCCTTCTCGGGCGTGCTCGGGGTGTACGGCGGGGTGCTCGGCGGGGTGCTCACTGGTGCACCTCGATCCCGCCGAGGTCGAGGGTGGCGACGACCGTGATCTCGGGGACGTCGTTGCCGCCGTCGTGAACGCGGTTGACCGTCGTGCCGATGCCGCCGCTGTCACCGTCGAAGAACGAGATGCCTCCCGGTCCGTCGACCGTGGCCCGGATCCGCGTGTCGACGCCCGGCGGCATGATCACCTCGAGGTGGCCGACGTTGCCGCTCAGCTCGATGGTGCGGCCGTCGAGGGCGTCGAGGTCGCGGACCTGCCTCAGGTCGAGCACCAGCTCCCCGGCCTCGACGTGGTAGCCGTCGGCGACGGCCGCCGCGCTCGTCGGGGTGGCGAGGACGGTGTCGGTCTCCCACTCGCTCGCGGCCGTGGTGACGGCCAGGGCGAGGGTCGAGACGAGCCCGACCAGGATGAGTCCGCCGGCCCGGCCGAAGAACGCGCCGACGAGCAGCATCACGCCGGTGAGGGCGACGGCGAGGGCGGGGTACGCCGAGTCGGTGACCGGCAGCCCGGCCAGGTCGACGATCCCGAGCACGCCCTCGGCCAGCGCGATCAGCGCCAGCGTGAACCAGAACAGGATCGGGCCGCGCTTGCGCGGGTTGCGGGGCCGGGGCGCGGCCACGGGGGTCGGCGGCACCCAGCCCGTGGCGGGGGCCTGGGCGTAGGGGGCGGTGGGCGGCGCGGTGGTCGGCACGGTGGTCGGCACGGCGTACGACGGGGTGGCGGCGTAGGCCTCCGGCGCGGGGGCGGTCGCGGGCCCGGACGGGGAGCGGCGGTCCTTGCGCGTCAGGAAGAGCAGCGCCACCAGGGCCACGATCGCGATCGGCCAGGGGAACCAGTCGCCGCCCCACGAGTCGCCCACCAGCGCCAGCGCGGCGATCGCGCCGACGATGACCAGCGCGACCGAGCGGCTGCGCTCGTCGAGCCCCAGCGGGGAGCCGGGGCGCCCCTCCTCGGGCACGAGCAGCCAGCAGGCGCCGTACAGGATCAGGCCGGCGCCGCCGAAGAACACCAGCACCACGAAGGCCACCCGCAGGATGACCGGGTCGATGTCGAGGTGGCGGGCCAGGCCGCCGGCCACGCCGGCGACCTTGCGGTCGTGGACCGAGCGGCGCAGGCGGCCGAGGTCGCGGACCTCCTCACGGGTGGCGCGGGGTCCGGCGTCGGCCGGGGCCGGCTCGTGCGGTGCTTCGGGCGGTGTCGTCGTCATGGCTCCAGCGTGGGTGCTGCGGCGGCGGCGCACCATCGGGGGAGACCCTGATCCTGGGCGCGCCGACCCCGGTCCCGGGCCGGGTCCGGCGTCAGGGTCGAGCCGGGGTCGCACCTCATGGTCGGAGGTCGGTCGCTGTGTGACGATTGAGGGGAGATGAGGCCCCGATGACCACCGCAGCCCCGGCGCGCGACGTACGCCGCGCCACGCGTGACGCGCAGGCCCCCGTCATCGGCGGCGTGGCCGCCGGCCTGGCGCGGCACCTCGCGCTGCCCGTGCTCTGGGTGCGGGCCGGCTTCGTGCTCGCCGCGGCGCTCGGGGGGCTCGGCATCGTGTTCTACGCCGGGCTGTGGCTGGTGCTGCCGTCCGACAGCTCCTTCGAGACCGGGGCGCCGGGCCTCGAGAGCGCGACCCGCCGCGGCATGCGCCCCGGCCGGATCCGCCGCCTGGGCGACGTGGGCCCGGCCATCGCGCTGGCGGCGCTCGCCTTCGGGGCGATCCTGCTGCTGGAGGCCGTGCTCGGGCAGTCCGCGGTGTTCTGGCCGATCTTCCTCGGCATCGTCGGTGTCGCGCTGCTGTGGCGCCAGGCCGACGAGGCCCAGCGCGAGCGCTGGCTCGACACGACCGGCCGCATCGACCCGGTGCGCGTCATCCTCGGGAACGGCGGGTGGGCGTCGTACGCCCGTCTCGCCGCCGGCATCGGCCTCGTCGTCGTCGCGCTGACCCTCTTCGCGTTCCGCGGCGGCTCGCTCGCGATGGCCCGCGACGTCAGCGTCGCCGCGCTGCTCGGCGTGGTCGGGATCGGGATCGTGGTGGGGCCGTGGATCTACCGGCTCGCCTCCGACCTGACCGACGAACGGGCCGAGCGGGTCCGCACCCAGGAGCGCGCCGACGTGGCCGCCCACCTGCACGACTCCGTGCTGCAGACGCTCGCCCTGATCCAGAAGAACGCCGCCGACGGCCCCACCGTCGCCCGGCTCGCCCGCGCGCAGGAGCGCGACCTCCGGTCGTGGCTGTACGCCGGGGAGTCGACCGACGGCTCGACGCTGGCCAGCGCCCTGCGGGGCGTCGCGGCCGCCGTCGAGGACGCGCACGGCGTCTCGGTCGACGTCGTCACCGTCGGCGACTGCGACCTCGACGAGGCGCTGCGCCCGGCGGTCGCGGCCACCCGGGAGGCCGTCACCAACGCCGCGAAGCACGCGGGGACCGGGCGCATCGACGTGTACGCCGAGGTGACGCCCGGCGCCGTCGACGTCTTCGTGCGCGACCGGGGCCGCGGCTTCGACCCGGCCGCCACCCCCGCGGACCGCCACGGCGTCCGCCACAGCATCATCGACCGGATGCAGCGACACGGCGGCCACGCCGAGGTGCGTTCCACCCCCGGCGAGGGGACCGAGGTGCGCCTGCACCTGCCCCGCGCCTCCCACCAGGAGGAGACCCCATGACGCAGACGCCCGGCCCCGGCCCCGGCCCTGGCCCTGGCCCTGGCCCTGGCCCGGTCAGCGTGGTCGTCGTCGACGACCACGCGATGTTCCGCCGCGGCGTCCGCGCCGAGCTCGCGGGCGCGGGGGCGGAGGCGATCGACGTGCGCGCCGAGGCGGCCGACGTCGACGAGGCCGTCGCCGCGATCGCGCAGCACCGCCCGGACGTCGTCCTGCTGGACGTCCACCTCCCCGGCGGTGGTGGCGTCGAGGTGATGCGGCGGCTGGCGCTCGCCCCGCCGTCGGACGGCCCGGCCCCGCGGTTCCTCGCGCTCAGCGTCAGCGACGCGGCCGAGGACGTGATCGGCACGATCCGGGGCGGTGCCCGCGGCTACGTCACCAAGACCATCACCGGCCCCGAGCTGGTCAGCGCCATCCAGCGCGTGGCCGACGGCGACGCGGTGTTCTCCCCGCGGCTGGCGGGCTTCGTGCTGGACGCCTTCGCGGGCTCGATCGACGTCGCTGCGGTCGACGAGGACCTCGACCGGCTCACCGAGCGCGAGCGGGAGGTGATGCGGCTGATCGCCCGCGGCTACGCCTACAAGGAGGTCGCCAAGGAGCTGTTCATCTCCATCAAGACCGTCGAGACCCACATGTCCAGCGTGCTGCGCAAGCTGCAGCTGTCCTCGCGCCACGAGCTGACCCGCTGGGCCTCGGACCGCCGGCTGCTCTGAGTCCTGGTGGAGGAGGCCGGGCCGTGCGTCAGGACCGGGCGTTGGTGAGGCTGGCGGTCCAGCGCTCGTCGATCTTGCCGACCCGCCAGATCGTCACCGACAGCGCCCACGTCACGACGAAGAGCAGCACGATGCCGTAGCCCACGTGGTTGAGGTCGACGTTCGCGATCGCGGCCAGCGGCCCCGAGCGGATGCCGGTCTTGTCGGCGAGCAGCCCGATGATCTCGATGCCGCCGATGATCAGCGCGACCGCGACGGACAGCGCGGTGACGGTCATGTTGTAGTAGATCTTGCGCACCGGGCGCGAGAAGGCCCAGCCGTAGGCCACCGTCATGAAGGCGCCGTCGAGGGTGTCCAGCAGGGACATGCCGGCCGCGAAGAGCACCGGCAGCGTCAGCACCGCCCACCAGGGCAGGTTGGCCGCGACCGCGCCGCCCGCGATGACGAGCAGGCCGATCTCGGAGACGGTGTCGAAGCCGAGGCCGAAGAGGAAGCCCGTGGGGTACATGTGCCACGGCTTCGTCACGGCCCGGGTCACGCGGCCGAGGATGCGGTTGAGGAAGCCGCGCTTGTCGAGCTGGCGCTCGAGCTCGGCCTCGTCGTACCGCCCCTTCCGCATCTCGCGGAAGACGTGCACGATCCCGATCAGCGCGGCCAGGTTGATCAGGCCGATGGTCAGCAGGAAGAGCCCGCTGATGGAGGTGCCCCAGACGCCGGTGATCTGCTGCAGCGCCGAGCTGTCGTCGCCGACGCCCTTCGCGAGCGCGCGCACCCCGAGCGCGATGCCCAGCACCATCACGAAGACCACCGAGGAGTGGCCGAGGCTGAACCAGAAGCCCACGCTCATCGGCCGCTTGCCCTCGGCCAGCAGCTTGCGGGTGACGTTGTCGATGGCGGCGATGTGGTCGGCGTCGAAGGCGTGCCGCATGCCGAGGGTGTACGCCGTGAGGCCGAGCCCCAGGCCGAGCACCTTGCCGCCGACCTCGTAGCCGTGCGGTGCGACGACGCCGAGCAGGAGGCCCCAGCCGAGCACGTGCAGGAAGAGCACGAACCCCATCGTGCGGGCCAGGCTGAGCTTCTCGTCGCGGGCCATGGGTCGCCGGGCGGGGCGATCGATGGTCGTCGGCGTCATGTTGCGCACTCTACCCACTTGCACATGGTGTGCAATAAGGGTCTCGCTCCGGAACGGCCCGGACGCTCTACGATCAGCGCATGGAGACGCTCCGGCTGGTGCTGCTGTTCCTGCACATCCTCGGGTTCGCCGCGCTGATCGGCGGCCTGCTCGCGCAGGCGCGGCAGCCCGAGAAGACCGTCAACGCCGCGATGCGCGACGGCATCGGGACGGCGTTCCTGGCCGGGCTGCTGCTCGTCGGCGTGCTCGAGGCCGGGGACACCGCCGTGAACCACGCGAAGGTCGCGGTGAAGTTCGCGATCGGCCTGCTGATCCTGGTCCTGGTGATGGCCAACGTGCGCAAGGAGCGGATCCCGCAGGGGCTGTGGGTCGGGCTGCTGCTGCTCAGCGTCGCGAACGTCGCCGTCGCGGTCTTCTGGTCGCCCGTCCATCACGCCTGAGGTTCGGAGCCGTCGGCCCCGCGGATCGGCGGAACGGCCGGGCAGAGCGCAGCGTCAGCCGCCCGGGCAGGTGGCGGTGCCCGGCGCCAGGTCCGGGTGGATCGCGCCGTCCCGCTCGCTGACCGACCGCACGGCCGCGTCCGCCCCACGTCGTACGGCCACGACCTCGGCGAGGATCGACACCGCGATCTCGCCCGGCTCGTCAGCGGCGATGTCGAGGCCGATCGGTGCCCGCAGCGCCTCGAGGGCCTGCTCGGTGACGCCGTTCGCGAGCAGCCACTCCCGGCGCCTGGCCTGGGTGCGGCGTGAGCCCATCGCCCCGACGTACGCCGTGCCGGCGGCGAGCGCAGCGCTGATCGTCGGGCCGTCCACGTCGTCGTGGTGGCTGGTGACGACGACCGCGTCGACGTCGGCATCGATCGTGGGCGTGGTCTCGCTGACCCGGCTCTGCCACCCGAGGGCGTCGAGCATGGGCACGAGCGCCTCGGTGACGGGTCCGGCGCCGACGATCAGGACGAGGGGAGGGGTGGCCATGGAGCCAGTATCCGCCCGGTGCCACGGGCCGACCGGATGTCGGTCGCGGAACGTAGGGTGGGACCCGAGATGAGCACCCCCTTCACCCTGCCCGGCCTCGAGCACGTCACGCCCGCCGAGGAGCCCCGCACCACGCGGCGCGGACCCTCCCGCGAGGAGCTGCTGGAGGGCCTGAACGAGCCCCAGCGCGCCGCGGTCGTCCACGAGGGCGCCCCGCTGCTCGTCGTGGCCGGCGCGGGCTCCGGCAAGACCCGGGTGCTGACCCGCCGGATCGCCTGGCTGATCTCCGAGCGCAAGGCGCACCCCGGCTCGATCCTCGCGATCACCTTCACGAACAAGGCCGCCGCGGAGATGAAGGAGCGCGTCGAGGACCTCGTCGGCAAGCGCGCCCGGATCATGTGGGTCTCGACGTTCCACTCCGCGTGCGTGCGCATCCTGCGCAAGGAGGTCGACAAGCTCGGCTACAAATCGAGCTTCTCGATCTACGACGCCGCCGACCAGAAGCGCCTGATGGCGCTGGTCTGCAAGGACCTCGACCTCGACCCCAAGCGCTACCAGCCGAACGCCGTCCTGCACTGGGTCTCCAACCACAAGAACGAGCTCCGCGACGCCGCCGACGCAACCAAGGACGCCCAGAACAACCTCGAGGAGACGTACGCCGCCGCGTACACCCTCTACGAGCGCCGCCTGCGCGAGGCCAACGCGCTCGACTTCGACGACCTGATCATGAAGGTCGTGCACCTCTTCCAGGACTACCCCGAGGTGCGCGAGACCTACCGGCGCCGCTTCCGCCACGTGCTCGTCGACGAGTACCAGGACACCAACCACGCGCAGTACGCCCTGATCCACGCCCTCTGCGCCAACCCGCTCGAGGAGGTCGTCGAGCCCGTCTCCCCGGTGGTTGAGGAGGTTGCGCAGCAACCGTCTCGAAACTCCGAGCGGGTCGAGCCCGCGGAGCTGATGGTCGTCGGCGACGCCGACCAGTCGATCTACGCCTTCCGCGGCGCCAACATCCGCAACATCCTCGACTTCGAGCAGGACTTCCCAAACGCCACCTCGATCCTGCTCGAGCAGAACTACCGCTCCACCCAGACCATCCTCAACGCCGCCAACTCCGTCATCGGCCACAACAAGGGGCGCAAGCCCAAGCGGCTGTGGTCCGACGCGGGCGACGGCGAGCGGATCACCGGGTACGTCGCCGACGACGAGCACGACGAGGCCCGCTTCGTCTCCGCCGAGATCGACACCCTCACCGACGCGGGTGGTCGGCCGGCCGACGTGGCCGTCTTCTACCGGACCAACGCGCAGTCGCGGGTGTTCGAGGAGATCTTCATCCGGCACGGCATGCCCTACAAGGTCGTGGGCGGCGTGCGGTTCTACGAGCGCCGCGAGGTGCGCGACGCGCTCGCCTACCTCCGGATGCTCGCGAACCCTGACGACCAGGTCTCGCTGCGCCGGATCCTGAACACCCCCAAGCGCGGCATCGGCGACCGCGCGGTGGCGTGCGTCGGGGCGCTCGGCGAGCGCGACCGGCTCACCTTCTGGGAGGCGCTGCGTCGTGCCGACGAGGCCCCCGGCCTCGCGACCCGCTCGCTGAGCGCGATCCGCGCCTTCGTCGCGATGATCGAGGAGCTCCAGTCGATGGTCGACGCGGGGGAGCGGGCCGACGTGATCCTCGAGTCCGTGCTCGCGCGCTCGGGCTACCTCGCCGAGCTCGAGGCCTCCGACGACCCGCAGGACGCCACCCGGCTGGAGAACCTCGCCGAGCTGGTCGCCGTCGCCCGCGAGTTCTCCGACGACCCGGTCGCCGGACCGTCGGCCGACCCCGCCGACGTCGACGCCGGCACCGTCGCCCCCGGCCTGCGCGACTTCCTCGAGCGGGTCGCCCTCGTCGCCGACACCGACCAGATCCCCGACGCCACCGACGACTCTGGCGTGGTCACCCTGATGACCCTCCACACCGCCAAGGGCCTGGAGTTCCCCGTCGTCTTCCTCACCGGCCTCGAGGACGGCGTCTTCCCGCACGCCCGCTCGCTCGGTGACCAGCCCGAGCTCGAGGAGGAGCGCCGGCTCGCGTACGTCGGTGTCACGCGGGCCCGTGAGCGCCTCTACATCTCCCGCGCCGTGGTCCGCTCCGCCTGGGGCGCCCCGTCCCACAACCCGGGCTCCCGGTTCCTCGACGAGCTGCCCGTCGACCTCGTCGACTGGCGCCGCACCGAGGCCGCCCAGACCAGCTGGTCACGCCCGGACCTCTCCGGCTCCTCCGGTGGCCGGATGGGTGCCCCCACCGCCGCCGGCCGCCGCAACTTCTCCTCCGCCGCGCTCCGCGCCGACGCCGCCGCCAAGGCCAAGCCGGCCCGCGACATCCCCTCCCTCGAGCCCGGCGACCGGGTCCTGCACGACTCGTTCGGCATGGGCACGGTCGTCGCCGTCGAGGGAGCCGCCGACAAGGCCGTCGCCTCCATCGACTTCGGCTCCGAGGGCGTCAAGCGGCTGCTGCTGCGCTACGCCCCCGTCGAGAAGCTCTAGCCGGCTCGGGAAGGTGCCGAGTCGGCGCGTCTGCAGATGCTGAGGGGTCGAGTCGGCGCATCTGCAGACGGGCGCGAGGGGCTGAGCGGCGAAAGTCCAGCGTCGTAGGCGACCGAGCGGCATGATCGGCACCGTGGCGGACAGCGGGAGGGCGACGATCGTGAGCGGCTCGCCGGTCCGTTCGGTTCTGGTGACGGGCGTCGTGGTCGCAGCACTGATGTGGGCGGGCGTTCTCGTCTACGCGGCGAGCGGGAGTGACGAGTCGCCCAGCGGGCCGCACGCCGAGTTCACGCGGTCCCAGTTGGTCCGGCTCACGGCGCGTGGCTCGGCGCGCAACCCGGTCCTGCTGCCTCGTGACCTGCCACCGGGGACGGACAACACCGGAGAACGCGACTTCACGCTGCTCAACAAGCCCTTCACGTCCACGGGTCGCCAACGCGCGGGTGCTGTGTGGCTGACGGAGTATTCCGTCGGAGCGCTCCCTCCTGCGGACGGCAGGGTCACGGGCTACACGGTGTACCAGGAGTGGTCCCAGACCCCCGAGCTGCATCGGCCGCGCTGCCGCAGCGGGCGACGGGACAACGTCACCGTCGTCCGTGTGGTCGGCGACGACCAGCTGACGATCTGCTTGGGGCCGGACCCCACGGCTGCGTCGCGCGAGTACTGGTCGACCGTCGCGTTCACGTCCAGCCTGTCCGACGTCGGCTGGTTGCGCGGCACTCTTCCGTGACCGCCTGAGCCACACGCTGGTGAGCATGTCGGCCGGGGTCGCCGCCGCGCCCTGCTCGCTTCGCTCGCGGGCGCTCGTGCCTACGTCTCGGTGGGGACGCCGCGCCCCTGCTCGCTTCGCTCGCGGGCGCTCGTGCCTACGTGACGCGGTGGTGCCGGGATCGCCGAGTCGGCGCGACAGCCCTCCGCTCGCTGGCGCTCGCTGCGAGCAGTAGCGCCGACTCGGCTCCGACCAGCACGGTGGGCTGGTCGTCCACGGGCAGAACCGCTCCGCTCGCTGCGCTCGCTACGGGTTCAACCCGTGGACGACCAGCGCCTGGTACGGGTCCACCGGGTCTCCGCCGCCGGGGCGGACCTCCAGGTGGAGGTGCGGGCCGGTGACGTTGCCGGTCGAGCCGACGTAGCCGATCAGCTCACCGGCGCGGACGACCTGGCCGGTGCTGACGGCGTACGACGTCTGGTGGCAGAACCAGAGCTCGGTGCCGTCCTCGAGCGTGATCACGGTCTTGTTGCCGTAGGAGCCGTCGTAGCCGACCGACGTCACGACGCCGTTGGCGACCGCGTGGATCGGGGTGCCGCTCGGGGCGGCGAAGTCGAGGCCGGTGTGGAAGTGCGACCAGAGGCCGCTGTACTCACCGAACGTGGCGGTCAGGTGGTAGCCCTCGACCGGCAGCACCCAGGCGTTGAGGGCGATCTTCTTGGCCTGAACCTCGGCCTGCTGGGCGAACTTGGCGAGCGCGGCATTGCGCTGCTCGGCCTGGTTCTCGGCCTCGTCGACCAGCTCGGCGTTCGCGGCGTCCGCGAGGGCGTCGCGACGCGAGTCGCGGCTCACGGTCGACTTGCGGGCGTCGAGGAGGCTGACGGTGGAGACGTCGCTGGCGCCGCTCAGGGCGCTGGCCTGGCTCAGGCGGTGGTCGTTCGACGCGAGGTCCGGGGACGCCGCGGTGACGGCGCCGCCGGCGGAGACCGCCAGGGCGGCCACACCGAGCAGGATCGGAGCCGAGGGGAGACCGCGGAACAGGGGGCCACGCGAGGCGGTGTGCTTCGCGGCCCTGCGCTTGCCGGCGGTCGCAGCGGCGACGTCCGGGGTCTCCGAGGGAGCACGGCCGTGGCCGCGACGATCCGCTCGGTGGTTGCCCATAAAGAAGTCTCCGCTGGGTTTCGGGGGTGAGACAGCGAGCCACGACCATAACGGATGGGTCACGGCCCGGGAAATCTGGACCGACCAATTTGTGGACGACGAGCGCATGTTCCGTCCGGAATCTGGGTAAAGGTGAGGGCCGCACCCGCTCGATCCGGCCGGATCCGGCCCGGTCCCGCCTCCTCGTGGCGTTCGTCACCCGTCCGCTAGATTGCCCTCATGATTCGCATCGTGGTGGGCAAGCCCGGGCTCGACGGACACGACCGCGGCGCCAAGATCGTCGCCCGCGCCCTGCGCGACGCCGGCCACGAGGTCATCTACACCGGGCTGCACCAGACGCCCGAGCAGATCGTCGAGACCGCGATCCAGGAGGACGCCGACCTGATCGGCCTCTCGGTCCTCTCCGGGGCGCACATGACGCTCTTCCGCAAGCTCATCGAGCTGCTCGCCGAGCGCGACGCCTCCGACATCGTCGTCTTCGGCGGCGGGATCATCCCCGAGGAGGACATCCCGGTCCTCACCGAGATCGGGGTCGCGAAGGTCTTCACGCCCGGCGCCACCACCGGCGAGATCACCGGGTGGGTCAGCGAGCACTTCGCCCAGGGCGCCGAGGCCTGAGCCGTCGGTACGCCGGACTCCGACCCCGTCCGCGGAGTTCCCCGGCCCGCTATGCCGTGCGTCACGTCGGGCGCCCTCGCCTCGTCCGTGGGCGTCGTACGGGTCTAGGGTGCCCGGGAGATACGTGCGGTCGCACATCGACGGCCGACAGCTTCGAACAGGACTGGTGGATCAGTGGATCTGATGGAATTCCAGGCGAAGGAGCTCTTCGCCAAGCATGACGTCCCCGGCACGCCGGGCATCGTCGCGACGACCCCCGCCGAGGCCCGCGCTGCGGCCGAGAAGCTCGGTGTCTGCGTCGTCAAGGCCCAGGTCAAGGCGGGGGGCCGCGGCAAGGCCGGCGGCGTCAAGCTCGCCAAGACCCCCGACGAGGCCGAGGAGCACGCCACGGCGATCCTCGGCATGGAGATCAAGGGCCTGACGGTGCACCGCGTGCTGGTCGCCCCGGCCGCCAGCATCGAGGAGGAGTACTACTTCTCCTTCCTGCTGGACCGCGCGAACCGTCAGTACCTCTGCATCGCCAGCGTCGAGGGCGGTGTCGAGATCGAGGAGGTCGCGAAGACCAACCCCGACGCCGTCAAGCAGATCCCGATCGACCCGGGCACCGGCGTCGACGAGGCCAAGGCCCGCGCGATCGTGGCCGAGGCCGGCTTCCCCGAGGTCCTCACCGAGCAGGCCGTCACGACGGTGCTGAACCTGTGGAAGGTCTTCGTCGAGGAGGACGCCACGCTGGTCGAGGTCAACCCCCTCGCCCGTCTCGCCGGCGACAAGCTCGAGGCGCTCGACGGCAAGGTCTCGCTCGACGAGAACGCCGAGTTCCGCCACGACGACCACGCGCAGTTCGAGGACAAGGAAGCGGCCGACCCGCTCGAGGCGAAGGCGAAGGCCAAGGGCCTCAACTACGTCAAGCTCGACGGCTCCGTCGGCATTATCGGCAACGGCGCGGGGCTCGTCATGAGCACCCTCGACGTCGTCGCGTACGCCGGTGAGGCGCACGGCGGGGTCAAGCCCGCCAACTTCCTCGACATCGGTGGCGGCGCGTCCGCCCAGGTGATGGCCGACGGCCTCGACGTGATCCTCAACGACGAGCAGGTCAAGAGCGTCTTCGTGAACGTCTTCGGCGGGATCACGTCCTGCGACGCCGTGGCCAACGGCATCGTCGGCGCCCTCGAGATCCTCGGCGACGAGGCCAGCAAGCCGCTGGTCGTCCGCCTCGACGGCAACAACGTCGAGGAGGGCCGCCGGATCCTGGACGAGGCCAACCACCCGCTGGTGACCCTCGTCGAGACCATGGACGGTGCGGCCGACAAGGCCGCCGAGCTCGCGCACGCCGCGAAGTGACTGGAGAACTCTGAATCATGTCTATCTACCTGAACAAGGACTCCAAGGTCATCGTCCAGGGCATCACCGGCGGTGAGGGCACCAAGCACACCGCGCTGATGCTCAAGTGCGGCACCCAGGTCGTCGGCGGCGTCAACGCCCGCAAGGCCGGCACCACCGTGGCCCACAAGGACGCCGACGGCAACGACGTCGAGCTCCCCGTCTTCGGCTCCGTCAAGGAGGCGATGGCCGAGACCGGCGCCGACGTGTCGGTGGCCTTCGTGCCCCCGGCCTTCACCAAGGACGCCTGCCTCGAGGCCATCGACGCCGGCATCGGCTTGCTCGTGGTCATCACCGAGGGCGTGCCCGTGCAGGACACGGCCGAGGTCTGGGCCTACCTGGACGGCAAGAGCACCCGGATGATCGGGCCGAACTGCCCCGGCATCATCACGCCCGGCGAGGCGCTGGCCGGCATCACGCCGGCCACGATCGCGGGCTCCGGCCCGATCGGCCTGGTCTCGAAGTCCGGCACGCTGACCTACCAGATGATGTTCGAGCTGCGGGACTTCGGCTTCTCGACCGCCATCGGCATCGGCGGCGACCCGATCGTCGGCACCACGCACATCGACGCCCTCGAGGCGTTCGAGGCGGACCCCGACACCAAGGCGATCGTGATGATCGGCGAGATCGGCGGCGACGCCGAGGAGCGGGCGGCGGCCTACATCAAGGAGCACGTGACCAAGCCCGTCGTCGGGTACGTCGCGGGCTTCACCGCCCCCGAGGGCAAGACGATGGGCCACGCCGGCGCGATCGTCTCCGGCTCGTCCGGCACCGCGCAGGCCAAGAAGGAGGCCCTCGAGGCCGCCGGGGTCAAGGTCGGCAAGACGCCGTCCGAGACCGCCTCGCTGATGCGGGACATCCTCAACGGGCTCTAGCCCGCAGGACCGCTGACCCGGTCCGAGAACGAACGAAGGAGGATCCCCGGCACCAGGTGCCGGGGATCCTCCTTCGTCGTCAGGGGCTCAGCAGCCCTGGTCGCCCCAGCGGCACATCGCGGCGACGAGCGTGGCCACCGCGTCGGCGTCGGACGCGGCCTGGTCGGCCAGGTCCTGGTCGGTGGCGGCCATGCCCTCGCCGTACGTCGTGGCGACGAGCACCGTGGGGCCGACGCGCACGATCGTGACCACGTCGAGGCCCGGCGCGGGGGAGCCGTCGAGCTCGTAGCCGGTGATCGCGCTCGCCGACCGGTCGCCCTGCCGGCCGTCCAGGACGGTCCGCACGCTGGTGTAGCCGTCGGAGGTGCTCTCCGTGGGGCAGTCGCGGTAGACCTGCAGGACCGCGTCGATCCACGCGTCCGCCGCGGCGACGTCGGCGAACCGCGTCAGCTGGCGGTGCCGGAAGTCCTCCGGGTTGGTCCAGCCGGCGCTGAGCCGCTCGACGCCGGTGAGGGCCGGCGCCTGCTTGCCGCACGCCTCGAAGGCGAGGGGAGGGGCGTCGGTGGAGGCGGACTCGATGCCGTACTCGCCACCCTCGGAGCTGGCGTCGTCCGGGTAGCCGTCCAGGATCGGGAAGTCCGCGGGGATCGCCGCCGCGTCGCCGCTCCCGGTGCCGGTCCCGTCGACCGTGCCCGTGGCACCGGCCGTCTCCTCCGGCCCGACCGAGGAGCTGGGGAGGTCGCACGGCTCGGCCGCGAAGACGCACAGCGAGCTGACGGTCGGCGCGGAGTCGGTGGTCATCAGCCGCTGCGTGAAGTCGATGACGTCCTGGTTCGCGCCGCCGGCCCCGTAGTAGGACAGCGCGTAGATCGCGTTGCCGACCCGGACGTTCTGCACGACGGTCAGCTCGGAGCTCAGCTCGCCACCCTGGCGCACGCGGACGGTCCAGGCGAAGGACTCCTCGCCCAGGTCGGAGGGCAGCGCGTCGAAGAGGTACGTCGCGTTCTGGCCGCGCTGGCTCGGGCACCGTGCGACATCGGTCTCGAGCTGCTGCAGGGCCGCGGAGGCGGCGTCCTGGTCGGCGTACACCGCCAGCACGCCCTCGCGCCGGTCCTCGGACTCGCCGACGTAGGTGACGCTGGCGCGGTCGACGGTCCTGGCCGGGGGCGTGCGCTGGTCGCCGGAGCCCAGGCACGGCGGGAAGACCTCGACGTCCGTGGGGGACGTGACGGTCACCGCCGACCCGTCGCTGCCGTTGGTGGCCGGGAAGCCCTCGGCGAGCGGGAAGCCGTCCGGGATCCGCTGCCGCCACGTCGGGCCGGCGTCGGGGGAGGGGGTGGCGGACGGCGAGGAGGTGGCCGGCCCGACGTCGGGGGCGCTGCTGTCCTGCCCGCTCGCGCTCAGGGCGAGCGGCACGGCGATGATCGCGACGGCCGCCAGGCCCCCGACGGTGGCGAGCGCGTTGTTGCGGCGACGCAGCCGGTTGCCGCGGCGTCGCACCTCGGAGGCGGGGAGCGGGTTCACGTCCATCCCTTCGTTGAAGTGCTCGAGGTCCTGGATCGGGTCAGACATGGTGTGCTCCCTCCTGGAGTCCGGTCTCGTCGGTCAGGAGCGCGGCGAGCGCCGCGCGTCCCCTGCTGAGCCGCGCCTTGATCGTGCCCTCGGGCACGCCGACCTCGGCCGCCACGGCGTGCACGGGCAGGTCGGCGATGTGGTGGAGCACCAGCGCCTGCCGCTGGGCCTCCGGGAGCTGCTTGAGCGCCGCCACCAGGGCGACGTGGCTCTCGCTCGGGGCGGCGGTCTCGGTGGCGGCGCCGACGGCGCGGTCCACCGGTCGCCGGCCGCGCACGGTGCGCCGCCAGCGGCTCACCGCCAGGCGGTACGCCGTGGTGCGGACCCACGCCTCCGGGTGCTCGGCCTGCTGGAGCTTGCGGCGGTGCGCCCAGGCACGGACGAACGCCTCCTGGACGCACTCCTGCGCCTCGTCCCGGTTGCCGATCATGGCGTAGACCTGCCCCGTGATCCGCTGGAACGACGCGGCGTAGAAGTCGTCGAACTGCTGCTCGTCCATCGACCTGTCCCCGTCTCGTGAGTGCTGCGCGTGTCGTCAGTCGCGAGGGATACGCCCCGGGTGCGACCACGGTTGCACGTGCGTCGAGGTTTTTTCGGCAGACCGCCCGGTCCGCCGGGTCAGCGGGAGGGGGAGGCCTGCCGCTCGAGCCGCTCGAGCGCCCGGCGGGCCAGCGCCTCGAACGCCGCGTCGCTCATCGGGGCGCCGGGGGCCGGGACGAAGCCCAGCTGGGCGACGCCGGTGCCGACCCGCATGATCGCCATCGCGACCGTCAGCTTCTTGTTGTCCGACAGCTCGGTGGTCAGGTGCCACACGGTGAGCTGGCGGTCGGCGCTGGTCAGCTCGGTGGTGCGGCGCACGTCGGTGCCGAGCTCCTTGTCGGGACAGGCCGCGAGCTTGGTGCGCACGCCCGCGACGAACGCCTTGGCCGCCTTGACCGGCAGCGACCCCTGGGTCTCGGTCAGGCCGAACTCGTCCGGCAGCCCGGCCTTGAGGATGAGGTAGGACCGGGTGCTCGCGTGCGAGATCGGGGCGCCGTACGCCCGACCCGTGAAGGCGGTGCCGTCGCAGGAGGTGGCGGCCACGTTGGTGCGCGCCTGCTGCGGCGGGGTGGCCACCCAGGGCTTGTCGACGCCCGTGATCGGCGGCAGGTCGACGAGCCCGAGGCCGGCGGGGTACTCGTCGGCCGGGAACGGCGCGCGGTCGCGCACCCGCGGCTTGTCGTCCGCGCAGGCGCCGGCGCCGGAGGTGGGGCAGAGGCGGTCGACCGCCGCGCCGAGGACGGCGGCGGAGAGGCGGCTGTCGGGCACGGTCGTCGACGCCAGGCTCTCGACGGTGGTGGTCGTGAAGACGCCGGTCCGCGCCAGCCCGACGACCATCGTGGTGACGGGCGCCTGCCAGGACCGCAGCACGAGCTGGACGGCGTCGTCCCCGACGCCGGGGACCTCCCGGGTGGCCAGCAGCTGCACGCGCTCGTCGCTGCAGCCGGCGAACCAGGCCCGCGTCGTGGCGAAGGTACGACGGGCAGCGGCCTCGGTCCGGGAGGCCTCGGTCGCCTGCAGCGCGGTGCGGCGGGGCGCGCCCTTCGCGGGGGCGGCGCGGAAGGTGCGGACCAGCGCGGCGAGTCCCTGGGGGTCGGCGTACCGCTCCCGGGTGCACGGCACCTCGACCCGCTTCTTGCCGACGTTCTTGGTGGTGCGGCGCACCTGCCAGTCGCGTCCGGGGGCGGTGCGGCGCAGGTCGGCGTCCTCGAGCATCGTGCTCGCGGGCAGCACCTCGGGCTCGGCCTCCGGGGAGGAGGTCGCGTCCGGCCCCTTCGGGGCGGAGGTGGTCAGCCGCTCGCGGTCCAGCGTGGGGTGCACCCCGGCGGCGTCGGTCACCAGCGCACCGGTGAGCACCAGGGCGGCGACCGTCACGACCGCGCCGACCCCGGTGTGGGTCCGGCGGCGGGCGGCCCCGGCCCGCCGGATGATCGTGGCGCGCGGCCAGGTGACGCTCGCGACGTGGTCGCGCAGCGCCTCGAAGAGCGGTCGGATGCTGGTGCTGGGCACGTCGCGGTGCACGGCGAACTGCGCCGTCGCGGTCTGCAGCTCGCGCTCGACCTCGGTGCGGGGGAGCCCGACCTCGCGCGCCATGTCCGACAGCGGCACGGTGGTCAGGTGGGTCAGCAGCAGCGCCTTGCGCTGGGGCGTGGAGAGCTTGCCGAGCGCGTCGAGGGTGGCGCGGGCCTCGGGGTCGAGCTTCTTCTCGCGGTGCCAGAGCCGGGCGGTGTGCCGCCGCTGGGCGTGCGCCCAGGCGTGCGGGCGGGCCCAGGTCTCGGGGTCCTCCTGGCGGGAGATCTTGCGCCAGTGGTGCCACGCCACGACGAAGGAGTCGCGGACCGCCGCGCGCGACGCGGGCAGGTCGCCGGTGAGGGCGTAGGTCTGCAGGAGGAGGCGGTCGCGGGCGTCCTTGTAGAACGCGTCGAACTCGTCGGGATTCCTCATGGCCCGTCCACGGTACGGGAGCCGCACACGTCGCGGCCAACCGGCGTGGGACCGCATCGGGGCCCTGGTGCCGGGTGATGATGGGCCGGCCATGACTTCGCTGCTCCCTCGATCTGCCACGGCCCCCACCCGCTCGCCCGCCGGCTCCGGCACGGACGCGCGGCACCGTCGGCCGCTCGTGCTGATCGCCACCGCCGGCGGCGTCGCCGCCGCGGCCTCGACGCTCCTGGTGTGCATGGCGCTCGGTGTCGTGGGCTGGTTCCTCAGCGACGCGGGCGCCCACGGGACCCCCCGGGACGGCCTGCGCGTCGGTGCCCTGGGCTGGCTGCTCGCCCACGGGTCGGGCGTGCGGGTGGAGGGTGTCGCGATCACCGTCGTGCCCCTCGGTCTCACCGCGCTGGTCGCCTGGGCGGTCTGGCGCGTCGGCCACCGGGTCGGCGACTCGGTGTCGGGGCACGGGCCGGACGCCGACCGGATCGCCGACGGCGAGCGTGACTGGACGGTCCCGGTCGCCAGCCTCCTCTTCGCGGTCGGGTACGCCGTCACCGTCGGGGTCACGACCTCGCTGGCCTCGACCGCGGCGACCGCGCCGTCCGGGTCGCGCGCGGTGCTCTGGTCGCTGCTGCTCTGCGCCTTCTTCGGCGCCCCCGCGATCGCCGTCGGCTCCGGCCGTGCCGCGATCTGGGCCGCCTTCCTGCCGCCGTCGGTCCGCGCCAGCGGCGCCGCCTGCCTGCGGATCCTGGTCTCCTACCTGACCGTCGCCGGCGTGGTCTTCGGCGTCGCGTTCGCCCTGGACCTCGGCGCCGCCGCCTCGGTGATGTCGCAGCTGCACACCGACGCCGGCGACGCGACGCTCTTCAGCGTCCTCTCGACCGCGGTCGTCCCGAACGCCGTCGCCTTCTCGGGCTCCTACCTCCTCGGCCCCGGCTTCGCGGTCGGCGCGCACACGCTGGTCTCCCCGGCCGCCGTCGTCCTCGGCCCCATGCCGCTCTTCCCCCTGCTCGCGGCCCTGCCCCAGGCCGGTCCGGTCGCCGGCTGGGTGATCGGGCTGATGGCGCTGCCGCCGCTGGTCGCCGCCCTGGCGGCCGCGCGCACCCAGCACCGGATGCCCACCCTGCGCTGGGACGAGGGCGCCCTGCGCGGCTGCGTCGGCGGCGTGCTCGCCGGCGTCCTGTTCGGCATCGTGGCCTCGCTGTCGGGCGGCTCCGTCGGTCCCGGCCGGATGCGGATGGTCGGCCCGTTCTCCTTCGACGTGCTCGTGCACGCGATCACCGCCTTCGGCATCGGCGGCCTCGTCGGCGGGCTCCTGATGACCTGGTGGCAGCGCCGCCTGGCGCGCCGTTCCGCCGACGTCGCCTGAGCCGCCGGCCTCCGCGGCACGCCCTAGACTCCTGCGCGTGCCTCCCACCTCTCCCGCGCGCCTGGTCGTGCTCGTCTCGGGCGCCGGCACCAACCTCCAGGCCCTGCTCGACGCGTGCGCGGACCCGGCGTACGGCGCCCGCGTGGTCGCCGTCGGCGCCGACCGCGACGACATCGAGGGCCTGGAGCGCGCAGAGCGCGCCGGGGTGCCGACCTTCGTCAAGAAGGTCGGGCAGTTCAGCAGCCGCGACCACTGGGACCGCGCGCTGGCCGACACCGTCGCCGGCTTCGACCCGGACCTGGTCGTGCTGGCCGGCTTCATGAAGCTGGTCGGCGAGGAGTTCCTCGGCAGGTTCGGCGGGTCGGTCGTCAACACCCACCCCGCGCTCTCGCCGTCGTTCCCCGGGATGCACGGGCCGGGCGACGCCCTGGAGTACGGCGTCAAGGTCACCGGCTGCACGCTCTTCGTCGTCGACGCCGGCGTCGACACCGGGCCGATCCTGGCCCAGTCGGTCGTGGCGGTGGAGGACGACGACACGGTCGAGGCGCTCCACGAGCGGATCAAGGTCGCCGAGCGCGCGATGCTCGTCGACACCGTCGGCCGGATGGCCCGCGAGGGCTTCGTCGTCGACGGCCGCCGGGTGAGGTTCGGCCGGACCTCCTCCTAGCCCCTAGACTCGGGCGCACCACGACTGGCGCAGGTGGGCAACCACCAGGGAGTGACGTCGGGAGCATCGCCCGCCTGGGTGCTCCTCCACCCGAGCAGGAGTGTCTCTGTGCCCGAAAACCCCGAGAACCGCATCGCGATCCGACGCGCCCTCGTCTCCGTCTACGACAAGTCCGGGCTCGAGGACCTCGTCCGCGGGCTCCACGAGGCCGGCGTCGCGCTGGTCTCAACCGGCGGCTCCGCCGCGCTGATCGAGAAGGCCGGCATCCCGGTCACCAAGGTCGAGGACCTGACGGGCTTCCCCGAGTGCCTCGACGGCCGCGTCAAGACGCTGCACCCGAAGGTGCACGCCGGCATCCTGGCCGACCGCCGCCTCGAGACCCACGTGCAGCAGCTGGCCGACCTGGGTGTCGAGCCGTTCGACCTCGTGGTCTCCAACCTGTACCCCTTCACCCAGACCGTCGCCTCCGGCGCCTCGCCCGACGAGTGCGTCGAGCAGATCGACATCGGCGGCCCGTCGATGGTCCGCGCCGCGGCCAAGAACCACCCGTCGGTCGCGATCGTCACGTCCCCGGCGCGGTACGCCGACGTGCTGACCGCTGTCGGCGTCGGCGGCTTCACGCTCGCGGACCGCAAGCGGCTCGCCGCGGAGGCGTTCGTCCACACCGCGTCGTACGACGTCGCCGTCGCGACCTGGATGGGCAACGTGCTCACCGACACCACCGACGGCTCGGGTGCGCCCGCCTGGATGGGTGGCACGTGGGAGCGCCAGTCGGTGCTCCGCTACGGCGAGAACCCCCACCAGGCCGCGGTGCTCTACACCAACGACCTCGGCCCCGGGCTCGCGCAGGCGACCCAGCTGCACGGCAAGGAGATGTCGTACAACAACTACGTCGACGCCGACGCGGCCCGCCGGGCGGCCTACGACTTCGACGAGCCGGCGGTCGCGATCATCAAGCACGCGAACCCGTGCGGCATCGCCGTCGGCGCCGACGTGGCCGACGCGCACCGCAAGGCGCACGCCTGCGACCCGGTCTCGGCGTTCGGCGGCGTGATCGCCACCAACGTGCCGGTCTCGGTCGAGATGGCCCGGCAGGTCGCCGAGGTGTTCACCGAGGTCGTCGTGGCCCCGGCGTACGACGACGGGGCCGTCGAGGTGCTCGCCGCGAAGAAGAACATCCGCGTGCTGCAGTGCGTGCCCGCCGTCCGCGGCGGCGTCGAGCTGCGCCCCGTGTCCGGTGGCCTGCTCGCGCAGGAGCGCGACGCGGTGGACGCCCCCGGCGACGACCCGACCACCTGGACCCTCGCCACCGGCGAGGCAGCCTCCGACGAGGTGCTCGCCGACCTCGCCTTCGCGTGGAAGGCCTGCCGCGCGGTCAAGTCCAACGCGATCCTGCTCGCCAAGGACGGCGCCTCGGTCGGCGTCGGCATGGGCCAGGTCAACCGGGTCGACTCGTGCAAGCTCGCCGTGCAGCGCGCGGGGGACCGCTCGACCGGCGCCGTCGCCGCGTCGGACGCGTTCTTCCCCTTCGAGGACGGCCCGCAGATCCTCATCGACGCCGGCGTCGCCGCGATCGTGCAGCCCGGCGGCTCGGTCCGCGACGAGCTGACCGTCGAGGCCGCCAAGGCGGCCGGCGTGACGATGTACTTCACCGGCACGCGGCACTTTGCTCACTGACCGTGGCGGCGGAGCCGCCACGGTCATCGGTGAGCAGGTCGAGCGAGGGCCGCGACCGAGGAACGAGGTCGCGACGCCCGGGTCGAGACCCGGTGAGGTGCAAAGCAGCAGCAACCCAGACAGGATGAAGCCATGACTGCACAGAAGCTCGACGGCACCGCCACCCTCAAGGCGATCAAGGCCGAGCTCGCCGACCGCGTCAGCAAGCTCCGCGAGCAGGGCGTCGTCCCCGGGCTCGGGACCGTCCTGGTCGGCGACGACCCGGGCTCGCACTGGTACGTCGGCGCCAAGCACAAGGACTGCGCCGAGATCGGCATCGAGTCGATCCGCGTCGACCTGCCGGCGACCGCCACGCAGGCCGAGGTGGAGGCCGAGATCGACCGGCTCAACGCCGACCCGGCGTGCACCGGCTTCCTGGTCCAGCAGCCCACGGGCCTCGACGAGTTCGCGCTGCTCTCGCGGGTCGACGCCGACAAGGACGTCGACGGCCTGCACCCGGTCAGCCTCGGCAAGCTCGTCCTGGGCGAGGAGGGCTCGCTGCCCTGCACGCCGGTCGGGTGCATCGAGCTGCTGCGCCGCCACGACGTCCCGATCGCGGGCGCCGAGGTCGTCGTCGTCGGCCGCGGGCTCACCGTCGGCCGCCCGCTGGGGCTCCTGCTCACCCGGCGTACCGAGAACGCGACGGTGACCCTGTGCCACACCGGCACCCGGGACCTCGCCACGCACGTGCGCAACGCCGACATCGTCGTGGCCGCCGCGGGGGTGCCCGGCATCATCACCGGCGCCATGGTCAAGCCGGGCGCCGCGGTGCTCGACGTGGGTGTCTCGCGGGTCGACGGCAAGATCGCCGGCGACGTCGCGGACGACGTGTGGGACGTGGCCGGCTGGGTGTCGCCGAACCCGGGCGGCGTCGGTCCGATGACCCGCGCCATGCTGCTCTCGAACATCGTGCTGATGGCCGAGAAGGCCCTGGGCTGACGCGTTGTCGACACCGCACGAGCCCGCACCGGAGCCGGACGAGACACCGGACCCGGTGCCGGACCCTGGGTCCGACCCGGCCTCCGACCCGGCTCCGGAGGAGCAGCCGCCGCCGTTCGAGGAGCTGCCCTTCGAGGAGCACGTCGAGGACGAGCCGCGCCGCTACCCCTCGACGATCGGCGGGCTGTTCTACCTCGTGGTGCTGGCCGCGACGGCGGTCGGCATCGGCATCGTCTGGACGGGCAACTGGCGCCTCGGCACGAACTGGATGGCGGGGGCGCTGATCTTCGCGGCCCTGATCCGCCTGGTGCTGCCGCGGCGCGACGCCGGGATGCTCGCGGTGCGCCACCGCGTCTTCGACTGCCTGCTGCTCGCGGGCGTCGGGGGACTGCTGATCTTCCTGGCGGCGACGATCCCGAACCAGCCCGTCTGAGCGACCCGTCGCCGGTTCACGCAGAAATGCGTCGACCCGTCGCTTCTTCACGCGCAGCGCGGTGAAGAGGCGACGGGTCGGCGTGCTGAGCCGTCGACGAGCGACGGGTCGGCGTCAGATCAGGCCGAGCTCCGTGACCGCGGCGCGCTCGTCGGCGAGCTCGGCGGTCGAGGCGTCGATCCGGGCACGCGAGAAGTCGTCGATCTCGAGACCCTGGACGATCTCCCAGTTGCCGTCCTTCGTGGTGACGGGGAACGACGAGATGAGGCCCTCGGGCACGCCGTAGGAGCCGTCGGAGACGACCGCCATCGAGACCCAGTCGTTCTCGGCGCTGCCGTGCAGCCAGTCGCGGGCGGCGTCGACGGTGGCGGACGCGGCCGAGGCGGCCGAGGACGAGCCCCGGGCCTCGATGATCGCGGCGCCGCGCTTGGCGACGGTCGGGATGAAGGTGTTCTCGAGCCAGTCCTGGTCGCCGACGGCCTCGGCGGCGTTCTGGCCCTTGACCTCGGCGTGGAAGAGGTCGGGGTACTGCGTGGCGGAGTGGTTGCCCCAGATCGTCATCTTCTTGATGTCGGTGACCGAGGCGCCGGTCTTCGCGGCCAGCTGCGAGATCGCGCGGTTGTGGTCGAGGCGGGTCAGCGCCGAGAACCGCTCCTGCGGGATGTCAGGGGCGTTCGTCATGGCGATGAGCGCGTTGGTGTTGGCCGGGTTGCCGGTGACACCGATGCGGACGTCGTCGGCGGCCACGTTGTTGAGGGCCTTGCCCTGGGCGGTGAAGATCGCGCCGTTGGCGGAGAGCAGGTCGCCGCGCTCCATGCCGGGGCCGCGCGGGCGGGCGCCGACGAGCAGGGCGAGGTTGACGCCGTCGAAGATCTTCTCGGCGTCGTCGCCGATCTCGACACCGGCGAGGGTCGGGAACGCGCAGTCGTCCAGCTCCATCACGACGCCCTCGAGCGCCTTGAGGGCCGGGGTGATCTCCAGCAGGCGCAGCTCGATGGGACGGTCCGGCCCGAGCAGCGAACCGCTCGCGAGACGGAAGAGCAGGCTGTAACCGATCTGGCCGGCTGCGCCGGTGACGGCCACCTTGAGGGGCGTTTGGCTCACGACGACTCCTTGTCGACTTGGCAGCCCGGAGACGGGCCTGGATGCATGGTCCGAGCGCCGACGCTAGCAGCGCTCAGGCGGGCTGGCGACGGAGGGTTGTGCGGCCGTCGACCGCCCGTGCGCCATGCTGGCGCCATGCGACGGACCCGGCTCGCGGCCCTCACCGCCGTCCTGACGGCCTCCCTGGCCCTCGTCGGCTGCGGCGGGGAGCCGCCGACGATCGCCCCGAGCGGCGTCGACGAGCTCGTGATCCCGACCCCGTCGCCCGACCCGGCGGACTTCACCACCACGATCGACAACCGGTGGCTCCCGCTCGAGCCCGGGACGGTGCGGACCTACGAGGTCACCGGGGACGGGGCGGGGAAGCAGACCGAGACCGTCACCGTCACCGACGACACCCGCGTCGTCGCCGGGGTCACCACGGTGGTGGTGCACGACGTGCTGACCGACGCCCGCGGCAAGGTCGTCGAGGACACCTACGACTGGTTCGCGCAGGACGACGACGGCAACGTCTGGTACTTCGGCGAGGACACCACGGAGTACGGCGACGGGAAGCCCAGCACGGAGGGGTCCTGGGAGGCCGGCGTCGACGGGGCGGAGGCCGGCCTGGTGATGGCGGCCCGCCCGCGGATCGGCGACGGCTACGCCCAGGAGCACCTCGCCGGGGTGGCGGAGGACCGCGCGGAGGTGCTGTCGCTCACGGAGCGGCGAGCCGTCCCCGCGGGCGTCTTCGGCGACCTGGTCGAGACCGAGGACACCACCCCGCTCGAGCCCGGGCTGGTCGAGCGCAAGTTCTACGCCGAGGGTCTCGGGGTCGTGCTGGAGGAGACGGTCACGGGCGGCGACGAGCTGGTCCAGCTGGTCTCCGTCACCACCCGCTGAGCGTCGTCAGTGGTCGCCCGACGGGCGGATCTGGGTGCGCTCGCCGGCCCCGCCGTCGGACCACGGCTGGTCGGGCGCCCACTGCTGGGGCTGCTGGGGCTGCTGGGCGGCCTGGTCGGGCTGCCAGCCCTCGCTCTCGTGGCGCCACTGCTGGGCCTGGGCGTCCCAGTGCCAGCCCTGCGCCGCGGCCTCCTCGATCGTCCAGGCGCGCTCGGCCTGCTCCTCCTGGGGAGCGGCGGCACCGGCGGCCGCACCGGCGCTCGCGGCCGTGGCGGGGCGGGCCGGTCGGTCGAAGCTGAGCCCGGATCCGGGGACCGGCTCGCCGTCGCGGCCGAAGAGCGCCGGGTGGGCGAGGCCGCCGAGGGCCGCGCCGACGAGCGGCGCGACGACGAAGAGCCAGAGCTGGATGATCGCGTCGGTGCCGGCGAAGAGGCCGACGCCGATCGAGCGGGCGGGGTTCATCCCGCCGCCGGTCAGCGGCAGCGTGAAGAAGTAGCAGGCCGCGAAGGCCAGCCCGATCGCGATCGGGGCGAAGGCGCGCTGCTCGTTGCGCGCGTCGGTCGCGGACAGGTGGACCAGGACGAACAGCGCGGTCAGCACCACCTCGACGAGCAGCGCGGCCCAGACGGCGAAGCCGAAGCCCTGGTCGCCGAAGAAGCTCTGGCCCATCGAGCCCTCGGCGTCGAAGGTGTCGAAGCCGTGCAGCATCGCGAACACCAGCAGACCGCCCACGACACCGCCGACGACCTGCGCCCCGGCGTACGCCGCGACGTCGCGCCAGGCCAGCCGCCCGCTCAGGCCGGCCGCCACGGAGACCGCCGGGTTGAAGTGCCCGCCGGAGATCCGGCCGAAGGCGAAGGTCACCGCGACCAGCGCGAAGCCGAAGGCGAGCGGGGTCGCCGAGGACCCGTCGCGGGAGTCGCCGCTGAGGGCGAGGAAGCCGCAGCCGAGGAGCACGAGGACGAGCGTCCCGAGTGCCTCCGCGGCCAGCTGCTGCGTGCGGGTGGATGAGTCGACCATGTCCGAGAGCCCCCTGTGGTGGTCCCCGGGCCCTGTCCCGGGGTCGGCAGCACTCTAGTCGCGTCGGCGGCCCGTTGCCCCGGGCCGGGACGGGTGCGAGGCTGGGCAGGACGCGGCGTCAGGTATCTTGACGTCAAGCAACTTTTCCATGATCCGCGACGTTCAGGAGCAGCCTTTTCCATGGCCAAGATCATCTACACGCACACGGACGAGGCGCCGCTGCTGGCGACGTACTCCTTCCTGCCGATCATCCAGGCGTACGCCGCCAAGGCCGGTGTGGAGGTCGAGACGCGCGACATCTCGCTGGCGGGCCGCATCATCGCCCAGTTCCCCGAGCGCCTGACCGACGAGCAGCGCATCGACGACGCGCTCGCCGAGCTGGGCGAGCTGGCCACGAAGCCCGAGGCCAACATCATCAAGCTCCCCAACGTCTCCGCCTCCATCCCGCAGCTCAAGGCCGCGATCAAGGAGCTGCAGGAGAAGGGCTACGACCTCCCGAACTACCCCGAGAGCCCGCAGTCCGACGAGGACAAGGAGATCCGGGCGAAGTACGACCGGACCAAGGGCTCCGCGGTCAACCCCGTGCTCCGCGAGGGCAACTCCGACCGGCGCGCGCCGCTGTCGGTGAAGAACTACGCGAAGAAGCACCCGCACCGGATGGGCGCCTGGAGCGCCGACTCGAAGACCAACGTCGCGACGATGGGCAAGGACGACTTCTTCTCGAACGAGAAGTCCGTCGTGATCCCCGCCGACGACACCCTCTCGATCGTGCACGTCGCGGCCGACGGCACCGAGACCGTCCTCAAGGACGGCATCACGGTCCTCGCCGGCGAGGTCGTGGACGGCACCTTCATGAACGTCGCGGCGCTGCGCCGCTTCCTGCTCGAGCAGATCGCCCGCGCCAAGGCCGAGGGCGTGCTGTTCTCGGTGCACCTCAAGGCCACGATGATGAAGGTCTCGGACCCGATCATCTTCGGCCACGTCGTGCAGGCGTTCTTCCCGACGCTCTTCGAGCAGTACGGCGAGCAGCTCACCGCCGCCGGCATCTCCCCGAACGACGGCCTGGGCGCGCTGCTCGGCGCGGTCGCCGACCTCCCCGAGGGCGACGCCATCAAGGCGACCATCGACCAGGGCATCGCCGACGGCCCGACGATGGCCATGGTCGACTCGGACAAGGGCATCACCAACCTGCACGTGCCGTCCGACGTCATCATCGACGCCTCGATGCCGGCCATGATCCGCACGTCCGGCCACATGTGGGGCCCCGACGGCGAGGAGGCCGACACCCTCGCGGTGATCCCGGACTCGTCGTACGCCGGCGTCTACCAGACGACCATCGACGACTGCCGCGCGAACGGCGCCTTCGACCCGGCCACCATGGGCTCGGTCCCGAACGTCGGCCTGATGGCCAAGGCGGCCGAGGAGTACGGCTCGCACGACAAGACCTTCGAGGTCCCGGCCGCCGGCCAGGTCCGGGTCCTCAACGCGGCCGGCGACGTGCTCATCGAGCACACCGTCGAGCCCGGTGACATCTGGCGCGCCTGCCAGACCAAGGACGAGCCGATCCGCGACTGGGTCAAGCTCGCCGTCACCCGCGCCCGCGCGACCGGCTCGCCGGCGATCTTCTGGCTGGACGAGAACCGCGCCCACGACGCCAACCTGATCGCGAAGGTGGAGGAGTACCTCCCCGAGCACGACACCGACGGGCTGACCATCGAGATCATGGCGCCGGCCGCGGCCACGGCGTACTCCCTCGAGCGGATCCGCAAGGGCGAGGACACCATCTCGGTCACCGGCAACGTGCTCCGCGACTACAACACCGACCTGTTCCCGATCCTCGAGCTCGGCACGTCGGCGAAGATGCTGTCGGTCGTCCCGCTGATGAACGGCGGCGGCCTCTTCGAGACCGGTGCCGGCGGCTCGGCGCCCAAGCACGTGCAGCAGCTGGTCAAGGAGAACTACCTGCGCTGGGACAGCCTCGGCGAGTTCTTCGCGCTGGCCGCGTCGCTCGAGCACCTCGCGGGCTACGACGACAACGCGCGGGCCAGGGTGCTGGGGGAGACCCTGGACAAGGCGACCGGCACGTTCCTCGAGAACGACAAGTCGCCCACGCGCCGCATCGGCGGGATCGACAACCGCGGCTCGCACTTCTACCTGGCGATGTACTGGGCCCAGGAGCTGGCCAGGCAGACCGACGACGCCGAGCTGGCCGCCGACTTCACGGCGCTCTCCGAGCTCCTGGTCAGCAGCGAGGACGCCATCGTCGCCGAGCTGAACGGCGTGCAGGGCTCGCCGGCCGACATCGGCGGCTACTACCAGCCCGACGACGCCAAGGCCGACCACGTGATGCGGCCGTCGACGACGCTGAACGAGGCGCTCGCGACGCTCTGACCCGCTCGACCCGCCGGGACGTCCTCCGGAGGGAGCACCCGCTCCCACCATCCGCAGGACGTCCCGGCGGCATGTCAGGGCAGCTGCGGCACCGGCCAGGACGGGTCCGGGCGGAAGGTCTCCCAGCCGTCGCAGAACGGCGGGCCCCAGGCGGCGATCACGTCCTCGACCTCGGCGGCGACGGCGGTGATCCGGGCGGCCTGCCCGGGGGTGTAGCGGCCCTGCTCGACGGCCAGCGCCAGCTCGTCCACGTCCTTGCGGTGGTGGGTGCGATCGGGCTCGACCCAGACGTCGAGCACGTGGTCGGTGGAGTACGTCGTGTCCGCGTCGCGCACGTGCGGGTCCTCCAGGTTGACGTACCACCCCTCGAAGGTCGCCTGGCCCGCCGGGAAGAACCACCACACCGACCAGGGCCGGCCGGTCGGGGCGACCCGCAGGACGTCGTACTCCTCCCAGGTGCCGACCAGCTGGGTGCGCTCGGCGGTGAACATCGTTGCGGCGTCGCCGTCGCGGAAGCCGCCGCCGTCCGCGCGGCCGACCTTGAGCACCGGCGTGCCGGCCGGGAGCCAGGCCACGAGGGCGTCCGCGTCGTCCCGGACGACCGTCATCGGCGTCGCCCAGTGCGGGCGCGCGGGGTCGCCGTACCGCCACATGATCGGGGTGCCGGGCGCCCAGAAGGGCGGCGTGCCGGAGGGGCGGGCGTCCGAGAGGCTCACGCGCCCGAGGCTACCGATCGGGAGCGGCCACCGGCCCGGGACGTCATCGGATCCGAGGGCTACTGCCCACGATCCCGATGACGTCCCGCCGGGTCCGGGCAGCGGGCACGTGGTCCCGCTTGTGGTCGTTGTGGCCGGCCGCGGGGCCGCCGAGGAATAGGCACCCGCCGTGGCCGGGTTGGAGACTGGTGACAGCGAGAGCAGATCCAGCGACGACGCCGGCGACGACCGGCAGCGGCCCCCCGGTCGCCAGAGAGTGACGATGACGACCACCGCACCGGCCCCGACCCGGACCGAGCCGACCCCTGCCGCGCACTTCGTGCTGGCGGTGCTGGCGCTCGGCATGGGGGGCTTCGCCATCGGCACGACGGAGTTCGTGACGATGGGGCTGCTGCCCCAGATCGCGCGGGGCGTGGACGCCTCGATCCCGACCGCCGGACACGTCATCTCGGCGTACGCCCTCGGCGTGGTCGTCGGCGCCCCGGTGCTCGCGTTCTTCGGTGCCAAGTGGCCGCGCCGCGGCCTGCTCGTCGCGCTGATGCTGGCCTACGCGGTCCTCAACGCGGCCAGCGCGATGGCCACCAGCTTCCACCTGCTCTTCGCGGCCCGCTTCCTCGACGGGCTGCCGCACGGGGCCTACTTCGGGGTGGCCTCCCTGGTCGCCGCCAGCATGGCGCCGGCCGAGCGCAAGGGCCGCGCGGTCGCCATGGTGATGCTCGGCCTGTCGGTCGCCAACGTCATCGGCGTCCCCGCCGCGACCTGGCTCGGGCAGGCGATGGGGTGGCGCGCGGCGTACTGGTCCGTGGCCGTGATGTCGCTCGTCACCGTCGTGCTCGTGCTGCTGTTCGTGCCGTCCTGCCCCGGCGACCCCGAGGCGACCGGCCGGCGCGAGCTCAGGGCCTTCGCCAAGCCTCAGGTCTGGCTGACGCTGCTGGTCGGGGCGCTCGGCTTCGGCGGCATGTTCGCGGTCTACTCCTACATCTCCCCGACCCTCACCGACGTCGGCGGTCTCTCCGAGGGGTCGATCCCGGTCGCGCTGTTCGTCTTCGGCGTCGGGATGGTCGCCGGCACCTGGGTGGCCGGCGAGATGGCCGACTGGTCGATCTTCCGCTCGCTGGTGATCGGGTCGGTCGGCATGGGCCTCGTGCTGCTGCTCTTCTGGGCGACGGTGCCCTACGGCTGGCTCTCGCTGCCGGCGGTCTTCCTCATCACCGTGCTGGGCTCCGTGCTGGTCGTGAACCTCCAGCTCCGCCTCATGGACGTGGCCGGCGACGCCCAGACGCTGGGCGCCGCCATGAACCACGCCTCGCTCAACGTCGCCAACGCCCTGGGCGCCTGGCTGGGCGGGCTGGTCATCGCGGCCGGTTACGGCTACCGGGCGCCCGCCCTCGTCGGGGTGGCGCTCTCGGTGGTGGGGCTCGCGGTGATCGGCGTGTCCGCGCTCCTGCACGTGCGCGAGCGCGACGCCGCGGCCGCCTGACCCCTCCCGCAGACCGGGCGCCCGGCTAGAGCGCCAGGTCGTAGATCGCCAGGTCGACCCGCGACCCGTCGGCCATGTCGGCCCCGAGCCGCTCGACGCCGGTGTGCTCGAACCCGAGCGTCTCGACGACGTGCTGCGAGGCGGCGTTGCCGACCGCGATCCGGGCCCGCACGTGCTGCAGCCCGAGCCGGTCGCGGGCGTGCCCGAGCGCGAGCGCCGCGGCCCGGGTGGTGAGCCCTCGTCCGCGGGCGGCCGGGTGCGCCCAGTAGCCCAGCTCGGCGACCACCCCGGGCCGCAGCCCGAAGAAGCCCAGCCAGCCGGACATCACGTCGTCGTCGCCCGTGACGGCCCAGGTGACGCCCTTGCCGCTCGCGCGCAGCTCGGTCGAGGCGCTGACGACCCCGCGGCCGGACTCCTCGGTGAACGGCTGGGGGTAGAGGAACGAGAGCCACTCCAGGGTGCGCGGGTCCGAGCACGCCTCGACGATGCGGGGGACGTCGCGCTCGTCCATCGGCCGGAGGTGGACGCCGTCGCCGGCGAGCGTCGGGCAGTCGAGCCAGACGGTGCGCGGGCCGGGGGACTGGTCGCGGTGCAGCGTGCCGACCCAGGCGTCCAGCAGCTCGCCGCGCTGCGGCAGCCACTGCCGGACCGTCCCGTCGAAGGAGAAGCCCACCCGCCAGGCCAGGCGCCGCGAGGCCCAGTTGCCGCGGTTCGCCCACCAGATGACGGTCTGCAGGCCCTGCTCCTCGAAGCCCCAGCGCAGCAGCAGCCGCAGCGCGCGCTCCATCGCGCCGGTGCCCCGCACCCGCGGGTGCGAGCCGTAGGCGATCTCCGCGCGGCCGTCGCCCTCGTTGCGGAGCGACACCGTGCCGGCGTACTGCCCCTCGTGCTCGACCGCGAAGCCCCACTCGCGGTCGTCGACCCAGCCCTGCGGCATCATCTCGGTGACGAAGCCGACGGCCATCTCGTGGGTGTACGGCACCGGCACGGTCGTCCACGCCTGCGACAACGGGTCCTGACACTGCTCGAAGGAGCCCTGCGCGTCGTCGGGCCGGTGCGCGCGGAGCGTCACGGTGCCGTCGGTCAGCGTCGGCGCGGTGCGGGCGGTCGGGGCGGTGGGGTCGTCGGCCATGGGGCGAACCCTCCCAACCGTGGACCGGACGGGGCAAACCGATAACCCCGTGGGGCGCGTCGTCGTTGACCGGCCATGCGCCTCCTCGCCGCCCTCGTGGGCCTGCTGCTCGTCGCCGTGCTCCCGGCCACCTCGGTGGCGGCCGGCGACCCGCGCGCGGCCGCGTCCGGCTCACCCGCAATCTCGCCCTCCACCTCGGCCACGGCCCCGGGTGCGGCGGCTCCCCGGGCCCGGCCGCACGGCCGCTGGCTGCTCGACCCGCGCGGCCGGGTGCTGGTGCTGCACGGGCTGAACATGGTCTACAAGCGCGCGCCGTACGCCCCGGACGCCGAGGGCTTCGGCCGCGACGACGCCCGCTTCCTGGCCCGCCACGGGCTGACCACGGTGCGCCTCGGGGTGATCTGGAAGGCCGTGGAGCCGCAGCCCGGGGAGTACGACGACGCCTACCTCGCCCGTCTCGAGCGGACCACGCGAATCCTGGCGCGTGCGGGCATCTGGACGCTGCTGGACTTCCACCAGGACCTGTACCACGAGCGCTTCCAGGGCGAGGGCGCCCCGGACTGGGCGGTCCAGGACGACGGGCTGCCGGCCGAGCCCCAGGCCGGCTTCCCCTACAACTACTTCGGCATGACGGCGCTCAACCGCGCCTTCGACCACTTCTGGGCCAACGACCCCGGTCCCGGCGGCGTCGGGCTCCAGGACCGGTACGCCGCCGCCTGGGCGCACGTCGCGTCGTACTTCTCCCGGACCCCGCGGGTCCTCGGCCTCGACCTCTTCAACGAGCCGTGGCCCGGCACCGGCTGGCAGCAGTGCGCGAACCCCGCCGGCTGCCCGGCCTTCGACGCGCAGCTGCAGACGTTCACCCAGCGCAGCATCGACGCGATCCGCGCCGTCGACCGGCGCACGGCCGTCTTCTACGAGCCGCACGTGCTGTTCAACAACGGCGCGCAGACCCACGTCGAGCCGACCGGCCGGCGGCTGGCCTTCTCCTTCCACGACTACTGCCTGACCGCGGACGCCGGCACGGGGGAGAGCGGCGGCCAGGAGGGCTGCACGCAGTTCGACGACCTGGTCTTCGACAACGCGGACGCGCACGTGGCGGCGACCGGCGACCCGGCCCTGCTGACGGAGTTCGGCGCCACGAACAAGCAGTCGACGCTGACCTCGATGGTCGACCGGTCCGCCGCGCACCGGGTGGGCTGGCAGTACTGGGCCTACTGCGGCTGCGACGACCCGACCACGACGGGCCCCGGCAGCACCCAGGCCCTGGTCCTCGACCCGGCGAAGGCCCCGCGCGGGAAGAACGTCGACCACGCCAAGCTGCGCGCGATCGTGGTGCCCCACCCGCTGGCCGTCGCGGGCACGCCGCAGCGCTGGCACTACGACCGCGAGCGTCACGTCTTCCGCACGTCGTGGCGTGTCGCGCGGGCCGGCGGCCACGGTCGCTTCCACCGCCGCAGCCGTACGACGCTCGCCGTGCCGCGGGTGGCCTTCCCGCACGGGTACGTCGTCCGCGTCCGCGGCGGGCACGTGGTCTCGCGGCCGGGCGCCCGGGTGCTGGTCGTCGCTCAGGGCAGCGGCGTGGAGCGGGTGCGCCTGCTCGTGAAGCGGCGCTGACGCGGGGCCTCGGACCACGCGTCGAAGAGCACCTCGTTCGCGGCCTTGCCCACGACCAGCACCGAGGCCAGCACGACCCCGACCTCCTGGCCGGTCGCTGCGGCCGTGTCGACGACGAGCCGGCCCACCGCACCGGTGACGCCGGACGTCGCGACACCGGGGTCCCAGCCACGCGCGTGCAGCCGGTCGACGGACTCGACGACCAGAGCGGCCGGGGCCGCGGCCAGGACCACGGCCACCCGCCACAGGGTGCCCACCGGCTCGCCCGCGGCCTCGAGGAGCCCCCGTCCGCTGGCCCGCCCGGCGGCGTACGTCCCGGCGAGGAGGAGCAGGGTGTTCGCGACGGCCGTGAGCACCCCGAGCACGGTCCAGCCGTCCGCGACCACCAGCACGACGACGACGCCGACGACGCTCGCGAGCCGGGCCGCGATCGCCAGCACGAGGGCGTCGCCGAGGCTGCCGCCGCGGCGGGAGCGGCCGCCGGCGCGCAGGTAGTTGAGGGCCATCAGGGCCAGCACCTCGAGGGCGTAGGACAGCACGAGCCCCGCGAGGTCGAGGAGGCCGGTCGCGAGGAACAGCAGCGGCACCAGGTGGGTGAGGAACACGCCCGCCCTGGCCCGGGCGGCGGTCGTCGTCACGGGTCCACCTCGACCGCCACGTCGGTGACCCGGGCGGAGTCCCCGTCGCGCTCGAGGCGGCAGGTCACGGTGCCGCGGGGTCCGGGGCGGTCGTCGAAGTAGCCGTACACCCAGGTCAGCCGGATCGAGGCCCCGACGGCCGCGGGCTCCCCGACCTGGTCGACGGCACCGTCGGCGTACCGCTCGGCGAGCCGGGACTCGAGCGCGTCGTAGCAGCCGTTCTCGGCGTCGTACCACGCGCTGTCGTCGCCCTGGAGGCCCGAGCAGGCGGCCGCCACCAGCCACAGCAGGGTCGCGTTCACCGCCAGCGAGATCCAGACCAGGCGGCGGCGCACCGGTGCAGCGTAGGCGGAGGGACGCGTCGTGCACAGGCGGCCCACGACCCCACGCCGCCGGGCGGCGGCCGGATCGGGAAGAATGCCCGCCATGTCCACCACTGCCGAACCCGAGGTGCAGACGTCCGCGTCCTCCGCCGCCTCCGGGACCGCGCGACCGCGCGTGCTCTCCGGGATCCAGCCGACGGCCGACTCCTTCCACTTCGGCAACTACCTCGGTGCGCTGCGGCAGTGGGTGGACCTCCAGCGCGACCACCAGCCGTTCTTCTTCATCGCCGACCTGCACGCGATCACGGTGGAGCAGGACCCGAAGGTGCTGCGGGAGCGGACCCTGCGCGCGGCCGCCCAGCTGCTGGCGATGGGCATCGACCCCGCCCGCTCGGCGATCTTCGTGCAGAGCCAGGTGCCCGAGCACGCCCAGCTCGGCTGGGTGCTGCAGTGCCTCACCGGCTTCGGCGAGGCCCGGCGGATGACGCAGTTCAAGGACAAGTCCGCCAAGGGCGGCGAGGGGGCCGCCTCGGTCGGGCTGTTCACCTACCCGGTGCTGCAGGCGGCCGACATCCTGCTCTACCGCCCGCACTTCGTGCCGGTCGGCGAGGACCAGCGCCAGCACCTCGAGCTGACCCGCGACCTCGCGCAGCGGTTCAACCACCGCTACAAGAAGACCTTCCGGCTCCCGGAGCCCTACATCCTCAAGGCGACCGCCAAGATCGCCGACCTGCAGGACCCGACGTCGAAGATGTCGAAGTCGGCCTCGTCGCCCGCCGGGATCATCGAGATGCTCGACCAGCCCAGCGTGAGCGCGAAGAAGATCCGCTCCGCCGTGACCGACTCCGACGGCGAGATCCGCTTCGACGTCGAGAACAAGCCGGGCATCAGCAACCTGCTGACGATCTACTCCGCGCTGACCGGCGAGACGATCACCGCGCTCGAGGAGCAGTACGCCGGGCGCGGCTACGGCGACCTCAAGAAGGACCTCGCCGAGGTCGTGGTCGGCTTCGTGACGCCGTTCCGCGAGCGGACCCTCGAGCTGCTCGACGACCAGGCCCACCTCAGCGCCGTGCTGAAGAGCGGCGCCGAGCAGGCCCGCGAGGTCGCCCAGGCCACCCTGCGCGACGTCTACCAGCGCGTCGGCTTCGTCGCGCCGGGCCAGTAGGCTCGGACGGTGCCGACCATCGGAGTCGCCCTGGCCATCCCGGAGCCGTGGGCCAGCGAGCTCCAGGACTACCGGACCTCCGTGGGTGACGCCACGGCGACCATGATCCCCACCCACATCACGCTCGTGCCGCCGACCGAGATCGGCGAGGCCGAGGTGGCGCAGGTCGAGAAGCACCTGGCCGAGGTGGCCACGCTGGTCGAGGCGTTCCGCGTGCACCTGCGCGGCACCGGCACCTTCCGGCCGGTCTCGCCGGTCGTCTTCGTCACCCTCGTCGAGGGCATCTCGCAGTGCGAGCTGCTCGCCAAGTCGGTGCGCCAGGGGCCGCTCGACGTGGACATCGAGTTCCCGTACCACCCCCACGTGACCGTCGCCCACCACCTCGACGACGACGCGCTCGACCGTGCGTTCCGCGAGCTGGGCGACTTCGAGTGCGAGTTCGCCGTGGACGGCTTCCACCTCTACATGCACGACGAGTCCACGGGGTGGCGACCCACGCGCGACTTCCCGCTCGCCGCACCCGCCGCCGACCCCGCAGGAGCCTGACCGTGCCCTCCCTCAAGGAGCGCGTCACCGCGCCCCTGACCGAGGCGCGCCGCCGCCGCCCCTTCGTGGACCACCTGGTCCGGATGCAGGAGCACTACGGCTCCTCGCAGGCCAGCCAGCAGGCCGGCGCGGTGACGTTCTTCGGCTTCCTGTCGTTCTTCCCGATCCTGGCGCTGAGCTTCTTCGTCGTCGGCGTCGTCTCCCGCTTCTACCCCGAGGCCAACGCCAACCTGCGCACCGCGATCGACAGCGTGCTGCCCGGCTTCCTCGGGCCGCCCGACGGGGTCTCCCTCAAGGACATCCGCACCTTCTCGGGCTGGGCGGCCGTGATCGGCGTCCTGGGCGTCCTCTACTCCGGCCTCGGCTGGCTCTCGGCGCTGCGGATCGCGCTCGTCAAGGTGTTCGAGACGCCCGAGAAGGAGCAGCCGAACTTCGTCGTCGGCAAGCTCCGCGACCTCGTGACGCTCGGCACGATCGGGCTCGTCCTGCTCGTCTCGGTCGCGCTGACCGGCGTCGTGAGCGGCTTCTCCGACGCGGTGCTCGGCCTCCTGCACCTCGGCTCGCAGCTGGCCTGGCTGGTGGTCCTGGTGACGATCGTCGTCGGCCTGGTCGCCAACACGGTCCTGTTCTTCGCCCTCTTCCGGCTCCTCGCCGAGCCGCACACCCCGCGCCGCTCGCTGGTGCAGGGCTCGCTGCTGGGCGCCGTCGGCTTCGAGGTGCTCAAGCAGCTGTCCGGCGTGCTGCTGGCCTCGACCAAGCAGCAGCCGGCCTTCCAGGCCTTCGGGATCGCGCTGATCCTGCTCGTCTGGATCAACTACTTCACGCGGGTGGTGCTGTACGCCGCCTCGTTCGCCCACACCTCCGCCGAGGCCCGCGCCCAGCGGGTCGCGGAGCCGGCCACCCCGGTCGAGGGCCCGCCGTCACCCCCACTGTCCGCGCGGGCGGCCCAGGAGCTCGCGGACGTGCCCGTGGCCGGTGCGCCGCAGCGGCCCTGGCTCGGCCCGTTCGCCGCCGGCGGTGCCGCTGCGCTCGGGCTCGTGGCCCTGGTCCGCAGGCGCTCGCACGACTGACCCCCCGACGTACACCCCCACCTGGACGAGGAGTCCCATGCGCTTCGAACGCAAGCACGGCTGGCTGCTGATCGGCGTCGCCGTCTGGAACGCCGTCATCTGGCTGACCTTCGCCAAGAACCTCGCCGCGGCGCACGCGTCGGGGGAGGACCGCCCCACCGGCTACTGGGTCGCCCACTCCGTGCTGATCGTGGTCGACCTGGTCATCGGGGTCGTCCTGGGCCGCCTGGGCCTCAAGGCGCTCCGCGCCACCAAGGAGTAGGTCGAGTCGGCGCATCTGCACGGCTCACAGGGGTCGAGTCGGCGCATCTGCACGGACATGACAGCGAGTCGGCGCATCTGCTGGTGCAGATGCGCCGACTCGACCGCTTTCGGCGGTATCGCGTTGCTCGGTGGGTCTCGATACGCCGGTCGCGTCCTCCTTCCTCGGACGCGCGGCTACTCGACCTCCCTGAGCACTGCTGCGCGCTCGTGCCTCGCGCGCAGCGGCTCAGTGACGCGGCTACTCGACCTGCCTGAGCACAGCTGCGCGCTTCGCGCGCAGCGGCTCAGTGACCGTGCCGCATCGCGGCGTGCAGGTCCCAGTTGAGGCGGGAGATCACGTCGAGCGGGATCTCCTTGGGGCACGAGGAGGTGCACTCGCCGATGTTGGTGCAGCCGCCGAAGCCCTCGTGGTCGTGCTGGCCGACCATGTTCACGACGCGGCGGTCCCGCTCGGCCTGGCCCTGGGGCAGCTCGCCGAGGTGGGTGATCTTCGCGCCGAGGAACAGCGAGGCCGAGCCGTTCGGGCAGGCCGCCACGCAGGCGCCGCAGCCGATGCAGGTCGCGGCGTCGAAGGCGCGGTCGGCCTTGTCCTTCGGGACCGGGACGGCGTGGGCGTCCGGAGCCGCACCGGTGTTGACCGAGATGAAGCCGCCGGCCTGGATGACGCGGTCGAAGGACGACCGGTCCACGACCAGGTCCTTGAGGACCGGGAACGCGTTGGAGCGCCAGGGCTCGATGACGATCTCGTCGCCGTCCTTGAAGGACCGCATGTGCAGCTGGCAGGTCGTGGTGACGTCGGGACCGTGCGCCTGGCCGTTGATCATCAGGCCGCACATGCCGCAGATGCCCTCGCGACAGTCCGAGTCGAACGCCACCGGGTCCTCGCCGCGGGCGATCAGGTCCTCGTTGAGCACGTCGAGCATCTCGAGGAACGACATGTCCTCGGAGACCTCGTCGAGCTGGTAGCCGTGCATGGCACCGTCGGACGCCGCGTCAGCCTGGCGCCAGATCTTGAGCGTGATTCTCACTTGTAGCTCCGCTGCTTCATCTCGATGGCCGTGTAGACGAGGTGTTCCTTGTGCAGGACCGGCTGGGCCTCGTCACCCTTGAACTCCCACGCCCCGACGTAGGAGTACTCCTCGTCGTTGCGCAGCGCCTCGCCGTCCTCGGTCTGCGACTCGGCCCGGAAGTGGCCGCCGCAGGACTCCTTGCGGTGCAGGGCGTCGATGCACATGAGCTCGCCCAGCTCGAGGAAGTCGGCCACGCGGCCGGCCTTCTCGAGCGACTGGTTGAGGCTCTCGGCCGACCCGAGCACCTTGACGTTGCGCCAGAACTCCTCGCGCAGGCCGCGGATCAGGTCGATCGCCTTGCGCAGGCCCTCGGCCGTGCGCTCCATGCCGCAGTACTCCCACATGATGTGGCCGAGCTCGCGGTGGAAGGAGTCGACGGTCCGGTCACCGTTGATCGAGAGCAGGGTGTTGATCCGGCTCTCGACCGACTCGCGGGCCTCGACGACGGCCGGGTGGCTCTCGTCGATCTTCTCGAACGGGCCGTCGGCGAGGTAGTCGCGCACGGTGTTCGGGAGGACGAAGTAGCCGTCGCCCAGGCCCTGCATCAGCGCCGAGGCGCCGAGGCGGTTGGCGCCGTGGTCGGAGAAGTTGGCCTCACCGGTCACGAACAGGCCGGGGATCGTCGACGACAGGTCGTAGTCGACCCAGAGGCCGCCCATGACGTAGTGGACGGCGGGGTAGATGCGCATCGGCACGGCGTACGGGTCCTCGCCCGTGATGCGGGCGTACATGTCGAAGAGGTTGCCGTACTTCTCCTCGACGGCCTCCTTGCCCATCCGCTCGATCGCCTGGGCGAAGTCGAGGTAGACGCCGCGCCGGAAGTCGCCGACCAGCGGGCCGACGCCGCGACCCTCGTCGCAGACGTTCTTGGCCTGGCGGGAGGCGATGTCGCGGGGGACCAGGTTGCCGAACGCCGGGTAGATCCGCTCCAGGTAGTAGTCGCGGTCCTCCTCCGGGATGTCGCGCGGGTCCTTGTCGCAGTCCTCGCGGTTCTTCGGCACCCAGATCCGGCCGTCGTTGCGCAGCGACTCCGACATCAGGGTCAGCTTCGACTGGTGCTCGCCGGAGACCGGGATGCAGGTCGGGTGGATCTGCGTGTAGCAGGGGTTCGCCATGTAGGCGCCCTTGCGGTGCGCACGCCACGTCGCCGTGACGTTGCAGCCCATCGCGTTGGTGGAGAGGAAGTAGACGTTGCCGTAGCCGCCGCTGGCGAGCACGACGACGTCGGCGAGGTGGGTCTCGATCTCGCCGGTGACCATGTCGCGGGCGATGATGCCGCGGGCCTTGCCGTCGACCACGATGACCTCGAGCATCTCGTGGCGCGTGAAGGTCTCGACGGTGCCGGCGGCGACCTGGCGCTCGAGCGCCTGGTAGGCGCCGATCAGCAGCTGCTGGCCGGTCTGGCCGCGGGCGTAGAACGTGCGGGACACCTGGACGCCGCCGAAGGAGCGGTTGTCGAGGAGGCCGCCGTACTCACGGGCGAAGGGGACGCCCTGCGCGACGCACTGGTCGATGATGTTCCGGCTGATCTCGGCCAGGCGGTAGACGTTCGACTCGCGCGAGCGGTAGTCGCCGCCCTTGACGGTGTCGTAGAAGAGACGGTGCACGGAGTCGCCGTCGCCCTTGTAGTTCTTGGCGGCGTTGATCCCGCCCTGCGCGGCGATGGAGTGCGCGCGACGCGGGGAGTCCTGGTAGCAGAAGGACTTCACGACGTAGCCGGCCTCGCCCAGCGTCGCCGCCGCGGAGGCGCCGGCCAGGCCGGTGCCGACGATGATCACCGAGAGGTTGCGGCGGTTCGCCGGCGCCGCGAGGCGGGCGTTGAACTTCCGGTTCTCCCAGCGCTCGGCGATCGGGCCGGTCGGCTGCTTCTTGTCGATCAGCGGGGAGCCGTCGACGAAGTAGCCCTCGGCGTCGTTGGGCTCGTGCTCGGGGTGATTGTCCACTTGGGTCATGTCTGCCGCCCTTACTTGGTGATGACGCCGGCGAGGACGAAGACCGGCACGAGCGAGAAGCCGCCGGCGATGACCACCGCGACGATCCAGCCCAGGGTCTTCGCGTTGCGGCGCGCCTTGGCGTTGTTGGTCAGGCCGAGCGTCTGCGCCGAGCTCCACACCCCGTGGTGCAGGTGCAGGCCGAGCGCCGCCATCGCGACCAGGTAGATGAGGGTCAGCCACCACACGTCGAACGAGTCGACGAGCAGGTTGTAGGGGTCGTTGGTCGCCCCGCCCTGCACGTTCACCTTGCCGATCGTGAAGTTCAGCAGGTGCCACACCAGGAAGACCAGGATCGTCAGGCCGCCCCAGCGCATGAAGCGCGAGGAGAAGGAGGACGAGCGGTTCTTCTTGACGTGGTACTTCACCGTGCGGGCCTGGCCGCTGCGGCGCCAGAGGGCCACCGCCGAGGAGACGTGCACCACCAGCGACACGATCAGGACCGTGCGGATCAGCCACAGCAGCCCCTCGCGGGGCAGCATCGGCTCACCGATGGTGCGCAGGTGGTCGGCGTACTCGTTGTAGGCGTCGTGGCCGCTGAAGGCCTTGAGGTTGCCGTACATGTGCAGGAGCACGAAGCCGATGAAGATGAGGCCGCTGACGGCCATCAGGAGTTTGAGTGCGATGGTCGAGCGCGTCGAGCGCGCTCCCCGGACCAAGGTCGTCGTTGCCACAAGTGGCCACGCTACCTGCCGTTTTCCTTGCTGGGGGCGGCGGGGAGTGTGACATAGGTCCGGTTACCGACCAGTCGTCACGCCGCGAGGTGCCCGGCCCCCGCCGAGAGCGCCACGTGGCGCTCCACCAGCTCGTCGAGGGCGACGGTCCAGTCGCGCTCGCAGGCGAGCTGGCGGGCCCGGCAGCCGAGCAGGCTGCGACGGCTGTCGGCCGCCACCGCGGCGACCGCCCGGACCAGTCCGTGCGGGTCGTCGGGGTCGGCCAGGACCCCCGTCTCGAGGTGGCGTACGACGTCGGGTGCACCGCCCGCACGCGGGGCGACGACGGGCACTCCGCTCGCCGAGGCCGCACGCAGCAGGTGGCAGCAGGTCTCCTGCTCGCCGGCGTGCACCAGCACGTCCAGCGACGGCAGGGCCACGGTGAGGTCGCCCGTGGCGAGCGGCCCGGTGAGCACGACCCCGGGGAGGCGGGACCGGAGCCGGTCGGGCTGCGGTACGTCGCCGATCACCACCGGGCGGATGCCCGGGAGCGCGGCGAGAGCCGTCAGACGGCGTACGTCCTGGCGGGAGCGGACGCCGGCGACGCCGACGACCACGAGGGGCCCGCTGCGTGAGCGGGCGCGCGACCACCGGGTGTGCAGCCAGGGGTCGCGCAGCTGAGGGGCGAAGGCCGAGGTGTCGACGCCGGGGGTCCACAGGGTGGCCTCGGCGCCGAAGCCGGCCACGCGCTCGACCATCCACCGGGAGGTCACGAGGAGCGTGTCGGCACGATCGGCGACCTTGGCGCGCCAGTAGTCGGAGGTGAGGTCGAGGACGGGGGACTGCTCGACGACGAGGGTCGCGATCCCCAGCCGCCGGGCGTGCTTGAGGGCCTTGCGGCCGACGGCGCCGGGCGAGATCACCACGACGAGGTCGGGGGCGAGGTCCTCCAGCGCGGCGAGCACCTGGCCGCCGGGCTTCTCGAGCGGGCGGACCCGCACCACCAGGCTGCGGCGGTACGACGTCAGCCCGGGCCCCGGGGCGACGACCCGGACCTCGTGCCCGTCGTCGACGAACCGGTCGAGGACCGCCTTGACGGTCACGGTCGAGCCGTCGAGGGCGGGCAGGAAGCGTTCGGTCACCAGGGCGATCCGCATGCTCCGAGGATGGCCGCGCCCGGCGACGTACGACCCCGGCCGCGACGTCCCCGTGGTGACCGCCGGGTGAACTCTCCCCACGCCCGGGATCGGTGTGGCCCCTTTCACAAAGTGCCGTCAGTGTGCAGACTCACCCATGCACCGGACCCCAATCCCGGACGGCGGAGGTGGCCATGGCGTCGACGGACGCGAGATCGGCAGCAGGAGTCAACGGGCCCACGCGGGCCCGCATCGGCGTCAAGACCCTGCGGGAGGACCGCTGGTGGCTCGCCCCGGCCGGCACCTTCGTGGTCTTCGCGGCGTTCATCGTCTACTCGACGTGGCGGGCCTTCTCCGGTGCGAACTACTTCTCCGAGCCCTACCTCTCGCCGTTCTACTCGCCGTGCCTGAGCAACGAGTGCGTGCCGGGCTCGTCCGACTTCGGGCAGCCGTTCGGCGGCTGGCCGCTCTCGCCGGCGCTGCTGATCCTGGTCTTCCCGCTCGGCTTCCGGCTGACCTGCTACTACTACCGCAAGGCGTACTACCGGGCGTTCTGGCTCTCGCCCCCGGCCTGCGCCGTGGCGGAGCCGCACACGAAGTACACCGGCGAGACCCGCTTCCCGCTGATCGCCCAGAACCTCCACCGCTGGTTCTGGTACGCCGCGGTCGTGGTCGCCCTGGTCCTGAGCTACGACGTGCTGCTGGCCTTCGGGCCGGCCGAGGGTGAGTCCGACGGCATCCACATGGGGCTCGGCACGCTGATCATGCTGGTCAACGTCGTCTTCATCTGGATGTACACGCTCGGCTGCCACTCGTGCCGCCACATCATGGGCGGCCGCCTGCGCCACTTCTCCCAGCACCCGGTCCGCTACAAGCTGTGGGGCTGGGCCTCGAAGCTCAACGGACAACACGCCCGGTGGGCCTGGTTCTCCCTGGTCTCGGTGGCGCTGACGGACTTCTACATCTACCTGCTCGCGACCGGTGCCTTCGACGACCCGCGCTTCTTCTAAGGACTGAGCCAACTGATGGATACGACCCGCCACCCCATGACGGGGAACGAGATGTCCGGCGCCAGCGAGGGCGGCATGGAGCGGCACCAGTACGACGTCGTCGTGATCGGCGCCGGCGGTGCCGGTCTCCGCGCGGCGATCGCCGCCCACGAGTCCGGCGCGCGCACCGCGATCGTCTGCAAGTCGCTGCTCGGCAAGGCGCACACCGTGATGGCCGAGGGCGGCATCGCGGCCGCCATGGGCAACCGCTGGCCCGAGGACAACTGGGAGGTGCACTTCCGCGACACCATGCGTGGCGGGAAGATGCTCAACAACTGGCGGATGGCCCAGCTGCACGCGCAGGAGGCGCCCGAGCGGGTCCAGGAGCTGGAGGACTGGGGTGCGCTCTTCGACCGCACCGACGACGGCCTGATCTCCCAGCGCGACTTCGGCGGCCACAAGTACGCCCGCCTCGCGCACGTCGGCGACCGCACCGGTCTCGAGATGATCCGGACGCTCCAGCAGCGCGCGGTCGCGCTCGGCATCGACGTGTTCATGGAGTTCACCGTCACCGACCTGATGAAGGACGGGGACTCGATCTCCGGGGCCTTCGGCTACTGGCGCGAGTCGGGCCGCTTCGTGCTGTTCGAGGCGCCCTCGGTGATCCTCGCGACCGGCGGCATCGGCAAGTCCTTCAAGGTCACCTCGAACTCCTGGGAGTACACCGGCGACGGCCACGCGCTCGCGATGCGCGCCGGCGCCAGCCTGATCAACATGGAGTTCGTCCAGTTCCACCCGACGGGCATGGTCTGGCCCCCGTCGGTGAAGGGGCTGCTGGTCACGGAGTCGGTGCGCGGCGACGGCGGCGTCCTGAAGAACTCCGAGGGCAAGCGGTTCATGTTCGACTACATCCCCGAGTTCTTCAAGAGCGAGACGGCCGACACGATCGAGGAGGCCGACCGGTGGTACGACGACAAGAAGAACAACCGCCGCCCCCCTGAGCTGCTGCCGCGCGACGAGGTCGCGCGGGCGATCAACTCCGAGATCAAGGCCGGCCGCGGGACGCCCCACGGCGGCATCTACCTCGACATCGCCTCCCGGCGCAGCCCGGAGTTCATCCGCAAGCGGCTGCCGTCGATGTACCACCAGTTCAAGGAGCTCGCGGACGTCGACATCACGGCGGAGCCGATGGAGATCGGCCCGACCTGCCACTACGTGATGGGCGGCGTCGAGGTCGACGCGGACACCCAGGAGAGCGCGGTCACCGGGCTGTACGCCGTGGGCGAGTGCTCCGGCGGGATGCACGGCTCGAACCGGCTCGGCGGCAACTCGCTGGGTGACCTGCTGGTCTTCGGCAAGCGCGCGGGCGAGGCGGCCACGGCGTACTCCTCCTCGCTGGGGGGCAACCGTCCCCGCGTCGACGAGGCGGACGTGAAGGCGGCCCGGGAGAGCGCGCTGGCGCCGTTCGAGGTGGAGGGCGGGGAGAACCCGTACACCATCCAGTCCGACCTCCAGCAGTCCATGAACGACCTGGTCGGCATCATCCGCACGGCCGCGGAGCTCGAGCAGTCGCTCACCGAGGTCGAGGCGTTCAAGGTGCGCGCGGCGTCGATGAAGGTCGAGGGGCACCGGCAGTACAACCCCGGCTGGCACCTCGCGCTCGACCTGCGCAACATGCTGATCGTCAGCGAGTGCATCGCCAAGGCCGCGCTGGCGCGGCAGGAGTCGCGGGGCGGCCACACCCGCGACGACTTCCCCGGCCCGAACGCCGAGTGGGGCACGAAGAACCTCGTGGTGAACCTCAACGCCGCCGGCACCGGCGTCGACCTGCACGAGAAGCCGCTGCCGGTGATGCCGGACGAGCTGAAGAAGTACTTCGAGCCGGCGGCCGTCGAGCCCGCAGCCGAGAGCCAGGAGGGGAAGTAGCCATGGGATACGACCTGAAGATGCGGATCTGGCGCGGCGACCAGGACGGCGGCGACCTCGGCGACTACACCGTGGAGGTCTCCGAGGGCGAGGTGGTCCTCGACGCGCTCCACCGCGTGCAGGCCACCCAGGCCGGCGACCTCGCGATCCGGTGGAACTGCAAGGCCGGCAAGTGCGGCTCGTGCAGCGCCGAGATCAACGGCAAACCCCGGCTGCTCTGCATGACCCGGCTCTCGGACTTCGACGAGACCGAGACGATCACGGTCACGCCGATGCGCACCTTCCCGGTCATCCGGGACCTGGTCACCGACGTCTCGTTCAACTACGAGAAGGCCAAGGAGCTGCCGTCCTTCGCCCCGCCCCCGCGCGACGCCGACGGCAAGCGCCGGATGGCCCAGATCGACGTCGAGCGCGGCCAGGAGTTCCGCAAGTGCATCGAGTGCTTCTTGTGCCAGAACACCTGCCACGTCGTGCGTGACCACGAGGAGAACAAGCCGGCCTTCGCCGGCCCGCGCTTCTTCCTGCGGTACGCCGAGCTCGACATGCACCCGCTCGACACCCACGACCGGCGCGAGCTCGCGCAGGGCGCCGCCGGCCTCGGCATGTGCAACATCACCAAGTGCTGCACCGAGGTCTGCCCCGAGGGCATCAAGATCACCGACAACGCGATCATCCCCATGAAGGAGCGCGTCGTGGACAGGAAGTTCGACCCGCTGGTGTGGCTCGGCAGCAAGATCGGCATCCGCAACAAGGACAACGACGGCCGCACAGAAGTGTGACGTGACGAGCAGTCGGGCGCGTCGAGATCCGCTCCCGGGTGGTTGAGGAGGTCGCGCAGCGACCGTCTCGAAACCACCATCACCGGACTGTGAGGAGGAGGCTCAGCCCCGGCCGGCCTCGTCGCCGAGGGTCGCGGTGGGCGTGTGCCCCCGGCGTACGGCGTCGGCGATCTCGTGGATGCGCACGCCGCTGGCCTGCCAGTCGCCCGCGGCGGTCTCCCACCACGGCTTCCAGCCCTGGCGCAGCTCGACGTGCCAGTGCCGGCCGAGGAGCACCCGGCCCAGGACGGCGAACGGCAGCACGAGGAGCAGCAGCAGGAACTCGATGCCGGCGACCACCAGCAGCAGGATGAACGGCAGCAGCAGGATCAGCAGGATGACGGCCAGGATCAGGCTGATCGGGTCGTCCCCGAGGCCGTCGAACCCCGAGCCCAGGTCGGGGCCGGAGTCGAGGTTGCCCTTGAGGCGGCGGCGCCACGGCACCCAGCGCCGGCTGACGCGCCAGACCTGGCCCGAGGGGTCGGTGACCTTCATGGGAGGGAGGCTGTCCCCGGGCCGCGTGGTGGAAACATCACACTCGGTGGCCCGCCGCGGGCGGGCCCTCCTATGGTTCGCACCATGAGTGAAGACGGAACCGTCGACGGCGGTCTGGACGAGCCCGACGAGCTCGAGCCCGAGCAGGGCACGCTGGACCTCGCCGATCCCGGTGACCGCTGGACGATCGCGGACTGGGAGAAGGCCACGGCCGCCGTGCTGCGCAAGTCGCGCCGGATGACCGACGAGGACCCCGACGACCTGGTCTGGTCGAAGCTCACCCGCACCACCCTCGACGACATCCCGGTCGCGCCGCTCGGCACCGCCGCCCTCGCCGCCGACCTCGAGACGGCCGGCCGGCCCACCCGCTCGGGCGCCTGGGACGTCCGCGCCCACCTCTCCGGCCACGACCCGAAGGCCGCGAACGAGACCGCGCTGGTCGACCTCAACGGCGGTGTGACGTCGCTGTGGCTGTCCGTGGCCGGCGACACCGACCTGAAGACCCTGCTGAACGAGGTCCTCCTCGACCTGGCTCCCGTCGTGCTGGACGCGCCCGACGCCCCGGTCGCCGCGGCGGAGGCGCTGCTCGGCCTGTTGAAGGAGCGCGGCACCACCCCGGCCGACGGCACCAACCTCGGCGCCGACGGGGAGGCCGACGAGGCCGACCTGGTCGCCGTCGCCCGCCTCGCGTTGGAGGCCGGGACGCTCGGCGTGGTCGTCGACGCGACCCGGGTGCACGACCGCGGTGCCTCGGACGCCCAGGAGCTCGGCCACGCGCTGGCCGTCGGCACCCGGGTGCTGCGGGTGCTGGGCGAGGCCGGGATCCCCGTCGCGGACGCCGCGCGGCTCGTCGAGTTCCGCCTGGCCGCGACCGACGAGCAGTTCCCGACGATCGCCAAGCTGCGCGCGGCCCGGCGGCTCTGGGCGCGGGTGCTCCAGCTCAGCGAGGTCGCCGACCCGCCGGCCCAGCGCCAGCACGTGGTCACCAGCCGCCCCATGATGAGCGCCTACGACCCGTGGGTGAACATGCTCCGCACCACCGTCGCGGCCTTCGCCGCCGGCGTCGGGGGAGCGGACGCGATCAGCGTGCTGCCCTTCGACAGCCCGCTCGGCGAGCCCGACGCCTTCGGTCGCCGGATCGCCCGCAACACCTCCGCCCTGCTGATCTCCGAGTCCCACGTCGCGCACGTCGCCGACCCCGCCGGTGGGTCGTACGCCGTCGAGAAGCTCACCGACGACCTCGCCCGTGCCGGGTGGGAGGTCTTCGGGGCGCTCGAGTCGGGGGAGTCCCTCGACGAGCGGATCGAGGCCATCGTGGCCCGTCGCGAGCGGGACGTGGCGACCCGCAAGCGCCCGATCACCGGGCTCACCGAGTTCCCGAACCTCGCCGAGACCCTGCCCGAGCGGCCCGCGGACCCGTCCGCGCCGCAGGTGCGCCGCTACGGCGCCAGCTTCGAGGCGCTGCGGGACGACCCGGCCACCAGCCCGGTCTTCCTCGCCACGCTCGGCACCGTCGCCGCGCACACGGCCCGGGCCACCTTCGCCTCCAACCTGCTGGCCGCGGGCGGCATCGCGGTCGACGTCGCCGGCCCCACCGCCGACGCCGACGAGCTGCTGGCGGCGTACGACGGCCAGTCGGTCGTCTGCCTCGCCGGCAGCGACGCGGCGTACACCGAGTGGGGCGAGGCGGCCGCCGCCGCCCTCCGCGAGGCCGGCGCGACCTGGGTGGTCATCGCCGGCAAGCCGACCGACTACGCGGACGACTCCTGCGCGATGGGCGTGGACGCGCTCGACTTCCTGACCCGGACGAGGGAGAAGACGGTATGACGATCCCGAAGAGCTTCGCCGGCCTGCCCCTGTCGGGCGGGGCGACGGGCGCCAGCGCGCCCTCCTCCACCACGGGCGACACCGGTGCCGGGGCGTGGACGAGCCCCGAGGGCATCGACATCCTCCCGGTCTACGGCCCCGAGCACCTGGCCGGCCTGGACGCGCTCGACACCCTGCCGGGGCTGAGCCCGTTCCTGCGCGGGCCCTACCCGACGATGTACACCACCCAGCCCTGGACGATCCGGCAGTACGCCGGCTTCTCGACGGCCGAGGAGTCCAACGCGTTCTACCGCCGCAACCTCGCGGCCGGCCAGAAGGGGCTGAGCGTCGCGTTCGACCTCGCCACGCACCGAGGCTACGACTCCGACCACCCGCGCGTGCGCGGCGACGTCGGGATGGCCGGGGTCGCGATCGACTCGATCTACGACACCCGGACGCTCTTCGACGGCATCCCGCTCGACGAGATGTCGGTGTCGATGACGATGAACGGCGCCGTGCTGCCCGTGCTCGCGCTCTACATCGCCGCGGCCGAGGAGCAGGGGGTGAAGCCGGAGCAGCTCGCGGGGACCATCCAGAACGACATCCTCAAGGAGTTCATGGTCCGCAACACCTACATCTACCCGCCGGCGCCGTCGATGCGGATCATCTCCGACATCTTCAGCTACACCGCCGAGAAGATGCCGCGCTTCAACTCGATCTCGATCTCCGGCTACCACATCCAGGAGGCCGGGGCGACGGCCGACCTGGAGCTCGCCTACACGCTCGCCGACGGGGTGGAGTACATCCGCGCCGGCCTCGCGACCGGCATGACGATCGACCAGTTCGCCCCGCGGCTGAGCTTCTTCTGGGCGATCGGGATGAACTTCTTCATGGAGGTCGCCAAGATGCGCGCGGCCCGGGCCCTGTGGGCCCGCCTGGTCCGCGAGTTCGAGCCGCAGAACCCCAAGTCGCTCAGCCTGCGCACGCACAGCCAGACCAGCGGCTGGTCGCTGACCGCCCAGGACGTCTTCAACAACGTCCAGCGCACCTGCATCGAGGCGATGGCCGCGACCCAGGGCCACACCCAGTCGCTGCACACGAACGCCCTCGACGAGGCGATCGCCCTGCCGACCGACTTCTCCGCCCGGATCGCCCGCAACACCCAGCTGCTGCTGCAGCAGGAGAGCGGCACCACCGGCACCATCGACCCGTGGGGCGGCTCGTACTACGTCGAGCGGCTCACCCACGACCTCGCCGAGCGCGCCTGGGCGCACATCCAGGAGGCCGAGCGCGCCGGCGGCATGGCGAAGGCGATCGAGCAGGGCATCCCCAAGATGCGCATCGAGGAGGCCGCGGCCCGCACCCAGGCCCGGATCGACTCCGGTGCCCAGGCCGTCATCGGCGTCAACACCTACCGCCTCGCCGCGGAGGACAAGCTCGACGTGCTCCGCGTCGACAACGACGACGTCTACCGCCAGCAGATCGCCAAGCTCGAGCGGCTGCGCGAGGAGCGGGACGACGACGACGTACGCCGGGCGCTCGAGGCGCTGACGAACTCCGCCGAGCGCGGGGCGCCGACCAGCGGCCTCGACGGCAACCTGCTGGCGCTGGCCGTCGACGCGGCGCGTGCCAAGGCCACCGTCGGCGAGATCTCGGACGCGCTGGAGAAGGTCTACGGCCGCCACCAGGCGACGATCCGTACGATCAGCGGCGTGTTCAGGGACGAGTCCGGCAGCGGCGAGAAGGTGCAGCAGGTCCTCGACGCGACCGACGCCTTCGAGGAGGCCGAGGGCCGTCGCCCGCGGATCCTCGTCGCGAAGATGGGCCAGGACGGCCACGACCGCGGCCAGAAGGTCGTCGTCTCCGCCTTCGCGGACATGGGCTTCGACGTCGACGTGGGCCCGCTGTTCTCGACCCCCGAGGAGGTCGCGCAGCAGGCGGTCGACGCCGACGTCCACATCGTCGGGGTCTCCTCGCTCGCGGCGGGCCACCTCGCGCTGCTGCCCGCCCTGCGCGAGGCGCTGGCCGAGCAGGGTCGCCCGGACATCATGGTCGTCATCGGCGGCGTGATCCCGCCCGACGACGTGCCCACGCTCCGGGAGATGGGGGCCGCCGCGGTCTTCCTGCCCGGCACGGTCATCGCGGAGTCCGCCCTCGACCTGCTGGCGCGGCTGCGGGAGCAGCTCGACCACTGATGGTCCGCTGATGGTGGAGGTCTCCGCGCTCGTCGAGGGCATCCGCGAGCGCCGCCGCGCCGCGGTGTCGCAGGCGATCACGCTCGTCGAGTCCTCGCGCCCGCAGCACCGCGCCCAGGCGCGGGAGCTGCTGGCGGCGCTGGCCGAGGGTGGCGAGACCACCGGGGGGCCCGCGGTACGGGTCGGGATCTCGGGCGTCCCCGGCGTCGGCAAGTCCACCTTCATCGAGGCCCTCGGCACCCGGCTCACCGCCGCCGGCCACCGGGTGGGCGTGCTGGCGGTCGACCCGTCCAGCGTGCGCACCGGCGGCTCGGTCCTCGGCGACAAGACCCGGATGGCGCGGCTCTCGGCCGAGCCCGACGCCTACATCCGGCCGTCCCCGTCCGCCGGCACCCTGGGCGGGGTCGCCCGCGCGACCTTCCAGGCCATGAGCGTGCTCGAGGCGGCGGCGTACGACGTCGTGCTCGTCGAGACCGTCGGCGTCGGCCAGTCCGAGGTGACCGTGGCGGGCATGGTCGACACGTTCCTGTTCCTCACGCTCGCCCGCACCGGCGACCAGCTCCAGGGCATCAAGAAGGGCATCCTCGAGATCGCGGACGTGATCGCGGTCAACAAGGCCGACGGCGACCGCGAGCAGGAGGCCCGCGGCGCGGCTCGCGAGCTCGCCGGGGCCTTGCGCCTGGTGCGGGGCAAGGGTGAGTGGGCGCCGCCCGTCGTGACCTGCTCGGGCCTCGAGGACCGTGGCGTCGACGACCTGTGGGAGCGGGTGCTCGCGCACCGCGAGCACCTCGGCGCGGACGGGCTGGCCGCCAAGCGCGCCCAGCAGCAGCTGGACTTCACCTGGGCACTGGTCCGCGACGACCTGGCCGAGCGGCTGCGGCATTCGCCGGGCGTCCGGGCGATCCGGGACGAGGTGCGCGCCGCGGTCCTGGCCGGCGAGCTGCCCGCGACGACCGCGGCCGACCGGCTGCTGGCGGCGTACGACGCCGATTGACCCGTGCCGGGAGGGTGTCGGGACAACGGTTGCCCCCGCGGGTGGGCCGCCGCATACTGACCCGGCCCGGTCGGGCGTCCCACTCTGTCCTCGGGGGTACACCATGAACACCGCACTCGTCCCACGCGTCCTCGCCCTCGTCGGCGCCCTGCTGCTCGGCCTCGTCGTGCTCCTGCCGGGTCAGGCCGACGCGGCGCCTCGCAAGCTCGACTGCGGGTCGAACGACAACTCGTCGTGGTGCAGCTACATGACGCAGAACCTCGAGAACTCGCGCGTCTACGGCTACCGCGACAGCATCTCGAACAGTCGCAACTACGCCATCACGGGCACGTGCGAGGCCTCGACGTCGAAGACCTTCACCTACACCGTCGGGTCCACGCTCGGGACGGAGATCAAGGCCGGCATCTTCGGCGGCGTCAAGGCCGAGATCAACGCCAGCGTCGCGAAGAGCACGACCACGGGTTACGTGACGTCGGCCGAGTTCAAGGTCCCGGCCCACGACACGGTCTACTGCGACCGCGGCACCGTGAACGAGACCATCAAGGGCTACACCAAGCTCAGCTACTGCGGCGGCGGCTGCGGGACCAAGAAGAAGACCTGGTCGTTCAAGGCGCCGACGCGCGCCCGCTGGTGGATCTACTGACGCTGCGGGGGATCGCGGCGGGCGCCGCGGGCCTGGTGGTCCTCGCGTCCGTCAGCGGGTGCGCGAGCGAGCCGGAGACGTCCGCCCCTCCGGCGGCCGGCAGACCGACCGGATCGACCGGATCAGCCGGTACGCCGGCCGCCGGGCCACGGCTCGAGCCGCTGCGGCCGGACGAGGTCGTGGTCGTCCGGCGCTCCGGGACGGGCCACGGCCGCACCGACGGGGTCACCGGTGACCTCGTGATCCTCTACGCGGTCTGCGGGTCGCGCGGGCCGATCCGGGTGCGCACGAGCCTGCCCCGCGTCGCGCCCCTGTCGGTGCCGTGCGACGGGGTCGTGTCGCGGGCGCAGGTCTACACCGAGCCGGGCACGCGCTTCCGCGCGGTGGTCGACGCGCCGGACGCCACGTCGTGGCAGCTGCTCGTGACCCGGCGCGACGAGTGAACCAGCCGGCGGACCCGAGGGTCAGGGGCTGACGAGCCGGTAGCCCGCCGGGGTCAGCTCGATCCAGCGCGGGTCCGGCCGGTGCTCGCCCAGCCGGGTCAGCAGGCTGCTCATCGCCTGGTTCACCAGGAGCCGGTCCGACTCGAGCACGGGGCTGCCGGCGCGGTAGGTCTCGCCGCGCAGGCTCAGCGCGAGGTCCGCGGCGCTGCGGACCTGCTCGCCGGAGTAGAGCAGGATCTCGAGGAGGTCGAACTCCAGGGGCTGCAGGTCCACCGGTGCCCCGTCGACCACCAGCTCGCCGCGGCCGGGGTTCAGGTCCAGCCCGCGGAAGTGGATCCACTCGGCCGCGAACTCCACGCCGCCGCGGGGTGCCGGGACGGGCGCGGCCGGCTCGGCCACGGGCGCGGGTGCGGGCTCGGTGGGCGGGGCGGGGCGCACCGGCTCCACCGGGCCGGCGTACGGCGTCCGCGCGGGCCGCACCGGCTCCGGCGGGGCGTACGACGGGTGGGCCACGCGACGCTGCGGGCGGCGCAGCCCGGCCATGAACCGCGACCGGAGCTCGCGGGGGCGGAACGGCTTGCCGACGTAGTCGTCCGCGCCGGCCGCGAACCCGCCGAGGATGTCCGCCTCGGCCGTCAGCGCGCTGACCATGACGATGTAGGTCTCGCTGAAGCTCCGGATCCGCCGGGTCGCCTCGAAGCCGTCGAAGCCGGGCAGCGCGACGTCCACGGTCGTCACCACGGGCTCGTGGGAGCGCACGGCCTCGACGCCGCTGGGGCCGTCGTGCGCGACTCTTACGTCGAAGCCGGCCTGGGTCAGGATCACCAGCAGCAGGTGGGCGACCTCGGGGTCGTCCTCGATGACCACGGCCTTCGGCGGGACGAGGGCGCTCTCAGGAGCAAGGGACATTGCTGGCCTTCCCGCTGGGGGGTGTCAGGATCGTCTGGTCACAGGCAACCACGGTGCCGGTGCCCTGTGCGGCGCCCTCGGCGTCGACGGCGTAGCCGCCGCCCACGAGGGAGAAGATATTGCCCAGGACGCGGTTGCCTTCGCCCCAGCCCGGGAGCACGACGTGCACCTGGACGGCGTCGAGGCCGTCCGCGTCGATGCGGTTGCGGCTCAGCACCCACGCGTTGCCCTTGAGGTCGACGACCGAGTCCACCTCGTCGCCGACGGGGGAGTGCAGGCGGTTGCCGCGCAGGACACCGCCGGTGGTGCCCTCCTTGACGTCGATCGCCTCGGCCGTGGTGCGGGCGACCGTGTTGCCGACGAGCCGGTTGCGGTCGCTGCGGTCCGCGCGGCAGTCGGTGAGCTCGCACCAGTTGCTCTGCGCGCTGCCGACGTAGATGCCCTCGCCGTACGCCGGCTCGCGCAGCCCGGTGCCGCGCACGACGGAGTCCTCGAGGAGGTTGTCGCTGCTGCCGGCGCGCAGGTGCACGCCCTCGTCGCCCACGTCGCTCACCGCGAGCCCCGACAGGACGTTGCGCGAGGAGTGGTCCAGCATCACGCCCTTCTGGCCGCCGGTGACGCTGAAGCCCTGCAGGCGCCAGTGCGCCACGCCCTCGAGGTGCAGGGTGTAGCCGTGGTCCACCGGGCCGCCGTCGAGCACCGCGTCGCGCGACCCGCAGAGCGTGATCGGGGCCCGGCGCGTCCCGGACACGGCGATCCGGAAGCCGCCGGCGTACACCCCCGGCGCGAGCGCGATCGAGTCGCCGGGCGCGGCCTCGCGCAGGGCGTCGGCGAGCGCGACCGCGTCGTCCACGACGCGGGCGTCGGCGTCGCAGCCGGCGACCGGCGACGGCGCGGCCCGGTCGCCCGACGAGCCCCCCGAGCACGCGGTCGCGGACGCGACGACGAGCGCGAGGACGAGCCCGCGGAGCAGGGGAAGCACCCCACGAGTCTCACAGGCATCTCCTGCCCCCGCTGGAATGCGCCGAAATCCAGACGGGCCGCGTGCTGCGGCACTAGCCTTGGAGGCGCGGCTGCGTCCTGAACGAGCCGCCCGTGACCGCGATCTTCGCCGGGGGGAGGAGACCTCGCATGGACGCGCTGTCCTGGACGCAGCTCGGCGACGTGCCCTCCTGGCTGCTGCCCTTCGGGATCATCGGCATCATCTCCTGGACCTTCTGGCTGGTCCGCAAGGTGCTCTCCGCGACCTCGTCGCCGGTCCTCAACGACTTCCGGACCACGACCACGATCGTGGTGCCGTCCTTCCACGAGGACCCCGACGTCCTCCTGCGGTGCCTCGGCACCTGGCGCCGGCAGCGGCCCTCGCGGATCATCATCGTGCTCGACGTCGCCGACACCGAGTCCGAGGAACGGATCAACGCGCTGGGCGACCCGCGGGTCGAGGCGGTGATGTTCAAGCACCGGGGCAAGCGGTCCGCGCTGGGCGTCGGCCTGCGGATGGTGGACACCGAGCTGGTCGTCCTCGTCGACTCCGACACCGTGTGGGAGGAGGGCATGCACGAGCACATCCAGATGCCCTTCATCGACCCGGCCGTCGGCGCGGTGAGCACGCGGCAGAACGTCTACCTCCCCAAGACCAGCATCTGGCGCCGCGTCGCCGACTGGATCATCGACCTGCGCTACTACGACTACGCGCCCGCGATGGGCCGCTTCGGGGGCGTCATCTGCGCCTCCGGCCGCACCAGCTGCTACCGCTACGCCGCGATCCAGGACTGCATCGAGGACCTGGAGCACGAGATCTTCCACGGGCGCGAGTGCATCGCGGGCGACGACGGCCGGCTCACCTGGTTGGTGCTCGCCCAGGGCTTCCGGGTCGCGCACCAGGACAGCGCCCGCGCGCTGTCGATGTTCCCGGGCACGTTCCGCGCCTTCTGCAAGCAGCGGGTCCGCTGGAGCCGCAACTCCTACCGCTGCTACCTCACCGCGATCCGGAACGGCTGGATCTTCAAGACGCCGATCATCTCGCAGATCACCGTCATGCAGATCCTCATCACCCCGATCAGCAGCACGCTGGCGCTGACGTACGTCGGCCTCGCGCTGTGGTCCGGCCAGGACTGGCACTGGGGCGCGTTCGCGATGGCCGTGGCGTGGCTGTTCATCGGGCGCGGGATCCGCGGCATCTCGCACCTGTGGCGGCGTCCCGAGGACCTCTGGATCCTGCCGCTCATCACGCTCGTGGTGTTCTTCATCGCCGGCCCGATCAAGCTCTACGCGTTCTTCACCATGAACAAGCAGGGCTGGCTGACCCGCACCGACGACACCATCGGCGGCGAGGGGCAGACGGAGGCGAGCCTCACGAAGCCGGTGGCGGACGCGGCCGCGACCGACGACCCCGCCGCCCCGGTCGCGGTCCCCGTCGGGGTGGACGCATGACCGCTCCCGACCCGACGCCCGACGAGGACGTCTCGGCCACCGCGCGCGAGCGCGGCGACACGATCCCGCGCTGGCTGCGCAACGTGATCCGCCTGGTGGCCGTGCTGGCGCTGGTCGGTGCGACGGCCGGGCTCGCCCTGGCCCGCAACGACGGTTTGCCGGACCTGTCGGCCCCGCCGCCCCGCAAGGCCCCGACCGCGGGCGAGGAGGCCCGCCGGGTCGAGCCCGAGGTGCGGCTCCTCGCGGCGGAGGACGCCCGGCTGCGCGCGGTCAGCCTCGGCGAGGCCCGCCAGGTCGGCTGGGTCGACGGCACGCTGGTGCTGGGCGCCCGCCGGGCGCCGTACACCCTCGCGACGCTGGTCACCGCCGGCGCCGTGACACGCAGCGGCTCGACCTACCTGCTGACCCGTCCGGTCGTCGTACGCCGGGACGCGCGCCTCGTCCTCGACGCCCCCGGCGCCACCCTGCGGATGGCCAGCGCCCCGCGCGCCTTCACCAGCATCGTGTCCTGGGGCGGCTCGATCACGCTCGCCGGCACCGAGAAGCAGCACCTGCGGGTGGTCGGGTGGGACGCCCGGGTCACCGGCCCCGACAAGGTGACCGACGACGGGCGGGCCTACGTCCGCGTCAAGGACGGGACCCTGGACGTCGCCTGGACCGACCTGTCCTACCTCGGCTTCTGGAGCGGCCGCACGGGCGGGCTCGCGCTGACCGGGTCCTCGGAGACCTCGGCCACGGGGACCCTCGACCACGTGTCGGTGGCGTTCTCGCACATCGGGCTCTACCTCTCGGGTGCGCGCCAGGTGGACGTGCGCCACGCCGACATCCGCCACACCGACCGGCACGGCATCGAGGCCAGCAACCGCTCCGAGCGGGTGCACCTGCGGCAGGTCGAGATCCGCGACGCCGGCGAGGACGGCGTCAGCTCCTCCAACGGCAGCGCCCGGCTGCGGCTCGACGACGTCGAGGTGTCCGGGTCGGGCGGCTACGGCCTCGAGGTCGACGGGTCGCCGCTCGCGGACGGGATGAACTCCGCCGGCTACGGCACCGAGAACTACGCCGGTCTGCGCGTGGCGCACAGCGACTTCCGCGCCAACGCGCTCGGCGGCATCGCGGTGCGCTCGATGGACGCCGTCTCGGTCACCGACCGGACCACCGTCGAGTCCGACCGCACCGCGCTCGACGTGCACGGCGGCTCGCGGGGGCTGGTCGTCAGCGACAGCCGGCTGCTGTCCACGGGTGGGTCCGGGCTGGTCGTCCGGGCGGGGGTGCGCGACGCCAGCGTCAGCCGCTCGCGGATCCTGGGCGACACGGTGGCCGTCGAGGTGACGGGCTCGAGCGTGGACCTCTCGCAGAACGACATCGGGGTCGGCACGGGCCACGGGGTCGACGTGCGCGGCGCGAGCGCCACCGCGACGATCTCCGGCAACACGATCAGCGGCCGCGGCGCCGGGGCCGTCCACGGCGCCGACGGGGCGCAGCTGAGCCAGGCGTCGCCGAACGTGACCGACGACTGGACCTACCGGCCGTCCCTGCTGATGTGGGCCGAGAAGCACTCGGCCGCGATGCCGCTGCTGCTGGTGCTCGTCCTGCCGGTCCTCGGCACCGCCTTCGTCGTCCGCCGGCGCCGCCAGCAGCGCGAGCTGCGGCGCCTCTTCGAGGCGGCGCTCGTGAGCCAGGGCCGCAGCAGCATCGCGGCCTACGACCCGCAGTCGGGTCGCCGCACGCTCGACCTGCCCGCCGCGCGGGCCGCGGCGGAGCATCGCGGTGCCGCCGCCCGCGGCCCGCTGGTGGGCACCTCGGCCGCCGCGATCATCACCGACGGTGCGCCGCCGCGGGCCTCGGCCACGACCGGCACCGGCCTCGCCTCGCTCGAGGGCCGGCGGTTCGCCTCGGCCCGCGAGTTCGCCGTCGCGGCCGTCCTCGACGCCGGCTTCCCCGCCAGCCAGGTCGCGCAGGTGCTGCACCTGCCGACCTCGCGGGTCCGGGCCTGGGTCGCCGAGGGCGGGACCGGCCAGCCGGTGGTGCCGACCACGGCTCCGGTCGACCTGCCGGGCGACGCACCGGCCGAGGCGCCGGCCGACACGCCGGCCGACACGCCAAACGGGGCGAGCGGGGAGCCGCGAACCGACGACGAGGACGGGCCGCGCGACGCGGAGCCTGCCGACGAGGCCACCGACGACACCACCTCCGACGCCCCCGCCGAGACCACCTCGCCCGCCCACTGAGCCGCACACCGGCCCGGGCGACCCGGGCGGCGTACTAACCTCGACCCGATGCCTGCCGAATCCGCTGCCCTCATCGACTCCGTCGTCGACAAGTACGACGCCGAGCTGGTCGAGCTGCGCCGCGACCTGCACGCGCACCCCGAGCTCAGCTGGTCGGAGTCCCGGACGACCGACCTCCTCGCCGAGCGGGTCGAGCAGGCCGGCTGGCGCGTCACCCGGCTGCCCCGCACCGGCTTCGTGGCCGACCTCGGTGACGAGGGCCGCCTGGTCGCCCTGCGGGCCGACATCGACGCGCTGCCCGTGCACGACACCACCCGGGACCCCTGGGCGAGCACCGTCCCCGGCGTGGCCCACGCCTGCGGCCACGACGTGCACACCACGGCGCTGCTGGGCGCGGCGCACGCGCTGGCCGAGGTGCACGCGCGCGGGCAGCTGCCCGGCCGGGTGCGCCTGTTCTTCCAGCCCGCCGAGGAGGTCATGCCCGGGGGAGCGGTGCACCTGATCGGCCTCGGGGCGCTCCAGGACGTCGAGCGGGTCTTCGCCCTGCACTGCGACCCGGGCGTCGACGTCGGCCAGGTGGGCCTGCGGCTCGGGCCGCTGACGAGCGCCGCCGACCGGCTCGAGGTCCGCCTGGAGGGCCACGGCGGCCACACGTCGCGCCCGCACCTGACCGGGGACCTCACCTTCGCCCTGGCCAAGGTCACCACCGAGCTCCCGGCGATCCTGTCGCGCCGCTTCGACCCGCGCTCGGGGGTCAGCCTCGTCTGGGGGATCATCAACGCCGGCGCCGCCGCGAACGTCATCCCCGACAAGGGCGTGGTGGCCGGCACCGTGCGGATCCTGGACGCCGTCGCGTGGGCCGACTGCGAGGAGCTGGTCCGCGACCTGGTCCACGAGATCGTCCGCCCCTACGGCGTCACCGCCCACGTGGACTACCTCCGCGGCGTCCCGCCGGTGGTCAACGAGACGGTCTCGCACCGGATGATGGCCTCCGCCGTACGCCGCGTCCTCGGCGACAACGGCCCCGTGCCCGCCCACCAGAGCCTCGGGGGCGAGGACTTCGGGTGGTACCTCGACAGCGTCCCCGGCGCGATGGCCCGGCTCGGCACCCGCACGCCCGGCGGGCCGACGTACGACCTCCACCAGGGCAACCTGCGCGTCGACGAGCGGGCGATCGGGATCGGGGCCCGGGTGCTGGCGACCGCCGCGTGCGAAGCGTTGGTCACTGACCGATAACAACTCGGCGTTCTGTCACCTTTTGCCCATCCGGTCCCCGTCCCACCCCACTAGGGTGTGCGGGAATCTGCGCCGGTTCGACGGCGCGGGACCTGAGACGAGGAGGGCATCTTGCGTCGTGTGAGCAAGATTGCTGCCGTTGCCTGCATCGCTTCGATGGCGCTGACCGGCTGTGGCAAGAACGACACCACCAAGGCCTCGGGCGGGAGCTCGTCCGCGAGCAACGCCGACGCCTGCGACGGCGCCAGCGGCGACGGCCCCAAGGTCGGTCTGGCCTACGACGTGGGTGGCCGCGGCGACCAGTCCTTCAACGACTCGGCGTACGCCGGGCTCAAGAAGGCCGTCGACGAGCTCGGTGCCACCTGCACCGAGGGCGAGGCCACCGACGGCGAGGCCGAGTCGGCGCGCGAGACGCGTCTGCGCGACCTGGCCGACGCCGGCATGAACCCGATCATCGGGGTCGGCTTCGCCTACAGCGACGCGGTCAACGCCGTCGCGGTCGACTACCCGGACGTGAGCTTCGGCGTCATCGACGGCTTCGACCCCGACGACAAGGCCAACGACAACGTCGCCTACCTCGGCTTCGCCGAGAACGAGGGCTCCTTCCTCGTGGGTGTCGCCGCCGCCATGAAGACCGAGGCCGACCACATCGGCTTCGTCGGTGGTGTCCACAACGACCTCATCAAGAAGTTCGAGGCGGGCTACGTCGCGGGCGCCGAGGCCGTCAACCCGGACATCAAGGTCGACGTGAAGTACATCGAGGAGAGCGACCTCTCCGGTTTCGGCGACCCCGCCGGCGGCAAGGACGCGGCCACGGCCGAGTTCGACAACGGCGCGGACGTCGTCTACCACGCGGCGGGTGCCTCCGGCTCCGGCGTGTTCGAGGCGGCGGTCGACGCGGGCGACGGCAAGTGGGCCATCGGTGTCGACTCCGACCAGTACCTCACCGCTCCTGCCGAGCAGCAGGCGCACATCCTCACCTCGATGCTCAAGCGCGTCGACGTGGCGACGTTCAACATGATCAAGTCGGTCGCCGACGGCTCGCCGCTGGTGAGCTACCAGACGTACGACCTCAAGGCCGACGGCGTCGGCTACTCGACCTCGGGTGGCTTCATCGACGACATCACGTCGGACATCGACGGCTACGCCGACAAGATCAAGTCGGGCGACATCAAGGTGCCCACGGCTCCCTGATCGACCTCGCACGGCATCTGCAACAGGTGTGAAGCCCGGGCCCGGGGCCAGACGGTAGCGTCTGTCCCCGGGCCCGGAGCATGTCCGGCACCACGAGCACCACGGCACGGCACGAAGGAGCAGCACATGACGTCCCTGGCAACGGCGCCAGAGCACGGCCCCGTCACCGGCGGCATCGACGTACGCGGCATCACCAAGCGCTTCCCCGGCGTCGTCGCGAACAAGGACGTCGACATCACGATCCGTCCCGGGACGGTGCACGCCCTGATCGGGGAGAACGGCGCCGGCAAGTCGACGCTGATGAAGATCCTGTACGGCGTGCAGAAGCCCGACGAGGGCACCATCGCCGTCGACGGGACGACCGTCAGCTTCTCCTCGCCCACCGACGCCATCAAGGTCGGGATCGGCATGGTCTTCCAGCACTTCATGCTGGCCGACAACCTCACCGTGCTGGAGAACGTCGCGCTCGGGGCCGAGAAGCTCTTCGGCATCGGTGACGCCGCCCGCGCCGAGATCGTCCGCATCTCCGACGCCTACGGCTTCGGCCTCGACCCCGACGAGCTCGTCGAGCACCTCGGGGTCGGCCAGCGCCAGCGCGTCGAGATCCTCAAGGTCCTCTACCGCGGCGCCCGGATCATCATCCTGGACGAGCCGACCGCCGTCCTGGTGCCGCAGGAGGTCGACGCGCTGTTCGACAACCTGCGCGAGCTGCGCGCCTCCGGGCACACCATCCTCTTCATCTCGCACAAGCTCGACGAGATCCTCGACATCGCCGACGACATCACCGTGATGCGTCGCGGGACCACGGTCGGCGAGGCCGACCCCAAGACGGCGACCAAGCGCCAGCTCGCCGAGCTGATGGTCGGCTCCGAGCTCCCGTCGCCCGAGACCGAGGAGTCGACCGTCACCGACGTCGTCCTCCTCGACCTCGACCACGTCAACCTCGTCGACGCGCGCGGACGGCACCTGCTCCGCGACATCGACCTCACCATCCACAAGGGCGAGGTGCTCGGCATCGCCGGCGTCGAGGGCAACGGCCAGGCCGAGCTCGTCGAGACCATCATGGGCATGCGCAAGGGCACCGGCACGATCACCCTGGCCGACCGGCCGATGACCGACTGGGGCACCCGCGCACGGCGCGAGGCCGGCATCGGCTTCATCCCCGAGGACCGCCACCGCCACGGCCTGCTGCTCGACGCCCCCCTGTGGGAGAACCGCGTCCTGGGCCACCAGACCCGCAGGCCGGCCGACAAGCACGGCCTGATCGACCGCGCGGCCTCGAAGGCCGACACCCAGCGCATCGTCGAGGACTACGACGTGCGCACCCCCTCGATCAACACCCACGCGCGCGCGCTGTCCGGCGGCAACCAGCAGAAGCTGATCGTCGGCCGGGAGATGAGCGGGGACCCGGTCCTCCTCATCGCCGCCCACCCCACCCGGGGCGTGGACGTCGGCGCCCAGGCCGATATCTGGGACCACATCAAGCGCGCCCGGCGCCTCGGCCTCGGGGTGCTGCTGATCTCCGCCGACCTCGACGAGCTGATCGGCCTGTCCGACCGGATCCAGGTGATCCTGCGCGGTGAGATCGTCGGCGAGTTCGACCCCCAGGACGTCACCCCGCAGGACCTCGGCTCCGCCATGACCGGCGGGAAGGACACGGCATGACCGCCTCCCTCGCGCTGCGCAAGGCGGCGCAGACCCTGCTCGCGCCCCTGATCGCCGTCGTCGCAGCGGTCCTGGTCACCAGCGTGGTGGTCACGATCGCCGGTGCCTCGGTGAGCGACTTCTGGTCGGTGCTCACCACCGCGCCCAGCGGCCGCAACTGGGTCAACATCGTCAACCAGACGTCGATGATCTTCCTCGCGGCGCTCGCCGCGGCCATCGGCTTCCGGATGAACCTCTTCAACATCGGCGTCGAGGGGCAGTACACCATCGCGTCGTACGCCGCCGCGCTCGTCGCCGGCTTCGCGATCTTCCCCGGCAAGCTGAACGTGGTCGTCGCCGTCCTCGTGGCGGTCGTGACCGGCGCCCTGTGGGCCGGCATCGCCGGCCTGCTCAAAGTCACGCGCGGCGTCAGCGAGGTGATCTCCACGATCATGCTGAACGCGATCGCGGGCACCCTGGTCGGCTACCTGCTGTCCAACCACGGCGACCAGTACGGCCAGGGCCGCCGGACCACGCCGATCCCCGAGTCCAGCCAGTTCGCCGGGTGGACCTTCTTCGGCGCCCGGGACGGCGCGGTCTGGACGCTCGCGCTGCTGGCCGTCGCGGCCGGCGTGCTCGTGTCGTTCCTCATCAACCGGACCCGCTTCGGCTTCGACCTGCGCGCCACCGGGCAGAACGAGGACGCCGCCGTCGCGTCGGGCGTCCAGGTCAAGAAGATGGTGGTCGTCTCGATGCTGCTGTCCGGCGGCATCGCCGGCCTGATCTGGATGCCGGCGCTCTTTGGCGGCGCCGACTACTACGGCCCGCCGTTCCAGCACCAGCTCGGCTTCACCGGGATCGCGGTCGCCCTGCTCGGGCGCAACCGCCCCCTCGGCATCTTCTTCGGCGCGGTGCTCTTCGCGTGGCTCAGCGAGCAGGCCAACCCGCTCGGCCTGATCGCCGACATCTCCCCGTCGATCGTGCAGATCACCCAGGGCGTCGTCGTGCTCGCCGTGGTCATCGCCTACGAGGTCGTCCGGCGCTGGATCGCCGCCTCCGAGCAGCGCGCCCTGCGGGCCACGCTCGACCAGGCCGCCCCCGCCGGTGACGAGAAGAAGGAGGTCACGGCGTGAGCACCACGACCGCCCCCACGACCGGGACCCCGTCCCCGTCGCCTGCCGCGCGCAGCCGCGGCCGGGCGCAGAACTACTACCTGATCGCGCTCGCCGCGCTCGTCTCGATCGCCGCCGTGCGGATCATCGCCGGGGCCGACGAGATCGACTCCGCCGGCAGCCTCCGCGCCGCGATCGCGGCCACCTGCCCGATCCTGCTGGCCGCGCTCGGCGGCCTGTGGAGCGAGCGCGCCGGCGTCGTCAACATCGGCCTCGAGGGGCAGATGCTGCTCGGCACCTGGGGTGCCGCCTACTTCACCTACTACTACGGCCCGTACGCCGGTCTCATGGGCGCCGTGCTGTTCGGCGTCATCGGCGGGCTGATCCACGCGCTCGCCACGGTCACCTTCGGCGTCGACCACATCGTGTCCGGCGTCGCGCTCAACGTGATCGCCCTGGGCCTGACGACCTTCCTGGCCGAGGCCTACTTCTCCGACCTCGACTCGGAGTTCGGCCACGGCGGTGCCCAGCAGCTCACGGGCCTGCAGAAGCCCGACTCGATCACGATCCCCGGGATCTCGTCCGGGGCCGCGGACCTCGCCGACAAGCACTGGTTCGTCGTCTCGGACATCGCCTCGCTGGTGACCGCGCTGACCACCCGCATCTCGGTCGTGACGATCCTGGTGTTCGTGCTGGTCGCCGTGACGGCGTACGTCCTCTGGCGCACGCGGTTCGGCCTGCGGCTGCGCTCCTGCGGCGAGAACCCGCAGGCCGCCGAGAGCCTCGGCGTCAACGTGATCCGGCACAAGTACGCCGCCGTGCTCGTGTCCGGCGGGCTCGCCGGCCTCGGCGGTGGCTACCTCGCGCTCGTGTCGTCGCCGGGCTTCCACACCAACCAGACCAACGGGCGCGGCTACATCGGCCTCGCGGCGATGATCTTCGGCAACTGGCGCCCCGGAGGCGTGCTGCTCGGCTCGGGCATGTTCGGCTACACCGACAGCCTCCGCCTGCGCGACGCCTCCACGATCCACGCCCTGCTGCTGCTCGTCGGCTTCTGGCTGCTCGTGATCGGCGCCTGGCGCGCGCTCCGCACGGCCAACCGCGCCAGCGGCATGGTGCTCGCGGTCTTCGGTGCCGGCTTCCTCGTGTGGTTCTCCCTGACGGACTCGGTGCCGACCGACTTCACCAGCATGACGCCGTACGTCGCGACGCTCCTGGTGCTCGCCTTCGCCTCGCAACGGCTGAGGATGCCGAAGGCCGACGGGCAGATCTACCGCAAGGGCAGCGCGGGGTGACGGGCGAGGACTTCGACTGGGAGGCGCTCACCGAGCGCGCCCGGGAGGCGATGTCGCACGCCTACGCGCCGTACTCCCACTACCCCGTGGGGGCCGCGGCCGTGGTCGACGACGGCCGGGTCGTGGCGGGCTGCAACGTCGAGAACGCGGCGTACGGCGTCGCGCTCTGCGCCGAGTGCGGGCTCGTCTCCCAGCTGCACCTGACCGGCGGCGGGCGGCTGACCCACTTCGTGTGCGTGGACGGGCAGGGCGCGGTGCTGATGCCGTGCGGTCGCTGCCGCCAGCTGCTCTTCGAGAACGGCGGGCCCGACCTGCTGCTGATGACCGTCTCCGGCCTGCGCCGGATGGACGAGGTGCTGCCGGATGCCTTCGGTCCCGACAACCTCGCTTGACCTGGGCTCGGCGGCCGTCGTCGCGGACCCCTACCCGGCCTTCGCCGAGGAGCGGGCCGCGCACCCGGTCGCCTGGCACGAGCCGTCCGGGATGTTCCTGACGTTCGACCACGCGACCACGGGCGCCGTCCTGCGCAACCGGTCGCTGGGGAGGATCTGGCGCGACCGGCAGCCCGTCGACCACCTCGAGCCCTTCAACCTGCTGCACCGCAACCAGATGATGGAGAGCGAGCCGCCGGAGCACACCCGGCTGCGACGCCTGGTCGCCGGCGCCTTCAACCGCGGTCACGTCGAGCGGCTGCGGCCGCGGGTCCGCGAGCTCGCCGCCGGCCTGCTCGCGGAGACCTCGGGCGACGGGTTCGACGTCCTGGGCGACTACGCCGAGCCGCTCCCGGTCCTCGTCATCGCGGAGCTGCTGGGCGTGCCCGCGTCGTACGCCCCCGACCTGCGCGACTGGTCCCAGGCGATCGTGCGGATGTACGAAGTGGCCCCGCCGCCCGCGGTGGTGGACGCCGCCGTCGCCGCGGCCGCCGACTTCGCCGGGCTGGTCCGCGAGCTGGTCGCCGAGCGCCGGGCGCGGCCCGCCGACGACCTGGTCAGCGACCTGGCGGCCACCGACCTCTCCGACGACGAGGTGGTCGCCGCGGTCGTCCTGCTGCTCAACGCCGGCCACGAGGCCTCGGTCAACGTCTTCGGCAACGGCCTCGTCGCGATGCTGCGGCGCGGCCTGCGGCCGGGGGACGACGTGGCCGCCTGCGTCGAGGAGATGCTGCGCTTCGACTCCGCGCTGCAGCTCTTCGAGCGCACCGCCACCGCCACCGTCGAGATCGGCGGCGTGGTCGTCGAGGAGGGCCGCAAGATCGCGGCGCTGCTGGGCGCGGCCAACCGCGACCCAGCGGTCTTCGAGGCGCCGGACGAGTTCCGGGTCGCCCGAGCCCCCAACAACCACCTGGCCTTCGGGGCCGGGGTGCACTTCTGCCTGGGCGCGCCGCTGGCGCGCATGGAGCTGGTCGAGTCGGTGACGGCGCTGTGGGCGGCGTACCCCGACCTCGGGCTGGCGGGTGAGCCCGAGAGCCGGGGCACCTTCGTGTTGAGGGGCTACCGCACGGTGCCCGTGGGAGGAACCCATGCATGACGCCGTCGAGGTGATCCTCGCGAAGCGCGACCGCGCCGAGCTGAGCGACAGCCAGATCGACTGGGTGATCGACGCCTACACGCGCGGCGAGGTCGACGACGCGCAGATGTCGGCCCTGGCGATGGCGATCCTGCTCAACGGGATGGACCGCCGCGAGATCGCCCGCTGGACCGCCGCGATGATCGCGTCGGGGGAGCGGATGGACTTCTCCACGCTGTCCCGGCCGACCGCCGACAAGCACTCGACCGGTGGGGTGGGCGACAAGATCACCCTGCCGCTGGCGCCCCTCGTGGCGGCCTGCGGCGTCGCGGTGCCGCAGCTGTCCGGGCGCGGCCTGGGCCACACCGGCGGCACGCTCGACAAGCTCGAGTCGATCCCCGGCTGGCGGGCGGCGCTGTCGAACGACGAGATGTTCGCCCAGCTCGAGTCGGTCGGCGCGGTCATCTGCGCGGCCGGCGACGGCCTCGCGCCCGCGGACAAGAAGCTCTACGCCCTGCGCGACGTGACCGGCACCGTCGAGGCGATCCCGCTGATCGCGTCCTCGATCATGTCCAAGAAGATCGCCGAGGGCACCGGCTCGCTGGTCCTCGACGTCAAGGTCGGCACCGGCGCCTTCATGAAGTCCGTCGAGTCCGCCCGCGAGCTCGCCGCGACGATGGTGGGGCTCGGCCAGGACGCCGGCGTCCACACGGTCGCCCTGCTCACCGACATGTCCACGCCGCTCGGCCTGACCGCCGGCAACGCGATCGAGGTCGCCGAGTCGGTCGAGGTGCTCGCCGGAGGCGGTCCCGCCGACGTGGTCGAGCTGACGCTGGCCCTGGCCCGCGAGATGCTCGCCGGCGCCGGGGTCACCGACGTCGACCCGGCCGAGGTGCTCGCCTCCGGACGCGCCATGGACACCTGGAAGGCCATGGTCCGCGCCCAGGACGGCGACCCCGACGCCGACCTCCCGGTCGCCCACGAGTCCCACGTCGTGACCGCCCCCGCCACCGGGGTGCTGACCCGCCTCGACGCCATGGCCGTCGGCATGGCCGCCTGGCGCCTCGGCGCCGGCCGCGCCAAGGCCGGGGCCTCCGTCCAGGCCGGCGCCGGTGTCGTCTGGCACGCCCGGCCCGGGGACGCCGTCACCGAGGGCGCGCCGCTGTTCACGCTGCTCACCGACGAGCCGGACCGCTTCGAGCGCGCCCTCGACTCGCTCGAGGGCGGCTACGACGTCGCGGCCGCAGGGACGGCGTACACCCCCGACCCGCTGGTCATCGACCGGATCGGCTGAGGCTCGGGGGCGGGCGTCCGGCCGCCGGCGCCTCCGCCCCGCTCACTGCCAGGTGCTGATCGTCCCGAACGCGAGCCCGTCGGCGACCGGCCGTGCCAGGTGCGGGTCGTCGAGGCCGCAGCGCCGGCACGCGCGGTAGGGGTGCCCGTCCGAGGTCCGGAGCACCCGCCAGCGGTGCCGCAGGCCGAGCAGGCACCCGAGCGGGGGGTCCGGGTGGCCCCGGTGCGCGGCAGCCGCGGCGAGCACCGCCAGGCGCAAGGGCCACGCGGCCACGAGCAGCCGCAGGGCGTGCCCCGGCCGCCGGGACGCCGGCAGCTCGGCGAGCTCGGAGGCGAACTCGGCGCGGTAGCGGTCCCGGGCGTACGACGGCACGAGCAGCGCCGCCAGCCCGCTGATCGCGGCGCTCGGCCCGCGCGTCCGGCGGCTCACGACGTACCACCCAACGCGCCCGGCGCCAGCCCGAGCCGGGGCCGTCGTCGTGCGGCGTCCGCCGCAGCCAGCCGGGCCGCGGCCCGGGCGCGGCCCTCGTCGGTGAGGCGGTAGTACCGCCGGGCGGGCCGCCCGGCCGCCGCCGGGTCGACGTCCTCCCACTGCGAGACCACCCACCCGCTGCCCTCGAGCCGGGCCAGGATCGGGTGCACCGTGCCGCTGGGCAGCCCGGCCACCTCCCCGATCTCGAGGCCGTACCGCGCCGTGTCTGGGTCCTCCAGCAGCGCGGCGAGGACCAGCCGGGTCGGGATCGTGAGGCGAGCCACCATGGTCTTACTCTACCTAGGGTGGGGTGAGGTGCAAGGGGTGAGCGGCGGGCAGTTTCACCGGGTACCCGGTGAAACTGCCCCACGGTCCAGCCTCAGGGCAGCAGCAGCACGACGCTCTCGGCGACGCAGGCGGGCTTGTCCTGGCCCTCGATCTCGACGACGTGCTTGAGCGTGAGCTGCTTGCCGGCGGGCAGGTCGGTGACCTCGCCGACGGAGATGGTGGAGCGGATGCGGGAGCCCACGCGGACCGGGTTCGGGAAGCGGACCTTGTTGACGCCGTAGTTCAGCTTGGCGCCGGGGGTCTCCAGCGCGAAGACGGTGCTGCCGAGCCACGGGACCAGCGACAGGGTGAGGTAGCCGTGCGCGATGGTGCCGCCGAACGGGCCGTCGGCCGCGCGCTCGACGTCGACGTGGATCCACTGGTGGTCGCCGGTGGCCTCGGCGAACTGGTCGACGCGCTCCTGCTCGATCGTCACCCACTCGGAGGTGCCGAGCTCCTCGCCGGCTGCTGCGGCGATCTCGTCCAGGGTCGTGAAGGTGCGCATGCATCGCTCCTCGTGTGTCGGTCGCCGACGGCGACGCGGGCGGAAGGTGCTGACAGGATGGCGGCATGACCGCCACGACGGACGCTACCGTCCCCACCCGCGACCAGGTGCTCAGGGCGCCGAAGGTGCTGCTGCACGACCACCTCGACGGAGGCCTGCGGCCGCAGACGATCATCGACCTCGCGGCCGAGTGCGGGCACCCGCTGCCGGCCGACGACGCGGACGCGCTGGCCGCGTGGTTCGCCGAGTCCGCGGACTCCGGCTCGCTGGTCCGCTACCTCGAGACGTTCGACCACACGGTGGCCGTCATGCAGTCCGGACCGGCCATCGCCCGGGTCGCCCGCGAGTGCGTGGAGGACCTCGCCGCCGACGGGGTGGTGTACGCCGAGATCCGCTACGCCCCCGAGCAGCACGTCGAGGGCGGCCTCACGCTGGACGAGGTCGTCGCGGCGGTGCAGCAGGGCTTCGACGAGGCCACGGCGGCCGCGGGCGGGCGGATCGTCGTACGCCAGCTGCTCACCGCCATGCGCCACCAGGCGCGCTCGATGGAGATCGCGGAGCTCGCGGTCGCCTGGCGCGGGCGCGGCGTCGCCGGCTTCGACATCGCGGGGGCGGAGGCGGGCTATCCGCCCACCCGGCACCTCGACGCGTTCGAGTACCTCCAGCGCGAGAACTCCCACTTCACGATCCACGCGGGCGAGGCCTTCGGGCTGCCGTCGATCTGGCAGGCGATCCAGTGGTGCGGGGCCGACCGGCTCGGCCACGGCGTCCGCATCATCGACGACATCACCGTCGCCGACGACGGCTCGGTCGAGCTGGGCCGGCTCGCGGCGTACGTCCGCGACAAGCGGATCCCGCTCGAGATGTGCCCCGCCTCCAACATCCAGACCGGGGCGGCGGCCTCGATCGCCGAGCACCCGATCGGGCTGCTGACCCGGCTGCGGTTCCGCGTCACCGTCAACACCGACAACCGCCTGATGAGCGGCACCTCGATGACCGCGGAGATGTGGGCGCTGGTGGAGGCGTTCGGCTACACGCTCGACGACCTGCGCTGGTTCACCATCAACGCGATGAAGTCGGCCTTCCTGCCGTTCGACGAGCGCCTCGCGATCATCGACGGGGTCGTGAAGCCGGGGTACGCCGCGCTGGCGGCCGAAGGATGACCCGGTGACCGTCCACGTCCTGGCCTCCGCCCTGCTGCTGGGGGCGGGTGCCGTCTTCCTCCTCGGTGCGGGGCTGCTGTTCCTGCGCGGCCTGCGCCAGCGCCGCTTCGCGGCCGGCTTTCGGGCGAGCGCGGTCGAGGTGCTGGCCGAGGTGCTGTCGCTCGAGGCCAAGGACGTGAGCCTCACGACGAACCCGGAGACGCTGTACTTCCCGGTGGTCTCCTTCACCACCGCCGAGGGCCGCGCGGTCACCGCCGAGTGCCTGACCGGCGTGCCGGCCCCGCCGCCCCCGGTGGGTCAGCAGGTCGCCGTCCGCTACGACCCGCAGCACCCCGAGCGCGTCGAGGTCCTCGACGACGCCGAGGGTCCGGTGAGCGCCGCGCTCACGTCGTTCCTCCTCGCCCGGGTCCTGCTCGGGCTCGCGGTCGCCATGCCGCTCGCCTGGCTGGTGCTGGTCTTCGTGGTGTGGACGTCCTGACTCCTGGGTCCTGACGCCGCCCGCCGGCCGGCCGCGCCGGGACGTCCGACGATGTGGTCGTCCTGGCGACCAGTTCGCATGACGTCCCGCGTTCGCGCCGGGCGTCGGCCGGGCGAGGACGGTCAGGCCGGGACCACCACGCACCACGGACGGTCCCAGCCGGCCAGGCCGAGGCGGGCACCGGTGAAGGACGCCCGGTCGACGTCGACGAGCTGCCCGCGGGCGGGCTCGTAGCAGCGCAGCCGGCCCTCGACCGGGCCGAGCGCGAGGACGACATGGCGGGGCAGCCAGCGGTCGCCGACGTACACGGGGACAGGGCGACGGTCCCCGGTCACCGCGAGCAGCCGGTCGAAGACGCGTCCGCGGTCAGCCCCACCGGCACCACCGGGCCGCACCGGCCGGGCGACGTACCGCACGGGCGGCAGGTCCGCGCCCCCGGTCGTCGACATCTGGTGCGCCACCGCCCACGGCGGCGTGCCGAGCGCGCGCGGCCACGGCACCTGCAGGTGCCCCGCGGCGTCGACGGCGCCGGTGACGCGGTGGTGCATGCCGAGCACCTCGTAGCGGAACCGCCCGGCCACGTCCCCGGCCAGCGTCACGCCGGTACGGGGGTGGCGGCCGGTCGCGACCAGCTGGGCGTACGCCGGGTCGAGCAGCATCCGCGCGACCACCAGCACCGTGGCGCCGCACGAGCGCTGGTCGGGCTGGCGCAGGCGCTCGCGGAACGCGACGGCCGGCCAGTCGGGCTGGTCCGGGCCGCTCACGACCCGACGCCCGCCGAGCCGGCGGGGGAGCCGCCCGGCCGCGCCAGCGCCCGGATCGCCGCGAACGCCGCGTCCGGGGTGACCGGCTCGCAGCCCCGGGCGACCGCACCGGCCACCACCCGCCGCTGGTCGCGCAGCAGCGCCAGGCCGCGCCGCACCAGCACGAGCGGGGGCTTGCGGTGCTCGCGCAGGTCGCGGGTCAGCCGGCGCCAGAAGGTGACGACGGGGTGCTGGCGCACGCAGTACGCCGCGGCGAGCAGCCCGGCCTCCCGGCACGCAGGCACGACCTCCTGGGCGAAGATCCCCTCCGCGACGAACAGGTCGTGCCCGGCCAGGTCCAGCGTCCGGGAGCCGCAGCGTCCGTCCTGGGCGATCTCGTAGATCGGCACCTCGGCCCGGCCCGCACGGCACAGCTCCTCGAGCGTGGCCAGGGCGTCCTCGAGCAGCCACGACGCGGGCACGTCCCAGTCGACGATGCCGGCGTTGGCGCCCTCGGTGATCCGGGGCAGCGTCGGGTCGTCGCCGTTCTTGTAGAAGTCGTCGAGCCGCAGCACCGGCAAACCGGTGCGCTCCGCGAGTCGCGACTTGCCGGCCCCGGAGGGGCCGGCCAGGACGATCACCCGCGCGCGCATCCGGCCCATTCTGCCCCCTGCGTCGTCAGTCTCGATACGCCGGTCGCGGCCTCCTGCGTCGGCCGCGCGGCTACTCGACCTGGGTGCTGGTCTCCCGCCCTCGCGAGCTCGGGCGGGAGGCACCTCACACCCCGATCGGGTGCCAGACCGTCTTCGTCTCGAGGAACGCCGTCATCGCGTCGGTGCCGGGGTCGGCGCTCCAGTCGGGCTCGGCGGCCGGCGCGCGACGGACGCGCTTGAGGTTGTCGGCCGCGGCCACCTCGAGCGACGTCGCGAGCTCGGTGTCGCCGGCGACGCCGGTGAGGTCGATCGCGTTGACGTCCATGTGCGAGGCCAGCCACGGCGCGACGGTCGCCGCCGAGCCGGTGAGGATGTTGACGACGCCGCCGGGCAGGTCGGAGGTCGCGAGCACCTCGGAGAAGGTCACGGCCGGCAGCGGACGGGCGTACGACGACACCACGACGACCGTGTTCCCGGTGACGATGGCCGGCGCGACCACGCTCACGAGACCGAGCAGCGAGGAGTCCTGGGGGGCGAGGACGGCCACGACCCCGGTCGGCTCGGGCGTCGAGAGGTTGAAGAACGGCCCGGCGACGGGGTTGGCGCCCCCGACGACCTGGGTGATCTTGTCGGCCCAGCCGGCGTACCAGACGAGCCGGTCGATGGCCTCGTCGAGCACCTTCTCGGCGCGGGCGGCGCTCAGCCCCTCGGACTGGCGGACGGCGTCGACGAACTGCGGGCGACGGTCCTCCATGACCTCGGCGATGCGGTAGACGATCTGCGCGCGGTTGTACGCCGTACGCGAGGACCAGCCCCCGAAGGCCTTGCGGGCGGCGACGACCGCGTCGCGGGCGTCCTTGCGGGAGGCGAGTGCCGCGTTGGCCACGAACGCACCCTTCGAGTCGTGGACGACGTAGGAGTAGCCGGACTCCGAGCGCGGGAAGGCGCCGCCGATGAACAGCTTGTAGGTCTTGCGGACGTCGATGCGGCTCATGCCGAGGCTCCCTTCAGGTAGGCCTCGAGGCCGTGGCGGCCACCCTCGCGGCCGTAGCCCGACTCCTTGTAGCCGCCGAAGGGGCTGGTCGGGTCGAACTTGTTGAACGTGTTAGCCCACACGACGCCGGCGCGGAGCTGATTGGCCATGTGCAGGATCAGCGACCCCTTGTCGGTCCAGACGCCGGCGGAGAGGCCGTACGGCGTGTTGTTGGCCTTCTCGACCGCCTCGGACGGCGTGCGGAAGGTCAGCACGGACAGCACGGGGCCGAAGATCTCCTCGCGGGCGATCCGGTGCGCCTGGGTGACGTTGGTGAAGATCGTCGGGGGGAACCAGAAGCCCCGCTCCGGGAGCTCGCAGGCGGGGGACCAGCGGCCCGCGCCCTCGGCCTCGCCGAGGTCGCTGAGCTCGGTGATCCGGGCCAGCTGCTCGGCGGAGTTGATCGCCCCGATGTCGGTGTTCTTGTCGAGCGGGTCGCCGACGCGCAGGGTCGAGACCCGGCGCTTGAGCCGCTCGAGCACCTCGTCGGCGACGGACTCCTGCACGAGCAGGCGCGAGCCGGCGCAGCAGACGTGGCCCTGGTTGAAGAAGATGCCCGTCACGATGCCCTCGACCGCCTGGTCGATGGGGGCGTCGTCGAAGACGATGTTGGCGGCCTTGCCGCCGAGCTCGAGGGTGACCTTCTTGCTCGAGCCCGCGACGGCCTTGGCGATCGCGCGGCCGACGTCGGTGGACCCGGTGAAGGCGACCTTGTCGACGTCGGGGTGGGCGACCAGCGCGCGGCCGGTGTCACCGGCGCCGGTGACGATGTTGACGACGCCCGGCGGGAGGTCGGCCTGCTGGCAGATCTCCGCGAAGAGCAGCGCGGTCAGCGGGGTGGTCTCGGCGGGCTTGAGCACGACGGTGTTGCCGCAGGCCAGGGCCGGGGCGATCTTCCACGCGAGCATCAGCAGCGGGAAGTTCCACGGGATGACCTGGCCGGCCACACCGAGGGGCGTGGTGCCGTAGCCGGAGTACTCCAGCTTGTCGGCCCAGCCGGCGTAGTAGAAGAAGTGCGCCGCGGCCGTCGGGACGTCGACGTCGCGGGCCTCCTTGATCGGCTTGCCGTTGTCGATCGACTCCAGGACGGCGAGCTCGCGGCCGCGCTCCTGGATGATCCGGGCGATCCGGTAGAGGTACTTCGCGCGCTCGCGGCCAGGCATCCGGCCCCAGACGCGGGTGTGGGCGCGACGCGCGGCCTTCACGGCGAGGTCGACGTCGGCGTCGTCCGCCTCGGCGACCTCGGACAGCACCTCCTCGGTGGAGGGGCTGATGGTCTTGAAGGACGTGCCGTGGCCGTCGACGAACTCGCCGTTGACGAACAGGCCGTACGACGGCTTGATGTCGACGATCGCGCGCGACTCGGGGGCGGGGGCGTACTCGAAGGGGGAGCTCATGGTGATCAGTCCAGGGTGAAGTAGTCGGGACCGGAGTAGCGACCGGTCGTCATCTTGGTGCGCTGCATGAGCAGGTCGTTGAGCAGCGTGGAGGCGCCGAAGCGGAACCAGTCCGGGTCGAGCCAGTCCTGGCCGGCGATCTCGTTGACCATGACGAGGTACTTGATCGCGTCCTTGGTCGAGCGGATCCCGCCCGCGGGCTTGACCCCGACCATCTGGCCGGTGGCCTCGCGGAAGTCGCGGACCGCCTCGAGCATCACGAGCGTGACGGGCAGGGTCGCGGCGGGCTGCACCTTGCCGGTCGAGGTCTTGATGAAGTGGCCGCCCGCCATCATGGCGAGCCAGCTGGCGCGGCGGACGTTGTCGTAGGTCTGCAGCTCGCCGGTCTCGAAGATGACCTTCAGGTGGGCCGCGCCGCAGGCCTCGCGGACGGCGACGATCTCGTCGTACACGTCCTTGTAGCGGCCCGAGAGGAACGCGCCGCGGTCGATGACCATGTCGATCTCGTCGGCGCCGGCCTCGACGGCGTCGCGGGTGTCGGCCAGCTTGATGTCGAGGGCCGCCCGGCCGCTCGGGAAGGCGGTCGCGACGGCGGCCACGTGCACGCCGCTGTCGCCCAGGACCTCCTTGGCGGTCGCCACCATGTCGGGGTAGACGCACACGGCGGCCGTCATCGGGCACGAGGGGTCGGCCGGGTCGGGGTGCATCGCCTTGGCGGCGAGCGCGCGGACCTTGCCGTGGGTATCGGCGCCCTCGAGCGTCGTCAGGTCGACCATCCGGATCGCGAGGTCGATCGCGAAGGCCTTCGCCGTCGTCTTGATCGAGCGTGTGCCGAGGCCGGCCGCGCGGGCCTCCGCGCCGACCTGGTCGACGCCGGGGAGGCCGTGGAGGAAGCGCCGCAGCGTGGCATCCGAACGAGTGATGTCCGTGAAGTCCGCCGCCGGCGCCGTTGCCGTGGTGGTGGGGGTGCTTGTCACCGACCCAGCATAGGGTTGTCCGCGGATCGGGCGGGAATCGCCAGATCGGCACCCGAGGAGCGTTGATGAGTGACGAGGCGGTCGAGCGTTTCAGGCCCACGAGCGGCAAGGTCCTGGGCATCCTGGCCCTCGTCCTGTCCGCCGCGGTCGTGGTGATCGGGATCGTCGACCGCGACCACGGCTTCCCCTTCCCGGTGGTCGCCGGAGCCCTCGTCTTCGGGGTCCTGGTGTGGTCCGCGATGCTCCGTCCCCGGGTCTGGGTGACCTCCGACCGGCTCGTGCTGCGCAACATGCTCGACGAGGTCTCGATCCCCCTCGCGGCGATCGAGCAGGTCGTCGTGCGCCAGGTCCTCGCCGTCGGAGCGGGGGAGAAGCGCTACGTCTCGCCCGCCGTCGGGAAGAGCTGGCGCAAGCTCCGCGCCGGCAAGGACCAGACCGCCGACCCGCTGCAGTCCTACCCGGACTTCGTCCAGGACCGGATCAGCCAGCTGGCCGAGGACGCGCGTGCCCAGGCCGGCGTGAAGCTGCTCTCCGACGAGCAGCTGGCGCTCGCTGCCGGCGTACGCCGTCGCTGGGCGTGGCCGGAGGTCGTGGCGCTCGGGGCGTCGATCGTGCTGTTCCTCGTCGCCGTGGTCGTCTGAGGCCGCCGCGATGAGCGGGCTGGCGCTGCGTCCGATGACGGACGACGAGTACGCCGACTTCCTGGCGCGGCTCACCCGCGAGTACGCCGCCGAGCACACCGCCGCGGGCAACTGGCCGGCCGACGAGGCGCTCGAGCGGTCGCGCTCGGAGCTCGCGCAGCTGCTGCCGGACGGGCCCCGCACGACCGGGCACGACCTGCTGCTCGCGGTCGTGGACGACGAGGTCGTCGGCCACGTGTGGATCGACCACGGGGGCCGGCCGGGTGGCCGACGCGGCGCCTTCCTCTTCGACATCGAGCTCGTCGAGGCCGCCCGTGGCCGCGGCCTCGGACGGGCGCTGCTCGCCGCGACCGAGGCGCGGGTGCGGGAGGCGGGTGGCGACTCGCTCACGCTCAACGTCTTCGGCCACAACACGGTGGCCCGGCACCTCTACGAGACTGCCGGCTACGAGGTCGTCACCGAGAACCGTCGCAAGCAGCTCTCCTGACCGCTCGGGGTGGGGCAGCATCGGCGTCGTGGAGACGCTGAGCAGCACCGAGAGGTTCGCCAACCCGTGGCTCGCCGTGCGGGAGGACGTCGTCCGGCTGCCCGACGGCGGCACCGGCACCCGGACCGTGGTGACCGGCCCCGACATCGCGCTGGTCGTCGCGCTCGACGGCGACCGGGTGCACCTGGTCGAGCAGCACCGCCACCCGGTGGGCGGCCGGCGCTGGGAGCTGCCGTCCGGGTCCCTCGACGAGCGGGACGCCGACGCCGTCGCGGCGGCTGCCCGGGAGCTGCGCGAGGAGACCGGGCTGGTCGCCGGCACGCTCACCCCGCTCGGCACGCTCGAGATGTCGCCCAGCACGCTCGACCAGCGCTGCCGGGTGTTCCTGGCGACCGACCTCACCGCGGGCGCGCCGGCGCCGGACCCCGAGGAGCAGGACCTGCGGTCGGCGTGGTTCGCCCGCGCCGAGGTGGAGCAGATGGCGCGGGACGGTCGGCTCAGCGACGCGAAGTCGCTGGCGGCGTACGCCCTCCTGCTGCTGCACGAGCGCGCGACGCCGTCCTGACGACCCGGCTCAGATCCCGGCGGCGGCCTTGATCCCGCCGCGCAGGGCGTCCAGGCGACCCACGGCGGCGATCCGGGCGGCCTCGACGCCGTCCTCGGGGTGCACCGGGACGACGACCTCGAGGTAGCACTTCAGCTTGGGCTCGGTGCCGCTCGGCCGCACGATCACGCGGGCGCCGTCCGCCAGGCGGTAGCGCAGGCCCTCCGTGGGCGGCAGGTCCGCCGAGCCCTCGGCCAGGTCGTCGACCCCCTCGACGGCCAGGCCACCGAGGGAGGTCGGCGGGGTGGCGCGCAGGCGCTGCATGGCCGCGGCGATCTCGCCGAGGTCGCTGACCCGCACGGAGAGCTGGTCGGTGGCGTGCAGCCCGTGCTCGCGCGCGATGTCGTCGAGGAGGTCGGTGAGCCCGCGACCCTCGGCCTTCGCCGAGGCGGCCAGCTCGCAGAGCAGCAGCAGCGCGGAGACGCCGTCCTTGTCGCGCACGTGCTCGGGGTCGACGCAGTAGCCCAGCGCCTCCTCGTAGCCGAAGGCGAGGTTCTCGACGCGCCCGATCCACTTGAAGCCGGTGAGCGTCTCGACGTACGGCTGCCCGGCGGCGGCGGCCATCTTGCCGAGCAGCGACGAGGAGACGATCGAGGTGGCGTAGGTGCCCTGCTTGCCGGCCGCCAGGAGGTGCGCGGCGAGCAGTGCCCCCACCTCGTCGCCGCGCAGCATCCGCCAGCCGTGCGGGCCGGGGACGGCGGCGGCGCACCGGTCGGCGTCGGGGTCGTTGGCCACGACCAGGTCGGCGCCCTGGGCGTCCGCGAGCGCCATCGCGAGGTCCATCGCGCCGGGCTCCTCGGGGTTGGGGAAGGCCACGGTGGGGAAGTCGGGGTCGGGCTGCTCCTGCTGGCTGACCACGCGAGGGGCGTCGAAGCCAGCCGTCTCGAGCACCTGGACCACCGAGGCGCCGCCCACGCCGTGCAGAGGCGTGTAGACGATGTCGAGGTCGCGCGGGCCGTCGACGGCGAGGTCGGCGACGGTGTCGAGGTAGCGGTCGACGAGGTGCTCGTCCTGCACCGTGCCGGCCGGTCCGCGCGGCACGTCGGCCAGAGCGCCCACGGCGGCGATCGCCGCGGCGATCCCGGCGTCGGCGGGCGGCACGATCTGGCTGCCGTCGCCGAGGTAGACCTTGTAGCCGTTGTCCTCCGGTGGGTTGTGGCTCGCGGTCACCATGACGCCCGCGACGCAGCCCAGCTCGCGGATCGCGAAGGCCAGCAGCGGGGTGGGCAGCGGGCGGGGGAGGACGTGGGCCTTGAAGCCGGCGCCGGTCATCACCTCGGCGGTGTCGCGGGCGAAGACGTCGGAGTTGTGGCGGGCGTCGTACCCGATCACGACGGTGGCCTCGCGGGGCGCACCCTCGGCGCGGAGGTACGCCGCCAGCCCAGCGGCCGCGCGCGTGACGACGACCCGGTTCATCCGGTTGGAGCCGGGTCCGAGGGCGCCGCGCAGGCCGGCCGTGCCGAACTCCAGCGTGCCGTCGAAGCGGTCGGCCAGGTCGGTGGCGTCCCCGCCGGCCTCGACCCCCTCGACGATCGCCTCCAGCTCGCTGCGGGTCTGCGGGTCGGGGTCCTCCGCGGCCCAGGCCCGCGCACGCTCCAGGAGGGCGGTCACGTCAGGTGTCGTCATGGGCCGCACGTTAGTCCCTGCGCCGGGTGCGGCGAGAACCCGCCATAGTGGGCGGGTGACCCCCTCCCTGCCGCCCCCGACCGACCGCGACCTCCCGCTCGGGGTGCTGGTCGCGGAGCTGGTCGCCCTGGTCGGCGAGCCGGCCGTGGTCCGGGTCTGTCTCGACCTGCTCGGGGGGGCCCGTCGCGAGGACCACGTCGACGAGCTGGGCTACCTCACCGGGCTCAGCTTCGCGCCGGGGGAGCCGACCCTGGACGAGTCCAGTTGGAAGCCCTACTGGACCCGGTCCTGGGGTGCGCGCGGGCTGCTGTACGCCTGGGAGGACAGCGCCGCCCCGGCCGTCGTCGTGGGTCTCGACGACGAGCACTGGCGGGTCGCCGAGACCTGCCTCAAGGTCGCGACGCGCCGGGAGCTGGGCGAGGCCGGCCCCGGTGCCGTGCGCTTGCTCGGGCACGAACTCGACCGGGTCCGTGCGCAGGCGCTGCGGACCCTGGGCGCAGCCGGCGACACCGAGCACGTCGAGGCCGTCCGGGCGCTGCTGCACGACCCGCACCCCGACGTACGCCGTCAGGCCGGTCGGGCGCTGGAGCGGATGGGAGCGCGGCTCGACCTGCCCGCGTGAGGCCCGGCTGAGCGCGGCGAGTCAGTCGCCGGTGCCGGGCTCGTCGTCGGTGGTGCCGTGGCCCCGGCCGTCGGTGTTGTCGACCTCGGCGCCCTCGGGACGGTTCTCGGGAGCCAGGCGGCGCTCGCGCTCCTCCTCGATCTCCTTGATCTCCTCGTCGGAGGGCGGGTTGTCGCGGAAGGCCTGCGCGGGGTCGGAGGTGCCGTCGGCACCCTCGCCGGAGTGGTCGCCCTTGACGAAGTCCGGCATGTTCTCGCCCGTGTTGTCGACCTCGGCACCCTCGGGCCGGTTGTCCGGGTCGAGGCGGCGCTCGCGCTCCTCCTCCACTTCCTGCTCCGTGGCGGCGTCCGCGCCGTCCTGCGTGTCGGTGCGCTCGTCGGTCTCCGTGGAGCGGTCCGTGGCGGTGTCGGTGTCGGGCGCGTTCATGTACGACCTCCTCGATAGGCTCCGCGCCACGTTGCCACCGGCCTGCGACGTGGGTCACACCCGGAAGGGTGGTAGCCGTCGCAGGCCGGGGCGGTGGGCTCAGGTGTCGATCGAGCTCATGTCGCCGTACCGCGCGCCGGCGACCGCGTCGCGCGGGACCGCCCGCTCGAGCGCCGTGAGGTCGTCGGCGGAGAGCTCGACGGCGGTGGCGCCGACGTTCTCCTCGAGGTAGGTCACCCGCTTGGTGCCGGGGATCGGGGCGACGTCGTCGCCCTGGGCGAGCACCCACGCCAGCGCGAGCTGGCCCGGCGTGCAGCCGTGCTCGGTCGCGAGCGCCCGGACCTTCTCGACCAGCGCGAGGTTGGCGTCGAGGTTGTCGCCGGAGAAGCGGGGGAAGTACGCCGAGCGTCGCGAGTCGTGGTCGTCGAGGGCGTCCGGGCTGGTGATCGCGCCGGTCAGGATGCCGCGGCCCAGGGGCGAGTACGGCACCAGGCCGATGCCGAGCTCGCGGATCGTCGCGAGGATCTCGTCCTCGAGGTCGCGCGTGAAGAGGGAGTACTCCGTCTGCAGAGCGGTGATCGGGTGCGTGGCGTGCGCGCGGCGGATCGTGGCGGCCGAGGCCTCGGAGAGCCCGAGGTGGCGGACCTTGCCGGCCTCGACCAGCCCGGCCATCGCGCCGACGGTCTCCTCGATCGGGACGGACTGGTCGACGCGGTGCTGGTAGTAGAGGTCGAGGTGGTCGACCCCGAGCCGCTGGAGCGAGGCGTCGCAGGCGGCCACGACGTACTCCGGACTGCCGTTGATGCCGACCCGGGTGCCGTCGGGCAGCCGCTCGTTGCCGAACTTGGTGGCGAGCTGGACCTCGTCGCGGCGGTCGGCGATGGCCTGGCCGACGAGGCGCTCGTTGGTGAAGGGGCCGTACATGTCGGCGGTGTCGAGGAAGGTGACGCCCAGGTCCAGCGCGCGCTGGATGGTCGCGATGCCGGTGGCCTCGTCGCCGGTGCCGTAGAACTCCGACATGCCCATGCAGCCGAGGCCGAGCGCGGAGACGGTGAGGGGGGAGGTGGTGCCGAGGGTGCGTTGCTGAAGGCTCATGCCCCCACTCAAACGCTTGGAGCGCGCTCCAGGTCAAGGCCCTCGCGCAGCACCTTGTCCTCGTAGATGCCGATCTTCTTGTCGATCGCGCCCAGGTGCTCCTGGACCTCCGCCAGCTGGGCGAGGACGTGCTGGCGGTGCAGGCGCAGGAAGTCGAGGCGGGAGGCCTCGGTGCCCTCGCCCTGGCGGACCAGGTCGCCGTAGCGGCGCACGTCGCGGATCGGCATCCCGGTCGCGCGCAGGCAGGTGACCATGTGGATCCAGCGCAGGTCGGAGTCGGAGTAGCGCCGGTGCCCGGTCGCGGACCGGCCGACGGCCTCGAGCATCAGCCCGTCGCGCTCGTAGTAGCGCAGCGTGTCGGCGCTCAGGCCGGTCCGCTCGGCGGCCTCGGCGATGCTCAGTCCGGTCGTGGGGCTCATCGCGCCAGTGTGACTCCTGGAGTGCGCTCCAGGTCAACCGGGTCCGTGGGTGCCGCGGCCGCGGTCGCGGCCGCGTCTCGCGTCAGGAGCGGTCGAGGGCCGGTCGCTCGAACGTCGCGGTGGCGTAGGGGCCGCCGACGTGGGTCGCCTCGGCCTCGTCCTGCTCGCGGGGCGCCAGCCGGTCGGCGTACGTCGCGGCGTCGTCCTGCGGCTCGTAGCCCAGCGCGCGGCCGGGCTCGAGGTCCCACCAGGCGTCGCTGTTGGCGGAGATGCCGTAGAGGACCGCGAAGCCGGGGGCCGTCGCGGTGAGCGCGGCGTGCACCATCCGGACGCAGTCGTCGGGGGAGAGCCAGGTCGCGAGGTTGCGGACGGTCTCGGGCTCGGGGAGGAACGAGCCGATCCGGCAGGAGACCGCGTCGAGGCCGTGGCGGTCGGCGTACAGGCTCATCAGCGCCTCGGCCGCGACCTTGCTGACGCCGTAGTAGGTGTCGGGGCGGGGGCGTACGTCGGTGCCGAGCAGCTCGGAGCGCGGGGTGCGACCGACCGCGTGGTTGGAGCCGCCGTACACGAAGCGCGTCACGTCGTGCTCGACCATGGCATCCAGCAGCGCGGCCGTGGTGACGACGTGCGAGGTGAGCGAGTCCGGCAGGCTGGCCTCGCCGGGGTGCCCGGCCATGTGGACGACCGCGTCGAGCGACTCCTCGGCGAAGACGGCGGCGACGGCGTCGGGGTCGGCGCAGTCCGCGACGTGCCACGGCAGGTCGTAGCCGTTCGGCGCGGGGACGCGGTCGAGGCCGACGATCGTGTGGCCGCGGTCGGTGAGGCCGTCGACGAGGACCCGGCCGATGGCGCCGGCAGCGCCGGTGACGAGGACGCGCACGTCAGATCCTCGGAACGATCTGGCCGAGCAGGTCGCCCATCCGGGAGGCGGCGGCCTTGCCGGCCGCGAGCACCTCCGCGTGGTCGAGCGGCTCGCCGCTGATGCCGGCGGCGAGGTTGGTGACCAGGCTGATCCCGAGCACCTCCAGACCGGCCTCGCGGGCCGCGATCGCCTCGAGCGTGGTGCTCATGCCGACCAGGTGGCCGCCGATGGCGCGCACCATGCCGATCTCGGCCGGGGTCTCGTAGTGCGGGCCGGGGAACTGCACGTAGACGCCCTCGTCGAGGCTGCTGTCGACCTCGCGGCACATCGTGCGCAGGCGGCTGGAGTAGAGGTCGGTGAGGTCGACGAAGTTCGCGCCCTCGATCGGGCTCCGCCCCGTCAGGTTGATGTGGTCGCTGATCAGCACCGGCGTCCCGGGCTGCCACGTCTCCTTGAGGCCGCCGCACCCGTTCGTGAGCACGATCGCGCGGCACCCGGCGGCTGCCGCCGTACGGACCGGGTGCACGACCGCCCGCACGCCCTTGCCCTCGTAGTAGTGGGTGCGGCTGAGGAAGACGAGCAGGTTCCGCTCGCCCGCGCGGATGCTGCGGATCTTGCCGCTGTGGCCCACGACCGCCGCCGCGTTGAAGCCCGGCAGGTCCGTCGTGTCGATCTCCGCGGTCGCCTCGCCCAGCGCATCCACCGCCGGCAGCCACCCCGACCCCAGCACCAGGGCCACGTCGTGGCGCTCGACGCCGGTCAGCTCGGCGAGTCGGGTGGCGGCCTGCTGGGCCAGGTCCTGCGGGGTGGTCTCGTCGGTCACGCGGAAAGCCTAGTGCGGTGGGTGGGGGGTGTCGGAATCCCCGGATATCCGGGGAAGTTGGCGCTTTCCGGGTGTTGCAACACCCGGAAAGTGACAGGTTCCCCCGGTCAGTCCGCGCAGCGCCCGACGTTTTCCACAGATTCGGGATCGGCTGCGTGCCGGCGCTGCGGCCCGGGCATCTCACCTCCATGACAGCCAGACCACCCACCAAGGAGCTCCCGGAGCCCATGCTGCGACGCGAGCTCCTCGCCGTTGGTTTCGACGACCGCGCCATCGCCCGCCAGGTCAAGCACGGCCAGTGGATCCGGATCCGGCACGGCGCCTACGTCGACAGGGCGGCGTACTCCGCCCTCCAGCAGGACGCGAAGCACGCCGTCCGGGCCCGTGCGGTCCTCAAGGCGGCCAAGGTCGATGCCGTCCTGTCGCACGCGTCGGCCCTGTGGGAGTACGACGCGCCGACCTGGGGCGTGGATCTCACGGACGTGCACCTCACGCGGCTCGACAAGGAGGCGGGACGACCGGAGGCAGGGGTGCGGCAGCACTGCGGCACCGTGCTCCCCGGCGACGTCGAGGTGCGCAACGACGTCCCGGTGACGAGCGCGACGAGGCTGGCGCTCGACATGATCACCGTGGTCGACGTCGAGGTGGCCCTGGTGATCGTCAACCACCTCCTGCACGAGAACCTCACCTCGATGGCGCTGCTGAACGACCGGGCGCTGGGGATGGCGCACTGGCCGAACTCCCTCCGTGCCCACGTCGTGCTCAGGCTCGCCGACGGACGCTGCGAGTCCATCGGTGAGTCGCGGACCCTGTTCCTGCTCTGGAAGCAGGGCCTGCCGGCGCCGCAGCCGCAGTACAAGGTCCGCGATCGCACGGGGCGAGTGATCGCCCGGGTCGACTTCGCCTGGCCGGAGTACGGCGTCTTCCTCGAGTTCGACGGCCGGGTGAAGTACCTCCGCGACGCCGACGCCGAGGACGAGGACGACGTGGTCACGAAGGTCCTCCGCGAGAAGCGACGCGAGGAACGCGTCCGCGAGCTCACCGGATGGACGTGCATCCGGATCACCTGGGCCGACCTCGAGCACCCGCGCCGGACTGCGCAGCGGATCCGCGCCCTGCTGTTCCCGGCCACCGACGCCGCCTGAGCCACGCGCCGGCCGCTGGTCGCGAGGTCTGTCCCGGCTGCCCGACGATCGGGTAGAACGTCGGCATGCACCGATTCGTCCTCGACGATGCAGCCGCGGGCGATGCCGGCGACCAGTTGTGGCCGGTGTACGACTCCGTGTTCGGCGACCATCCCTCGGAGTCGGCGTGGCGGGAGGCCGTGTGGGACCGGCACCGGGTCCGGTCCGGGTTCCGGCTGGCGCGGGCGTACGACGGCGACGGCCTCGTCGGGTTCGGCTACGGCTACACCGGTGAGCCGGGGCAGTGGTGGACCGACCGGGCGCGCACGGTCCTGGACCCCGCGGTCGGTCGCGCCTGGCTGGGCGGGCACTTCGAGTTGGTCAGCCTCGGAGTGCTGGACCGGGCCCGACGTGCGGGTGTCGGCCGGTCGTTGATGCGCGCCCTCGTGCGGGACCTGCCCCACGACCGGTTGTTGCTCATGACGACCGACGACCCTGCTGACGCCGCACGACGGCTGTACGCCGCCGAAGGGTGGCACGTCCTCGGCCCGGGCATCGGCGACGGGACCGTGATCATGGGGCGGCGCCCGGATCACGCCGACTGACCGGGGGAAACTGTCACTTTCCGGGGGTTGCAACACCCGGAAAGTGACAGTTTCCCCGGATATCCGGGGAAATCGACGGCCCCCGCTGTCCGCGGCGTGCGGCAGGATCACGCCATGATCGATCACTTCGGCATCAACTGCGCGGACCTGGCGGCGTCCGCGGCGTTCTACGACAAGGTCCTCGGCGTGCTGGGCTACTCCCGGCAGATGGATGTCGAGGTCGCGATCGGGTACGGCGCCGGCTCACCCGACTTCTGGATCGGGGTCCAGCCGGCGGAGGGCCCGGCGTCCGGGCCGAACCGCGAGATCCACGTCGGGTTCACCGCGGCCGACGCGGCGGCGGTCCGGGCGTTCTTCGAGGCCGCGACGGCGCTCGGGGCGGAGGTGCTGCACGAGCCGCGGTTCTTCCCGGAGTACCACCCGTCGTACTACGGCGCCTTCGTCCGCGACCCCGACGGCAACAACGTCGAGGCGGTCTGCCACATGGCTCAGCCCGGCGACTGAGCCCGGCCGGCGTCTGCAGACGCGCCGACTCGGCTAGTGGCCGATGGAGCGGCAGGGCCGGCGGCGCAGCGCGGCCACGTAGTCGACGGGGGCGTCGGCGGCCTCCGCGGCGTCGGCGAGGACGCCGAGGTACGACGCCGAGGGCAGCCCGCCCTCGTAGGCGTCCAGCACGTAGGTCCACACGACGATCTCGCCGTTCATGGTCGCGACCCGGACCTTGGTCTTGCGGTAGAGCCCGAGGTCCGCGGCCTCCCAGCCGTCGAGGTTCGACTCGTCCTCGCGGGTGATGTCGTAGACCGCGACGAAGACCTGGTCGATGGGGTCCTCGACGATCGTCGAGAGCGCACCGTCCCAGCCGTGCTCCTCGCCGCCGAAGGTCAGCCGCCAGCCCTGCAGCCAGCCCGTCGTACGGAGCGGGGAGTGCGGGCAGCGCTCGCTCATGCGGGCCGGATCGAGGTTGGTCCCGTAGGCGGCGTAGAGCGTCACGGGCGCCCACGTTAGTGGACGGACCTCCCTGCCTTGGTCGTCGGCACGCACAACTCCTAGGCTGAGGGGCGTGACCCACTTCAACGTTCTCGTCCTTGGTGCCGGCCCCGGTGGATACGTGGCGGCCATCCGCGCCGCACAGCTCGGTCAGTCCGTGGCCGTCATCGAGGAGAAGTACTGGGGCGGTGTCTGCCTCAACGTCGGCTGCATCCCCTCCAAGGCGCTGCTCAAGAACGCCGAGCTCGCCCACGTGCTCACGCACGAGAAGGACAAGTACGGCATCGAGGGCGACGCCACCATGTCGTTCGGCCCGACCCACAAGCGGAGCCGTCAGGTGTCCGCCGGGATCGTCAAGGGCGTCCACTTCCTGATGAAGAAGAACAAGATCCAGGAGATCGACGGCTGGGGCACGATCCAGGCGCCCGCCGACGGCAAGCAGACCGTCGAGGTCCAGGACAAGGACGGCAAGACGACGACGTACACCTGCGACAACCTCATCGTCGCGGCCGGCGCGAAGGTCCGGATGCTGCCGGGCATGAAGGCCAGCGAGCACGTCGTCACCTACGAGGAGCAGATCCTCGACGAGAACCTCCCCGGCTCGGTCATCATCGGCGGCTCCGGCGCGATCGGCGTCGAGTTCGCCTACGTGATGAAGAACTTCGGCGTCGACGTCACCATCGTCGAGTTCCTCGACCGCATGGTGCCCACCGAGGACGCCGACGTGTCCAAGGAGCTGCTCAAGCACTACAAGAAGCTCGGCGTGAAGGTGCTGCTCTCGACCAAGGTCGAGAACGTCGAGGACACCGGCTCCGGTGTCCGCGTCACCGTCAGCAAGGACGGCAAGGAGGAGGTCCTCGAGGCCGACAAGATGCTGGCCGCCTTCGGCTTCGCCCCGCGCGTCGAGGGCTACGGCCTCGACAACGCCGGTGTCGAGCTGACCGAGCGCGGCGCGATCGCGGTCGACGGCCGTGGCCGCTCCAACGTCGAGGGCATCTACGCGATCGGCGACGTCACCGGCAAGATGATGCTGGCCCACGCCGCCGAGGCGATGGGCATCGTCGCGGCCGAGACGATCGCCGGCGCCGAGACGCAGGAGATCAACTTCGACATGATCCCGCGGGCGACGTACTGCCAGCCGCAGATCGGCTCGTTCGGCTACTCCGAGGCCCAGGCCAAGGAGAAGGGGTACGACGTCAAGACCGCGACCTTCCCGTTCTCCGCCAACGGCAAGGCGCAGGGGCTCGGCGACACCGCCGGCTTCGTCAAGATCGTCGCCGACGCGGAGTACAACGAGATCATCGGCGCCCACCTGATCGGCCCCGACGTCACCGAGCTGCTGCCGGCGCTGACCCTGGCCCAGCAGTGGGACCTCACCGCCGACGAGGTGGCCCGCAACATCTTCGCCCACCCGACGCTGGGCGAGTCCGTGAAGGAAGCCATCCACGGCATCGCCGGCCACATGATCAACTTCTGATGTCGCCGAGCGGGAGGACCGAACGCGTCGTGATCATCGGCGGCGGACCGGGCGGCTACGAGTCCGCCCTGGTCGCCGCGCAGCTCGGGGCGCAGGTCACGGTCGTCGACACCGACGGGCTGGGCGGCTCGGCCGTCCTGACCGACTGCGTGCCGAGCAAGACGCTGATCGCGACCGCGGAGCTGATGACGGACGTCGCGGGCGCCGCCGAGCTCGGCGTGAACTTCCAGGACCACGAGGGCGACGCCGCGACCACGATCCGGGTCGACCTGGCCCGGGTCAACGCGCGGGTCAAGCAGCTCGCGGCAGACCAGTCGGCCGACATCGGCCGCCGGCTCGCGAAGGAGGACGTCACGGTCGTCCGCGGCCGCGGCCGCCTCGACGGACCCGGCCGCGTGGTCGCGACGCTGCCGGACCACACCGAGCAGGTGCTCGAGGCCGACGCGATCCTGATCGCCACCGGTGCCGCGCCGCGCACGCTGCCCACCGCCCAGCCGGACGGCGAGCGGATCCTGACCTGGGAGCAGGTCTACGACCTCACCGAGGTGCCGACGAAGCTGATCGTCGTCGGCTCCGGCGTCACGGGTGCGGAGTTCGCCAGCGCCTACCTCGCGCTCGGCATCGACGTCACCCTCGTCTCCTCCCGCGACCGGGTGCTGCCCGGCGAGGACGCCGACGCCTCGGCCGTCCTCGAGGAGGTCTCCACCCGCCGCGGGATGAAGGTCCTCTCGACGTCGCGGATGGAGTCGGTGACCCGCGAGGGCGACACGGTGACCGTCACGCTGACCGACGGCCGCACCGTCGAGGGCTCGCACTGCATCCTGGCGCTCGGTTCGGTCCCGAACACCGACGGCCTCGGGCTCGAGGAGGCCGGGGTGAACCTCAAGGACGGCGGCTTCGTCAACGTCGACCGGGTCTCGCGCACCTCCGCGCGGGGCGTGTACGCCGCCGGCGACTGCACCGGTGTGCTGATGCTGGCCTCGGTCGCCGCGATGCAGGGCCGGATCGCCATGTGGCACTTCCTCGGCGACACCGTGCACCCGCTGGACCTCAAGAAGGTCTCCTCGAACGTCTTCACCGCGCCGGAGATCGCGACGGTCGGCTGGTCCCAGCAGTCCGTCGACAACGGCGAGATGCAGGCCGAGACCGTGATGCTGCCGCTCTCGGGCAACCCGCGCGCCAAGATGCAGGGCGTCCACGACGGCTTCGTGAAGCTGTTCTGCCGTCCCGGCACCGGCATCGTGGTCGGCGGGGTCGTCGTCGGTCCGCGCGCCAGCGAGCTGATCCACCCGGTCTCGATCGCGGTCGCGGAGTCCCTGACCGCCGACCAGCTGGCCCAGGCGTTCACGGTCTACCCGTCGATGAGCGGCTCGGTCGCCGAGGCGGCCCGGAGGCTGCACCGCATCTGAGCCGGCCTCAGATCGGGAAGCCGCCCATCCCGCCGCCGGTGGCGGTGTTGATCCCGGCGCGGATGCTGGCCTCGGCGACGGCTGCCTCGGTGAGCCGGGCGCGACCCCGGACGAGGTGCGCGCTGTAGCGCTCCGACGCGGCCGACTCGTGGGCGTACCACGGGACGTACCGGTCGCCCACCCGCACGAGCCGCACCTCGGGCTCCTCGCCGCCCTGCAGGCGGCGCAGGTCGGACCGGCAGACCGGCACGCTCCGCTCGACGCCCTGGGGCGGGGTCCACAGCACGTCGTCGACGGCCGGCCCGTGCTGCGGGTTGAAGAAGCAGGGCTCCCGGCGCTCCGGGAGCGCGACGCCGTCCCGCCGCGCCAGCACGCAGGCGAGGTGGAAGCGGCCGTCGTCGAGCACCGGCGTGATCGCGCGGACGGCCGGGGCGTCGGTCGCCGCGGCCAGGGACCGCTTGGCGTCGTCGTACAGGTCGAGCGCCTTCTGGTAGTCCCAGCGCATGTCCGGGTCGAGCTCCGTCGTCAGGGTGTCGACGTGCAGCTCGGCGAGCTGTTCGCCGAAGACCGTGACGTCGTCGTCGACCAGGTGCCGTGCCTGGCGCAGCTCCTCGAGCGCGGCCAGCCGTCGCTCCTTGCGTCCCCCGAAGAACCACATGGGGGCACGGTACGCCGTCCCGGCTTGCGTCGGGGGCTGCCGCGTGTTCGGATCGTGGCTCGTCGCCGCACGTCTCGGGGGAGATCACATGCCGTACGCCGTCCGCCTCAGCACCGCGCTCGGAAGCCTGGTGCTCGCCGCCGCCGGTGCGCTGACCACCGTCGGCGCCGCCACGGCCGACGACCCGTACGCCGTCCCGGACTCGGCCGTGATCACCATCGAGGGCGACGGCAGCGGCCACGGCAAGGGCATGTCGCAGTACGGCGCCTACGGGGCCGCCCGGTCCCCGTACCTCCTGAGCAGCCAGCAGATCCTGGACTTCTACTACCCCGGCACCCGCACGGGGAGCACCGGCGGCAAGGTCGCGGTGCTGATCAGTGCGGACGACGACGGATCCCTCGTCGTCGCCGACCGCGGCGGGCTGACCGCCCGCAGCCTGGCCAACGGCAGGACGGTCAAGCTGCGCGAGCCGAAGGCGAAGCGCTGGCGGATCACGCCGGCCGGCACGCGCAGCGAGATCGCCTACAAGACCCGACGCTGGCACACCCTGACGGTGCTGCGGGGCGACGCCGAGATCGCGGCCGGCGGCAGGCCGGTCGCGCTCCGGACGCCCGACGGGACGGTGTCCTACCGCGGCGCGCTGCGCTCGACGCACCACGCCGGCGACCGGGTCACCGTGAACGTGCTGCCGATGGAGAAGTACGTCGCCGGCGTCGTGCCCAGCGAGGTCGCCGCCCTGCGCTGGCCGCAGCAGGCGCTCCGGGCGCAGGCCGTCGCGTCGCGCACCTATGCGGCCTACGAGCGCGCTCACGGCGGCAACGCAGCGTACGACCTCTGCGACACCGCCGCCTGCCAGGCCTACGGCGGCGCGTCGGCCGAGTTCCCGTCCTCGGACGACGCCGTGCGCGCCACGGCCCGGCGGGTGCTGACCTACCAGGGCGAGCTGGCCTTCGCGCAGTTCTCCGCGAGCAACGGCGGCTGGACGGCGGCCGGCCAGTTCCCCTACCTGCCCGCGCAGGAGGACCCCTACGAGGGCTCGTCCAGCGACTACTACGGCTGGACCGAGACCGTCACGTCGGCGGCGATCGAGAAGGCCTACCACCTCGAGAACCTCACCTCCCTCCAGATCGAGACGCGGGACGGCAACGGACCGCGCGGCGGACGGGTGACGACGGTGCGGCTGCAGACCGAGGCGGGCTTCGACGGGACGGTCACCGGCGACAGCTTCCGCCGCAACCTCGGCCTGCGCTCCACGCTCCTCGAGATCACCGGCGTCGCGGCTGGCTGAGGCCTACTCTTCGACCATGTCGGGAGACGGGGACGCGAGGACCTGCACGAGCTGCGGCCTCGCCCTCCCCGCGAGCGCGAAGTTCTGCCTCGAGTGCGGCACCCCCGTCGTGGCTGCGGCGCCCGAGCGCGAGGTCCGCAAGACCGTCACCCTGCTGTTCACCGACGTCACGGGCTCGACGGTGCTGGGGGAGCAGCTGGACCCGGAGTCCTACCGCGGGGTGATGGGCCGCTACTTCACGGTCTCGCGGGCCGCGGTCGAGCGGCACGGCGGGACCGTCGAGAAGTTCGTCGGCGACGCGGTGCTGGCGGTGTTCGGCGTTCCGGAGGTCCGCGAGGACGACGCCCTGCGCGCGGTCCGGGCCGCCCACGAGCTCAACGCGGCGGTCGCCGCGCTGTCCGAGGAGCTGACCACCACGCTGGGCGTCCGGCTCGAGATCCGCACGGGGGTGAACACCGGCTCGGTCGTGACCGGGGCCGCCCGGGCGGGCGGGTCGTTCGCCACCGGCGACGCGGTCAACACCGCCGCGCGGCTGGAGCAGGCGGCCACCCCGGGCCAGATCCTGCTCGGGGAGACGACGTACGCGCTCGTCCGTGACGCGGTCGAGGTCGCCGAGGTCGAGCCGGTGGTGGCGAAGGGCAAGGCCGAGCCGGTGCGTGCCTTCCGGCTGGTGGCCGTCGACGGCGACGCCGCCGGCCGCCAGCGCCGACCGGACGCGCAGCTCATCGGCCGGGTCCGCGAGACGCGAGCCCTGGACGACGCGCTGGAGCGGACGCTGGAGAGCGGCCGCGGCCACCTGGTGACGGTGATGGGAGCTCCCGGAATCGGCAAGACCCGGCTCGTGGCGGAGTTCCTCGAGCGCGTCGGTGGCCGGGCCGACGTGCTGCGCGGCCGCTGCGTCGCCTACGGCCAGGGGATCACCTACTGGCCCGTCGTGCAGGTGCTGCGTGCCGCCGCCGGGCTGGAGGGCGACGAGTCGCCCGAGGTCACCCGGCACGCCCTGGTGCAGGCGATGTCCGACGCCCCGGGCGACGCGCTCGACGACGAGGCCGTCGACCTCCTGCTGAGCCTGCTCGGCAAGGGCGGCGAGCCAGGTGGCAGCGACCAGACCTTCTGGGCCGTGTCCCGGGTCCTCGAGCACCTCGCCGTACGCCGTCCGCTGGTCGTGACCGTCGACGACCTGCACTGGGCCGAGCCCACGCTCCTCGAGCTGCTCGAGCGGGTGCGCGACGAGACCCGCGACCTCCCGCTGCTGCTGGTCTGCCAGGCCCGGCCCGAGCTGATGGAGCAGCACCCCGAGTGGGGCCAGGGCTCGCTCAACGCGACCACCTTCGGGCTCGAGCCCTTCGACGAGGCCCTGACGGCGACGTCGCTGGCGTCCCTGCTCGGGCCGGGGGTCCCCGCCGAGGCCGTGAGCGCGGTGGCGGGCTGGTCGGGCGGGAACCCGCTCTTCGTCGAGGAGATCGCCACGCACCTCGTCGAGAGCGGCCTGCTCCGCCGAACCGACGACGGCTGGGCCGTCACCGGCGACCTGGCCTCCGCCGGGGTCCCGCCGACCGTGAGCGCCCTGCTGGCCGCCCGGCTCGACCGGCTGCCGCCCGACGAGCGCGACCTCCTCGAGCGGGCCTCGGTGATCGGGCTGGAGCTCACCACCGAGCAGGCGCGGCTGCTGGCCGAGCCCGAGCGGCGTCCGGCGGTGGCGGCCGTCCTGACGTCGCTGGCCCGGCGCGACCTGCTGCGGCGGGTCCGTGGCACGGTGGGGGAGACCTGGGCCTTCCGGCACGTCATGGTGCGCGACGCGGCGTACGACTCGCTGCCGAAGGCCACCCGCGCCGAGCTGCACCTCACTGTCGCCGACTACCTCGCCGCGAACACCGGCCAGGCCGGGGCGGAGGGCTCGGCGTTCGTCGCCCACCACCTCGGCCGCGCCACCGAGTACGCCGTGCTGCTGGCGCCCCACGCGCCCGCGACCCGGGCCCTCGCGGACCGCGCCGGCGCGGCGTTCGCCGAGGCCGCCCAGGACGCCCGGCTGCGGGAGGACCTGTCCGGTGCCGCGGCCCTGCTGGGCGACGGGCTCGCGCTGCCGACCGGCGCGCGGGTGCGCCGCGACCTCGCGGTCCGGCTGGAGCAGGTCGAGATCTTCCGCTACGACAACGACGCCCAGATCGCGGCCTCGGAGATCTTCGCCGCGACGCTCGCCGACGCGGACGAGCCACCCACCGAGCTGGACCTCGTGCACGACGAGCTGTCCCGGCTCGTGGGGGAGACGACGGCCGGCCGCTCGGTGGACGTCGAGGCCGCCCAGGCCCTGGCCGCGCGTGCGGCCGCCCTCGCCCGACAGGCGGGGGACACCCGCCGCGAGGTGATGGCCCTGGTCGCGCAGCAGCTGGTCGCCGCCATGAGGGCCCGCTTTGCCGACCTGGCGGGCGTCCTGGACGAGATCTGCCGCATCGGGGACGACCAGGACCGGCGCGACGCCCAGCACTGGCGCGGGGCCCAGCTGCTCTACGGCCCGGCTCCCCTCGAGCAGATGGTCGCGTGGTCGGTCCGGGGCGCCGCGGACGCGCGGTCGCCGGGCCAGCACGCCATGTACACCATGTTCACGGCCATCGCCCGCGTGTCCCGTGGTGACGAGGACGGCCCCGAGCTGGTGCGGTCGGCCGACGCGGAGTCCGAGGCGGTCGCGGGGGACGAGGCCATCTCCCTGATGATGCGGGGCATGGCCTGGGCGCTCGCAGGCCGACCCAGCGAGGCCGCCGACCGCCTCGAGCGGATGGTGGCGCTGGCCCGGAGCACCGGCGACTACAGCTACGGCAGCACCTACCTGGCCTGGCGCGCGCTGCTCGGCCTCGAGCTCGGCGAGGACCTGGCCGAGATCGTGCCGATGGCCGACGAGGCGGCGAGCTGGACGGCGCCCGAGGACGTCTGCTCCATGGCGCTCGTGGCGGCGCTGAAGGCCGTGATCGCGACCCGCGGCGGGGACCTCGACGCGGCGGACGCGCGGGCCGCCGAGGCGCTCGCGATCGTCGACCGCAGCGACCAGCTCTGGCAGCGGGCCGACGTCCGCCGCTGGGTGAGCGAGCTGCCGCGCCGACGCGGCGACGTCGAGGAGGAGCGCCGGCTGCTCACCGAGGCGATCGCGCTGTACGACGCCAAGCAGGTCGTGACCTGGCGCGCGGACCTCGAGGCCCGCCTCCGCGAGCTCGGCGGCACCCCCTGAGAACTACAGATCTGTAGTTCGCCGGCAACGATTGCGGGGCCGGTGTGACCCGTGGTGCGATGCGGTGTTGCCCCATCGTTCACTGCCGCCCCAGTCGTCACACTCGTCACCCCGGAGACCCGCCATGCGCTCCTTCCCGGCCCTCGCGCGCCGCACCGCCGTGCCCCTGATCGCGGCCGCCGTGGCGCTCGCCGGCGGGTCGCTGGCCCCGGCCGGTGCCGCCACCGGGGACTCCTGGAAGGTGCCCGCGCAGGCCTGGCTGACCATCAAGGGGCACGGCTACGGGCACGGCCACGGCATGTCGCAGTACGGCGCCGAGGGCGCGGCCCGCGAGGGCCTGAGCGCCCGCGAGATCATCGACTTCTACTACCCCGGCACCACGTGGGGGACGGCCAAGGGCCCGGTGAGCGTGCTGATCACCGCCGACACCGACGACGACCTGGTCGTGGTCGCCCGCCCCGGCCTGGTCCTGCGCGACAGCGCCGTCGAGGGCCGCACCGTGCTGCCGGACAACGGCGCCTCGCGGTGGCGGATCGACGTCGGCGGCGCCGGCTCGGACCGGGTCTCCTTCCTCAAGGGCGGACGCTGGCACCGGTTCTCGACCCTGCGCGGCACCGGTCAGCTCGGGGCGGCCGGGCAGCCGATCACGCTGGTCACGCCGAGCGGCACCCGGGCCTACCGCGGCTGGCTCCAGCTGGCCGCACCCTCCGGCTCCTCGCGGGCCCGCGACACCGTCAACGTCCTGACCCTGGAGAACTACGTCCGCGGCGTCGTCCCGCTCGAGATCCCCGCGCTCTGGAGCCCCGCGGCGGTGCAGGCGCAGTCGATCGCGGCACGCACCTACGCGTCGTACGAGCGCGCCCACCCGCTCGGCTCGACCTACCAGATCTGCGACACGTCGTCATGCCAGGTCTACGGCGGGTACGACGCGGAGCACCCGGCCGCGAACGACGCCGTCGACGCCACCCGCCGCCAGGCGCTGCTGGCCGACGGCGAGCCGGCGTTCACCCAGTTCGGCGCCAGCTCCGGCGGCTGGACCTCGGCCGGCTCGGTGTCCTACCTGACCGCCCGCGAGGACCCGTACGACGGCTGGTCGGGCAACCCCGTCCACGCCTGGTCCCTCAAGCTGGCCGACACCCGCCTCGAGCAGGCCTGGCCGGCGCTCGGCAACCTGCAGCGGATCACCGTCACCCGCCGCGACGGCAACGGCGACTGGGGCGGCCGGGTCGCGGCCATGACCCTCGTCGGCTCGGACGGCAAGGTCGTCGTCTCCGGCGACACCTTCCGCTCGGTGCTCGGGCTCCGCTCCACCTGGCTGACCTTCAAGGTGGGGCAGCGCAGCGGCGCCCGCCAGGTGATGGCGCCGCGCGACGCCACGCCCGACGTGCTGACGACCGGCACCCGCTAGCCGCCCGCCCCGAAGCCGGGCTCAGCCCAGCACGAGCACCAGGTCGCCGCCCTCGACGGCCTTGGGGCCGGCGATGGCGACCCGCTCGACCGTGCCGTCGACGGGCGCGGTGATCGAGGCCTCCATCTTCATCGCCTCGATGGTCGCGACCGTGTCACCGGCGGCGACCTTCGCACCCTCCTCGACGACCACGGTGACGACGCCCTGGAACGGCGCGGCCACCTGGCCCGGCTTCGACGTGTCGGCCTTCTCCGCGGCGGCGACGTCGGAGGACACGGACTTGTCGCGGATGCTGATCGGGCGCAGCTGGCCGTTGATCGTGGCCATCACCGTGCGGTAGCCGCGCTCGTCGGCGTCGCTGATCGCCTGCACCCCGAGGATGAGCGTCTTGCCCTCGGCGATCTCGACCTCGTGCTCCTCGCCCTGGCGCAGGCCGTAGAGGTAGTCGAGGGTCGGGAGGACCGACACGTCGCCGTAGGTCTCGCGGACCTCGTTGAACGCCTTCGTCGGGCCGGGGAACAGCAGCTCGTTGAGCGTCCGGCGTCGCACCGGGTTGGGGACGCCCGGCTCGCCGGCCAGACCGGCGCGCGCCTCGGCGCTGAGCTCCTCGGCGGGCGGCTTCCAGGAGCGGCCCTCGAGGGCCTTGGTGCGGAACGGCTCGGGCCAGCCGCCGGGCGGGTCACCGAGCTCGCCGTTGAGGAAGCCGATGACCGAGTCCGGGATGTCGAACTTCCCGGGGTTCTCGGCGAACTCGACCGGGTCGGCGCCGATCCCGACGAGTGCCAGCGCGAGGTCGCCCACGACCTTCGAGGACGGGGTCACCTTGACGATGTTGCCGAGGATGTCGTTCGCGGCGGCGTACATGTCCTCGATCTGCTCGAACTTCTCGCCGAGGCCGAGCGCGATCGCCTGCTGGCGCAGGTTGGAGAGCTGGCCGCCCGGGATCTCGTGGGTGTAGACGCGGCCGGTCGGCGACGGCAGGCCGGACTCGAACGGCGCGTAGACCCGGCGGGTCGCCTCCCAGTAGGGCTCGAGCGCGCAGACCGCCTCGAGCGACAGGCCGGTCTCCCGCGACGAGTGGTCGGTCGCCGAGACCAGCGCGGACAGCGCTGGCTGCGAGGTGGTGCCGGCCATCGACGCGGTGGCCGCGTCGACCGCGTCGACGCCGCTCTCGATCGCCGCGACCAGGGTCGCGAGCTGGCCGCCGGGGGTGTCGTGCGTGTGCAGGTGCACCGGCAGGTCGAAGCGCTCGCGCAGCGCCGTCACGAGGGTGCGGGCGGCGGGCGCCCGCAGCAGGCCGGCCATGTCCTTGATCGCCAGCACGTGCGCGCCGGCGTCGACGATCCGGTCGGCCAGCTCGAGGTAGTAGTCGAGCGTGTAGAGCCGCTCGTCGGGGTTCGACAGGTCGCCGGTGTAGCAGAGCGCGACCTCCGCGACCGTCGTGCCGGTCGCGCGGACGGCCTCGATCGCCGGACGCATCTGCTCGACGTCGTTGAGCGCGTCGAAGATCCGGAAGACGTCGATGCCGGTGGCCGCGGCCTCCTCGACGAAGGCGTTGGTGACGTCGGTGGGGTACGGCGTGTACCCGACGGTGTTGCGGCCACGGAGCAGCATCTGCAGGCAGATGTTCGGCACCGCCTGGCGCAGCGAGGCAAGCCGCTCCCACGGGTCCTCGGACAGGAAGCGCAGGGCCACGTCGTACGTCGCCCCGCCCCACGCCTCGAGGGACCACAGCTCCGGGGTGGTGCGGGCGACGTGGCCGGCGACCGCGAGCAGGTCCTTGGTGCGGACCCGCGTCGCGAGCAGCGACTGGTGGGCGTCGCGGAAGGTCGTGTCGGTGACGCCGATGCGGTCCTGCGCGCGCAGGCGGCGGGCGAACTCCTCGGGGCCGACCTCGAGCAGCAGCTGGCGCGAGCCGTCGGGGGCGGGCACGTCGAGCGAGAGCGGCGGCAGCTTCGTCGCCGGGTCGACGCTGACGGGCGCCGGGCCGTGCGGCTGGTTGACGGTGACGTCGGCGAGGTAGGTGATCAGCTTGCTGCCGCGGTCGCCCTTGCCGCGCGCCGCCATCAGCTGCGGGTGCGTCTCGATGAACGACGTCGTGATGTGGCCGCTCGCGAAGTCGGGGTCCTCGAGCACCGCCTGGAGGAAGGCGATGTTCGTGGAGACGCCGCGGATGCGGAACTCGGCGACCGCGCGACGGGCCTTCTCGACGGCCTTGTCGAAGGTGCGGCCGCGACACGTGAGCTTGGCCAGCATCGAGTCGAAGTGCGCGGAGACCTCGGCGCCGGTGTAGACCGTGCCGCCGTCGACGCGGACGCCGGCGCCGCCGGGGGAGCGGTACGTCGTGATCTTGCCCGTGTCGGGCCGGAACCCGTTCGCGGGGTCCTCGGTGGTGATCCGGCACTGCAGGGCGGCCCCGCGGAGCACCACGGTGTCCTGCGAGAGCCCGAGGTCGGCCAGCGACTCGCCCGACGCGATCCGCAGCTGCGACTGGACGAGGTCGACGTCGGTGACCTCCTCGGTCACGGTGTGCTCGACCTGGATGCGCGGGTTCATCTCGATGAAGACGTAGTTGCCGGACGGGTCGAGGAGGAACTCGACCGTCCCGGCGTTGCGGTAGCCGATCTCGGTCGCGAAGCGCACCGCGTCCGCGCACATCCGCTCGCGGAGCTCCGGGTCGAGGTTGGGCGCCGGCGCGATCTCGACGACCTTCTGGTGGCGGCGCTGGACCGAGCAGTCGCGCTCGAAGAGGTGGATCACGTTGCCCTGGCCGTCGGCGAGGATCTGCACCTCGATGTGGCGCGGGTCGACCACGGCCTGCTCGATGAAGACGGTCGGGTCGCCGAAGGCGCCCTCGCCCTCGCGCATGCAGGTCTCGACGGCCTCGCGCAGGTCCTTCGGGTCGTCGACGCGCCGCATGCCGCGACCGCCGCCCCCGGCGACCGCCTTCACGAAGAGCGGATAGGGGATCTCGGACGACTCGACGGCCGCGATGAGCGCGTCGACGTCGGTGGACGGCTCGACGGAGGCGAGCGTCGGGACGCCGGCGGCCTTGGCCGCGGCGATCGCGCGCGCCTTGTTGCCGGTCAGCTCGAGCACGTCGGAGGTCGGCCCGATGAAGGTGATGCCGGCGTTCGCGCAGGCCTCGGCCAGGGCCGGGTTCTCCGAGAGGAAGCCGTAGCCCGGGTAGACCGCGTCGGCGCCCGCGCGCACCGCGACCGCGACGATCGCCTCGGGGTCGAGGTAGGCGCGCACGGGGTGGCCGCGCTCGCCGATCTCGTAGGCCTCGTCGGCCTTGAGCCGGTGCTCGGACCAGCGGTCCTCGTGTGGGAAGACGGCGACGGTCCGCGCGCCGACCTCGTAGGCAGCACGGAACGCCCGGATCGCGATCTCGCCGCGGTTGGCCACGAGCACCTTGGTGAACATGGGCGACAGGCTAACGGCGTCCGGATGACGATCGTGTGTCGTGCGCGGGTGACGAGACGCCCGGGTCGCCGGCGGTGGGCTGGACCGGCGGCCGGTCGTGCAACCGACGGCGCCCGCGGGGCGTAGGAGCACCGGACGTCGTCACCGACCGGGTGGGCGACGTGCCCCGTCCACGGAGGGTCTCCCCATGCACCGCCTGCTCGTCCCGCTCGTCCTCACCTCGGCCGTCCTCGGCACCCTCGGGGTGCTCCCGCCCGACGCCTCGGCCGCGACGGTCCGGTGCCACGGGCTGGTCGCGACGCTCGTCGGCACGCCCCACGCCGACTTTCTCACCGGCACCCGCGGCCGCGACGTGGTCGTCGGGCTCGGCGGCGGCGACGTGATCGACGGGCGCGGGGGCGACGACGTCGTCTGTGCCGGGCCGGGTGCCGACCGGGTCAGCGGTGGCGCGGGCGACGACCGGCTGTACGGCGAGGGCGACCGGGTCGCGGGCCTGCCCGGCGGCCGGTACCTCGACGGCGACACCCTCGAGGGTGGTCCCGGGGACGACCTCCTCGACGTCGGGTACGACCCCCGCCACGAGCACGTCCTGCCCGACGCCGTCAGCTACGCCCGGGCGCCCCGCGGGATCGTCCTGGACACCACGCGTGACCGGGGCTCCGTCACCGGCCAGGGGCACGACACCGTGGTCGGCACGCCGCGCCTCGGGGTGGTCGGCTCGCCGTACGACGACCGGATCACCACCGGGCCGGGGCGCGACCACGTGGTCGGCGGAGCCGGCTCCGACGTGATCTCGACCGGCGCCGGGCGGGACGAGGTCCTGGCGGACTCGCTGGGCGCCGAGCCCGGCGACGACACCGTGCGCAGCGGCCCCGGCGCCGACCTCGTCGTGAGCCGGTCGGGGCACGACATCGTCGACGGCGGGCCGGGCGACGACACGGTCGAGGCCACCGGGGCCGACCCGACGACGGTCGACGCCGGCCCGGGCGACGACGTCGTCCAGCAGGACCTCACGGCGTCCGGCGGCGCCACGGCGTCGGGCGGCGACGGCACGGACGTGCTGGTGCTCCGCGGCAACGACCTGCCGGCGCCGGCCGGGACGCTGACGCTCGACCTGCGCGACGGCACCACGACGCTGGACCGCGGTGCCGCGGGCGGCGGGGCCGGTGCGGTCGCGGGCTTCGAGGACCACCGGTTGATCGGGGACCTCACGTGGGTCGTGCACGGCACCGACGGACCGGACCGGGTCTGGGCGCTCACCGGTGGACCGCTCCTGGCCCGGACGTACGCCGGCGACGACTGGGTCGTCGGCACCGAGCGCGACGACACGATCGACGCGGGCGAGGGCGTCGACGAGGTGCACGGCGTCGCGGGGTCCGACACCTGCGTCGGGTTCGAGACCGGGGAGTGCTGGGGCCCGGAGCGCCGCCGCTCAGGCGGTGAACTGGCCGACGAGGTGCGGCAGGGCCGTCTCGGCCAGCCGGACCGCGGCGTCCTCGGGGATGTCGAGGACGGCGACCCGCTGGTCGCCGCCGGCCGTGGTGGCGACCAGCGTGGTGAGCCCGGCCCGGCGCTGGAACCACGTGGCCCGGAAGTTCCACCCGATGACGTCGTCGGTGGCCAGCGCGCGACGGCGGCGGTCCAGGCTGCCGCTGCGGGACACGACGTACCCGTCCACCAGCGCGTGGCCCAGGCCCCGCGCGCGGTCCGCGGCGAGCGCGAGCGCGGCCACGGGGAGCACCAGCGCCGGCACCAGCAGCCACCACGGCCAGTCGCGCAGGACGACCAGCAGGAGCACGGCGACCACGACGGCCAGCGCCGGCACCAGGGCGCGCACGAAGCGGCGGGTCCGGGCCTGCGGACCGTGCCCCGTGAGCTCGGCGTCGACCGGGCCGGCGACCCCGAGCACCGTGCGCGCGACGCCCGCCACGACGTCGTACGGCGCCGGCGGGACCAGCAGCGACGAGCCCTGCTGCTTGCGGTCGAGCCCGGTGACGATCGCGGTCAGCCGGGCACCGCCGGCGGTACGGAGCCCGAGCGGCTCGCCGATGCTGATGCCGCCGACGCGCTCGTCGTCGAGGCTGGTCTCGCGGGTGGTGAGGAGTCCGCGGCGCAGGTGCCAGGCGCCGGCGGCGTGGCTCAGCGTGAAGCCCCAGGACGTCACGAGGTAGCCGCCGACCGAGAACAGCGACACCACGACGACGAAGGTCACGAGCCCCAGCGGGAGGGCCACCCACAGGGGCAGGGCGGACGTCCCGTCGACGATCCCGCTGACGTCGACCGACTCCCACCCGCCGAGCGCCTGCACGACCTGGCTGGTCGCCCCGATCGCGGCGGCGGCGATGACGAGCCCCGAGCTGGTGAGTGGGGCGAACCGGAGCCACGACGGGTCCAGCCGGACGACGACCCGCTCGGCGGGCGTGACGGGCGCGAGGCCCGCGGTCCCGGTGTCCGGGGTGGCGCCGCCGGTCGGCGCCGGGGTGGCCGCACCCAGCAGCCCCTCGCGCAGGCTCCGGGCCCGGTCGAGCGGCAGCCCGTCGAGGTCGAGCCGGTCGTCGCCGTCGGTGGACGACGTCCCCGTGCCCACGCGGACCGTGGTGAGGCCGAGCAGCCGGTGGATGGGGGAGGAGGTGAGGTCGACGGTCCGCACCCGGTCGAGCGGGGTCGACAGCACGTGGCGGTTCAGCAGCCCGCGCCGCAGCTCGACGCGGCCGCCGGCGATCCGGAAGCTGGTGGTCAGGTAGCGCAGCAGGCCCAGCCCGACCGGCACACCGACGCCGGCGAGGTGCCACCAGTCGCTGCCGCCGCCCGACGCGGTGCCGGCGACGAAGACGCCGACGAGGACCGGCAGGAAGCGGATCAGCTCGCGCACCGGGTGCACGAGGAGCATGCGCGGGTCGAGGCGCTGCCAGTGGTCGTCGCGGGCCAGCTCCGTGGGCACGCTCACGTGGCGTCGCCGGGGTCGACGTCGGCGCGCAGGGTCAGCTCGTCGACCAGCCGTCGGGCCCGGTCGCGGTCGAGGCCGGAGATCTCCAGCGCGCCGGCGGCCGAGGCCGTCGTGACGGTCACGCTGGCCAGCCCGAAGAGCCGCGAGACCGCGCCCTCGGCGTAGTCGACCGTCTGGATCCGCGACATCGGCGCGATCCGCCGCTCCCGCGCCCACCAGCCGGTCTGGGTGTAGACCGCGGTCTCGGTGACCTCCCAGCGGTGCACGAGGTAGCGCCACTGCGGCACCACCGCGGCGTACGCCGCCAGCACGGCCACGACGGGGACGTAGACCCACCCGGGCACGTCGACGAGCTCCCACAGGGTGCTGTTGAGCACCAGCAGGGCGACCACCACGACGCCCTCGAGCACGGCGGCGCTCACCCACATCAGCCGGGCCCGCGGGCTGACCCGCTGACCCGGCTCCCGCAGCGACGTGGCGTCCATGACCCGAACCTACGGCCCCGACCTACGGCCGGGGCCTATGGCCCGGCCCGGCCCGGCCCGGCCCGATCAGTCCTTGATCTCGCAGATCACGGCGCCGTTGGTCACGGTGGCGCCGACCTCGGCCTGCAGGCCCGTGACGGTGCCGGCCTTGTGCGCCTTGAGGGGCTGCTCCATCTTCATCGCCTCGAGCACCACGACGACGTCGCCCTCGGCGACCTCCTGGCCCTCCTCGACGGCGAGCTTGACGATGGTGCCCTGCATCGGGCTGGAGACCGCGTCGCCGCTGGCGGCGGCGCCGGCCTTCTTGCCCGCGGCCCGCTTCGGCTTCTTCGCACCGGCGGCCGGGCCGCTGGCGAGGCCGCCGAGGCCGGCCGGGAGGACGACCTCGAGGCGGCGACCGCCGACCTCGACGACCACCTTCTGGCGCTCACCGGGCTCCTCGGCCTCGGCCGAGTCGCCGGCGTACGGCTCGATCTGGTTGTCGAAGTCGGTCTCGATCCACTGCGTGTAGACGTCGAACGAGCCCTCGCCGGACGGCGTCGAGGGGCCGACGTACGCCGGGTCGCGGACGACCGCGCGGTGGAACGGGATCACGGTGGGCATGCCGTCGACGACGAACTCGTCGAGCGCGCGGCGCGAGCGCTCCAGCGCCTGCGTGCGGTCGCGGCCCGAGACGATGAGCTTGGCGATGAGCGAGTCGAAGGCGCCCGGGATGGTCTCGCCGTTCTCGTAGCCGCCGTCCAGGCGGATGCCGGGCCCGCTGGGCGGGCTCCAGGCCGAGAGGGTGCCGGGGGCGGGCATGAAGTTGCGGCCGCCGTCCTCGGCGTTGATGCGGTACTCGATGGAGTGGCCGCGGATCTCCGGGTCGTCGTACCCGAGCTCCTCGCCGGCCGCGATCCGGAACATCTCGCGGACCAGGTCGATCCCGGTGACCTCCTCGGAGACGCAGTGCTCGACCTGCAGGCGGGTGTTGACCTCGAGGAAGGAGATCGAGCCGTCCTGGGCGACGAGGAACTCGCACGTCCCGGCGCCGTAGTAGCCGGCCTCGCGCAGGATCCGCTTGGACGACTCGTAGAGCTCGGTCATCTGCTCGTCGGACAGGAACGGCGCGGGCGCCTCCTCGACGAGCTTCTGGTTGCGGCGCTGCAGCGAGCAGTCGCGGGTGGAGACGACGACGACGTTGCCGTGCTGGTCGGCCAGGCACTGGGTCTCGACGTGGCGCGGCTTGTCGAGGAACTTCTCGACCAGGCACTCGCCGCGGCCGAAGGCGCCGACCGCCTCGCGGACGGCCGACTCGAAGGCGTCGGGGATCTCCTCGATCGTGCGGGCGACCTTGAGGCCGCGGCCGCCACCGCCGAAGACCGCCTTGATGGCGATGGGGAGGCCGAACTCCTCCGCGAACGCGACGGCCTCGTCGGCGTCCTTGAGCGGGTCCTTGGTGCCGGGGGCGAGCGGGGCGTTCGCCTTCACGGCGATGTGCTTGGCCTTGGCCTTGTCGCCGAGCGCCTCGATGGCGGCGGGCGGGGGACCGATCCAGATCAGGCCGGCGTCGATCACGGCCTGCGCGAAGTCGGCGTTCTCGGCGAGGAAGCCGTAGCCCGGGTGCACGGAGTCAGCGCCGGACTTCTTCGCGACCGCGATGATCTTCTCGATGTCGAGGTAGGAGTCGGCGGGCGTCGCGCCGTCGAGCGAGTGCGCCTCGTCGGCGATCCGGACGAACATCGCGTCGCGGTCGGGCTCGGCGTAGACCGCCACGTTGCCGATCCCGGCGTCCTTGCACGCCCGGATGACCCGGACGGCGATCTCGCCTCGGTTGGCGACGAGGACCTTCTGCAGTGGCTTGCTCTCCGGCACGGACACTCCTGATCTCGGCTGACGGGACTCCGCTGGGCAGGGTATCGCCACCGGGACGTTCAGGCCCGAGCCGGGCGGCGCTCACGTGCCGTTCACCGCGGTCGGCGACGGTCGGGCTCCACCCAGCCGTCTCGGAGGACCCATGCGCATCACCCCGCTGCCCCTGCTCGCCACCACGTCCGTCGCGCTCGCCGCCGGCCTGGCCGTGGCCGTGCCGGCCGACGCCGGCTCCCCCCACGGCGCGCCGACGCCCCCGGCGTACTCCTTCGCCGTGATCGGCGACCTGCCGTACGGCGCCGACCAGATCGCCCGCTTCCCGGGCTGGATCCAGCAGATCAACGCGGACCCGGCGGTCCGTGCGGTGCTGCACGCCGGGGACATCAAGAACGGGTCGTCGGTGTGCAGCGACGACTACTTCGCGATGATCCGGAGCAATTTCGACACCTTCGAGGACCCGCTCGTCTACACGCCCGGCGACAACGAGTGGACCGACTGCCACCGCGCGAACAACGGCGCCTACGACCCGCTCGAGCGGCTCGCGAAGGTCCGCGAGGTGTTCTTCGACCAGCCGGGGACCACCCTCGGGCAGCACCCGCTGGAGGTCGCGTCCCAGGCGCGGCGCGGCTTCCCGGAGAACGTCGTCCTTCACCAGGCCGGCCTGAGCATCGCGGCCGTGAACGTCACCGGCAGCAACAACGGCCTCCAGCCCTGGACGGGTCTGGGGAAGACCGAGCCGACGCCGGAGCAGAGTGCGGCGGTGCGCGACCGGGTCCGCAACGACGTCGTCACGCTGCACCGGGCCTTCCAGGAGGCCCGCTCCCGGCACGACCGCGGCGTGGTGCTGCTGCAGCAGGCGGACATGTTCGACCCGACCTACACCCCGACGGAGAACGACATCAGCGCGTTCCGGCCCTGGGTGCAGGCGCTCGCCGCCGAGGCGGCGCGCTACCACGGCCCGGTCTACCTCTTCGACGGTGACAGCCACGTCTACAACGCGGACCGGCCGCTCGCGACCGGCTCGTCGTGGCTGACGACGTACGGCGTGAAGCGGGCCGCGGACAACCTCACCCGGGTGACGGTCGACGGCTCCTCGAACAACAACGACTACCTGCGGGTCACGGTGAACCAAGACCCGTCCGGCGACCTGCTGACGTGGGAGCGGGTGCCCTACACGAGCTGAGCCCCCTGGAGCAGAACGAGGCCGGCCCCGGCCCGGGATCGAGATCCCGGGCCGGGGCCGGCCGGTGCTGCTGGGTGGTGCGGGTGCTGCGGGGTGGTGCGTCAGCCGCGGTTGCCCGCGCCCTGGGGCGCGGCGACCTTGAGGTGGTAGCGGCCGTACTGCGTGACGGCCTCCGTCGGGTCGTACGGCGTCACGAGGACCGCCACGGTCGAGGCGGAGCTGCCGATGGCCTTGCGCAGCGCCTTGCCCTGGATCCAGCCGCGGTTCTCCTTGTTCAGCTCGAGCTGGTGGATCCAGCTCTTGCCGTTCGCGCCGATGGCGAGGATCTGGACGGTCCAGTCGTTCACCGGGACGGGGCTGACCTGGGTGATCGTCTGCCACCCGGCGATGGAGTCGCTGGGCAGCTTGGTGCCGGCCACGTCGATGTTGCGGACGAAGAACCCGCCCTCGTTGACGGCACCGTCGGTGATGTAGCGGAAGCCCACCAGGATCTTCTTGCCGGCGTACTTCGCCAGGTCGGCGTGCTCGGTGAGCCAGCCGCCCGAGTCACCGGTGAAGCCGGGGAGGTTCGCGACGACGCCGGGGTCGGCGGCCGGGTCGGGCTCCGAGGTGGTGTCCTCGGTGGCCAGCGACGTCCACGACTTGCCGCCGTCGGTCGAGACCTGGACGAAGCCGTAGTCCCACGTCTCCTCGGCGTCGAAGAGCGTCTCGAACGAGAGCGTGCCGCCGCCGGCCGGGACGGTGACCGCCCGGACGATGGAGCGGTCGAGGTTCTCGCCGCAGCCGCTGTAGAGCGCGGCCGCGCCGGTGCCGTCCTCGACCGCACCACAGGTGGTGTCGGCCGTGGTGGCGGCGGGCGGGGTCGAGTCGACGGTCCACTGGACCTTCGAGGGGGTGTAGCTCTCGGCGCCGTTGAAGCTGATCCGCTTGATCTTCTTGGCCTTCAGCCAGTGGTCGACCGAGCCGAGGCGGACGTAGTCCGCACCGTTGGTCGGGGCACCCTCGCTGTTGTAGGACTGCGGGTTCGACCAGTTGATCTCGCTGTTGAGCTGCGAGGCCGTCAGCCACTTCTTGCTGCCGCCCTTGACCGTGCCGCTCTCGTCGATGGCCGAGTCCAGCGCCATCGTGGCGAGCCAGTCGTGCAGGGTCTGCTTGGCGTTCTTGGTGGCGTCGAACTGCTTGAGGACCTTGTTCAGGCCCTTGATGCCGTTCGCGTCCTCACGGTGCAGCGTGCTCATGAAGTCCTCGCCGTAGTGCGAGGAGAGGTACATCATGAAGGAGTACGCCGCGCCGTAGTCGCAGAGGATCTCCGGACCACCCTGGTCGCCCCAGCGGGTCAGGGAGTTCTCGGCGCCGCCGTAGCTCTCGGGCAGGAAGCCCTGGAAGCAGCCGATGTGCGAGTCGGCGTCCTTGTCGGTCGGCGGGAGCGACGTGTCGACGTACCCGACGAGCGTCTGGGCGTAGTCCGAGAGGCCCTCGTTGACCCAGCTGGCCTCGTCGGCGTCCTCGTAGTGCTCCAGCAGGTGCTGGTACTCGTGGGCGAAGGTGCCCTCGTAGAGGCGCGGGTTCGGCTTCCCGGAGGCAGCGGCACAGGCCTGGTAGGCCGGGTCGGCCGAGTCGTCAGGAGGCGTGGCACCCGTGCGGTGCAGCCAGTCGTAGGCGTCGATCGTCATGATGTTGCGATCGGTGTAGTCGTTGAACGTCGAGTAGAAGAAGCCCGCGATGTACGTCTGGCCGTCGGGCGTCGACGGGTCGTAGTAGTTCGCGTCGCGGACGTTGTCGACGAGGACGACGATGTCGTCGGCCTGGGCGGCGGAGACCTCGTAGTAGTCGGCGCTGCCGTCGGGGCCGTTGATCAGGTTGTTCGTGCCGGAGAGGGACGGCGGGACCGAGAAGGACGCCGACTCCTTCGGGTAGATGTTGTTGTCGAACTGGTCGACGAAGCCGTTGACCTGGGCGTCGGTGATGTCCGTGAGGCCGAGGTCGTTGCGGCAGTCGCCGGCGGGGAACGTCGTGTCCTTGGCGACCCACACCTGGATGTGGTTGCCGAGGCCGCGCAGGACGTAGTCCTTGCGGTAGATGCTGCCGCTGACGTCGTTGTTCGCGAGCCAGCTGCGGGTCTCGCCGACGCTGGGGTCGTGCGGCGCGCGCTGCTGGGCGCCACGGTTGGCCGGGCCCTTCTTCACCGCGGTCTTCAGCTCGCCCGTGGCGGGCAGGGCCTTGCCGTCGTTGTAGTTCGGACCGACGGTCCGGACGTCCGAGCCCGGCGCGGTCTTGGCCTGGGCGGGTCGGTTGGGGGCCGACGGGTCGGCGGTGGCCGAACCGATCGGGGCCACCAGCGCAGCTGTCACGGCGGCTGCCGTGGCGATGCCGAGAATTGCGGCACCGTGCGTGCGTTGCATGTGCACTCCACTCATTGAGATGGGAAAGCGCGCGCACGGACTCCAGGGATGGTGTGCCCGAGATCGCGCCTGCCTGACCGGGCCAGACAACACGCAAATGTGGTGGGTGGCAACAGTCGTGCCGGACGATTTACAGGAATGTGACGCCGCAGGTGTCCGACTTCCGGTGCGGCCGCCTGGTTCACCCCGCCCGCGCCGACGGTTAACAAACGCTAACCACGGGCGCTAGCATGGCGGCCATGACGTACGAGCTGTCCCGTGAGCACGAAGAGTTCCGCCGCAGCGTCCGCGAGTTCGCGGAGGCCGAGATCGCGCCGCACGCGGCGCAGTGGGACCGCGACCACCACTTCCCGGTCGACGTGGTGCAGAAGATGGGCAAGCTCGGGCTCTTCGGGCTGACCTCGCCCGAGGAGTACGGCGGTGCGGGGGAGGACGGCGACTTCACCAGCCTGTGCGTCGCCATCGAGGAGATCGGCCGCGTCGACCAGTCGATGGGGATCACCCTGCAGGCCGGCGTGGGCCTCGGCATCAACCCGATCCTGACCTACGGCACCGACGAGCAGAAGCAGCAGTGGCTGCCCGACCTCGTCGCCGCCGACCGGCTCGCGGGCTTCGGCCTGACCGAGCCCGGCGCCGGCTCCGACGCCGGCGCCACGAAGACCAAGGCCGAGCTGGTCGGCGACGAGTGGGTCGTCAACGGCGCCAAGCAGTTCATCACCAACTCGGGCTCCGAGATCACCAGCCTGGTCACGGTCACCGCCCGGACCGGCACGCGCGAGGACGGCCGGCCGGAGATCTCCGCGATCATGGTCCCCTCCGACACCGCGGGCTTCACCGCCGAGAAGGCCTACGACAAGCTCGGCTGGCACGCCTCCGACACCCACCCGCTGTCGTTCGCCGACGCGCACGTCCCCGCCGGCAACCTGCTCGGCGAGCAGGGCCGCGGGTACGCACAGTTCCTCGCCACCCTCGACGACGGCCGGGTCGCGATCTCCGCCCTGTCGGTCGGTTGCATCCAGGCCTGCCTCGACATGGCGCTGCAGTACGCCGGCGAGCGCCAGACCTTCGGGGGCCCGATCGGCCGCAAGCAGGGGGTCGCGTTCCAAATCGCCGACCTCGAGACGATGCTGCACGCCGCCCGCCTGCTGACCTACCGGGCCGCCTCGATGAAGGACGCCGGAGCGCCGTACAAGGAGTTCAAGCAGGCCGCCGCCGTCGCCAAGCTCTACTCCACCGAGTCCGCCGTGACCGCGACCCGGATCGCCACCCAGGTCTTCGGCGGCTACGGCTTCATGGAGGAGTACCCCGTCGCCCGGTTCTACCGCGACGCCAAGGTGCTCGAGATCGGCGAGGGCACCTCCGAGGTGCAGCGGATGCTGATCGCGCGGGGGCTCGGCCTGCCGGTCGAGTGAGTCGGGGAACCGGCCGGCGGCGGTGAGCGTCCGACCCGCATCGATGCGGACGGAGGCGGCCTCGTGCGGACGGCAGTGAGGACCTTGACGGCGGTGGCGGCCGTGGTCGCGGCGACCTCGGTCGCCGGCTGCCGGGGCGAGTCCGGTGGGACGGCCCCCGACGACGTACCGCCCACTCCGGTGGTCGAGGGGGCGCACGCCGGCTCGTTGACCGCGGAGGAGCGGGCGCTCGCGACGTCGATCGCCCAGCATCGGCAGCGCCAGGTGGAGGGCACCTTCGTCGGTGCCACTGCCGTTGTCACGCGCGGCACGCCGTTCGACCCGGGATCGGCCTGCAACGGTGGCGAGCGCTGGCTCGACATCCGGCTGGTGTGGGAGTCGCCCGCCGACTTCGTCCACTCCGGCATGCCGGGTGCGCCACCCGACGGGCCCCGCCAGGCGCTGCTGCTCGTCGCCGACCCCGTCACCGGGCACCTCTGCCAGACCGCGGCGATGTACCGCGACGTGGGCGCGGGGCCGGACGAGGCCCTGCTGTACGGCGCCTGGCCGGATCCGGCCGACAGCTAGAGCGGGCGGACCTGCCCCGGCGAGCTGTTGCCATGCTCAGATCCCCTGTCACTCCGTGCAGAGGGTCGACGGAGCCGGCTGGGAGCGACGCTTGATGGTGCCCGGTCGAGGCGTCGTCAGTCGCGCATCGGACCTTGACCGGCCTCCTCATTCGGCACCAGTCCGGTCACGACGAGCGATGGAGTAGCCACCCTGAATAGGAGGTCACCAGGTCTTGTCATCGAACAGGTGTTCGGTTATCATGTGACATGGCCGTCGATCTCGTCACCGAGCTCGACCCCGGGCAGACGCTACGGGGTCTGGAGCTGATGGTGGTGCGCCGCCGGGCGGTCGAGGTCGACGAGCTGTTGCTGGTGGCGCGGTGGTGCGAGCTGCAGTCCACCGACCCGCGTGACGACCCGCGACCGCACCCGGAGCGGCCGTTGCCGCCCGGCTCGGACCGGTTGGTCCGTCTGGGTGGGGTCGGGACGCCGTCGGTGCGGGAGCTGACCCTGGCCGAGCTCGGCATCGCTCGTGGTGTGCACGTGTTGTCCGCCCGTGCGGTCGCGGCGGACGTGCTGGACCTGCGGTTCCGGCTGCCCCGGACCTGGGAGGTCTTCCTCGACGGCCGCTGCGACGCCTGGGTCGCCCGCCGGGTCGCGTCGATGTCCCGGAAGCTGTCCGTCCAGGGGGCTGCCCTCGTCGATGCCGCTGTCGCGGAGGTCATCGGGTCCGAGGCACCCGGCCGGGTGCTGGCGATCGCGGAGGCCAAGGTCGTCGAGGCCGACGTCGCCGCCCACGAGGAAGCCGTCGCCGCGGAGAAGCGCCGTCGGTACGTCTCCCTCACCCGCACCGACGAGCACGGCCTCCGCACCGTGATCGCGCGCATCGGGGCCGGCGACGCCGCCTACGTCGACGCCGTCGTGACCCGGGTCGCCGACATCCTCGCCACCCGCCCCGAGCACACCGACACCACCCGCGACGTCCTCCGCGCACTCGCGTTCGGGTGGCTCGCCCGCCCCGCCGAGCTCCTCACCCTCCTCCTCGAGCACACCGAAGAACCCGAAGAGGACCCCGAGGTGCCGTCGCGGGCCCTCGCGTTCCCCGCCGACCTCCTGCCAGCCCTGCGGGCCGTGGACCCGAAGCAGCTCCGCCCGAAGGCCGTGCTCTACGTCCACCTCCACGAGGCCGCCCTCACCGGCACCCCCGCCGTGGCCCGGGTCGAGGGCATCGGCCCGCACACCCTGTCCCAGCTCAAGGACCTCCTCGCCGGCACGGACGTGGTCGTGAAGCCCGTGATCGACCTGACCGACCGGGTCAGCGTCAACTGCTACGAGCACCCCACCCGGATCGCCGAGCGCGTCCACCTCGAACAACCCGGCGACACCTTCCCCCACGCCCGGACCGTCTCGCGGAGCTTGGATCTCGACCACCGCCGCGCCTACCGAGCCCAAGGACCACCCGGTCAGACCGGGCTCGACACCTCACAACCCCTCGGCCGCACCGCCCACCGGGCCAAGACCCACCTCGGCTACCAGGTGAAACCCGTCCCCGGCGGCGGCACCCTGTGGCGCACCCCGCACGCACTCGTCCGTGTCGTCGACGAGCACGGCACCCACCACGTCACCCCCGCCGAAGCCGCAGCCCTCACCGGCACCGACGCCTACGAGCGCGCCATCACCCGCGTGGTGATCCAGGTCCGCACCGGCCAGATCACCCGCTGACGACCGCGCGGGTCAGTCCGGCTCGAGCGCGTCGCGGAAGTACGACACGCTGCCGTCCCGGTTCCGCACGAACCACTCGCCCGGGCCTCCGTCGGGCTCCTCGGGCAGCTCGCGCGTCGGCGAGGGCTCCCAGTCGTGGGTCGAGAACACCAGGAACGCCGTGCCCTCCGGTGTCGCCAGCACCCGCTCCCTCAGCCACGTCACGCCCGGGTCGTCGCTGCCGTGGACGACCCCCAGGTGCGTGGACCACTCGTCCGGCGTCATCACCACCTCGACGGTCCGGGGCGCACCGTCCGCGGTCTCGAACGTGACCTCGAGGCCGCCGGGGACCTCCCGGACGAGAGCCCAGGAGCCGACGTACGCGAGGAGTCGCTGCCAGTCGAGGTCGTCGTGGGCGCGCACTACTCGTCGCCCGCGCCGTCCCACGCCACGGGGTGCACGGCGTGCACGCCGGCGAAGCCCTTGAGCTCGACCTCGCGCGGCTCGGCGAAGGCGAGGTCGGCGTCGTCGGCCAGCGCGGCGCGGACGGGCTCGGAGACCAGGACCTCGCCGCCCTCGGCCAGTCCGGCGACCCGGGCGGCGAAGGCGACGTTGCGGCCGAAGAGGTCGCCGTCGAGGTGGACGGCGTCGCCCTGGTGGACGCCGATCCGGACCCGGAGGGGCGTACGCCCGGGGCGCCGGCGGCGGGCCGCGAGCGAGCGCTGGACGTCCACGGCGCAGCCCACCGCCTGCCGGGGCGTGCCGAAGGCGACCATGAAGCCGTCGCCCTGGGTCTTCACCACGTGGCCGGCGTGCTGGTCCACGCGGTCGCGGACGATCCGGTCGTGCTTGCCGAGCAGCCGCACCCAGTCGCGGTCGCCGAGCTGTTCGTTGAGGGCCGTCGAGCCCTCGATGTCGGAGAACAGGATGGCCACGGTCCCGTCCGCGTCCGCGAGCCGGGCGAGGTCCGGCCGCTCCACCTGCGCCCAGCCGGCCAGGTCCTCGATCGAGCTGCGCAGCGCCCCGCCGACCCCCTTGTCGCGGACCAGCGCGGCGGTCTCCCAGACCGCCTTCACCGCCTCGCGCCCGGTGGGCAGCCCGCTCGGGAGCACGCCCGGCAGGACCCCGGGCAGCACGCGACGGCGCTCGCGCCCGGGGGTGGGAGCGCTCAGGGCCTCGACCACGGCGTCGAGGTCGGCCACCCGGCGACGGCTGCGGCGCAGCGCGAGGGCCAGCGCGCCGAGGGCGACGGCCTCGAGCAGGGCGACCAGGCCGAGCGCGAGGGCGACCCAGGGCTCGGACACGGCGTCATCGTGCCAGAGAGTGCCCGGTCGGTGATTGAAGACTGGTCTACCGGGTACGCGTGACCCAACTCACCATGGAGGTGTCTCGTGGTTCCGTCCTTCCTCGCCCGGGAGAAGACCGTCGCCGGTCCCGGCTACAGCCGTTGGCTGATCCCGCCCGCCGCTCTCGCCGTCCACCTGTGCATCGGCCAGGTCTACGCAACGAGCGTCTACAAGAACGCGCTCGTCGCACACTTCGACACCAGCCTCACCGCCGTCGGCGTGATCTTCTCGATCGCGATCGTGATGCTCGGCCTCTCGGCCGCCGTCTTCGGCACCTGGGTCGACACCAACGGCCCCCGCGCGGCCATGTTCGTGGCCGCCTGCCTGTGGAGCCTCGGCTTCCTGGTCGGGGCCGTCGGCATCGGCACCGGCCAGCTCTGGCTCGTCTACCTCGGGTACGGCGGCATCGGCGGCATCGGTCTCGGCATCGGCTACATCTCGCCGGTCTCCACGCTGATCAAGTGGTTCCCGGACCGCCCCGGCCTCGCGACCGGCATGGCGATCATGGGCTTCGGCGGCGGCGCGCTGATCGCCAGCCCGCTGAGCGGTCGCCTGATGGCGCTCTACGACTCGTCGTACGTCGCCACGGACGTGACATCGGTCCCCGACGGCCACGCGGTGATGATGCTGTTCATCACGCTCGGCATCGTCTACTTCTGCTTCATGATGTTCGGCGCCTTCACCGTCCGGGTGCCGGCCGACGACTGGAAGCCCGAGGGCTTCGAGCCCAGCCAGGTCGCGTCCAAGGCCCTGGTCACGACCGCCAGCGTCTCCGCGGCCAACGCGATCAGGACGCCGCAGTTCTGGCTGCTCTGGACGGTGCTGTTCTGCAACGTCACCGCCGGCATCGGCATCCTCGAGCAGGCCGCCCCGATGATCCAGGACTTCTTCCGCGACGGCGCCGACTCCAGCGTCAGCGCCGCTGCTGCCGCCGGCTTCGTCGGGCTGCTGTCGCTGGCCAACATGGCCGGCCGCTTCGTCTGGTCCTCGACGTCGGACGTCGTGGGGCGCAAGCCGATCTACGTCGTCTACCTCGGGGTCGGGCTGGTGCTCTACCTGCTGCTCGCGCTCACCGGCTCGTCCAGCACGCTGCTGTTCGTGCTGCTGGCCGCGGTCATCATCTCGTTCTACGGCGGCGGCTTCGCCACGGTCCCGGCGTACCTCCGCGACCTGTTCGGCACCTTCCAGGTCGGCGCCATCCACGGCCGGCTGCTGACGGCTTGGGCCGCGGCCGGCGTCGCCGGTCCGCTCATCGTCAACAAGTTCCTGGACGCGCAGGGCACGCCCGGTGAGCTGGTCGCGGCGGACTACCGCAACGGCCTGCTGACGATGGTCGTGCTGCTCGCCATCGGCTCGGTGGCCAACCTGCTCATCCGTCCCGTCGACGACCGGTTCCACGAGCCGGAGTCGCACGACAAGCTCGAGGAGGCACGCGCATGACCGCACGCATCACGGTGGCCTGGGCCCTGGTCGGCATCCCGCTGGCGTACGGCCTGGTCGAGACGATCCGCAAGGCGGCGACGCTCTTCTCGGGCTGACCTCGCCTCACGACTCCCGCGGGTACGCCACCCGCGGGAGTCGTGCCTGCGGTCGCCCGGGCGCGGGGTTGGTTAGCCTTGCGCCCATGGGAAGCCGTTGGCAGCGCCTGCTCGCCGAGGTCGGGCGCTTCCTCACCGTCGGCGGAGTCGCCACGATCGTGGCGTTCGTGATCTTCAACTTCCTCGTGCACGGCTTCAACACCGAGCACAAGGCGCTCCTCGACGACCACGTGATCGTGGCCTACGTGCTCGCCAACACGGTCGGCATGCTGATCTCCTACCGCGGCAGCCGCAGCTGGGCCTTCCGCGACCGGCCCCCGGTGCACGCCGACGGCGGCCGCACCGCGTTCGTCATCATCAACCTGGCGACGATGGTGCTGCCGATCGGCTGCCTGGCCGTCAGCCGCAACGTCCTCGGCCTCGACGACCCGTACTCCGACAACATCTCCGCGAACGTCATCGGCCTGTTCCTCGGCCTGGTCGCGCGGTTCTACCTGTTCCGGACGTTCGTCTTCCGGCTGCCGGTCGCGCACGTGCCGAACCTGCCCGAGCTGCTGCTGCAGCTCGAGGAGGAGGGGACGCCCGGGACGCCGCTCAGCGGGTCCACAGACCTGTCCACGCGTGGCCCAGCTCTGCCACCAGCTCCCTGACCAGCGGCAGGCTCACCCCGACCACGTTGTGGTGGTCGCCCTCGATCCCGGTGACGAACGCGCCGCCGAGCCCGTCGACGGTGAAGGCGCCGGCGACGTGCAGCGGCTCGCCGGTCGCGACGTACGCCGCCACCTCGTCGTCGCCGATGTCCGCGAAGTGCACGGTGGTGGACGCGGTCGCCGCGGCGACCCGGTCGGTCGCGGTGTCGCGCAGGCAGTGACCGGTGCGCAGCACGCCGGTGCGGCCGCGCATCGCGTGCCAGCGCCGGACCGCCTCGTCGGCGTCGGCGGGCTTGCCGAGCGCCTCGCCGTCGAGCTCGAGCACGGAGTCGCACCCGAGCACCAGGGCGCCGGCCGGGAGATCCGCACGGGCGGCGACCGCCCCGCACTTGAGCTCCGCGAGCTGCAGGGCGAGCTCGGCCGGCGGCAGGCCGTCGAGCTGGGACTCGTCGACCCCGGACACGATCACGACCGGCTCGATCCCGGCGCTGCGGAGGGTGGCGAGGCGGGCCGGGGAGGCGGAGGCGAGCACCAGCGTCGTCATGGGTCGAGCGTAGTGCGGTCGCCGCTCGTTCAGGTTCCTGCCACCTGAGCCGTGTAAGCATGGGGCATGGTCTCGGGTGGCTCACCTTCGCTCGGTCGACCCGAGTACTGGTGGTACCGCGCACGGGCCGACCTGCTCCGGGTCGCCCTGGGCGAGCACGTGGGCAGCCCCGCCCGCCTGCTCGACGTGGGCAGCGCCGACGGGCCGAGCGTCGGCTGGCTGGCCCGCTCCGGGCACCGCGTGGCGGTCGACCTTGACCCGCGGGGACTCGGCCGCGGCGACGTCTGCGCCTCGGTGATGGACCTGCCCTTCGCCGACGGCTCGTTCGACGTGGTGGCCGCCTTCGACGTGGTCGAGCACTGCGAGCCCGAGGCCCGGGCCCTGGCCGAGATCGCCCGCGTCCTGGCGCCGGGCGGACGGTTGCTGATGAGCGTGCCGGCCTACCAGTGGGCCTGGACGCACTTCGACGAGCACAACCACCACCACCGCCGCTACACGCGACCCCGCGCGGTCCGCGCGGTCGAGGCGGGCGGCCTCGAGGTGCTGCGGGCGTCGTACCTCTTCGCCGGCACGCTGCCGTTCTTCGCCGCGGACCGGCTCCGCACCCGCCTGCGCGAGCGGGGCCGCCGCGCCGACCGTCTCGACGAGGGGGACGTGCCGGGCCTGCCCGAGGTCGCCCCGTGGATCGAGCGGACCCTGCTCGCCGCGACGGCGGTCGACCGCCGGTTGCTCGGCCTCGTCGACCTGCCGTTCGGGTCGTCGGTCGTGGTGGCCGCCCGCAAGCCGCTGTCGACCCCGCACGCCGACGAGCAGTCGTCGACCCGGACCCCGTCAGGAGCACGCCGATGAGCACCGCCCCGCGCGAGCACACCGTCTCGGTCGTGGTGCCGGTCTACCGCGGCGCCGTCACGCTGGACGCGCTCGTGGCGGAGATCGCCGCCCTCGCCGAGCCGTTCCGGACGCCGGGCGGCCACCTGGCGCGGGTCTCCGAGGTGGTCCTGGTCCACGACTGCGGGCCCGACGACTCCGACGTCGTGATCCGCCGGCTCGCGGCGGCGCACGACTGGGTGCGCCCCGTGTGGCTCAGCCGCAACTACGGCCAGCACGCGGCGAGCATGGCCGGCATGGCGTCCTCCGGCGGGGACTGGGTGGCCACGATCGACGAGGACGGCCAGCACGACCCCGCCGACCTCGGCGCCCTGCTCGACCGCGCGATCACCGAGCGCGCCGACGTCGTCTACGCCGCGCCCACGAACCCCGCGCCCCACGGCGCCTTCCGCAACACCGTCTCGCGCGGGGCCAAGACGTCGCTGAGGTGGATGACCGGCAACCGCGACGCCAGCAGCTTCCACAGCTACCGCCTGGTGCTCGGCGAGGTGGCCCGCAGCGTCGCGGCGTACGCCGGGTCGGGGGTCTACCTCGACGTCGCCCTCGGCTGGGTCTCCCGGCGGGTCGCGACGCAGCCGGTCCGGCTGCGGGCCGAGGGGGACCGGCCGTCGGGCTACTCCTTCGGCACCCTGCTCTCGCACTACCGCCGGATGGTCGTCACGGGCGGCACCCGCCTGCTGCGGGTGGTGAGCCTGGTCGGGCTCCTCCTGGCCGTCCTCGGCTTCCTCGGCGCGATCGCGATCGTGTGGGCGCGGATCCACGGGAGCGTGGTCGTGCAGGGCTGGGCGTCGATGATGGTCGTCACCCTGATCTCGTCGGGCTTCGTGCTCGTGTCGCTCGGCGTCGTCGCGGAGTACGTCGGCGCCGCGGTCAACATGGCGCTGGGCCGCCCGCTCTACGTCATCGTGCGCGACCGCGAGGACGGGCCGCTCGGCAGCGCCGGGGCCGTGCGCGCGACGGACGACGAGGAGGCGCTGCGGTGACCACGCTGGTGGTGGGGCGGGGGCTGCTCGGCTCCCAGGTCGAGGCGCGGCTGCGCGGTGACGGCGACTGCGTCCGCACCGTCGACGTCCCGTGGGGCGACCACGACGCCGCGCTCGCGGCGCTGCTCGCCGCGACCCGCGCGGCCGCGGCGTCCGGCGGCCGCTGGCGCCTCGTGTGGACGGCGGGGGCCGGCGTGGTCGCCACCCCGGCCGAGGACGTCGCCGCCGAGGTCGCGCTCTTCCGGGCCTTCGTGGCGGGCGTGGTCGACCTGCCGGACGACTTCTTCCTGGCCTCGTCGGCCGGTGGCGTCTACGCCGGCTCCCCGGATCCCGCCCCGTTCTCCGAGACCTCCGCGACGCACGCGCTGGCGCCGTACGGCCACGCGAAGCTGGCGATGGAGGTCGCCGTGCGCGACCTGGCCGCCCGGGGCACCCGTGTCCTGGTGGGGCGGCTCGCCAACCTCTACGGCCCCGGCCAGGACCTCGCCAAGCCCCAGGGGCTGGTCTCCCAGGTCTGCCTGACCCAGCTCACCCGCACGACGCTCAACCTCTACGTCTCCCTCGACACCCTGCGGGACTACCTCTACGTCGCGGACGCGGCGGCCATGGTGGTCGCGGGGCTCGACCTGCTGGCCGCCGAGCCGCCCGGAACGGTGGTGACCAAGGTGCTGGCCTCCGGGCGCTCGCTCAGCGTGGCCGCGGTCGTGGGGGAGTCCAGCCGCGGGTTCCGGCGTCGGCCGCGGCTGTCGACGCGCTCGGCGACCGGGCCGCAGGTGCTCGACCTCCGGCTCCGCTCCGAGGTCTGGACCGAGCTGGACGTCCTGGCCACGACGCCGTTCGCGGTGGGGCTGCACTCGACCACGGAGGACATCGCCGCGCAGCTGCGGTCGGCCGACCTCCAGGTAGCCGGCGCGTGACGGACCCGCCCGGCGGCCAGGGCGGCGGCTCGGCCGCTCACGAACGCACCTGGCTGCTGGTCGCCCTGGCGGCGGTCTGGCTCGCGTGGGCCTTCCCCCTGCTCGGGGACGGCCGGCACTACTTCCAGGGCGACACCGCGAACGCGTACTACGGCTGGTTCCACCACTTCGGCACGGCGCTGCTGCACGGCCACTGGCCGATGTTCGACGCCCAGGCCGGCTCCGCGGGCAACCCGCTCGCCGAGGGGCAGGAGGGGCTCTACAGCCCGCTGACCGCCCTCATCGCCGTGGGCGCCGCGGTGGCGCCGCAGGTCGTCGTCTACGCCACGCTGGTGAAGTTCGCCATCGTCACGATCTCCGTCACGGGCGTCTTCGCCCTGGCGAGGTCGTACGCCGTCCGCCCGGGTCTGGCCGCTGCGGCCGCCGTCGCCGTGCCGCTGTGCGGCTTCACCCTCACCAACGACGCCCCGCGCTGGGTGGCCGGCCAGCTGGTCGCCGCGCTGCTGCCGTGGGCCTGGTGCACCGCCCGCCGGATGCTGGCCGGCGGGCACCCGTGGCCGGCGCTGCTGAGCGCGGCGCTCGTGGTCACGACCGGCTACGTCTTCGGGACGATGTACCTCGCGCTCGTCCTGGGTGGGCTGCTCCTGGAGCGGCTGGTCGCGCGCGAGTGGGTCGCCGTGCGCCGGCTGCTCCTGCTCGGCGTCTTCTGTGCCCTGCTCGCGGTCACGGTCTACCTGCCGGGGATCCTGACCGCGCCCGTGACCTTCCGCAACGCCTGGACCGTCGGCGGCGACGGCTTCCTCCAGATGGACCCACTCACCCTGCTGCTCACCGGCCAGCCGACCACCGTCCCGCCCACGGTCGACCTGCTCCCGGACCCCGTGCTGGGCGCCCGGCAGGTGCCGTTCACCTACGTCGCGTGGTTCCTGCCCGTGCTCCTCTGGCTCGACCCGGCCCGGCTGCGCGGGCGCGGGCCGACCTGGATCTCGCTGCTGGTGCCGCTCGTGCTGACGGCGGTCTGGACGCTGCTGCCCTACAACATGGGCCCGATCCGGATGCCCGGCCGCGTGATGTCCGCGCTGAGCCTCGCGCTGGTGCTCCTCGTGGTCGTGCTGCTCGACCGGGCCGTGGTCCGCCGCCCGGGGCCGGTCCGGATCGGCGCGACCCTGGTCTGGGCGGTCGGGGCCGCGGTGCTGGCCGCCCTGCTGCACCCCGCGAGCGCCTGGCTGCAGGTCGCCGGTGGCGCGGCGGTGGTGGTCGGTCTGGTGGTCGCGACCTGGGCGGCCCGCCGCGGCCGTGGCCTCCCCGTCGTGCTCGTGGCGGCCTCGGTCGGTGTGGCCGTCCTGCAGCTCGCCCTCCTGCCCGACTCGATCGGCGGGCAGCGCCACGCGCCGTCGCACCTGGACGACTATCCCGCGGTGCTGCAGGACAGCCGGGGCGACGTCTTCGCGATCGGCCTCACCCGCACGGCCATCGACACGCACCCCGAGGTGTCGCAGGCGATGCTCACCGGCAGCATGTGGGACCTCACCGGGAAGCCGGTCCACAACGGCTACACGACGATCGGCTTCCGCGGCTACAACGACCGGTTCTGCCTGCGCTACAACGGCGAGGCCTGCCCGGCCGCCCTCGCCGCGATGTTCACGGTGCAGCCCGAGACCGGGCTGCGGTGGGTCGACCTGCACGCGATCAGCACGCTGGTCCTGTACGACGACCCCGACGTCCCGGTGGGGGACCCGCCCGCAGGCTGGCACGTGGCCGGGCGCAACGGCGTCGTGGTCACCTGGGTCCGTGACGACGTCGTGCCCACCGCCGGCGGCGTCGTGTGGTCGTCGGCCGGGACGCAGGTGCACCAGGTCGCGCAGTCCGAGACGAGCACGTCGTTCGTGGTCGACGCGGTGGGGGACGACCCGAGCGTGGTCCTGAGCCGCCTGGCCTGGCCCGGCTACGAGGTCGACGGCGCGCGGTTCGGGTCACCGCTCGAGCGCCAGCTGGTCCGGGTCGAGCTCGACCCCGACCGGGTGGGGGAGACCGTCACGGTGACCTTCCGCCCGCCCGGGTGGCACCTGGAGCTGGCGACGCTCGGCGGGGCGGTGCTGCTGGGTGCCGGCTGGTGCGTGGTCGCGAAGCGCCGGCGTCGCGCCGTCGGCTAGGCGGGCGGGGCCAGGCCCGGCAGGGCGTCGCCGAAGGCGCACAGGGTGAGGGCCGACAGGGGACTCTGCGGGTCGACGTGCTCGGGTGCCCGCATCGAGATCATCACGTTGAGCAGCATCCCGTAGGCCACGAAGTCACGCGCCTGCTCGTCGTCCCAGCCGGTGCGCTTGATGGTCGCGAACACCTCGCCCATGCAGCGCCGGGCGGCGGCCGCGATCTCCTCGGTGCCGCCGGACGAGAAGCCGTGCATCATCACCTGCAGGAAGTCGCGGTCCTCGAGCAGCTCGCTGTAGGCCATCCCCATCCGGGCCTTGTCGTCCTCGCTGGCCGGGTCGAAGTCGCCGTCGTCCAGGACGGCCGCGAAGGCGTCGCGGATCCGCCCGACGGCACGCTCGAAGACCTCGAGGAACAGCTCGAGCTTGGTGCCGAAGATCCGCACGACGTACGGCTGCGACACCCCGGCCTCGCGGGCCACCGCGTCGGTGCTGGTGCCGTGGAACCCGCCCCGCGCGAACGCCCGGGTCGCCGCCTCGAGCACGAGCTCGCGGCGGTCGTCGGCGCTCATCCGGGGGATGCGTTCGGTGCTCACGCTTGACAGGTTATCACTTGATTACTTAACCTCGCGGCATCAAGTAATCATTCAATGCCTTCTTCCACTCCCAGGGGTCACCATGTCCGTCCTCCCGCCCGAGGTCCTCGCCCCGGCTCCGTCCGTCGACACCCAGCAGGCACCTCGGCCGCAGCGCCGCGTGCCGGTCTGGCTGGCCGTGGTCGCCGCCTCGCTCCCGATGTTCATGGCCACGCTCGACAACCTCGTGATGACCACGGCGCTGCCCGTCATCCGCGCCGACCTCGGCTCCACGGTCGGCCAGCTGTCGTGGTTCATGAACGCCTACACGCTCGTCTTCGCCACCTTCATGCTGCCGGCGGCCACGCTCGGCGACCGGCTCGGCCGGCGCCGGATGATGCTGGTGGGCCTCTCGGTCTTCACGCTCGCGTCGATCGCCTCGGCGCTCAGCACCACCTCGGAGGCGCTGATCGCCGCCCGGGCCGTGCAGGGCCTGGGCGCCGCGGCGATCATGCCGCTCTCGTTGAGCCTGCTCGCGGCCGCCGTCCCGCCCGCCCGCCGCGCGGTCGCGATCGGGGTGTGGGGCGGGGTCTCCGGCCTGGGCGTCGCGCTCGGTCCGGTCATCGGCGGCGCCGTCGTCGAGGGCGTGAGCTGGCAGGCGATCTTCTGGCTCAACGTCCCGGTCGCCGTCGTCGCGCTGCCGCTGCTCCTGGTGGCCGTCCCCGAGTCGCGCGGCCTGTGGCAGCGCCTCGACCTCCCCGGCACGGCGATGCTCGGTGGCGCGGTGTTCCTCGGCATCTGGGGGATCGTGCACGGCAACGACGACGGGTGGACCGACCCGTGGGTGCTGGGTCCGCTCGTCGCGGCCGCGCTGCTCGTCCCGGCGTACGCCGTGTGGGCCCGCGGACGGGCGCACGCGGTGCTGCCGCTGCGGCTCTTCTCCTCGCGCGGCTTCTCGGTGGCCAACGTCATCGGCCTCTTCTTCACGCTCGGCATGTTCGGGACGGTCTTCCTGCTCTCGCAGTACCTCCAGATCGTCCAGGGCTACACGCCCCTCGAGGCCGGGCTGCGGACCCTGCCGTGGACGGCCGCGCCGATGGTGGTGGCACCGGTCGCCGGGATGCTCGCAGCGCGGACCGGGCTGCGCTCGCTGCTGCTCGTCGGGCTGACCCTGCAGACGGCCTCGCTGGTGTGGTTCGCCGCGCTGACCGAGAGCGGGGCGGCGTACTCCTCCTTCGTGGTGCCGCTCGCGATGGCGGGCGTCGGCATGGGCCTGACGTTCGCGCCGAGCGCGACCGCGGTGCTGGAGGGGCTCCCCGAGGACGACTTCGCCATCGCCAGCTCGGCGAACTCCACGATCCGCGAGTTCGGCGTGGCCCTGGGGATCGCGCTGCTGACGGCGGTCTTCCTCGGGAACGGCGGACAGCTCACCCCGGCCGGCTACGACGGCGCGATCGGGCCGGCGCTGCTGACCGGCGCGGCGGCGGTGGCGGTCGCGGTGGTGGCGGCCCTCGTCGCTCCCGGACGGGTGCGTCGCTGACGCTGTGGGACGCCGGGGCAGACTGTGCGCGTGACTCTGCGCGTGCCCCGGCGTCCCCGGTCGGTCCTGCTGACGGCCCTGCTCGTGGCGACGGCGTTGACCGGGTGCTCGTCGCCCGCCGAGGAGAAGCCCGTGGACGCCCAGGCCGTGAACCCGTTCTCCGAGGAGGCGGGGTACGCCGAGCCCGACTCGCGCGCGGCCCAGGCAGCCTCCCAGGCCGAGGCCGACGGTGAGAGCGAGAAGCAGCGGGTCTTCAGCCGCCTGGCCGCCGTGCCCCAGGGCATCTGGCTGACGCCGGAGGAGTACCCACCCGGCCAGGTCGGCCCCTACGTCACCTCCCTGGTCACGGCCGCCGACAAGGCGGGCAAGCTGCCGCTGCTCGTCGTCTACGGCATCCCCGACCGGGACTGCTCGGGCGGCTTCTCCGAGGGCGGGCTGACCGCGGCGCGCTACCCCGCGTGGGTGCAGGAGATCGCGACCGCCGCCGGCGCGGCCGACCGGGTCGCGGTCGTGCTCGAGCCGGACGCGCTCGCGGCCGCCCTGCAGTGCGCCGAGCTCGACCAGCGGATCCGCCTGATGAAGGCGGCCGTCGACGCGCTCGCGAAGGCCGGCGTGACGACGTACGTCGACGGGGGCCACTCCGACTGGATCTCGCCGACGGCCCTCGCGAAGCTGATGCGCGACGTCGGGGTGGCCAAGGTGCGCGGCTTCGCCACCAACGTCGCGAACTACCAGACCGACGACGACGAGCGCGACTACGCCGGCAAGCTCTCCAAGCTGCTGGGCGGCGCCCACTTCGTGATCGACACCGGTCGCAACGGCAACGGCTCGACGTCGGACTGGTGCAACCCGCCCGGACGCGCCTTCGGCACCGCTCCCGGCTTCGTCGACGACGGCACCGGCCTGGACGCCTTCGTCTGGATCAAGCCCCCGGGCGAGAGCGACGGCGAGTGCGGGGGAGGCCCTCCGGCGGGGGAGTTCTGGCCGGAGCGCACGATGGAGATCGCGGCCGCCTCCGGCTGGTGATCCTCGCCAAGTCGGCCGCCCAACTGGTGGTGCGCCGCCCGCGGAACCTCCCATCGTTGTTAGCATTCGGGCATGGGTGGGGAAGACTGGGTCGCGGTCATCGTCGAGGACGATCCGGACGTGCGTGACCTGATCGACATCGTGCTCACCCAGTCCGGGTTCCGGACCGTGAAGACGGAGAACGGCACCGAGGGTGTCGAGGCCGTCCGGGTCCACAACCCCCTCATCACGACGCTCGACGTCAACATGCCGGGCATGGACGGCTTCGCCGTCGCCAAGCGGCTGCGCGAGTTCAGCAACACCTACCTGATCATGATCACCGCGCTCGGCGACGAGATCGACGTCGTCCAGGGCTTCGAGGCCGGCGCCGACGACTACCTCGTCAAGCCGTTCCGCCCGCGCGAGCTGCGCGCCCGCGCCGACTCGATGCTGCGACGCCCGCGCTCGCGCCAGGACGCCCCGTCGAGCTGGACCGACGGCGACGCGCGCGAGGCCGAGCCGGCCCCCGCTGAGCCCACGGCACCGGCGGCGCCGCAGGAGGAGTCGTGGGCGGCCAAGGCGGCTCGCGACCTGACGGCCAACGCCCCGCTCTTCGCCCCCGAGACGCCGCGCTCCGCACCGGCCCCGGAGGCTCCGGCCCCGGCGGCGCCCGTCGCGCCCCAGCCGCCCGCCCAGCAGCCGGTCCAGCCGACCTACCAGCCGCCGGCCCCGGCAGCGCCCCCGGCGTACGTCCCGCCGCAGGAGCCGGCCTACCAGCCGCCCGCCCCGCAGCAGCCGGCCTACCAGCCGGCCTACCAGGCGCCCGAGCAGGCACCCCCGGCCTACGAGCCCCCGCCGGCTGCACCTGCGTATCAGCAGCCCACCTACCAGCAGCCGGCGTACGAGCCCCCCGCTCCCGCACCCCGGCACGCCGCGCCGACGCCGGACGGCTCGCCCGTCCCCGAGGGCAACTGGGTGCGCTTCAACGGCCTGGTGCTCAACCAGGAGACCCGCGTGGTCACCGTCAGCGGCGGCTCGGTCGACCTGACCCGCACCGAGTTCGACCTGCTGGCCTCGCTGCTCGGCACCGGCCGACGCGTGCGCAGCAAGGCCGACCTGGTGCTGACGATGCGCGGGCAGCAGTACGTCACGTCGTACTTCGTCAACGAGGCCGACAAGCGGTCCGTCGAGGTCCACATCGCGAGCCTGCGCCGCAAGCTCGGCGACGAGGGGTCCTCCCCGCGCTACATCGAGACCGTGCGCGGGGTCGGCTACCGCCTCGCCGAGGCGGCCTGACCCCTCCCCGGGCCGGTGCCGGCCCGGGACGCTCTAGTTCGCGTCGACCGGGATCTGGGCGACGTCGGTCTTCTTCTTCGAGCTGAAGATCGCGATCGGCACGGTCTGCCTGATCTTGCGCTCGTAGAACTTCGCCGAGCCGGGCGACGTCTGGATGTGCACGGTGGCGGTGAAGAGCAGGTCGATGCCGCGGGTGTCCAGCGACGTCGGGCCGATCTTCTGGTTGCGGAGCTCGAAGGCACCCTTCGGCGAGGTGATGATCATCCCGTAGCGGGTGGTCACGGGCTCGGGGTCGAAGGTGATCTCCTTCGCGACGGCCTTGAGGTTGTACGGGTGCTGCGTCCGGCCGCCGCCGGTGGTCTTGGTCCGCGACGTCACCTCGATGTCGCTCAGGTAGACCTTGCGCTTGGTCGCGAAGCGGTCGCGGATCGCGCGGTTCAGGTCGTAGGCCTGGAAGGTGAACGAGAAGAACTTGTTGCCGCGGGGGTACCACTCGTTGGTGCGCGGCGTCGACTTCGTGGGGTAGAGCGTGTAGACGAAGTCGAGGCCGTTGACCTCGATGTGCGACTGGAACGTGCCGTCGCGCGTGAACTGCGAGTCGTACGGCGTGGGCGTCGCGCTCGGCACGGCGCTCGTCTTCGACGAGCCGGGGTCGTCGCTCGTGCCGATGCCGACGATGGAGCAACCGGACAGCAGGGCCGACGTCGCCACGAGGCCGGCGAGGGCGCTCGCCAGTCGGGTGCGGACGGGTCGGTTCATGGGGGACTCCTGGGACGGGTGGTGGACGGCGGACGGGGTCCGTCGGGTCATGCCTTGAAGCCCCGGTAGCGGCGCATCGACTTCATGATCATCCACACGGTCTGCAGGATCGTGATGATGCCGAGGATCGGCCAGCCGACGGCCAGGATGTTCGAGGTCGTCTCGATCGGGATCTGGGTCCAGGCGACGCCGATGCCGGCGAGGAAGACGGCCAGGGCGAGGAAGGGGTAGAGCCACGCGGTGCCCTTGCCCCGCTCGGCCTTGGCCTGGGCCGCCCAGTTGTCGGTCTGCTGGCGGCTGAAGAACTTCAGCCAGGCGCGCACGAAGTGGCCCATGCGGACCATCATGTAGAGCTCCGCCGGGAAGACCAGCAGGACGAAGAGGTAGTCCTTGCGGTTGCGGAACTGCATCGAGTGCGCGACGCGGAAGTTCAGCCAGACGGCGGCGACCGGCGGGACGATCCACCAGGCGCGGAAGACGAAGGCGTTGATGGTCAGGGCGCCCATCAGCAGGATGAAGAACATCAGGCGGGTGGTCATGTTGATGACCATCGAGAGGTGCTCGAACCACCGCAGCCGCAGGTTGGGGTGGAAGGGCTGGCCCTTGGTGTCGCCGCGCTGGCCGGGCCACATCAGGTCGATGGCGCCGAAGTTCCACTTGACCTGCTGGGCGTCCAGCGAGCGGAGGGTGTTCATGCCGCCGACGTGGGCGCGGGCCCGGGCGCTGATCTTGGTGAGGTAGCCGGCGCTCTTGATCTGCAGCGACAGGAGGGAGTCCTCGACCTCGCTGTCGTTGACCCACGGGGTGCGCTGGTGGCTGTCGCGCAGCACGTCGCGCAGGGCCTGCGTGGAGAAGATCGAGAACTGGCCGCCGAGGACCGCCATGTTGCGGCCCTTGAGCATGTTCTGCATGTTGAAGGCGGAGAACTGCGCACGCTGGCCGGCGATGAGGAACTTCTCGATCGGGCCCTTGAGCGCGCTGTCGTCGATGCTGTAGACCGCGGAGATGCCGCCGATCCGGTCGTCGCTGGCGATCTCGTTGATGAGGTGCTCGACGGCGTCCGGCTCGGGGGTCGTGTCGCCGTCCACGCCGAGGAGGTAGTCCATCGTCTCGACCAGGCTGTAGCCGTAGTTGAGCGCGCCGACCTTCTTGTCGGGGTTCTTGCCGATGTCGTGGACGTAGATGACCGTGCTCTGCTCGCCCGTCGCGGTCTGGCGGGTGTGCGGACCGGCGTAGTGGCTGGCGACCTCGACCGAGTCGTCGCTGGTGTTGTTGATGATGACGTGGATGGCGTCCGGCAGGCGGGTCTGCTGGAGCAGGGAGTCGAGCACGCCGGCGATGGTCTCGCCCTCGTTGTACGCCGGGATGACGCACCCGATCGTGGGGCGGTAGGTCGGGATCGACTGGACCTCGTCGAGGAACTGGTCGGCGTAGGCGGACAGGCTCGGGTCGGGCGCCCGGACGTAGCGCGGGTCCTCGAGGCCGTCCGGCAGCAGCCAGGTGGCTTCCGGGCTCAGGCTGTTCGGGTCCACGCGTCTCGTCTCCTGTCGGGGCCGAGGGAGGGGCGGCCCGGTGTTTCGTGAGACCAGTCTGCTGAGGCCACCTCAAGGGTCACCTCAACAAACCCGCAAGTTTCCCCACCATTATGCGCAACGGGGCGGCCCCGTGGGGGAAATCCGCGGCCTCAGCGGGGCAGGCCGCTGGCGCGCCACCCGCCGGGGCCGGGCGCCAGCGCCGGGCGGACCCGGCGCTGGTGGGACTGCCACGCGGGCGTCCGGCGCCGCGGCTCCTCCGGGGCGCCCCCGAGCGAGCTGAGGACCGCGACCAGGGCCGCGATCTCCTCCGGCGTCGCGTCGGGGCTCACCACGCGCAGCAGTGGCGGCGTGGCGCCCTCGGTGGTCGGGCCGTCCCCGGTGGTCGAGCCTGTCGAGACCTCGTCGGCCATCAGAGCGGGATGTTCCCGTGCTTCTTCGCGGGCAGGACCTCCCGCTTGGAGCGCAGCAGGCGCAGCGCCCGGACGATCTCGATGCGGGTCTCGTGCGGCCGGATCACCGCGTCGACGTAGCCGCGCTCGGCGGCGACGTACGGGTTGGCCAGCGTGGTCTCGTACTCGTCGATGAGCTGGGCGCGCTTCGCCTCGACGTCGCCGCCCTCCTTCTCGACCTTGGCGAGCGTCTTGCGGTGGACGATGTTGGCGGCGCCCTGGGCGCCCATCACGGCGATCTGGGCGGTCGGCCAGGCCAGGTTGACGTCGGCACCGAGGTGCTTGGAGCCCATGACGTCGTAGGCCCCGCCGTACGCCTTGCGGGTGATGATCGTGACGAGCGGGACGGTCGCCTCGGCGTAGGCGTAGATCAGCTTGGCGCCACGGCGGATGATGCCGTTCCACTCCTGGTCGGTGCCGGGCAGGAAGCCGGGGACGTCGACGAAGGTGAGGACCGGGATGTTGAAGGCGTCGCAGGTCCGCACGAAGCGGGCGGCCTTCTCGGAGGCGTCGATGTCGAGCGTGCCCGCGAACTGCATCGGCTGGTTCGCGACGACGCCGACGGGGCGGCCCTCGACCCGGCCGTAGCCGATGAGGATGTTCGGCGCGAACAGCGGCATGACCTCGAGGAACTCCTCGTCGTCCATCACCGCCGTGATCACGTCGTGCATGTCGTAGGGCTGGTTGGGGGAGTCCGGGATCAGCACGTCGAGCGAGCGGTCGAGGTCGGAGACGTCGAGGACGCCCTGGCCCAGCTCGAACTCGGGGTAGACGACCGGCTCGTCGAGGTTGTTCTGCGGCAGGTAGGACAGCAGCGCCTTGACGTACTCGATGGCGTCAGCCTCGTCCGAGCCCATGTAGTGGGCGTTGCCGGACTTGGTGTTGTGCGTGCGCGCGCCGCCGAGGTCCTCCATCGAGACGTCCTCGCCGGTGACGGTCTTGATGACGTCGGGCCCGGTGATGAACATGTTGGAGGTGCCGTCGACCATGATCGTGAAGTCGGTGACCGCGGGGGAGTAGACGTGCCCGCCGGCGCAGGAGCCCATGATCATCGAGATCTGTGGGATGACGCCCGAGGCGTGCACGTTGCGGCGGAAGATCTCGCCGTACAGACCGAGCGAGACGACACCCTCCTGGATGCGCGCCCCCGCACCCTCGTTGATGCCGATGATCGGGCAGCCGGTCTTGATGGCGAGGTCCATCACCTTGACGATCTTCTCGCCGTAGACCTCGCCGAGGGAGCCGCCGAAGACCGTGAAGTCCTGGGAGAAGACGCAGACCTGCCGGCCGTCGATCGTGCCGTAGCCGGTCACGACGCCGTCGCCGTACGGGCGGTTCTTCTCGAGGCCGAACGCCACGGAGCGGTGCCGCGCCAGCTCGTCGAGCTCGACGAAGGAGCCCTCGTCGAAGAGCTGCTCGATGCGCTCGCGGGCCGTCTGGCGGCCCTTGGCGTGCTGCTTCTCGACGGCCTTGGCGGACCCGGCGTGGACGGCTTCGTCGAGCCGTCGCTCCAGGTCGGCCAGCTTGCCGGCGGTCGTGTGGATGTCGATGTCCTCGGGGACGTCGGTGCCTTCACCCGGGTGTGCGCTCACGCGTCTGGCCTCCTGGCTGGGTCGTGGGCCGATTCGTGGGCCAATGTAGTGCCCATGACCTCCGACCTGCCCGCTCGCCCACCCCTCGATGTCCCGCGGCTCACCGCGGCCGCTGCCGTGGAGGTGGTCGCGGCGACGCCCTCGACCAACGCGCTCGCCGTCGCCCGCGCCCGCGAGGGCGCCGCGGAGGGCCTCGTCGTCGTGACCGAGCACCAGACCGCCGGCCGCGGCCGGCTGGACCGCACCTGGGAGACCCCGGAGCGGGCGGCCCTGACCTTCTCGGTGCTGCTCCGTCCCGAGGTGCCCGCGGCCCGGTGGCCGTGGCTGCCGCTGCTGACGGGGTACGTCGTCGGCGAGGTGCTGCGCGAGCACGGGGCGGACGCCGGGGTGAAGTGGCCCAACGACGTCCTCGTGGGTCCGCTCAAGCTGGTGGGGATCCTGGTCGAGCGCGTCGACAGCCCCAGCGGCCCCGCCGCCGTCGTCGGCATCGGCATCAACGTCACGACGACGCGCGCCGAGCTGCCGGTCGAGACCGCCACCTCGCTGGCCCTCGAGGGCGTCGACGTCGACCGGAGCGACCTGCTCCTCGCGCTCGTCGCGCGCCTGCTGGGGGAGTACGCCGCGTGGCAGCGCGACCCCGGCACGACCCTGCGGGCGGCGTACGAGCAGGCGTGCGTGACGATCGGCCGCGAGGTCCGCGTCGAGCTGCCGACCGGCGCCCCGCTGACCGGGACCGCGACCGGCATCGACGCCGGCGGGCGGCTGCTCGTGCGCGGCCCGGACGGCGAGACGGCCGTCGGTGCCGGCGACGTGGTGCACGTCCGGGCGGTCGGCGGCGGCTCGTCCGGGGGCTGAGGGACCGCGTGCGCGGATCTGGCCTCGGGCCGCCCGTGCTGGTGCCATGATGCGGTGGTGGCCATCTCGCAGAAACTGCTCAACGACGGCGAGACCGTCGTCATCAGCACCCGCACGCACCCCAAGGCCCTGCTGGGCCCGCTGTTCTGGCTGGTCGTCGTGCTCGCGGTCGCCGTCGTGGCGACGCAGTACATCGACAACGGCACCGCCGACCTGGTCGTCTGGGTCCTGGCGGCCGCGGCCGTGGTCTGGCTCGTGCTGCGACCGCTGCTCGTCTGGCTGACCGCGTCGTACACCATCACCAACCGCCGGCTGATCACCCGCCACGGCGTGCTGACCCGGCGCGGGCACGACATCCCGCTGTCGCGGATCAGCGACGTGTCCTACGAGCTCGGGCTGATCGACCGGATGCTCGGCTGCGGCACGCTCGTCATCAGCGACGCCAGCACCAACGGTCGCGTCGCGCTGCCGGACATCCCGCACGTCGAGGAGACCCAGCGCCGCCTCAACCAGCTGCTCCACGAGATGAACGACCCGTCGCCGCGACATGACGGCGCCTGAGCCGGAGGGAGTCGGCGAGGAGCTCGAGCGCGCGATCCTCGGTGAGCGGCCGGCGTTCAACGCGAACGAGGTGGCGTCCGAGACCGGCGTGACGATCGAGGAGGCCCGTCGGCTCTGGCGTGCCCTCGGATTCCCCGAGCACGGGATGGCCACCGCGTTCACGCACGCCGACGTCGGCGCGGTCTCGACCCTGACCGAGCTGGTGGGCTCCGGGCTGCTGGACTTCGACACGGCGGTCAACCTGACCCGGGCGGTCGGCCAGACCATGGCCCGGCTCGCCGACTGGGAGGTCGCGACGCTGCTGCACCGCATCGAGCAGCTCGAGCAGGGCGACCAGTCGACCGGCAGCCGGGCCGGCTCCGCGACCCGGATGGTCGACGAGCTGAGCGGTCCCTTCGAGGAGCTGCTCCTCTACGCCTGGCGCCGGCACCTCGCGGCCGCGGTCGCGCGGATCGAGGCGCTCGGGGCGAACGAGGAGGACCTGCACACCACGCAGCTGACCGTCGGGTTCGCCGACATCGTCAGCTTCACCGCGCTCTCCAACCAGCTCAGCCAGGACAAGATCGGCGACCTCGTCGAGGTCTTCGAGTCCCGCTGCGCCGACGTCGTGGCCGCGCAGCGCGGCCGGGTGATCAAGAGCATCGGCGACTCGGTCCTGTTCGTGAACGACGACCCGATCCGGGCGTTCGACACCGCCGAGGGGATCATCAGCGTGATCGGCCGCGACGCGCGGATGCCCGACGTGCGCCTGGGCCTGGCGAGCGGCTCCGTCGTGATGCGGCTCGGCGACGTCTTCGGCCCGCCGGTCAACATGGCCGCGCGGCTCACCGCCGTGGCGCGGCGCAACCGCGTGATCATCGACGCCGACACCGCGGCCCTGCTGCCCGGCGACCAGTTCGAGACCCGGCGGCTGCCGGCCCGGCCGGTGCGCGGCTTCGGGCTCGTCGAGCCCGTCGCCGTACGCCGGCACTGAGCACCGGCCGTCCCGCGGCCGCCCACCCTGCGCCCCACCAGCCCCACCGGTCCAGCCGAGTCACGCGGGAGAGGGGCAATTTGGGCATTCGGCCCCTCGCGGGCGGCGACGTTCCTACCGTGGTCATGTGTTCGAGGTGCAGGGGATCCGGGTGGACCCGGACGAGCGGCGCGCGTGGCGGGGTGCCGAGGAGGTGGCCCTGTCGCGCAAGGAGTTCGACCTCGTGCACGCCCTGATCGCCCGGGCGGGCGACATCGTCAGCCGCGACGAGCTGATGCGCGACGTCTGGCACACGAACTTCTGGACCTCCTCGAAGACCATCGACGTCCACCTCGGGTGGGTGCGGCGCAAGCTCGGCGACGACAGCCGGCACCCGCACCTGATCACGACGATCCGCGGCCAGGGTCTGCGCTTCGAGACCGAGGACACCACGCGGCAGCCCGGCGTACCCCCCGCACTACGCTGACCGGGTGCCCGACTCCGCCCCGACCCTCGCCGTCATCGGTGGCGGGCAGCTCGCCCGGATGATGGCGCAGCCCGCGATCGCCCTCGGTCTGCCGCTCCGCCTCCTCGCCGAGGCCGAGGGCGTCTCCGCCGCCCAGGTGATCCCCGACCAGCTGGTCGGCGACTACCGCGACCTCGCCACGCTGCGCGCCGTGACCGCCGGCTGCCAGGTGGTGACCTTCGACCACGAGCACGTGCCCACCGAGCACCTCCACGCCCTGCAGGACGACGGGATCGCCGTGCGTCCCGGGCCCGAGGCGCTCGTGCACGCCCAGGACAAGGGCGTCATGCGCGAGCGGCTCGCCGAGCTGGGCGTCCCCTGCCCGCGCAACGCCATCGTGACGAGCGTCGACGACGTGGCGGCGTTCGGCTTTCCCTGCGTCCTCAAGACGACGCGGGGCGGGTACGACGGCAAGGGGGTGTGGTTCGTGCGGTCGGCCGACGACTGCGCGCTGCCGTTCCGCGCCGCCGAGCAGGCGGGGGTGCGGCTGCTGGCCGAGGAGCTCGTCGACTTCCGCCGCGAGCTGTCCGCGCTGGTCGCCCGGTCGCCGAGCGGCCAGGCCGCGGCGTACCCCGTCGTCGCCTCGACCCAGAAGGACGGCATCTGCCACGAGGTCGTCGCCCCGGCACCGGACCTGTCCGAGGCGCTGTCCGGACAGGCCCAGGAGATCGCGCTGCGCATCGCCGGTGCCCTCGACGTCACCGGCATCCTGGCCGTCGAGCTCTTCGAGACCACCGACGGCCGGATCCTCGTCAACGAGCTGGCCATGCGCCCGCACAACACCGGCCACTGGACCCAGGACGGCAGCGTCACGTCGCAGTTCGAGAACCACCTCCGTGCGGTGCTCGACCTGCCGCTCGGCTCGCCGGCCACCCGGGCCCGGTGGACCGTGATGGTGAACATCCTCGGCGCCGACCACGGTCCGGACCACCGGGGTGTCGGCCGGCTCTACGACGGCTTCCCGCACGCGATGGCGCGCGACCCGCGGCTGCGGGTGCACCTGTACGGCAAGGAGTTACGCCCTGGGCGAAAGGTCGGCCACGTCAACGCCTACGGGGACGACCTCGATGATTGCCTCGAGCGAGCGCGGCACGCCGCCGCCTGGTTCCGGGGCGACCTGGGCAACGAGAGTGAGTGAGGTGAGCCCGATGGCCACGTCCGTCGAGACCGATGGCACGACACCGCGCGTCGGCATCGTGATGGGGTCGGACTCCGACTGGCCGGTGATGAAGGCGGCCGGTGAGGCGCTGACCGAGCTGGGCGTCGCCTTCGAGGCCGACGTCGTGTCCGCGCACCGGATGCCCGACGAGATGCTGGCCTACGGCCGCGACGCCGCGGGCCGCGGCCTGTCGGTGATCATCGCCGGCGCCGGGGGAGCCGCGCACCTGCCCGGGATGCTGGCGTCCGTGACGCCGCTGCCGGTGATCGGCGTCCCCGTGCCGCTCAAGCACCTGGACGGCATGGACTCCCTGCTGTCGATCGTGCAGATGCCGGCCGGCGTCCCCGTCGCCACCGTCGGGGTCGGCAACGCCCGCAACGCCGGCCTGCTCGCTGCCCGGATCCTGGGGGTGGCCGACCCGGCGCTCCTGCAGCGGATGGTCGACTTCCAGACCGAGCTGGCCGCCACCGCGCGCGAGAAGGGCAAGGCCGTGCGCGGCGAGGCGTCGCACAAGCTCGGCTTCTGAGCGAGGGGCGCGGCTACTCGCCGGTGACCCGGCCCCGCAGCGACTTGGTCCGACCGCGCTGCTTCTTGGCCTCCAGCCGGCGCCGCTGCGAGCCCCGGGTGGGTCGCGTGGCGCGCCGGGGTGCCGGGGGCGGGGCGAGCGCGGTGCGGAGCAGCTCCGCGAGCCGCTCGCGGGCGGCGACCCGGTTGCGGTGCTGGGAGCGGTGCTCCGAGGCGACCACCACCACGGTGTCGCCCACGAGCTGACCGGCCAGGGCGGCCAGCACGCGCTCCCGCTGCCGGTCGTCCAGCGCCGACGAGGCGGCCACGTCGTACACCAGCTCGACGCGGGTGTCGCTCGTGTTGACCGACTGTCCGCCGGGACCGGGCGAGCGGGAGAACCGCTCGACGAGCTCGGCGGCGGGCACGACGAGCCCGCGGGGGAGACCGGGGCCGGACGGCACCGCCAGGTCCTCCCCGGGTCGGCTCACCGCCGTCGCCACTCGATGGCGGGGCAGGTGTCCATCACCATCGGCACGCCGGCGGCGCGGGTGCGGGCGAACGCGTCCTCGTCGACCACGCCCAGCTGGAGCCACACCCCGCGGGCGCCGACGGCCACCGCCTGGTCGGCGAACTCGCCGGCCGCCTCCGAGCGCCGGAAGACGTCGACGACGTCGACGGGGAAGGGGACCTCGGCCAGCGTGGCGTACCCCTGCTCGCCGAGCACCACGGGCGCGGCCGGGTGGATCGGCACGATCCGCTTGCCGCGCGACTGCAGGAGCTCCGCGATGCCGTACGCCGTGCGCGTGGGGTCGCCGGAGAGCCCGACGACCGCCCAGGTCTCGCAGTCGTCGAGCATGAACCGGACCGCCTCGGGGTCCTGCCAGTCACCCATGCGACCCAATCTAGGACCCCCCTCGCAGGCGTCGGCGAGGGGCGCGTGTGACGGGTGCCACTAGTTTTGGCATTCGGCCCCGTCCGGGGCCACCTGCCGGTTAGCGTGATCCGTCTTCACTACCGGGAGGTAGTGCCAACACATGCTTGAGGGAGCACCTCTGATGAACGTCGTCACCATGTCCAAGCGCTTCGCCGCCACCGGCGCCGTCGCCGCACTCGCGACCACCGGCCTGGTCGGCCTGAGCACCACCGCCGCCCACGCGGACCCGGTCGTCACCAACACCTACTCGTGCTCCGCTGCCGGGACCACCTTCCCGGTCGGCCTGACCACCAACGCCGTGGGCATCGAGGGCTTCCCGACGATCGCGGCCGGCTTCACGGTCCCTGCCGGGCTGCTGACGGTCACCAACACCTTCACCATCCCGGACCAGGTGCACTCTGCCCTGGGTCAGTTCCAGGTCACCTCGATCGCCGCCCCCACGTTCGCGGGCGACTTCGGCGGCAACCAGGTCCACGTGGCCGGCATCTCGGTCACCCTGGCGGGCATGACGCAGAACGCGGACACCTCGTGGAGCTCCGACTCCACGGACACGGACGGCGACGCCCGCGAGGGTGACGGGGTGAACGAGGACTTCGTGGTGCCGCAGGCCGGCGTCTACGACATCTTCTCGCCCTCGTCGCTGGACCTGGTCGCCACCACCGCCAGCGGCGGCAGCATCCCGGTCTCGTGCACCCTCGCGCCCAGCACCACGGCCGGTGCCTACCACCACATCACCGTGACCAAGAACAAGTCGGCCACGGCCGAGAAGGTCCTGGGCAAGATGACGCACACCAAGGCCACCAAGATCAAGGCCACGGTCACCACGCCCGGCACCAGCAACAAGGTCCCCAGCGGCATGGTCATCGTCAAGAAGGGCTCCAAGACCCTCGGCAAGGGCACGCTGAACGCCAAGGGCATCGCCACGATCAACCTGGGCAAGCTCAAGAAGGGTGTCTACAAGAAGGTCGTCACCGTCTATAAGGGCGACGGCTACACCACCACGAGCAAGTCGGCGCCGGCCAAGTTCACGATCAAGTGACCTCTGCCTGACCCTGCTCCACCCCGCAACATCCCGGAACGCCCGGTCGGTGCCACGTGCACCGGCCGGGCGTTCCCGCGTCCGGACCACCCGTCCACGAGCCCGTTACCCGGCAGTAGGATCCGACCCATGAGCTCCGACTTCCCGCTGTACGCCCTCTCCGAGGAGCACCAGGCCATCCGCGAGGCCGTCCGCGCCGTCTGCGACGCCAAGGTGGCGCCGTACGCCGCCGCCGTGGACGAGGAGGCCCGCTACCCGCAGGAGGCGCACGACGCCCTGCTCGCCGCGGACTTCCACGCCCCGCACGTGCCAGAGGAGTACGGCGGCGCCGGGGCCGACGCCCTGGCGACCGTGCTCGTCATCGAGGAGGTGGCGCGCGCCTGCGTGAGCTCGTCGCTGATCCCGGCGGTGAACAAGCTCGGCTCGCTGCCGGTGCAGATCAGCGGCTCCGAGGAGCTCAAGAGCCACTACCTCGGCAAGCTCGCCGCGGGCGAGGGTGGCTTCTCCTACTGCCTCTCCGAGCCGGACGCCGGCTCGGACGCGGTCGGCATGAAGACCCGGGCCGTGCGCGACGGGGACGAGTGGGTCCTCAACGGCGTCAAGCGCTGGATCACCAACGCCGGCGTCTCGGAGTACTACACCGTCATGGCGGTCACGGACCCCGAGAAGCGCTCCAAGGGCATCTCGGCCTTCGTCGTCGAGAAGTCCGACGAGGGCGTCTCCTTTGGCGCGCCGGAGAAGAAGCTCGGCATCAAGGGCTCGCCGACCCGCGAGGTCTACCTCGACAACGTCCGGATCCCGGCGTCCCGGATGATCGGCGCCGAGGGCACCGGCTTCGAGACCGCGATGAAGACCCTCGACCACACCCGGGTCACCATCGCCGCCCAGGCTGTCGGTGTCGCCCAGGGCGCGCTCGACTACGCGCTGGGCTACGCCCAGGAGCGCAAGCAGTTCGGCACGCCGATCGCGGACTTCCAGGGCCTGCAGTTCCTGCTCGCCGACATGGGCATGAAGGTCGAGGCCGCCCGCCAGATGACCTACGCCGCCGCCGGTCGCTCGGAGCGCGGGGACAAGGACCTGACGTTCTTCGGTGCCGCGGCCAAGTGCTTCGCCTCCGACGTCGCCATGGAGGTCACCACCAACGCCGTCCAGGTGCTCGGCGGCTACGGCTACACCCGCGACTACCCCGTCGAGCGGATGATGCGCGACGCGAAGATCACGCAGATCTACGAAGGGACCAACCAGGTGCAGCGGATCGTGATGGCCCGCCAGCTGCTCGCCGGGATCCAGTCCGAGCTCTGAGCAGGGCCGCGACGGGCGGCGCAACGGTGCTCACGCGTGGACCAGGGCGCTCGCGTCCAGGTCGCGGTGGTGCCCGACCCCGGCGATGCTGAGGGTGATCTCGAGCTCGGCGAGGAGCGTCCGGAGCATGTGGCGGACGCCGTCCTCGCCGGCGAGCGCCAGGCCGTGGACGTACGGTCGCCCGACGAGGACGGCGTCGGCCCCGAGGGCCAGCGACCGGAACACGTCGGTGCCCGTCCGGGCCCCCGCGCCGAAGAGCACCGCGAGCTTGCCCCCGACCGCGTCGGCGATCCGCGGCAGGGCGTCGATCGTCCCGCCGACGCCGGGACGACGGCGCCCGCGCTCGTTCGAGACGACGATGCCGTCGAGACCGTGGCGGACCGCCCGGCGTGCGTCGGACACGTGCTGGAGGCCGCCGAGCACGATCGGCCCGTCCCAGGTCCCGCGGATGTCGCGGAGCGCCGCCCAGCCCTGTCCGGGCTGCGGGGGCGACAGCAGGAGGTGGGTGCACCCGGCCGCCTGCGCCCGGGTGAGCAGCACGGGATCGACGTCGCGCTCGTCCGGCCAGTCCAGGCCGAACCAACGCGGGCCGTCCGGCGCGGCCGCGGCGACCTCCTCGAGCGACCGGCTCGCCCGCTCGGAGTGGACGTAGGTGAGGCCCAGCCCCGAGGCCGCCCGGGCGGTCGCGACCTCGCCGTCGGGGTGGGCGAGGGCCTGGCGTCCGACCGGGCCGAGGAGGACCGGGGCCGGCATCTCGACGCCGAGCACCGTGGTCGTGAGGTCGCGTTCGCTGCGGTCGATGAACATCCGCGGGACGATCCGCCACGCGTGCAGCGCCCGCGCGTTGGCGCGCTCGGCGGCGGCGCCCCCCGCCCAGGCGCGCAGGTGCCGTCGGGCGCCCGCGGAGAGCACGTCGTGGGCGGCGACCTCGAGGTCGGACAGGTTCGTGGTGAAGATCGGCTCGGTGCCGGCGCTCATCCCGGCGATGTAGATCTCGGACTGGTAGCTGCCGAACGGGGCGCCCGGACCGACGGGGGCCGGCGACGACGCGAGGAGCCGGGGTACGGCGGGAGATCGGGGAGTGGCGGGCGCCGCCGGGGCGGGCGGTCGCCCGGGCTCGCCGGACGCTGCCGGCGCGATGAGGCTGACGGCGGCGGTCGCGGCGGCGACCTCGAGGAACTGGCGACGGGTGTGCTCGGACATGTCGGACTCCGTTTCAGCGCGCGCGGGTCAGGGAGGAGCGGGACAGCGTGCGGTGGCTGCGGTGCCGCGCTCGCCGGACCTCGTGCTCGAGCTCGTCGACCAGGGTCCGCATGACGCGCCGGGCGCCCCGCTGCCCGTCCAGCGCGAGCCCGTAGAGGTACGGACGGCCGACGAGCACCGCGTCGGCGCCGAGCGCCAGCGCCTTGAAGGCGTCGCGGCCGGTGCGGATGCCGGAGTCGAAGAGCACGGGCATCCGGCCGTCGACCGCGTCGACGACCGGAACGAGCGCGTCGAGCGACGCGATCGCGCCGTCGACCTGGCGCCCGCCGTGGTTCGAGACGACGATGCCGTCGATGCCGTGCTTGACCGCGAGCCGGGCGTCACGAGGGCTCTGGATCCCCTTGAGCAGGATCGGGCCGTCCCAGTTCCGGCGGATCAGCGGGAGCTGGTCCCAGCTCAGGCCGGGGTTCTGGAAGACCCCCGCGAAGGCGACGCCGGCCGCCAGCGGGGCGACCTCGGCCGGCACGGGCATGTGCTTGCGCTGGAAGACCGGGTCGCTCGTGTAGTTCGCGATGCCCTTGTTCTCGAGGAACGGCGAGTAGCCGATGTCGAGGTCGAGCGGCCGCCACCCGAGCAGCGTCGTGTCGAGCGTGATCACCAGGTGGGTGTAGCCCGCGGCGGCGGCGCGGCTCAGGAAGGACGCCACCAGCTCGTCGTCCGTGGGCCAGTAGAGCTGGTACCACCGCGCGCCGTCGCCGTTTGCCCGCGCGACGTCCTCCATCTTGTAGGCGCCCTGCGTCGAGTGCACGTAGGTCAGCCCGAGCTCGGCCGCCGCACGTGCGGTGGCGAGGTCGCCCTGCGGGTGCGCGAGCGTCTGCACCCCGACCGGCGCGAAGAGGACCGGCGCCGGCATCCGCGTCCCCAGGATGGTGGTCGAGAGGTCGACCTTCTCCGGCGTGCGACCCGGGCGCCGCTTGATCCGCCAGCGACGGAACGCCGCCGCGTTGGCGCGCGTGGAGTCGCGGTCCCCGGCCCCGGCGCGGATGTAGCCGAGGGACTCGGGGCTCAGGCTCTCGGCGGCGCGCGCCTCCAGCTGGGCGAGGTCGCGGGGGACGGTCTGCTCGGTCGTCGTCACGTGAGGCGAACGAGCCGGCCCGTCGTCGGGCTACGGGTGGCGGCCCGATCGGCTCAGGCGTCGATGACGATCGAGATGATCAGCGGACTGCGGCGGAAGGTCTTGTGCGACCAGCGGCCGATGTCGCGGGTGAGCATCTGCTCGAGCTGGTGCGCGTCGGCGATCCCCTCGGACGCGGCCCGGGCCAGGGTGCGCTCGATGATCGGCTCGGCCGGGTCGAAGGCGCCGTCCTGGTGGACGAAGCCGCGCACCAGGAACTCGGGCCGGTCGGCGAGCAGGCCGGTGTCCGCGTCGACGATGACCAGGACGGTGACCACGCCCTCCTCGGCGAGGGTGCGCCGGTCCTGGAGGGTGGCCTCGGTGGCGCCGCCGACGGTCTGCGCGTCGACGTACACGTTGCCGGCCGCGACCTTGCCGGTGATCTTCGCGTGCCCGTCGACCAGGTCGACGACGACGCCGTCCTCGGCGATCACGACATGGTCGGGGTCGATGCCGGTGCTGATGGCCAGGTCGGCGTTGGCGCGCAGGTGGCGCCACTCGCCGTGCACGGGCATCACGTTGCGCGGCTCGATGATGTTGTAGCAGTAGACGAGCTCGCCGGCGCTGGCGTGGCCGGAGACGTGCACCTTGGCGTTGCCCTTGTGCACGACGTGCGCGCCCCAGCGGGTCAGGCCGTTGATGACGTTGGAGATGGCGTTCTCGTTGCCCGGGATGACCGAGCTGGCCATCAGGACCGTGTCGCCCTCGGCGACGCGGATCTTGTGGTCGCGGTTGGCCATCCGGGACAGCGCGGCCATCGGCTCGCCCTGGGAGCCGGTGCAGATCAGCGTGGCCTTGTTCGGCGGCAGCTTCTCGAGCTCGTGCAGCGGGACGACGAGGTTCGGCGGGACGTCAAGGTAGCCGAGGTCCTGGGCCACGCCCATGTTCCGCACCATCGAGCGGCCGACGAAGGCGACCTTGCGGCCGTGCTGGTGCGCGGCGTCCAGCACCTGCTGGATGCGGTGCACGTGGCTGGCGAAGCTCGAGACGATGACGCGGCGCGGGGCGTCGCGGAAGACCTTCTGGATGGCCGGGGCCAGGTCGCGCTCGGAGGTCGTGAAGCCGGGGACCTCGGCGTTGGTCGAGTCGACGAGGAACAGGTCGACGCCCTCGTCGGCGAGGCGCGCGAAGCCGCGGAGGTCGGTGATCCGCTGGTCGAGGGGGAACTGGTCCATCTTGAAGTCACCGGTGTGCAGGACCAGGCCGGCGCCGGTGCGGATCGCGACGGCCAGGCCGTCGGGGATCGAGTGGTTCACGGCGAGGAACTCGGTGCTGAACGGGCCGAGGTCCAGCTCGTCGCCCTCGGCGACCTCGCGGAGCTCGGGACGGATCCGGTGCTCCTTGAGCTTCTCCTTGATCAGGGCCAGCGTCAGCCGGGAGCCGATGAGCGGGATGTCGGCCCGCTCGCGCAGGAGGTACGGCACCCCGCCGATGTGGTCCTCGTGGCCGTGGGTCAGGACGACGCCGACGATCGCGTCGAGGCGGTCCCGGATCCAGCTGAAGTCCGGCAGGATCACGTCGATGCCGGGCTGGTGCTCCTCGGGGAAGAGCACGCCGCAGTCGACGATGAGCAGCTTGCCCTGGTACTCGAAGACGGTCATGTTGCGACCGATCTCCCCGAGGCCGCCGAGCCCCACGACCCGGAGGCCGTTCTTCGGCAGGGGCTTGGGCTTCTGCAGCTCGGGATGCGAGTGGCGCACGAACGACTCCGTTCAGAGGAAAAGATGGTGCTGCCGCGGTGCTCCCGCGGCCCAGAACCGTATCGCGTGCAGCCCCGGTCGCCTGCATGCGCGGAGGCGCCCGACGGCGTACGCCGTCACAGCACCTTGCCGGGATTGAGGATGCCGTGCGGGTCGAGGGCCTGCTTGACCGCCCGCTGCATGGCGACGACCTGGGGCGAGAGCTCCTGCGCGAGGCCCTCGCGCTTGAGCAGCCCGACGCCGTGCTCGCCGCTGACGGTGCCGCCGAGGTCGAGCGCGTCGGCGATGATCTGGCGGAACGCCTCCTGGGCCCGGTCGCGGGCCGCGTCGTCCCCGGGCGGGGTGCTGATGAGCGGGTGCAGGTTGCCGTCGCCGGCGTGCGCGATGTTCGCGATCAGGACGTCGTGCCGGGTCGCCGCCGCCTCGACGCGGGCGAGCATCTCGGGCACCGCGGCCTTCGGGACGCAGACGTCCTCGGTCAGCAGCGGCCCCAGCCGCTCCAGGGCCGGGTAGGCCAGCCGGCGCGCGTCGAAGAGCGCCTCCGCCTCCGCCTCGTCGGTCGAGGCCGCGGCGAAGGTCGCGCCGGCCTCCTCGAAGCAGCGCAGCATCGTCGCGGACTCCTCGTCACCGGCCGGACCGGGGGCGTCGCTTCGGCCGAGGAGCACGACGTTCGCGTCGACCGAGAGACCCATGTTCTTCCAGGCGTCGACGGCCTCGAGGCAGTGCCGGTCGACCAGCTCGAGCGCGGACGGGACGACGCCGCTCGCGCCGACCGCCTCCACCGCGCGGCCGGCGTCGACGACGGAGTCGAAGTAGCCGACCACCGTGCGCTCGGGGGCCCGGGAGCCGCGCAGCCGCACGGTCACCTCGGTGACGACGCCGAGGGTGCCCTCGCTGCCGACCATCAGCCCGACCAGGTCGTAGCCGACGACGCCCTTGGCCGTGCGGCGGCCGACCCGGACCACCTCGCCGAGACCGTTGACGAGCTCCAGCTCGAGCACGTAGTCGCGGGTGACGCCGTACTTCACGCAGCACAGGCCCCCGGCGTTGGTCGCCACGTTCCCGCCGATCGTCGACCACGGGGCGCTGGCGGGGTCCGGGGGGTACCAGAGGCCCTCCGCCGCGCAGGCCGCGCGCAGGTCGTCGTTCACCACGCCGGGCTGCACGACCGCGAGCCGCTCGACGCCGTTGATCTCCGTGATCGCGGCCATCTTCTCGGTGGAGAGCACGACGCAGCCGTCGACGGCGTTGGCGGCGCCGGACAGGCCGGTGCCGGCGCCGCGGGTCACCAGGGCAGTGCCGTGCTCGAGGCAGGCCAGGACCACCGCCCGCACCTCCTCGGTGCTGCGCGGTCGGACCAGCGCGGCCGGGGTGCCGTACTCCGCCCACTCCGCCTCGTCGTGGACGTAGGACGCGAGCACCCCCGGGTCGACGACCACCCGGTCGGCCGGCAGGGCGGACCGCAGCGTGGCGAGGACGGGGGCTTCGGTGGAGACGTCGGTGGGGGTCACCTCGCCAGTCAACCCCGGACGGGGTCGTCGCGCGAGCGCCGCCGGGCTGGGGGATCATCGGAGGGTGACCGACGCCCCCGCCGCCGCGCCGCTCCGGCACCGGACCGTCGTGCTGCCCGACGGCGCCCGGCTCGCGGTGCAGGAGTCCGGCCCCGGCGACGGGCCGGCGCTGCTGCTGCTCCCGGGGCAGGCGAACTCGCACGACTGGTGGACGGGGTTGCGCGACGGCTTCGCGGACCGGTTCCGCACGATCACCTTCGACTACCGCGGGACCGGCGCGACCCGCGCGGTCGAGGAGCCCTGGTCGACCGACCTCTTCGCCGACGACGCCCGCCGGGTGCTCGCGGCCTGCGGCGTCCCGCGCGCCCACGTCTACGCCACGTCGATGGGCGGGCGGGTCGCCCAGGTCCTGGCGGCCGACCACCCGGCGTACGTCGACCGGCTGGTGCTCGCCTGCACGTCGCCCGGGGGCGCGGTCGGGCTCGAGCGCAGCCAGGACGTCCGTCGGGCCCTCGGCCAGCGCGACCGCGCCGCGCGCACCCGTGCCCTGCTCGACCTGATGTACACCCCGGACTGGTCGGGCCGGGGCCTGCGCAGCCACCTGCTCGGCGACCCGACGATGACCGGCCGCGCCCAGGAGCTGCACCTGCGCGTCAGCGCCCGCCACGACGCCGTCGACCGGCTGCCGTCGGTCGCGGCCCCGACGCTGGTGCTGCACGGCAGCGACGACCTGATGTCGCCGGTCGGCAACGCCGCGCTGCTCGCGGAGCGGCTGCCCGACGCCGAGGTCGAGATCACCGACGGCGGCCGGCACGGCTTCTTCGACGAGCACCGCGAGCCGGTCGGCGCGCGGGTGCGGTCCTTCCTGCTCGGCTGACCCGGCGGGCCCAGCCGACTCAGCGGGCGACGGACGCGACGCCGTGGTCGCGGAGCGGCCCCGGCACGAGCCCGAGCGCGCGGACGTCGGCGACGATCCCCGGGAGGGCGTCCAGGGTCGAGCGCCAGGCGGCGGGGGCCGAGGTGCAGTCGCTGTCGTGCAGCAGGACCGTGCCGCCGGCCCCGAGGTGGCGGGCGACGTCGGCGCGGACCGTGGCGCCGGTCGCGCGGCGCCGCCAGTCCCGGCCCCACGTCGTCCACAGCACCGGGGTCATGCCGAGGTCGCGCGCGGCCCGGTCGGCGGCCCGGGTCAGCACGCCGTACGGCGGCCGGTAGCGCGTCGGGGTGACGCCGCACGTGGCCTCGACCTGCGCGTGGGCGCGGGCCAGGTCCGCCCGGGTCGAGGCCGGGCCGCGCAGGGGGAGCGGCCGGTGGCTCCAGCCGTGGACGCCGACCTCGTGGCCGGCGGCGACGAGCGCGCGCCCGACGTCGGGGTGGCGCGCCAGCATGGCGCCCAGCACGAAGAAGGTCGCGCGGACGTCGAGGTCGTCCAGCAGCGCCAGCACCTGCGGGGTGGAGGCCGGGTCGGGCCCGTCGTCGAAGGTGATCGCGACCCGGCCCGGGTCGCCGAGCCCGGACAGCGCGCCGCGGCGCTCGGACCACCGGTTGGCGATCACGCGGCGGCCACGAGTGGCGCGGGCAGGAGCGCCGCCCAGTCGAGGACGCCCGGCGCGGCGGCCGGAGGCTCGGCCCCGAGCACGGCGAGGAGCGTCGCGCCGAGGTCCCGGGGACCGTGTGCCCACGCGGCCCACCCGGCCGCCGCCAGCGCGGCGTTGTTGGTGCGTCCGTGACCGGGCAGCGAGCGGTAGGTCAGCACGGGCAGGCCGCACTGGCGGGCCTCGAGCGAGGTGAGGCCACCGGCGTTCTGGACGACGACGTCGCAGGAGCGCATGAGGGACGCCATGTCGTCCACCCAGCCGAGGGCGACCGCACCCGGCAGGCCCAGCACCCGGCGACGCAGCCCCTGGTTGGTCCCGCAGACCACCACCGGAGTGACCAGGCCGGTCGCGAGCAGGTCCTCGACGGTGCGGGCGACGTCGCCGACGCCCCACGAGCCGGCCACGACGAGCGTCCGGGGACGGGTGTCCCGAGGCCCGGTGCCGACGCGCGCCGGCCCGGGGCGGAACGCCGGCGCGACCATCGGACCGGTGACGACCACCCCTGCGGCACCGAGTCCCCGCGCCTGCGCGGCCGGCAGGTCGTGCAGCGCCAGGTGGTGGTCGATCCCGGGGGCCACCCACAAGGGGTGCACGCTCATGTCGGTGAGGAAGGTGGCCACCGGGCAGGTCAGGCTGCCGTCCAGGCGGAGGCGGCCCAGCGCCTGGCTGGCGAGGGGGTACGTCGAGAGCACCAGCTCGGTGCCCGGGCGGCAGGCCGCGAGCAGGCCGCGTCGGGCCAGCCGCGCCGAGAGCGCCGCGGGCCCGGACCCGGCGCCGCCCAGCCGGGGCATCAGCCAGCCCCAGGTCGCGGGCGCCACGAGCAGCTGCAGGTGGTAGGCCGACCGCAGGACCCGGCCGACGCCCCGGGGCAGCAGCTCGAGGAAGTCGGCCCGGTCGACGGCGTACCCCTCGGCCGCGGCGCGGCGGGCCAGCTCGTCCGCGGCGCCGTCGTGGCCGGCGCCCACGCTCGCGGACACGACCAGGACGCGGGGGCCTCCGGTCGGTGCGGGGCTCCGGGGCTCGGGCGGCGGCGCGGGAGCGGCGAACACCAGCCACCGGTAGGCGACGAAGCGGAAGAGGGTTCCCAGCGCCACCCCGACGACGTTGGCGGACAGGTTGTCGGCCAGCCGGCTGGTGAGGCGGAGCAGGTCGTGGGAGACCAGGAGGCAGCCGACCGAGAAGCCGAAGCCGACCAGGTTGACCAGCACGAAGAGCGCCACCTCGCGCCGGCGGTCGCCCGCCGGGACGCCGCGCCAGGTCAGCCAGCGGTTGCCGGCGTACGTCACGACCATGGCGGCGAGCACCGCCACTGTCCGGGCCCAGGCCGGGTCGGTCGTGGCCAGCGCGCCCTGGGCCCGGAGCAGGTTGAACACGGCCACGTCGACGACGTAGCCGCTGCCGCCCACGGCGAGGAAGGTGAGGAGCTCGCGGCTCGCGATCCGCGGCATGGTCGGCATGGCGCAAGCGTCCGGTCCCGGCCCTGCCAGGAACCTGACCACCGGGTGGCTACGGTCGCCCCCATGGGAGAGACCATCGAGATCGAGACCCCCGACGGCCCGGCCGAGGCCTACGTGACCCGCCCCGACGACGGGGAGACCCACCCGGGCGTGCTGTTCTTCGTCGACGCGATCGGGCTGCGACCGCGGATCGAGGAGATGGCCGACCGGATCGCCTCCTGGGGCTACGTCGTGCTGGCGCCGAACGTGTTCCACCGCGACGGGCGCGCCGAGGACCTGGCCCCGTCCACCGACCTGACGGTCGCGGCCAACCGCGAGAAGTTCTTCGAGGGCGCGATGAAGCGCGTCCGGGCGCTCACCCCCGACCGGTCCGACCCCGACACCGTCGCCTGGATCGAGGCGCTGCTCGAGCGCGCCGACGGCCCGATCGGGGTCACCGGCTACTGCATGGGGGCCCGGCTCGCGACCCGCGCCGCGGGTCAGCACCCCGACACCGTCGCGGCGGTCGGCGGCTTCCACGGCGGCGGCCTGGTCACCGACGGCGAGGACAGCCCGCACCGGCAGCTCGCGACCGCGACCGCGGCGTTCGTCTACGGCCACGCCGACCAGGACGGCTCGATGCCGCCCGAGGCGGTCGCCGCGCTCGGGGACGCGCTCGAGGAGGCCGGCCTGACGCACACCAACGAGGTCTACGAGGGCGCCTCCCACGGCTACTCGATGGCCGACGCGGCGCCGTACGACGAGGCCGCGACCGAGCGGCACTTCGAGGCCCTGCGCGAGCTCCTCGACCGCACGCTCTAGACGAGGTTTGCCGCCCCCGCCGCCGGGTACTGACCGGGCCGGAGACAGGTCCGGTCGGGAGGAGCGGCAGTGCCTCAGCAGGGATGGAGCAAGAAGCGCGAGCGGCAGTACGACGCGATCAAGGACGGGCTCGAGGAGCGCGGCCGCGACGAGGACGTGGCGGCCGAGATCGCGGCGCGGACCGTGAACAAGGCCCGGGCCCGGGCCGGGGAGTCGGCGACCGCCAGCCGGACGTCGACCGAGGACATCTCCTCCGGACGCCGCGGCGGGCTCCGGTCGCACTCCGGAGCGGCCGGCCGGACCCGTGACCAGCTCTACGCCGAGGCCCGCAAGCGCAACATCGCGGGGCGCTCCTCGATGACGAAAGCGGAGCTCGAGCGTGCTCTCGACGACTGAATCCACTCACCCAGCGGGGTGTGGCACCCAGGAGAGGGCACTGTCAGTGTCATTTGTTGTGGCTTCAACCAATGCACCACCTCTGACCGCTCCCGGAGCGGTCGCCCATCCGCAAGCCCAACCGGCCCCTGAACCCGGCCCCGCACGATCGCACCGCCGCACCGAGACCGCCCGCCTCCTGCTGGAGGCCGCCGGCACCACCGACGACCACGAGCGCACCCGCCTCGAGGAAGAGGCGATCCGCCTCAACATGGGCGTCGCCGTCGAGATCGCCCGCCGCTACCACGGCCGAGGCATCGCCGGCGACGACCTGGACCAGGTCGCCTACCTCGGCCTCGTGAAGGCCGTCCGGGGCTTCGACCCCACGCACGGCTCCGACTTCCTCAGCTTCGCCGTCCCCACGATGCGCGGCGAGATCCGACGCTACTTCCGCGACTTCGGCTGGACCGTCCGGCCGCCCCGCTCCGTGCAGGAGCTCCAGGCCAAGATCACGGCCGCCGAGAGCGAGATGTACCAGTCCCTCGGCCGCTCCCCGCGCCCCTCCGAGCTGGCCGAGCACCTCGGGGTCGACCTCGACCTCGTCGTCGACTCGCTGGCCGCCAACGGCTGCTTCTCGCCCGTCTCGCTCGACGCCCCCGTCGGCGAGGGTGAGCGCTCGCCCTCCGAGCGGCTCGGCGGCTGGGACGCCGCCTTCGGCAGCGCCGAGGCGCGTGTCGCCCTCCAGCCCCTCCTGGCCACGCTCACCGAGCGCGAGCGCAAGATCCTCGAGATGCGCTTCGTCGGCGGCTGCACGCAGGCCGAGATCGGCGCCGAGGTCGGCGTGACGCAGATGCAGGTCTCGCGGCTGCTCGCCCGGATCCTCACCCGCCTGCGCCGGCGGCTCGAGGACGCCGCCTGAGGCTGTCGGGCTAGCCTGACGGCGTGACTCCCGAGCAGATCGCCCGCGGCAGCGCGGAGGCGATGTGGGCCGAGGACCGCGCCAGCCAGGCGCTCGGCATGACCCTCGACGAGGTCGGCCCCGGCACCGCCACGCTGCGGATGACCGTCCGCGACGACATGGTCAACGGGCACGACATCGGGCACGGCGGGCTCACCTTCACGCTGGCGGACTCGGCGTTCGCCTTCGCGTGCAACTCCTACAACCGCCGCACCGTCGCGGCCGGGGCGGAGATCCGCTTCCGTGCCCCGACCCGGGCCGGTGACGAGCTGGTCGCGGTCGCCGTCGAGCGCGAGCGGGTCGGCCGGGACGGGACGTACGACGTCACCGTGACCGCGGGCGAGACGGTCGTGGCAACGTTCGTCGGCCGGTCCAAGGAGATCGGCGGCGCCTTCTGGGGCGAGACGGGGAGCGAGGCGCCCGGTGGCCGGTGAGATCCCGGACCTCGACCGTGCCGGGCTCGAGGCCCTCCAGCTGGAGCGGCTGCGCGACACCCTGCGCCGTGCCCACGAGCACGTGCCGCACTACCGACGCGCGTTCGCGGACGCCGGGGTCACGCCCGACGACCTGCACACGCTGGCGGACCTCGCCCGGTTCCCCTTCACGGCCAAGGCCGACCTCCGCGACAACTACCCCTTCGGCATGTTCGCGGTGCCCCGCGAGGACGTCTCCCGGGTCCACGCCAGCAGCGGCACCACCGGCAAGCCCACCGTCGTCGGCTACACCCGCGAGGACCTCGACACCTGGGCCGAGGTGATGGCGCGCTCGATCCGCGCCGCCGGTGGCCGCCCGGGCGACCTCGTGCACGTGGCCTACGGCTACGGCCTGTTCACCGGCGGCCTCGGCGCGCACTACGGCGCCGAGCGGCTCGGCTGCACCGTGGTGCCCGTCAGCGGCGGGATGACCGAGCGCCAGGTCCAGCTCATCGTCGACTTCCGGCCCCGCGTGATCATGGTGACCCCGTCGTACTTCCTCGCGATCCTCGACGAGATGGACGCCCAGGGCATCGACCCGCGCAGCACCTCGCTCGAGGTGGGCATCTTCGGTGCGGAGCCGTGGACCGACGAGATGCGCCGGGCGGTCGAGCGCCGCTCCGGGCTGCGGGCCGTCGACATCTACGGCCTGTCGGAGGTGATGGGCCCGGGCGTCTCGCAGGAGGCGGGGGAGACCCAGGACGGCCTGCACGTGTGGGAGGACCACTTCCTCCCCGAGGTCATCGACCCGGTCACCCACGAGGTGCTGCCCGACGGCGAGGAGGGTGAGCTGGTGTTCACCTCGCTCACCAAGCAGGCGATGCCCGTCGTCCGCTACCGGACGCGCGACCTGACCCGGCTGCTCCCCGGGACGGCGTACCCCGCCTTCCGCAGGATGCAGAAGGTCACCGGCCGCACCGACGACATGATGATCGTGCGCGGGGTGAACGTCTTCCCGACCCAGGTCGAGGAGCAGATCCTCGCGGTCGAGGGGCTCGCCCCGCACTACCTCTGCGTGCTGACCCGTCCCGGCAACCTCGACGAGCTCACCGTGCAGGTCGAGGCCGCGGAGGCGTCGTACGACGCCGGGCGCGCCGACCTGCTGGGCGCCGAGCTCGCCGGGCGGGTCAAGAGCCGGATCGGGGTCACCGCCCGCGTCGAGGTGCTGGCACCGCACGCCCTCGAGCGCTCGCTCGGCAAGGCGAAGCGGATCAGCGACCGGCGCTGAGGCACCCGGCCGCCCGCGTCAGCGCGGGAAGATCTCGGGCAGCTCGGACGCGCGGCCGGTGAACTCCGGCGTGCGCTTCTCCTTGAAGGCCGCGACGCCCTCCTTGCCGTCGCCGATCGACGTGTGGAACATCGCCAGCGAGTCGGAGAGGTGGGCGTCGAGCGGCTCGGGCGCCGCGCCGTTGCGGTAGAGCAGCTGCTTGGCCAGCGCCAGGGCCACGGGGGAGCGGTCCACGACGAAGGAGCGCGCCAGCTCCAGGGCCGCGGGCAGCAGGTCGTCGGGCTCGTGGACCGAGCGGACCAGCCGGCCGGTCAGCGCCTGCTCGGCGGTGAGGATGTCGGCGGCGTACACCCACTCCAGCGCCTGCTGGATCCCGACGATGCGCGGCAGGAACCACGACGAGCAGGCCTCGGGCACGATGCCGAGACGGCCGAAGACGAAGCCGATCCGGGCCTTGGTCGACGCCATCCGGATGTCCATCGCGAGCGTCATGGTGGCGCCGATGCCGACCGCCGCGCCGTTGATCGCGCCGATGACGGGCTTGGGCAGCGCGTGGATCGCCAGGGTGACCCGGCCGCCGGTGTCGCGGAGGGCCGAGTGGAACGGCTCCTCGGTGAGGTGGTCGCGCAGGTCCTCGGGCGTCGGGCTGAGCGACTCGTCGAGACCGAAGACGTTGCCCTCGGCCGACAGGTCCATGCCGGCGCAGAACGCCCGCCCGGACCCGGTGACCACGACGGCCCGGACCGCGTCGTCGCGCGCGTCGGTGAGGAAGACCCGCTCCAGCTCGCGGGCCATCGTGAGGTCGAAGGCGTTGAGCGCGTCGGGGCGGTTCAGGGTCAGCGTGGCGATGCCGTCGGCGTCGACCGACCAGTCCAGGGTCTCGTAGGTCATGCGCCGATCCTCTCCGATCACCCGGTGGCGCCCTTCGGCAGGCCCGTGGGGGTGCAGAGGCTCTTCGGGATGTCGGCCGTCTGGTCCTTGATGATGTAGCCGAACATCTGCTTGCTGCGGGTCGGGTCCCAGTGCACGGCCAGGTCGGCGATCGGGACGACGCAGCTCAGGCCGTTGTCCCCGTTGACGTGCGTCATCGCGGAGGCCCACTGGCCGGCCCGGAGCACCGAGGTGCCCTCGCCGAAGGCGAAGAAGTCCGGGACCGCGGTGAGCAGGTTCCAGTAGCGGAACGGGTTGAGGAACGTCCACGGCGAGACGACCTTCTTGCCGACCGCGGCCACGACCTCCCGCTGGTGCTTGACCCGGTCGATGTCGCCGATGTTCGAGGTGTGCCGCGAGCGGGCGTAGCCCAGCGCGGTGGCGCCGTCGGCCTCCTGGCAGCCCTTCTTGATGTCGAGCTTGGCCAGCTTGTCCTGCATGTCGGTGGTGGGGCAGATGGTGATGCCGCCGACCGCGTCGACGACGCCGGCCAGCCCGCCGAGGCCGATCTCCACGTAGTCGTCGATCCGGATGCCGGTGTTGCTCTCGACGGTGCGCACGAGCAGCTTGGCGCCGCCGTACGCGAAGGCCGCGTTGATCTTGGTCGTGCCGTGGCCCGGGATGTCGACGAGCGAGTCGCGCGGGATCGACATGAGCAGGTTCGGGCCCGAGCCGGTGTGCAGGATCAGGATCGTGTCCGTGCGCTGGCCCTGGGCGTTGCCGGTGCCGAGGCGCTTGCGCTCGGCGGGGCTGAGGCCGGCCCGCGAGTCGCTGCCGACCAGGAGGTACGTCGTGCCCGGCTGGTCGTCGGGGCGGTTGCCGCTCGGCTCCCACGGGACCTTGTTGACGTTGTGCCAGGCGTAGATCGGCACGAAGACCAGGTAAACGAGGTAGAGCAGGACCAGCAGGAAGATCCACCGGAGCCGGAAGCGCGGGCGGCGGAACCCACGGCCGGTGCGGCCGGTCGAGCCCGGCGGGGGAGCGGCCGGGGGCGGTGTGGGACGGGTCGCGGGGCGCGGCGGCTGCTGCCCACGCGGGGTGTCGCGGGGGACCGCGGGCATCATCCGGGTCTCGTCGGGGCGCGGCTGGCGCGGCACCGCGCGGGTCGCGTCGTCGTTGCCGGGGGCGGGCGCGCCACCCTTGCCGTAGAGCCAGTTGTACTCGGGCGTCCCCTTCTCGGGGCCGCCGTTTCCCCGGGGACCGTCAGCCATGCCCGGAACGCTACCGTGCCCCCATGTGCCCGGAGCCGAACGCCGTCCCGCCGTCGTACGCCCGCGTGTCGCTGGCCGTCATCACCTCCACGCGTGAGGCGAACCTGCTCGGCAACGTGCACGGCGGCGAGATCATGAAGCTGGCCGACTCCACGGCCGGCGCGGTCGCCCAGCGGCACAGCGGTGGCCCCGCCGTGACCGCCGCGATGGACGAGATGGCCTTCCTCGAGCCGGTGCACGTGGGCGACATCGTGCGCACCTTCGCCCAGGTCAACTGGACCGGACGCTCCTCCATGGAGATCGGGGTGCGGATCGAGACCCAGCCCTGGAACGACCCCTCGCAGGTCTCGCTGCACGTGGCCTCGGCGTACTTCGTCTTCGTCGCGATCGACGCCGAGGGCCGCTCCCGCCCCATCCCGCAGCTGCACCCGGAGACGCCCGACGAGGTGCGCCGGATGCGGGAGGCCGAGATCCGCCGCTCGCACCGGCTGGCCAAGAAGCAGGAGATCGAGGTCGGGCGCGAGGGTTCCTGACCCGTTCGGGTCGACCTCGCGGGCTCCGGCGCGTCGCGGCCGCGTGTGACCCCTGTGACTGGTGATACTGGCGGGCAGTACTTCCCCACAGCCCCACCCTCAGCAGAGAGGCATCTCGATGCCACCCGTCTCTTCCCCCGGGTTGCACGACAGCCACCGTCAGGGTCCCCGCTTCACGGCCGGTGACCGGGCGGCCCGCGTGCGCTTCCGCCGTGCCATGGCGCTCATGGCCATGACCCTCGTCCTGCCCGGATCCGCCCAGCTGGTCGCCGGGAACCGCCGGGTCGGCCTGATCGCCCTGCGCATCTGGTTCGCCCTCGTCGTCGCGGTCGTCACCACCGGCGTGATCGGGCTGGCCTGGCACGAGCTGGTCTTCAAGCTGGCCACCGAGACGCTCCTGCTCGGGCTGCTGCGCTTCGCCCTGATGCTGCTCGCGATCGGGTGGGCCGGGCTCTTCGTCGACGCGTGGCGGATCGGCCAGCCGTTGACGCTGGCGATGGGCCACCGCCGGGCCGCGGTCGGCGTGAACGGCGTGCTCTGCCTCTCCGTCGCCGGCTCCCTGCTCTTCGGCGCGCACCTCGTCGGGGTGCAGCGCGACCTGATGCTCACGATGTTCGGCAACGGCGCGGCCTCCGGCTCGCACGACGGCCGCTACAACGTGCTGCTCGTCGGCGGCGACTCCGGCGCCGGCCGCTGGGGCCTGCGCCCCGACTCCATGACGATCGCCAGCATCGACGAGGAGACCGGCAAGACGGTCCTCATCGGGCTGCCGCGCAACATGACGAACTTCCCCTTCGTCAAGGGCTCCGTCATGCACCAGCAGTTCCCCGACGGCTTCGACGCGGACTACCTCAACGGCGTCAGCACCTGGGCCCAGGACAACACCGAGCTCTTCCCAAAGAGCGACACCCCGGGCATGGACGCCACGATCATGGCGATCGAGGGCATCACCGGGCTCAAGATCAACTACTGGGCGATGGTCAACCTCCAGGGCTTCAAGGACCTGGTCGACGCCGTCGGCGGGGTCACCCTCACCGTCCGCTCGCCGATCCCGGTCGGCGGCCTCGGCAGCGACGTCACCGGCTACATCCAGCCCGGCACGCGCAAGCTCAACGGGCACGACACGCTCTGGTACGCCCGGGCCCGCGAGGGCTCCGACGACTACTCGCGGATGGCCCGCCAGAAGTGCGTGATGAACGCGATGCTGCAGCAGATCAGCCCCCAGGTCGCGGTCCGGAACTTCGAGAAGATCGCCCAGGCGAGCTCCGCGATGATCTCGACCGACATCCCCGCCGGCGAGGTCGACCGCTTCCTCTCCCTGGCCCTCAAGGCCAAGAGCCAGAAGGTCGCGACGCTGTCGCTGGTGCCGCCGATGATCAACACCGCGGACCCCGACATCAAGCTGATCAAGCGCAAGGTGACCGAGGCCATCGACCGCTCCGAGGGCACCGCCAAGGCGGCGCCGGCGAAGAAGAAGAAGAGCGCCGACGTGGTCACGGGCGGGTCCGTGGGGTCGCTGGCCAACGGGTACGCCGCCAACCAGTCGGACGACCTCGGCTCCGCTTGCTGACCGGGTCGCCGACCTCCCTACTACTGTGTCGGCCGTGACTCCCGAGCCGACCGCTGCCCCGCGCGTGGTCGGCGTCGTCGTCACCTTCAACCGCCTTGAGCTGCTCCAGCGGCTCGTCGCGCGGCTGCGGGAGGTCCCCGAGCTCGACGAGGTCCTGGTCGTCGACAACGCGTCCACCGACGGCACGGGGGCGTGGCTGGTCGAGGCGGCCGCGGCGGCGGCCGACGGCCCCCACCTGCGGGTGCGCACCCTGGCCGACAACCGCGGCGGCGCCGGCGGGTTCCACGACGGGCTGGCGTGGGCGCTCGAGCGCGACGCGGACCTCGTCTGGCTGATGGACGACGACGGGCTGCCCGACCCCGACTGCCTCGCGACCCTGCTCGCGCGCCGCGACGACCTCGACTTCTGGGGTCCGGTCGTCGTCGACCAGGCCGACCACGACCGCCTGGTGTTCCCGATCCGGCTGCCCGGCGGCACCCGCAGCGTGCACCGGATGCGCGACGTCGAGGCCGCGGCGCCCGACGGCGTGATCCGCGACGTGGTGATCCCGTTCAACGGCGTGCTGGTGACCCGCGAGCTGGTCGAGCGGATCGGCCTGCCGCGCGAGGAGTTCTTCATCTGGGGCGACGACGTCGAGTACCTCTGGCGCGCCCGGGCGGCCGGTGCCCGGGTCGCCACCGTGGTCGGCGCGCGCGTCCTGCACCCCAGCGTCGGCGAGCTCGGCACCCCGATGATGCTCGGGCGCACGACGTACAACCACAGCCCCAGCGACCTGAAGCACTACTGCATGGCCCGCAACAACCTGGTGAACCTGCGCGCCTACCACGGCTGGCCGCACGCCCTGGCCTTCGTCGCCAAGACCGTCTGGTTCTACTCCTTCACCCGGCCCTCGCGCCGGCGCCTCGCGCTCAGCGCCGACGCGATGCGCGCCGGGCTGCGCGGCGACTTCTCGGGGCACCGGAGGTTCCTGGCGTGAGCGAGACCGTGGCCGTCGTCATCGTGACGTTCAACCGGGCCGACCTGCTGGTGCGGATGCTGGACGGGCTCGCCCACCAGACCCACCGTCCCGACGCCGTCTTCGTCGTCGACAACGCCAGCGTGGACCACACCCGCGAGGTGCTGGGCCGCTACGACCTGCCGCTGCACATCACCCACCTCGACGAGAACCTCGGCGGTGCCGGCGGCTTCCACCTCGGCACCCGGCAGGCGTACGACGCCGGCTTCGACCGGATCTGGCTCGTCGACGACGACGTCGTCCCGGCCCCGGACTGCCTCGAGGTGCTGATGGCCCAGGACGAGGCCTGCGTGATGTCGGTGCGCGAGGACACCTCTGGGCGGCTGGTCGAGAAGGCCGCCACGACCTTCGACCTCCGCAACCCGCTCGCGATCAAGCCCAAGACCGGCATGGTCGAGACCGACTACGGCACCCGGGCCGCCATGCCCGAGCGCGTGCAGCTGGAGAACGTCGCCTTCGAGGGCTTCATGTTCCGCCGCGAAGTCGTCGACACCATCGGGCTCCCGGACCCGACCTACTTCATCTTCTACGACGACGTCGACTTCGCCGTCCGGGCCCGGCGCGCCGGCTACCGGATCTGGGCGGTGCGCGACGCGGTGCTGGTGCGCCAGCTGGACTTCGACCAGCAGCACTCGCTCGACACGTGGAAGGGGTTCTACATGTTCCGGAACCTCTTCGTGGTCCACTTCCGGTACGGCGAGAACGCGCTGGTGCGGCTGAAGCCCTACCTCATCGTGCTCGCCGTGCTCCTGCTCAGCCCGGTGCGGGGCGGGCGGGGCGAGGCTGCCAATGTGATCCGGGCCATCAGGTCGGCGCGGTCCATGCGTCGGGTGCCCGGTGCGGGTCCCGGCCCTCGCTAGACTGCCCGTTGCGTCAACTGTCAGGAGAGCACCCCTTGTCCGTGTCCCCACCCGATTCGGGCACGCCCGACCTCGTCGTCGTCGGCTCCGGTTTCTTCGGCCTCACCATCGCCGAGCGCTGTGCCAGCGAGCTGGGCCTGAAGGTCCTCGTGCTCGAGCGGCGCCACCACCTCGGGGGCAACGCCTACAGCGAGTTCGACGAGGAGACGGGGATCGAGGTCCACGTCTACGGGACGCACCTGTTCCACACGTCGAACAAGCGGGTCTGGGACTACGTCACCCGGTTCACGGCGTTCACGAACTACCAGCACCGGGTGTTCGCGAAGTACCAGGGCCAGGTCTACTCGTTCCCGATGAACCTCGGCCTGATCAACCAGTTCTTCGGCAAGAGCCACACCCCCGACGAGGCGCGCGCGCTCATCGCCGAGCAGGCCAGCGAGATCGCCACCGAGGACGCGTCGAACCTCGAGGAGAAGGCGATCAGCCTGATCGGGCGGCCGCTCTACGAGGCGTTCGTCAAGGGCTACACCGCGAAGCAGTGGCAGACCGACCCCACCGAGCTGTCCGCGGACATCATCACCCGGCTGCCGGTGCGCTACACGTTCGACAACCGCTACTTCAACGACACCTACGAGGGCCTCCCGGTCGACGGCTACACCGCCTGGCTGACCCGGATGGCCGACCACCCGAACATCGAGGTCCGCCTCGACACCGACTTCTTCGACGAGGCCAACGGCACCCGCGCCGAGTTCACCGGCAAGGTCCCGATCGTCTACACCGGCCCCGTCGACGAGTACTTCGCCAACTCCGAGGGCCGCCTGTCCTGGCGCACCATCGACCTCGAGCGCGAGACCCTCGACGTCGACGACTACCAGGGCACCGGCGTCGTGAACGCCAACGACGAGGACCTGCCCTACACCCGGACGCTGGAGTTCAAGCACCTCCACCCGGAGCGCACCCACCTGCCCGGCAAGACGGTCGTCGTGCACGAGTTCTCCCGCTTCGCGGAGGAGGGCGACGAGCCGTACTACCCGATCAACACCGCCGAGGACCGCGAGAAGCTGCTGAGGTACCGCGAGCTGGCCAAGCGGGAGCCGATGGTGCTCTTCGGCGGCCGGCTCGGGACGTACAAGTACCTCGACATGCACATGGCGATCGGCTCGGCCCTGTCCATGTTCGACAACAAGCTGCGGCCGCACTTCTCCGAGGGTGCGGCCCTCCAGAGCGGAGGGGTCGACGCATGACCACCAGGCTCCTGCAGCGGCAGATCCTGCCGCTGGACCGGGACTTCGACGTGCTCGCGCTGTACGTCGACCCGGACGACGCGAAGCTCGACGCCGACAAGTACGAGATCGGCGGCTCCCGGGCCGCGAAGGCGCTCAACAACGCCGCGATCCGCCAGTCGACGGCCAGCGGCGTCACCATCCACCCCGACCAGATCGAGTCGCGCACCGCGCTGCGGGTCGTCCAGGGTGAGCGGCTCTCGTTCGGCACCTACTTCAACGCGTTCCCCGCGAGCTACTGGCGCCGCTGGACCGTCGTCACCGACGTCACCCTGACCGTGCACCTGCGCGGCCGGGGCGCGGCCGTGATCGTCTACAAGTCGATGGCCAACGGGCGCTCCCAACGTGTCGACTCCGCCTCCACGGGCGCGGAGGCCGAGGGCACCTTCAGCTTCGAGCTGCCGCTCAAGCCCTTCGTCGACGGCGGGTGGTACTGGTACAACGTCGTCGCCGGTGACGAGGACGTCGTCGTGGAGTCGGCCGAGTGGACCGCCGAGGTCCCCGAGGACCGGGCCGAGCACGGCACCGTCGACCTCGCGATCACGACCATGAACCGCGCCGACTTCTGCGCCAAGCTGCTCGGCCAGATCGGCGACGACGAGGTGCTCCGCCCCTACCTCGACACCGTCTTCGTGATGGAGCAGGGCACCCAGAAGGTCGTCGACTCGCCGTTCTTCCCGAAGGCCGAGGGCGCGCTGGGCTCGCTGCTGCGCGTCATCGAGCAGGGCAACCTCGGCGGCTCCGGCGGCTACGCCCGGGGCCAGCTCGAGTCGGTCCGCAAGGGCACCGCGACGTACGCCATGATGATGGACGACGACGTCGTCTGCGAGCCCGAGGGCATCGTCCGGGCGGTCACGTTCGGCGACCTGGCCCGCCGGCCCACCATCGTCGGTGGGCACATGTTCAGCATCTACTCGCGCTCGCGGCTGCACAGCTTCGGCGAGATCGTGCACCCGTGGCGCTTCTGGTGGCAGTCGCCGCCGGACGTCTACTCCGACTGGGACTTCGCGGCCCGCAACCTGCGCTCCTCGCGCTGGCTGCACAAGCGCGTCGACGTCGACTTCAACGGCTGGTTCATGTGCCTCATCCCGCGCCAGGTGCTGGAGGAGATCGGGCTCTCGCTGCCGCTGTTCCTCAAGTGGGACGACTCGGAGTTCGGGCTGCGCGCCAAGGCGGCGGGCTTCCCGACCGTGACGTTCCCGGGTGCCGCGGTCTGGCACGTGCCGTGGACCGACAAGAACGACGCGCTCGACTGGCAGGCCTACTTCCACCAGCGCAACCGGTTCGTCGCGGCGCTGCTGCACTCGCAGTACCCCAAGGGCGGCCGCCTGGTGCGCGAGAGCCTCAACCACCAGATCGCCCACCTCGTCTCGATGCAGTACTCCACCGCCGAGCTGCGGCTGATGGCGATGGAGGACGTGCTGGCCGGTCCGGAGGGCCTGCACGCCCTGCTCGCGACGCGCCTGGCCGACGTCAACGCCTTCCGCAAGCAGTTCTCCGACGCCCGGCTCGAGGCCGACCCGGACGCCTTCCCGGCCGTGCGCCGCGAGAAGCCGCCGCGCAAGGGCAAGGACGCCTCCGAGGTGCCGGGCCGGCTGGCCCAGCTCGTCAGCGCCGGGCTCCAGCCGCTGCGCCAGCTCAAGGCGCCGCGTGCGCTGTCGCGCGAGCACCCCGAGGCCGAGGTCCGCGCGATGGACGCCAAGTGGTACCGCCTGGCGTCGTACGACTCCGCGGTCGTCTCGATGAACGACGGCACCTCGGCGGCGTTCTACCAGCGCGACCCCGAGCAGTTCCGTGACCTGATGAAGCGGACGCTCGCGATCCACGAGCGGTACCGCCGCGAGTGGCCCCAGCTCGCCGAGCAGTACCGCGCGAGCCTGGCCCACATCACCTCCCCGGAGGCGTGGGACGAGACGTTCCGGCCCTGGACCGGACCGAGCGAGATGGGCAGCGGCGATGACTGACACCTCCGAGCGTCCCGCCGGCACGCCCGACAACCACGGCGTCCGCGTCGTCGACGCGCCGCTGCTGCCGCCGGCCGCGAACAACGGCCTGGTGGGGGTCTTCCAGCGCCGCTACCTGCTCAAGCTGCTGGTGCGCCGCGAGATCAGCGCGCGCTACCAGGGCTCGTTCCTGGGGCTGATCTGGTCCTACATCAACCCGCTCTCGCAGTTCCTCATCTACTACGTCGTGATGGGCATCCTGTTCAAGCTCCACCAGGACGTGCCGAACTTCGCGATCCACATGTTCTGCGGGATCATCATCGTCCACTTCTTCAACGAGACCTTCAACGCCGGGACGCGCTCGATCGTGCGCAACAAGTCCCTGGTCAAGAAGATGGCGGTGCCGCGGGAGATGTTCCCGGTCGCGTCGATGCTGGTCTCCGGCTACCACGTGCTGCCGCAGCTGGTGATCATGGTGATCGCCTGCACCTGGCTGGGCTGGGTCCCCGACGCCGGCGGCGCGCTGGCGCTGGCGCTCGCGCTGCTCATCATCATGACGATGGGCACCGCGATGGCGCTGCTGTTCAGCGCCGCCAACGTCTTCTTCCGCGACATCTCCAACGTCGCGAACATCCTGACGAACTTCGTGCGCTTCGGCGTGCCGATGATCTACCCCTTCAGCTACGTCGACGACCGCTTCGGCCGGTTCGCGGCGTACTACCTCTGGAACCCGATCGCCGACGCCGTGCTGCTCTTCCAGCGCGCGTTCTGGATCGGCACCACCAAGGACGCGAAGCCGACGCCGGCCACCGACCTGCCCGACACCCTCTTCGCCTACGGCTTCGCCGCGCTGCTCGCGTCGGTCGTCGTGCTCGGCATCGGGCAGCTCGTCTTCAGCCGCCTCGAGGACAAGATCCCGGAGCGCCTCTGATGACCTACTCCGACACCACGTCCATCGTCGTCGACAACGTCACGAAGGACTTCACGCTCCGCTACCACCGGACGTTCAAGCAGATGAGCGTCGCGATGCTCAAGGGTCGCGAGATCAGCGACACCTTCCAGGCCATCGACGGCGTCTCCTTCACCGTCGAGCAGGGCGAGTCGATCGGCCTGATGGGGCTCAACGGCTCCGGCAAGAGCACCCTGCTCAAGATGATCAACGGGGTGATGAAGCCCGACACCGGCCAGATCCTCACCCGCGGCCGGATCGCGGGCCTGATCGCGACCGGCGCGGGCTTCCACCCGCAGCTCAGCGGCCGCGAGAACGTCTACCTCAACGCCGCCATCCTCGGCATGGGGGAGAAGGAGACCGAGGCGAAGTTCGACGAGATCATCGAGTTCGCCGGCATCGGCCGCTTCCTCGACACCCCCGTCGGCAACTACTCCTCGGGCATGTACGCCCGCCTCGGCTTCTCGGTCGCCGTGCACGTCGACTCCGACATCTTCCTGGCCGACGAGGTGCTCGCGGTCGGTGACCGCCCCTTCAAGAAGAAGTGCCTGGAGAAGATGCAGGAGGTCCGCGAGAGCGGACGCACCCTCTTCTACGTCAGCCACGCCGCCGGGTCGGTCCGCAAGATGTGCGACCGGGTGATCGTGCTCGAGAACGGCCGGGTCGGCTTCGACGGCGACGTCAACGAGGGGATCCGCTACCTCAAGTACGACGACGACAAGGTCGAGAACGAGCCGGACGAGAACGACGAGATGGACGACGAGGAGCTCGGCGCCGACATCTGAGGATGTCGCCGCGCTGGTGCGCGGCTGAGGGTGTGCGACCGGGGCTATCTCTCCGGTCAGCCGGGCGGCGTCCTGCGTCTGGCTGGGTGCCCCTCCTCGCGTCGGCTGCGCCGGTTCCTGCGGTCCGAGGGGGCGGGCGGGCGGGAACCACCCCTTCCGCTCGTTCCTCGCTCCAGGGGGGCCAGTCCCAGCCACCGCCCGCCCGCCCCCTCGGCCCTCCGGACCCGACTCCGCCGCCGCGGTCCGGGGCGCCTTGCCTGCGGGTCGCCGTCCGGGTGTGCGGAGGCGCTCCGCCCGGCTGTTGCGGTGGGTGGGGGAGGGGGAGTCCGGGTGCGGACTCGTTCATTGAGCGTGAGATCAGGATTTCGGGCCCGAGATCTTGATCCCATGCACAAAGCCCGGGTTCGGCGGCTGCGCCGTTCCTGCGGTCCGAGGGGCGCGCTGGCGCGCGGGGGTGTGCGACCGGGGCGTTCTCTCCGGTCACTCGGCGGCGTCGTGCGGTCTGGCTGGGCGTCCCTCCCCGCGTCGGCTGCGCCGGCTCCTGCGGTCCGAGGGGGCGGGCGGGCGGGAACCACCCCTTCCGCTCGTTCCTCGCTCCAGGGGGGCCAGTCCCAGCCACCGCCCGCCCGCCCCCTCGGCCCTCCGGACCCGCCTCCGCCGCCGCGGTCCGGGGCGGCTTGCCTGCCCGGCGCCGTCCGGGTGTGCGGAGGCGCTCCGCCCGGCTGTTGGGCCGGTGGGGGGAGTCCGGTGCGGACTCGTTCCTCCTCCCTCCACCTCCGTCCCGAGGTGTGCCTGCGGCGAGGCCGGGGGCCACCCGGACCGCGGCGGCGGAGCCGGCCTGTCCTCGCGCGCCGTGGTTGGGTCTGGCCCCCTCGGAGCGACGAAGGAGCGGAGAGGGTGGTAGGCGCGCGAGGACAGGCGGGCGCAGCCGGTGCGGGGAGGGTGGTCCCCGTCCGCGAGCGGGGCTCGCCGACCAGCGTCGCGCCGCCCCCGGCGCTCACCCTGCGCCGCGCCCGGCGCCGAGATGTGCCCGATCGACTTCTTGACAAATCTCGGATTCGTCGGCGTGTCGAGTGGAAATTACACGATTGTAGTTACTCACCACCTCTTCCGGGGCGGGTGTGACGCATGTGAAAGTTGCGCAACGTGTGATTCTTCCCCCGCACTGGAGCAACGCCATGCCGCCCAGCAAGACCCGCTTCATCACGGCCTGTCAGCAGATGCTGGCCCTGGCCGTGGTGCTCGCTGCCCTGACCCCCGCCGCCAGTGTCGTGACCCTCGACGTCGTCCGTGAGGTGCCCGGCTCGCACGGCACCCGCACCGAGGTCGTCGGGGACCTCGCCGCCTACGTCCGTGCCTCGGCGCGCACCTCGAAGGTGCCCACCCAGGTGGTCGACGCGAAGGTCCAGGAGTACCCCCTCACCGCGCCCGCCACCTCCCTGTCGAGCGCCCGCGGCAAGAGCGCCTCGCTGGCGGCCGCGACCACCAGCCTGGCCCGGACCAAGCCGGGCACGCTGCCCGGCAGCACCGAGCTGCTCAGCCGCCCGCAGCCGGTCACCGGCTACGGCACCATCGGCGTCACGTGGGCGCACGGCGTCCAGGTCCCCGAGGACGAGATCAGCTTCGACGTCCGCTGGCTCGACCACGGCGTCTGGTCCGACTGGCTCGCGATGAGCTACCACGACGACCACGGCCCCGACGCGGGCTCCGCCGAGGCGCGGCACGCGCGCCCCGGCACCGACGAGCTGATCGTCGGCGACGTCGACCAGGTCCAGGTCCGCTCCACCTCCACCGACGGCATCGTCCCGGCCGACATGCAGCTCGCGGTCATCGACCCGGGCGAGGAGCCGGCGACGGCGGTCGAGAAGCCCGCGATCGACACGAACACGATGGACGGCTCCACGGTGCCCGCCGAGGCCGCGCCCGCCACCCCCGCCGACGCGGACACGGACGCGACGACCACGACCGGCGAGGCGACCGACGGTTCGCTGGCGCTGCAGGCGGCGACGTACACGCCGAAGCCGGTCATCTACTCGCGCGCCCAGTGGGGTGCCGACGAGCGGATGCGCGACAAGAGCTCGCTGCACTACTTCGAGGTGCACGCCGGGTTCGTCCACCACACGGTGAACGCCAACGACTACACGCGCGCCGAGGTGCCCGGGATCCTGCGCAGCATCTACGCGTACCACACCCAGTCCAAGGGCTGGAGCGACATCGGGTACAACTTCCTCGTCGACCGCTTCGGCCGGATCTGGGAGGGCCGCTACGGCGGCGTCGACCGCCCCGTCGTCGGCGCGCACACGCTCAACTACAACGACTACTCCTTCGCGATGTCGGCGATCGGCAACTACGACATCCACCAGCCCAGCGCCGCGATGATCCAGGCGTACGGCGCCCTCTTCGCGTGGAAGCTCTCGCTGCACGGGGTCGACGCGTCGTCGACCAAGCAGTGGGTCGGCACCAAGGACTTCCAGGCGATCAACGGCCACCGTGACGCCGGCCAGACCGCGTGCCCTGGGCGCTACCTGTACGCCAAGATCCCGAAGATCCGGCAGCTCGCGGCGGAGGCGCAGCGGGGCTGGGCCGGGCGCGAGCTGGAGTCGAACCTCGCCTCGACGCCGCACCCCGACCTCGTGGTCCGCCGGCCGAGCGACGGGCACGCCCTGGTGATCCCCACGGGCGGGCTCACGCAGTTCACCGACCCGGTGACCGTCGCGGCCCCCTGGACCGCCGCCGACACGGCCGTCGTCTCGCCCGACCTCACCGGTGACGGCTTCTCGGACGTCGTCGTGCAGGTCGCCGGCGGTGCCGCGCAGGTCTACCCCGGCGACGGGGTGGGCGGCCTCGGCTCGCCGATCAAGAAGACCGACGACTTCGACGGCCACGACCTGCTCACCGCCGTGGGCGACCTGAACGGCGACGGCCGAAACGACCTCGTCGCCCGGCGCACGGCCAACGGCCGCCTCGACCTCTTCGCCGGCACCGGCAACGGCGGCTTCCAGCGCAAGGTGCTCGACGCCGACACGGACTGGAACGGCTACAACCTGCTGGTCGCCACCGGCGACGTGAACGGGGACGGCAAGGCCGACCTGATGGCGCGTACGCCGGGGGGCTCGCTCGTCCTGCGGCCGGGCACCGGCTCGGTGGCGCTCGGGCCGGCCGTCACCGTCTCGGGCGGCTGGGGCAAGTTCGACACCGTGGCCGGCTACGGCGACTTCACCAGCGACGGCGTCGCGGACCTGGTCGTCCGGCGGGCCGGCAAGCCGGCCTTCCTGCGGCCCGGGCGCGGCGACGGCACCTTCGGCCACCAGCTCGGGCCGATCGACCGGCTCTCCGGGGTCACCGCGATCACCGGTGGCAACCTGACCGGGACCGCGGCCTCGGACGTGCTGGCCCGCAAGGGCGGCTCGCTCGTGCTGGTGCCCAACGCCGGCACCTTCGAGACCGGCACCCCGATCGACTCGGGCATCAGCGTGCGCAACGCGGACCTGCTGCTGAACGCCGGCGACTGGGACCGCGACGGCTTCGGCGACATCATCACGCGCAAGGCGACCAACGGCTCGCTCTTCGTCCGCCGCGGCGACGGCACCGGGCACTTCTCCAAGGCTCTCCGGATCGGCACCGGCTTCGGCGGGGTCTCCCTGCTGGCCGCGGTCGGGGACATGACCGGCGACGGCCTGCCGGACCTGATGGGCCAGCCGGCCGGCGGCGCGATCCGGATCTACCCCGGCAACGGGTTGGCCGGGCTCAGCACCAGCTACGTCGCGCACGAGCGGATCAAGGCGGGCGAGCAGATCCCGGTCGGTCGCTGGGACGGCGACGGGGCCCCGGACACGCTGTTCCGCTCCGGCAACGCGCTGACGCTCTTCCCGGGCAACGGACCGGGTGGCCTGACGAGCCCGAGGTCGCTGTCGCTGGACCTCTCGCCGTACGACTGGGTGATCGGCGTCAGCGACGTCGACCTCACCGGGCGCCCGGACCTCCTGGTCCGGGCGACGAAGACCGGCTACCTGTGGCTGCTCAAGGCCACGGCGACGGGCTTCGAGCCGCGACGGTTCCTGGGGGAGGGGATGAACGCCTACGACCTGGCCGGCTGACGCCGGTCACGGACCTGGCCCACGATCAAGGGAAGCGAGCCGTGGCGCGCTCGGCGACGTACGTCGCCTCGAGACGTCCCGGCTCGGCGTGGGAGACCAGGACCAGTGAGCCGCCGCGTGCGAGCGGCTCCGCAAACGAGGCGATCCCCGGTGGGGAAGCCGGGTTCGCCTCCGTGAGGAGACGGCCGCCGTCGGTGAGGAGACTCCCGGCGGCGGCCGTTCGCCACAGCTCGCCCTGCGTGCGGCCGGGCAGTGCCGGGTCGTCCTCGCCCGGCGGGTCGTACGCCGTGAACGCGTCCGGCTGCGACCAGACGTCGACGCCGACGTCGTGCACGCCGGGCGGCAGCGGCTCGGCGAAGCGGACGCCCATCGGGCGCAGCGAGCACGCCAGCACCGGGAGCGTGTCGGCCAGCGGGGCCCAGGCCTCGAGACCGTCGGGTCCGCACACGACGGCGTCCGGGGCCGCGCCGGCCGGGTCGTCCTCGACCAGGACCTCCAGGCCGATCGTCCACGCGGCCCCGAGGAACACCGGCCCGAGCCAGTGCGTCGGCAGGTCGACCCGCAGCCGCTGGTCCCGCTCGAGGTCGTGCTCCTCGACGAGCAGCGACGCGGTCTTCGCCACCCAGTTGGCGTACGTCGTCACCGAGAGCTCCACGCGCTCGCCGGTCGCGTGGTCGTAGAAGGTGACCAGCGGGCGGCCGGGGTCGGTGCGCAGGAGCCGGGACAGCACGGCGGCGAAGGTCGTCACGCGTCCACCGTAGAAGGGCGCACGCGAGGGCCCCCGCGCCCCCTAGGGTTCTGGTCATGTCTGGCATCGAGCACTTCTGGGCCGTGATCCCTGCCGGGGGCGCCGGGACGCGGCTGTGGCCGCTCTCGCGCCGCTCCTCGCCCAAGTTCCTCCACGACCTCACCGGCAGCGGGCGCTCGCTGCTCCAGGACACCCACGACCGGCTGGCGCCGCTCGCGGGCGACCGCTTCGTCGTCGTGACCGGCGAGGCCCACCACGAGGCGGTGACGGCCCAGCTGGACGGCGTCGCGCCCGACGCGGTGCTCGCGGAGCCGAGCCCCCGCGACTCGATGGCCGCGATCGGCCTGGCCGCCGCCCGGCTCGAGCTCGCCGACCCCGAGGCCGTGATGGGCTCGTTCGCCGCCGACCACGTGATCACCGACCGGGAGTCCTTCGGCGAGGCGGTGCGGGTGGCCGTGGCTGCCGCCCGCGAGGACTGGCTGGTCACCCTGGGCATCGAGCCGTCGTTCCCGTCGTCGGCGTTCGGCTACATCCACGTCGGCGCCGAGGACCTGCCCGGCCTGGCCGGCGTACGACGGGTGGAGTCGTTCGTCGAGAAGCCGTCCGTCGCCGTGGCGGAGGAGTACGTCGCCAGCGGGGACTACCGCTGGAACGCGGGCATGTTCGTGGCGCGGCCTCGCGTGCTGCTGGACCTCCTGGCGCAGTGGCACCCGCAGTTCGCCGCGGACCTGCGCGCGATCGCCGCGGCGCCGGAGCGCCTGGACGAGCTGTGGCCGGGGCTGCCGAAGATCGCCCTCGACCACGCCATCGCTGAGCCGGCGGCCGACGCGGGGCGCGTCGCGGTCGTGCCGGCGTCCTTCGACTGGGACGACATCGGCGACTTCGACTCGCTGGCCACCCTGCTGGAGCGGGCCGGGACCGGCACGACCGTGCTGGGCGACGCCGCGCTCGTGCGGGCGGTCGACGCCACCGGGCTGGTGGTGCCCCGCTCGGGGCGGGTCGTCGCGGTCGTCGGGCTCGACGACGTGGTCGTCGTCGACACGCACGACGCCCTGCTGGTGACCACCCGGGCGCTCGCGCAGCAGGTCAAGCAGGTCGTGACCGGCCTCCAGGAGGACGGCCACGGCGACCTGACCTGAGGCCGCCGGCCCGGCCCCGAGGGGCCGGGACGCGGGCTCAGAGCGCGTTCGGCTCCGGGGAGTCGAGGTAGGGGTACTTCAGCATGAAGGCCTTGAGCGCGGCACCGCTCGGCTCGGAGCAGTACTGGAACACGCCGACCTGCTTGGAGGTGTCGGTCTCGCCGGCACCGCCCGCGGACCAGTGCGTGAAGGCGATGTGCTCGCCGCTGGGGAACTTCTTGCCGTTCTCGTCGTCGGAGGTCCACGGCGCGGCGATGAACTTGAAGCGCAGGTTGTCGGTGCCCTCGAACTTGCCGGCGATCGCCTTGATCTCGCGCATGGTCGCGTCGTCGGCGGCGGCGGTCTCGTCGTACCAGAGGATCGTGTAGCCGTGCTCGAGGTTGTGGACGAGCGACTCCAGCGCGGGCCGGTCGTCGGTGTAGAGCTTGCGGGCGAACGCGGCCGGGGCGACGCCCGCCTCGTTCCAGTGCGCGCCGAAGGCGGGCGGGGCCGTCGTGTAGTCGACGGGCGTCCCGGTCGGGACGTGGTCCTGGTTGCCGTCGGCCTTCTTGGTGGTGATCTTCTGGCAGGCCGAGGCGGGCGCGCCGATCTTCTCCAGCGCCACGCCCTCGAACTTGCGCTGGTCGTACCAGTCCTTGATCGGCTTGAAGGCCGCCGCGGCGACGATCAGGATCGCGATCGCCGCGCAGACCCCGACGATCATGAAGCCGCGTCGGCGGTCGCCGCCCTTCTGCTTCTTGCGGATCTGGTCGATGACCGCCTGGCGGTCGGACTTGGCGGGCTTCTTGGCCACGGCGCGGTTCCTCGGGAGTTCGGTGACGGCTGACGTCTGCGTGTCGACGGCAGAGTCTACGGAGTCGACGGCCGGACCCGGAGCCGCCCGGCCGAATCGTTGTCGTCGAGCACCCAGCCGTGGGCGAACGCGAGCGCCGCGAGGACGGCCCGCCCCTCCGGGCCGAGGGGTACGGCGAGGCCGTCGCCGTCCGGGTCCGCGTCGACGCCCAGCACCAGGCTGATCGCCGCGGTCACCTCGCCGTCGGCGGCCGGGGCGCCGAAGGGAGCGCGGTCGTCCGGGGACCCGGCCAGCGCCCGCAGCACGGCCTCGCGCGCGCCGTACCCGAACAGGTCGGCGCCCTCGGCCCGCACGAGGGCCACGGCGCCGGGGCCGTCCTCGCCGGGCGGCAGCACGAGGTCGGCGCGGCCGCTGACGACGGCGAACGGCCGGCCCCCGAGCTTGCCCTGGGCCAGCTCGGCCGCACCGGCGATCTCGTCGGCGACGGCCGGGGCCGTGACCGCGAGGGTGTTGCCGTGGGCGTCGTCGCGGCCCTCGAAGGACTCGGAGACGAGCAGCCCCGCGGCCCCGACCGCGATGTCGGTCTGCCCCTCGCGCCAGGCGCGGCCGGCGGTGTCGGTCACGACGACGCCGACGTTGAGGCCGGTGCGCTCGCGGATCGTGGCGCGCAGCGCCCGCGCCGAGGCATCGGGGTCGAGCGGCAGCAGGACGACGGTGCCGCTCTCGACGTTCGAGGCGTCGATGCCGGCGGCCGCCATGGTCAGCCCGTGGTGGGTGCGCACGATCATGGTGGGGCCACGCCGGGCCACGACCCGTGCGGTCTCGCCGGGCAGCGCGTCGTCGCGGGTGCCGGGGCGGACCCGGCCCTCGGCCTTGCTGACGACCTTGCTGGTCACCACCACGACGTCGCCGTCGCGGAGCGCGACCAGCGGCAGCAGGAGCGCGACCAGGTCGTCGCCGGGCCGGACCTCGGGGGTGCCGCCCGGGGCGACGACCCGCAGCTCGTGCCGGGAGCCGCTCATCCGGTGACGAGGTCGATCGCGGCCGCGGCCATCGCGGCGGTGGCGTCGTGGTTGCTCATCATCAGCGGCACGGCCCGGCAGGCGAGCCCGCCGTCGGTGACCCGCGCGACCTGGTCGGCGTCGCGCTCGTCGACCAGCCAGCCGTCGAGGACGCCGCCGCTGGCCCGCGAGCCGTAGTGCAGCCCGACCGCGGCGGCGCTCACCTCGACGCCGATGGCGGTCAGCATCTGCTCGGCCATGCCGCGCACGTGCGTGTCGCCCACGATGGGGGACAGGCCGACGACCGGTGCGCGGGTGGCGGCGACCGCCTCGCGGACGCGGGGGACGCCGAGGATGGTGCCGAGCGACACGACGGGGTTGGACGGCGGCAGCACGACGAGGTCGGCGTCCGTGATCGCGTCGATGACGCCGGGGCCGGGGGAGGACTCCTCCAGCCCGACGAAGAGCAGCGTCTCGGCGGGGACCTGCGCCCGCAGCCGGATCCAGTACTCCTGGAAGTGCACGACCCGACGCCCGCTCGGGGACTCCGGGTCGGCGATCGCCACGTGGGTTTCGACGCGGTCGTCGGTCATCGGCAGCAGCCGGACGACGGGGCCGTCGGGCGTCGTGAGCCAGCGCCGGCACAGCGCCTCGGTGACCTGGGACAGCGGGTAGCCCGCGTCCAGCATCTGGGTCCGCACGAGGTGGGTGGCCACGTCGCGGTCGCCGAGACCGAACCACGTCGGCTCCACGCCGTACGCCGCCAGCTCGTCCTTGGTGCTCCACGTCTCGTCGCGCCGGCCCCAGCCGCGGTCGAGGTCGATGCCGTCGCCGAGGGTGTACATCACCGTGTCGAGGTCGGGGCAGACCTTGAGGCCGTGCACCCAGATGTCGTCGGCCGTGTTGGCCACGACCGTCACCCGCGCGTCGGGGGCGACCCCGGGCAGGGAGCCGGTCGCGATGCCGTGGAGGAGGCCCTGGAGGAAGCGGGCGCCGCCCATACCCCCCGAGAGCACCGTGATGTCGCGCATGGGTCCATCCTTGCAGTCGCGCCGCGACCACGGTGCCGCCCCGGTGTCCGCCCGGTGGCCACGTCGGGGCGCTGACCGGTCGGCAGGGGGCAATAGCACGAACGGGTGGTTGCCCTCCATAGCAGATCCGCGCTTGACTTCAGGGGTACGACAGGCATGTAATTCCCACAGTGTTCTTCGCAGGTGAGCCGGTCCTCTTCCGATACGGCTCACCGCCTGCGGCAGGGCCACCACGTGGGACGGGGCATCACCGGGTCGAAAGGGCGAAGCCGTGAGAGAACTATTTCTCCTGGACAATGACGCCGAGGAAGCGGGTTGGCAGGACCGTGCGCTGTGCGCACAGACCGACCCCGAGGCGTTCTTCCCCGAAAAGGGAGGATCCACCAGGGAGGCCAAGAAGGTCTGCCTGACGTGCGAGGTGCGAGACGACTGTCTCGAGTCCGCACTGATGAACGACGAGCGCTTCGGGATCTGGGGCGGGCTGTCGGAGCGTGAGCGCCGCAAGCTGAAGAAGCGCGCGGTCTGAGCTCACGCGTGAGCTGAGCGACGGCGCCCCGGGGACGGGGCGCCCGCGCAGCCGCGGGCCCGGCCGTTAGGGTTCAGGATCGTGAATTCATCGGTCGCCGCGCTGCTCGTCAGCCACGACGGGGAGCGCTGGCTCCCCGCGGTGATCGAGGGACTCCGCTCGCAGACGGCCCCGATCGACCGGGTCGTCGCCGTCGACACCGGCAGCAAGGACGGCAGCGCGGACCTCGTCGAGGCCGCCTTCGGCGCCGTGGAGCGCGTCTCCGGTGCCACCACCTTCCCCGCCGCCGTGGCGCTCGGTCTGGAGCGCCTGGCCGCGGACGCTCCCGAGTGGATCTGGGTCCTGCACGACGACGCGAACCCGGAGCCGGGCGCGCTCGAGGCCCTCCTGGCCGCCGCCGCGGCCGACCCGGACGCCGACGTCCTCGGCCCCAAGCTCCGCGAGTGGCCCTCGCTCAAGCGCCTCCTCGAGCTCGGCGTCACGATCTCCGGCACCGGCCGGCGCGAGACCGGCCTCGAGCGCGGCGAGTACGACCAGGGCCAGCACGACGAGGTCCGCACCGTCCTCGCGGTCAACACCGCGGGCATGCTCGTGCGCCGCTCGGTGCTCGAGGAGCTCGGCGGCCTCGACCCCCAGCTGCCGATCTTCGGCAACGACCTCGACTTCGGCTGGCGTGCCGCGACCGCCGGCCACAAGACCGTGATCGTGCCGCAGGCCGTGGTCTTCCACGCCGAGGCCGCGCACCGGGGAGTACGCCGCACCCCGATCACCGGGCGGCACACGCACTACCAGGAGCGCCGTGCCGCGCTCTACACGCTGCTGGTGAACTCCCAGGCCCGGCGGCTGCCCTTCCAGGTCGTCCGCCTCGGCTTCGGCACCGTCCTGCGGGTGATCGGCTTCCTGTTGGTCCGCTCGGTCGGCGAGGCCCTCGACGAGCTCGCCGCCCTCGTCTCGCTCTACTCCAGCCCGCGCGAGATCCTCGCGGCCCGCCGGACCCGCCACGACCGCCAGGTCGTCGCGGCCGGCGACGTACGCCCCCTCCTGGCGCCGGCGTGGCTGCCCTACCGCCACGGCCTCGACTTCCTCGGCGACCTCGTGTCCGCCGCGACCAACCAGGCCCAGGACGTCGCCGAGCGGCGCCGCGCCGTCGCCGCCGAGCGGCCCGGGGGAGGCGGCCCGGCCCGGCCGGTCCGCCCCAGCGACGACGACATGCTCGAGGAGGACACCGGCGTCCTGGCCCGCTTCCTCACCAACCCGGTCGCGGTCGGGCTGGCGCTCTTCGTGGTGCTCGCGCTGGTCGGCGCCCGGGCGGCGTTCGGCCCGGTCACGGGCGGCGCGCTGTCGCCGCTGCCCGCCGGCGCGGCGGACTGGTGGCGGTTGCAGGTGGAGTCGTGGCACCCACTGGGCCAGGGCACGGGAGTCCCGGCCCCGGCGTACGTCCTGCCGCTGGCGCTGCTGGCGACCCTGCTGGGCGGCAGTCCCGACCTCGCGATGGGCGCGCTGCTCGTCCTCGCCGTGCCCGTCGGGCTCTGGGGCGCCTGGCGCTTCCTGCGCGTCGTCGGCCGCCTCGTGGCCCCCGCCGGTGCGCCGCGCTGGCTGCTGTTCTGGGGGAGCGCGACGTACGCGCTCGTCCCCGTCACCAGCGGCGCCTGGGGCGACGGCCGGTTCGGCACCGTCCTGGTCGCCGCCCTGCTGCCCTGGGTGGCCCACGCGGCGCTCGGCTTCGCCGACCCCGACGCCGACCGCCGCTGGCGGGCCGCCTGGCGCACCGGGCTGCTGCTGACGCTCGGCACGGCCTTCGCGCCGGTCGCCTGGCTCTTCGCCGCCGTGCTCGGGCTGGTCGTCGTGGCGGCCGCCACCGCGGTCGTCCGCGGCGCGATGAAGGACCGCTCGGTCTGGGGGCCGCCCGCCGCTGCCCTCGGGGTCGTGCCCGTGCTGCTCTCGCCCTGGTGGATCCCGGCCCTGACGCGCGGCGCCGCCGAGGCCCTCCTGCTCGACGCCGGCCGGCTCCCGCTCCCGACCCTGGACACCCTCAACCTGCTCACGGGCCGGGTCGCCGACACCGGCGCCCCCGGCTGGCTGGGGCTCGTGCTCGCGGTGCTGGCGCTGCTCGCGCTCGTGCCCCGCTTCACCCGCATCCCGGTGCTGGTGTGCTGGATCGTGGCGCTGGTCGCCGCCGTCTGCGCCGCCGTGCTCGGCACCGTCACGCTGGACCTCGCCGCCACCACGACCGGCGCCGGCCTGTCGTTCCTCGCCGTCGCCCTGCAGGGGGCACTCGTCGTCGCGGCCGCGATCGGCGCCCAGGGCCTGGCCGCCAGCGGCAGCGGCACCCGGGTGTCCGTGCGCCGCACGGTCGCGGTGGTGGTCGCGGCCGCCGCCGTCACCGTCCCGCTCGGCGGGCTCGCGTGGTTCGTGGTCGGGGGCCAGGACCGGCTCGACGACTCGGTCGACTCCGGCATCCCGGCGTACATGGTCCAGAGCTCGATGCTCGGCGACGCCCACGGGATCCTCGTCATCCGTGGCGACGTCGAGGACGGCCTGACCTACACCGTCCGCCGCGGTGACGGCGTGACGCTGGGCGAGGACGAGATCCTGGCCCTGACCGGCGAGGACACCTCGTTCACCCGCGTGGTGCGCGCCCTGGTCGCGCGGCCCACCGCCGAGGTCGTCGACGAGCTGGGCCGGCAGGGCATCGAGTACGTCGTCCTGCCGTCGCCGGCCGACGGCAACGTCGCCGCGGGCCTGGACGCCACGGCCGGCCTGGTGCAGGCCAGCGCCGAGGACCGCTCGACGCGGGCCTGGCAGGTCGACCGCGCCCTCGACCCCGGAGCCGTCGACGGGCCGCGCTCGTGGCTGCGGATCGCGCTGCTCGTGCTGCAGGGCGCCGGCATCGTGGTGGTCGCCGTCCTCTGCGCCCCGACGACGAACCGGAGGGCCGACGCATGAGCCACAGCGCCCCCGGGAGCCGGTCCCAGCAGCGCCGCCGCGTGGAGGTCAACGCGACCACGGTGCTCGCCGTGCTGCTGCCGCTGCTGACGCTCGCGGCCCTGGTGCTCGTGCGTCCCGAGGCCCCGGCCACGGTCGGCGCCCGGCCGCCCACGCTGACCTCGCTCTCGACCGCGTCCGTGGTCTGCCCGTCCGCCCTGGACGCGGCGTCGCCGGTGCTGCTGTCCACCGCGGCCGCGAAGGCCGCCGGGCGGGTCACCCTCGACGACGGCGCCGACACGTCGTCGGCAAAGCTCGCCGAGGGCGAGGTGACCAGCACCGACGCCGTCGACGGTCCCGTCGCCGTCACGGGCGAGGACGCGCTGGCCCCCGGCCTCCTGGGTGCCCGGTTCGGGGGAGCGCGGCTGGCCGCCTCCTCCTGCCCGCCCCCCGCTCCCGACCAGTGGTTCACCGCGGTCGGCGCCGGTGCGCGCCACTCCTCGACCCTGGAGCTGGTCAACCCGGACACCGGTCCCGCGATCGCCGACATCACCGTCTACCGCCGCGTCGGCATCCTCGACGTGCCGCGCCTGCGGGGCGTCTCGGTGCCCGGCCGCAGCAGCGTCCGCCTCGACCTCGGTGCCGTCTCCCCGCGTCGTGGTGAGCTCGCGATCCACGTGGTCACCTCGCGCGGCCGGCTCTCGGCCACGGTCCTCGACACGTACGACGAGCTGGGCGCCGGCAGCTCCAGCCAGGACTGGCTGGCCGCCCAGGTCGAGCCCAGCACCGTCAACGAGCTGCTCGGGGTCCCGACCGGCCGCGACGCCCAGCGGATGCTGGTCGTCGCCAACCCTGGGGACAGCGAGGTCCGCGCGACCCTCAAGGTGATCACCGCCAAGTCGACCTTCGCCCCGGAGGGCGTCGACGAGCTGCGGATCCGGCCCGGCGCGGTCGAGCGGCTCCCGGTCACGGGCCCGCTGGCCGACGCCCTCGCCAAGGACGCCCTCGGCCTGCAGGTCACGACCACCGCCCCGGTCACGGCCACGCTCCGCTCCTTCGTCGGCGGCGACCTCGCCCTCGCGGTGGCGCCCGCCCCGGTCGAGGACGAGACCCGGGTGATCGTCCCCGAGGGCGACAAGCAGGTCCTCGTCTCCGGGGCGACCAGCACCGGCGCGGTCACGGTCGTGGCGCGCTCCGCCTCCGGCGAGGAGCTCGCCCGCACCCGTGCCGAGGTCCGCCCCGGTCAGGGCGTCGCGGTCGACGTCCCCGCCAAGGCCGTCCTCGTCGAGCTCGTCCCCGAGCGCACGCCCGTGGTCGCGGCCGTCCTCGTCCGCGGCAACGGCGCCACCGTCGTGCCGTTCCGCCCGCTCGTGCTCAACGGGCTCGTCCCCGAGGTCGGCCCGGGCCTGCCGTAGCCGGCCGACCGGTCAGTCGTCGGCGCCGCCGTCGTAGCGCGGGTCGATGCGCTCGGCGTCGATGCCGAGCAGCTCGGCGACCTGCTCGACCACGATCGTCAGCACCATGGCCTCGAGGTCGCTGCGGGTCTCGCACCGGTGCTCGATCGGGCGCCGGAAGAGCACCAGCCGGGTCGGGGTCTCGCCCTTGCCGCGGATGAGCGAGGAGAGGGGGACGGTGCCCGAGTCCCAGTCGTCCGGGATCTGCGGGGCGTCCTCGACGGCGTACTCCACGAGGCCGAGCTCGTCCTGCCAGCGCTCGTCGATGTCGGTGACGATGCCGAGGGCGAGGTCGTCGAAGCGCTGACGACGCGTCCGCAGCTCGGGGCTGCCCGGCTCGCGCGGCAGCACCGCCGGGCCGCGCATGCCGCGCCCACGGCGGTCGCGCACGCGGGGCCGGGTGCGTGGGGGGACCGACGACGCGCTGACCTCATCCACGGCGCGAGCCTAAACCCCCGAGGTTGCTCGCCCCCGCGGCCGCGAGCCTGATCCGGCGCGTCGCGGGTGGCGGGTACCGTCTGCGGCGTGAGCCCTGTCCGTCGCTGTTCCCGCACCGCCTGCGGCAAGACCGCGGTCAACACCCTGACCTACGTCTACTCCGACCAGACGGCGGTCCTGGGACCCCTGGCGACGTACGCCGAGCCGCACGCCTACGACCTCTGCGTCGCCCACAGTGAGCGCCTCTCCGCGCCCCGCGGGTGGGAGGTGCTCCGGCTCGCTCCCGACCCGGCCGCCCAGGGTCCGTCCAGCGACGACCTGCTCGCGCTGGCCGACGCCGTGCGCGAGGCCGCCCGACCGGCTCCCGTCGAGCGCCTGGCGCCCGCCGAGGAGACCGGCCGCGAGGTGGGCCGCCGCGGCCACCTGCGGATGCTCACCACCGACTGAGCGGCCCCCGCTGCCCGACCGTTAGGCTCCGCCCCATGGTTGACACGCTGGACCCCGCCAACCTCGGCGCGATCTTCAAGGCGTACGACGTCCGGGGCCTGGTGCCCGAGCAGCTGGACGAGGAGCTCGCGCGCGCCACCGGCCGCGCCTACGTCGAGGTCGTCGGTGCCCGCACCGTCGTCGTCGGGCACGACATGCGCCCGAGCTCGCCCGGCATGGCCGGTGCGTTCGCCGACGGCGCCACCGAGGCCGGCGCCGACGTGGTCCTGATCGGGCTGGCGTCCACGGACCAGCTCTACTTCGCCTCGGGCCACCTCGGCCACCCCGGCGTGATGTTCACCGCGAGCCACAACCCGGCGCAGTACAACGGCATCAAGATGTGCCGCGCCGAGGCGCAGCCGATCGGCATGGACACCGGCCTCGCCGAGATCCGCGACGCCGTGGCCGCCGGGTCGGCCGCCCCCGCCGTCCGCCAGGGCACCATCGACCACCACGACGTCCTCGAGGCGTACGCCGCCCACCTCCTCAGCCTGGCGCCGGTGACCGGCCGCCGGCTCAAGGTCGTGGTCGACGCCGGCAACGGCATGGCCGGGCACACCAGCCCCGCGGTCTTCGGTCGCCTCGGCGCGGAGCAGGTCGAGGTCGTCCCGATGTACTTCGAGCTCGACGGCACCTTCCCGAACCACGAGGCCAACCCCATCGACGCCGCGAACCTCGTCGACCTGCAGAGGCGCGTGGTCGCCGAGGGCGCCGACATCGGGCTCGCCTTCGACGGCGACGCCGACCGCTGCTTCCTCGTCGACGAGCGGGGCGAGGCGGTCTCCCCGTCGACGCTGACCGCCCTGATCGCGGCCCGCGAGCTGGCCAAGGAGCCGGGCGCCAGCGTCATCCACAACCTGATCACCAGCCGCGCGGTGCCCGAGATCGTCACCGAGCTCGGCGGCACCCCGGTCCGCACCCGCGTGGGGCACTCCTACATCAAGGCCCGCATGGCCGAGACCGGCGCGATCTTCGGCGGCGAGCACAGCGGCCACTTCTACTTCCGCGACTTCTGGCGCGCCGACTCGGGGATGCTGGCGGCCCTGCACGCGCTCGCCGCGCTGGCGGAGACCGACCGGCCGCTCTCGGAGCTGCTCGCGGAGTACGAGCGCTACGTCGTCAGCGGCGAGATCAACTCGACCGTGACCGACGCCGCCGCGGTCACCGCCACCATCGAGCAGACGTACGCCGGTCTGCCGGACGTCACCACCGACACCCTCGACGGCCTGACCGTCAGCCACCCGGACTGGTGCTTCAACGTCCGGCCGTCCAACACCGAGCCGCTGCTGCGGCTCAACGCCGAGGGCCGGGACCGCGCCACCATGGCCGAGGTCCGCGACGCCGTCCTCACGATCATCAGGAGCGAGTAGATGAGCACCAACCTGGACCCTGCCCTCCTCGACATCATCGTGTGCCCGGCGTGCCGTGCGTCGCTGACGCCGGCCGGCGACGAGCTCGTCTGCACGGGCTGCGGGCTGGCCTACCCCGTCCGCGACGACATCCCGGTGCTGCTGGTCGACGAGGCCCGCAAGCCGGGCTGAGGCCGACGACCATGGCGACCTGGTTCGACGAGTCCCGTCTCGACGACGAGGCGGCGCTCGCTGCCGCCGACCGCGTCCTGCGTCCGCTGGCCGAGGCCGGCGCGCGGGTCCGCCGCGAGTCGATCGACGCCTCCGCGGCGGCCGCGGAGGCGGTGGCCCGCAGCCAGGACGAGCCGCGGCCGCGGGCGGTCATCGCCGCCGGCCCCGACTCGCGGCTGCTGCGCGCCGTGCTCGAGCCGTGGTGCCCGGTCCCGTTCGTGGCCTGGCCCGGGCCCGCGCTGCCCGGCTGGGCGGGGAGCCTCGACCTGGTCGTGGTGCTCGCCCCCGACGGCGCCGACACCGGCACGGCGTCCGCCGTCGCCGAGGCCGTACGCCGGGGCTGCCAGGTCGTCGTGGCCTGCCCGCCGACCTCGCTGGTGGCCGACCACGCCGCCGGCCGCTACTCGACCGTGCTGCCGACGGTCACCCGGGACCAGCTCGCCACCGCGGTCGTGATGCTCGAGTACCTCGACCGCGTCTCGCTCGGCCCCCGCGCCGACGCCGACCAGGTCGCCGAGGCGCTCGACGCGGTCGCGATCGCCTGCTCGCCGCACCGCGACCTCGCGGTGAACCCCGCCAAGATGCTCGCGATCGCCCTCGCGGACAGCAACCCGCTCGTCTGGGGAGGCTCGGTCCTCGCCGCCCGCGCGGCGCGCCGCGTCGCGGAGTCGATCCGCCGCGCCAGTGGCCGCACCGCCCTGGCCGGCGACGCCGAGCACCTGCTCCCCGTGGTCGAGGCGGCCCGGCTGCGCAACGTCTTCGACGACCCGTTCGCGGACGAGGGCGCCGACCTGCGCCCGATGCTCGTGGTGCTCGACGACGGTGCCGACGACGCGGTCGTGCGCGAGCAGCGCGGCCGCCTGCTGGCCAGCGCCGCGGAGCGCGGCGTCCGGGTCGAGACCGTGACGACGGACGCGCCGACCGAGGTGGCGCGCTACGCGTCGCTGCTGCTCAGCGGCACCTACGCCGCCGAGTACCTCCGTCTCGGCCTCGTCGAGGACTGACCGCGCCGCGCGGGTGCCACGCCCGCGGCTGGGAGCGGTGGGGGTCCCGCCGCTAGATTTCTCGCCATGCCGAGCACGACGCCCGTGACGCCGCCGGCGTCCGCGACGCCCCCCACCCGCCGCCGCGACCCGTGGTTCGACAACGCCAAGATGGCGCTGGTCACCCTCGTCGTCGTCGGCCACTCCTGGACGCTGCTGCCGCACAATGCGGTCAACGACCAGCTCTACGACTTCCTCTACGCCTGGCACGTGCCGGCGTTCGTCTTCGTCACCGGCTATCTCTCGCGCTCGTTCACCTACACCCGGGCCCGGATGTGGCAGCTGTTCTGCACGGTCGTCGTCCCCTACGTCCTCTTCGAGACGGCGCTCTCGCTCTTCCGGATCTACGTCGGCGGCGAGCAGCTGGCCGACGTGTTCGCGGACCCGCACTGGCCGATGTGGTACCTCTCCGCGCTGTTCTTCTGGCGCCTGCTCACCCCGCCGTTCAAGGCGCTGCCCCACGGCCTGGTGGTGGCCGTCGCCGTCAGCCTGCTGGCCGGGATGTACGCGGGCGACACCCTCGACATGGCCCGGGTGCTCGGTCTGCTGCCGTTCTTCGTGATGGGCCTCAAGGCGACGCCGGAGCGGCTCGAGCTGCTCCGCACCCCGCGGGCCCGGCGCGCGGCCGTCGCCGTGCTCGCGGTGATCTTCGTGCTGTCCTTCTGGATCGACAGCTGGGCCAGCACGGAGTGGCTGTACTACCGCTCGCAGTACGGCGACCTCGAGACCAGCGACCTGCACGCGATGCTGATCCGGGCAGGCCTGCTGGTGACCGGGACGCTCGGGGCCTGGGCGTTCCTCGCGCTGGTGCCGCGCGTCCACGGCTGGTTCACGAGGATGGGCGCCTGGACCCTGGTGGTCTACCTCTTCCACGGGTTCGTCGTGAAGTCCGCGCTCTACCTCGGCTACGGCGACTGGGCGGCCGGCCACGCGGCGGTCTCGCTGGTGCTGACCACGGTGCTGGCGGTCCTGGTGGCGCTCGGGCTGGCCTGGGCGCCGGTCGCGACCCGGCTGACGCACGTGGTGGACCCGCTCGGCTACGCCCAGCACCACCTCCGCGAGGCGGTCGCGCTCACGGTCGTCACCGCCGACGCCGAGGAGCACGCCGACGTCCTGGTCGAGGCGCTGGAGGAGGGGATCGCGGACGGCGAGCAGACCTCGCCCCCGGTGACCCCGCCGTACGGGACGCCCGTGCAGGTCGACCCGCCGGCCGACGGGACGACCCGCTAGCCTTCCGCGCATGAGCGCCGAAGGTGGGACCAAGGCCGTCGTGGCCGCGCTGCTGGCCAACGCCGGCATCGCGCTGACCAAGTTCCTCGCGTTCTTCCTGACCGGGGTGAGCTCCATGCTCGCGGAGGCGATCCACTCGGTCGCCGACGCCGGCAACCAGGGGCTGCTGCTCCTGGGCGGGAAGAAGGCGCAGAAGGACGCGACCGACGAGCACCCCTTCGGCTACGGCCGCGAGCGGTACGTCTACAGCTTCATCGTGTCGATCGTGCTGTTCAGCGTCGGTGGGCTCTTCGCGCTCTACGAGGCGTACCACAAGTACCACGAGATCCACGCCGCCCACGGGCACCCGGAGGACTCGATCCTGGACAGCCGCTGGTGGTGGGTGCCGCCGGTCGTGCTGCTCGTCGCCATCGTGATGGAGGGGCTGTCCTTCCGCACCGCGATCCGCGAGACCAACAAGATCAAGGGCTCCGCGAGCTTCCCGCAGTTCATCCGGCGGGCCAAGCAGCCCGAGCTCCCGGTGATCCTGCTGGAGGACCTCGCCGCCCTCATCGGCCTGGTGTTCGCGTTCGTCGCGGTCGGCCTCGCGCTGATCACCGAGAACCTCTACTGGGACGTCGCCGGCACCGCCCTGATCGGGGTGCTGCTGGTCTGCGTCGCCGTCGTGCTCGGCATCGAGACCAAGAGCCTGCTGCTGGGCGAGTCGGCCAGCGTCCCGGCCCAGCGTGCCATCGTCGCGGCCCTCGAGGGCACCGAGGGCGTGGAGCGCGTGATCCACCTCAAGACCATGCACCTCGGTCCCGAGGAGCTCCTGGTCGCGGCCAAGATCGGGGTCGCCCGCGGGGCCACCGCCGAGCAGGTCGCGGAGCTGATCGACAGTGCCGAGCGGCACGTCCGGGCGGCCGAGGCGACGGCCCAGGTGATCTACCTCGAGCCCGACATCTACCGCGCGGACCACGTGCCGGACGAGCGGCCCGCACCCCCGGCTCCCGCCGGTCACTGACGCGGTCACCGACCCGGTCGCCGGGGGTCCCGGCGTCGCGCCGGAGGGTGCGTCGAGGATTCTTCGATCTGCTGGAGCGCGTTCTAATCTCGTGTGCACAAGCCATGAGCAGAGCCGACAGCAGGGGGCATTCGATGGACTACAAGGTCGCCGACATCAACCTGGCCGACTACGGCCGGACCGAGATCAAGCTCGCCGAGCACGAGATGCCGGGCCTGATGGCCATGCGCGCGCGCTACGGCGACTCCAAGCCGCTGGCGGGCGCCCGGATCGCCGGCTCGCTGCACATGACCATCCAGACCGCCGTGCTCATCGAGACGCTGGTCGCCCTGGGCGCGGAGGTCCGCTGGGCCTCCTGCAACATCTTCTCGACCCAGGACCACGCCGCTGCCGCGGTCGCCGTCGGGCCCGAGGGCACCGTCGACGCGCCGGCCGGCGTGCCGGTCTTCGCCTGGAAGGGCGAGACGCTGGAGGAGTACTGGTGGTGCACCCAGCAGATCCTGAACTGGCCCGGTGACGCGTTCGCCAACATGATCCTCGACGACGGCGGCGACGCCACGATGCTGGTCCACCTCGGCGTCGACGCCGAGAAGTCCGGCGTCGCGCCGGACCCGGCCTCCGCGAAGAGCCACGAGCAGAAGATCGTCTTCGACGTCCTGAACGCCTCGCTCGCCGAGAGCAAGGACCGCTACACGAAGATCGCCGGCGAGATCAAGGGCGTCACCGAGGAGACCACCACCGGTGTGCTGCGTCTCTACGACATGATGAAGGAAGGCTCGCTGCTCTTCCCGGCCATCAACGTCAACGACTCGGTCACCAAGTCGAAGTTCGACAACAAGTACGGCTGCCGCCACTCGCTCATCGACGGCATCAACCGCGCGACCGACGTCCTCATCGGCGGCAAGGTCGCCGTCGTGGCCGGCTACGGCGACGTGGGCAAGGGCTGCGCCGAGTCGCTCCGCGGCCAGGGCGCCCGCGTCATCGTCACCGAGATCGACCCGATCTGCGCGCTGCAGGCGGCCATGGACGGCTACCAGGTCACCACGCTGGACGACGTCCTCGACATCGCCGACATCATCATCACCGCGACCGGCAACAAGGACGTCGTGACCGTCGAGCAGATGGCGAAGATGAAGCACCAGGCGATCCTGGGCAACATCGGCCACTTCGACAACGAGATCGACATGGCGGGGCTCGAGACCTACGAGGGCATCGTCCGCACGACGGTCAAGCCGCAGGTCGACGTGTGGACCTTCCCGGACGAGAAGACGATCATCGTCCTCTCCGAGGGTCGCCTGATGAACCTCGGCAACGCGACCGGCCACCCGTCGTTCGTCATGTCGAACTCCTTCACCAACCAGGTGCTGGCCCAGATCGAGCTCTACACGAAGCCCGAGGAGTACCCCGTCGGCGTCTACGTGCTGCCCAAGCACCTCGACGAGGAGGTCGCCCGTCTCCACCTCGGCGCCCTCGGCGTCAAGCTGACGACGCTGTCCGACGACCAGGCGTCCTACCTGGGCGTGGACGTGGCCGGGCCGTACAAGTCCGACCAGTACCGCTACTGAGTCACCCCTGCGCAGCGGCTGCGGGCCCCGGCGACACCACGTGTGTCGGCGGGGCCCGTTTCCCGTTCCGTCGGGGTGTCGGACGGGTCCACGGGGTGCCGTCCCCGTGCGACTGGCAAGATTGAGCGCATGAGCAACACCGCACCACCGGCTGACGGCGCCTGGAAGGGCCGCATCCTCGTCGTCGACGACGACGCCTCGCTCGCGGAGATGCTCACGATCGTGCTCCGCCAGGAGGGCTTCGACAGCCGCATGTGCGGCCGGGGCGACCTCGCGATGGCCGAGTTCCACGACTACCGGCCCGACCTGGTGCTCCTCGACCTGATGCTGCCCGGCAAGGACGGCATCGACGTCTGCAAGGAGATCCGCGCCGAGTCCGGCGTGCCGATCGTGATGCTGACCGCCAAGGGCGACACCGTCGACGTCGTCGTCGGGCTCGAGTCCGGCGCCGACGACTACGTCGTGAAGCCGTTCAAGCCCAAGGAGCTCGTGGCCCGGATCCGGGCCCGGGTCCGCAGCTACGACCCGCCCGCGCAGGAGTCGCTGACCATCGGCGACCTCGGCATCGACGTTGCCGGGCACTCCGTCACGCGCGACGGCGCGCCGATCAGCCTGACCCCCCTCGAGTTCGACCTGCTGGTCTGCCTGGCGCGCAAGCCCTGGCAGGTCTTCACCCGCGAGGTGCTTCTCGAGCAGGTCTGGGGCTACCGGCACGCCGCCGACACCCGGCTGGTGAACGTCCACGTCCAGCGGCTGCGCTCCAAGGTGGAGCACGACCCCGAGAACCCCGAGATCGTCGTGACGGTCCGGGGCGTGGGATACAAAGCCGGAACGCTCTAGGGACGGGCTCCGTTGGCCTCGCGCAGTCTCCCGGACGCCGTACGCCGTGGCCTCACCTTCTGGCGACGGTCGATCCAGGCGCGGGTCGTGGCGAGCACCGTCGTGCTGTCGGCCGCGGTCGTCAGCGTCGTCGGCTGGTTCCTGCTGCAGCAGACCCGCGAGGGCCTCCTCGACCACCGCGTCGACGCGGTCGTGGCGGAGGCCAACAACGAGACGATGGAGGCGCGGCGACGGCTGGTCGCGGCGCCCGGCATCGACCTCGACTACTCCTCGCAGCAGCTCGACCTGGTCGAGCCGATCATCCAGCGCGGCCAGACCCGCGGCTTCAGCGTGGTGCTGGCCGGTCCCGTCGGAGACAGCGGCGCCCGGATCGCCGACGGGGGCGCGAAGTACACCTCGGGACTCGACACCTCCAGCGTCCCGGTGGCGCTCGAGCGACGCTTCGACGAGGCGGCGCCCACCGCCTGGACCTACACCCGGATCCGTTCGGTCGACCAGTCGACCGGCGCCGAGGAGGACCGCCCCGGGATCGTCGTCGGCTCGCAGGTCCGGCTCCCGTCGGACGGCCAGACGTACACCCTCTACTACCTCTTCCCGCTCGACGACGAGCGCGAGACGCTCGCGCTGGTCACCCGCGCCCTGCTCACCGCCGGCGTCCTGCTGCTGGTCCTCGTCGCCGGGCTCACCTGGCTGGTGACCCGCCAGGTCGTGACCCCGATCCGGCTGGCGCGGCGGGTCGCCGAGCGGCTGGCCGCCGGGCAGCTGCAGGAGCGGCTCAAGGTCTCCGGCGACGACGACCTGGCGCGGCTGGCCACGTCGTTCAACCAGATGGCGAGCAGCCTGCAGCGCCAGATCCGGCAGCTCGAGGAGCTCAGCCGGGTGCAGCGGCGCTTCGTCTCCGACGTCTCCCACGAGCTGCGCACCCCGCTGACGACCGTGCGGATGGCCGGCGACGTGCTGCACGACGCGCGCCGGGCCTTCGACCCCGCGACCGCGCGCGCCGCCGAGCTGCTGCAGGTCGAGCTGGACCGCTTCGAGACGCTGCTCGCCGACCTGCTCGAGATCAGCCGCTTCGACGCCGGGGCCGCGGTGCTCGAGACCGACGACGTCAACCTCGTGGACGTGGCCCACCGCATCGTCGACGCCACCCGGGCCCTGGCCGCCCAGCGCGACGTGCGCGTCCTCGTCGACGCCCCGGACCACCCCTGCCTGTGCGAGGCCGACGTACGCCGGGTCGAGCGCATCCTGCGAAACCTGGTCACCAACGCCATCGACCACGCGGAGGGCGACGACGTCGTGATCCGCGTCGCCGGCGACACCCACGCGGCCGCCATCGCGGTCCGCGACCACGGTGTCGGGCTCGCGGCGGGGGAGTCCTCGATGGTGTTCAACCGCTTCTGGCGGGCCGACCCGGCGCGCGCCCGCACCAGCGGCGGCACGGGGCTCGGTCTCTCGATCGCCCTCGAGGACACGCACCTGCACGGGGGCTGGCTGCAGGCGTGGGGCCGGCCGGGCGAGGGGGCGCAGTTCCGCCTGACCCTGCCCCGCCGCGCAGGCGGCGCGCTGCGCCAGAGCCCGCTGCCCCTGGTGCCGGCCGACGCCCCGGAGACCGTCGCATGAGCCGCCGTCTCCTCGTGGCCGCGATGGTGTGCCTCGGCCTGCTGCTGCCCGCCGGCTGCGTGCGGATGCCCGACTCGGGGCCGATCGTGCAGACCGGCTCGGGTGGCTCGCTGGCGCAGGAGCGGCCCTTCGACATCGAGCCGAAGCCGCCCCAGCCCGGGGACTCTCCGGCCGCAGTGGTCAAGGGCTTCCTCGACGCGATGACCGCCTCGCCGATCGACGCGACCGTGGCCCGCCAGTTCCTCACCGGTGACGCCGCCGCGGCCTGGACCCCCGAGCTGGAGACGATCACCTACGCCGACGCCTCCAACCCGCGCGGGAGCGACCCGCGCGTCTCGGTCACGCTCAGCGGCGCCGACCGGCTGGACTCCCGCGGCACCTGGCTCGGCCCGCTGCCGCGCGACCAGCGGGTCCTGCAGTTCCCCGTCGCCCGCGACGACAACGGCGAGTGGCGCCTCACCGAGGTGCCGAACGCATTGATCGTCCCGGAGACCTGGTTCGAGCTGCGCTTCCGCCAGGTCTCGCTCTACTTCTTCGACCCGACCGCCGAGATCCTGGTCCCGGAGCCGGTGTTCGTCCCGCGCGGCGACCAGCTCGCCTCGACGCTGACCGCCGCGCTGCTGCGCGGACCGCGCCCCGAGCTCACCCAGGCGTCGCGCACGTTCATCCCGCCCGGCCTCAAGCTCGACCTCTCCGCACCGGTCTCGGCGGACGGCGTCGCGGACATCTCGCTGACGGGGGACGCCGGCCAGCTGACCCCGCAGACGACCGAGCTGATCCTGGCGCAGTTCGCCTGGACCCTGCGGCAGGAGCCGACGATCCGCAGCCTGCGGGTCTCGATCGGGGACCAGCAGCTGCAGCTGCCCGGCGCGGTCAGCACGATCTCGGTCAACGAGGGCTCGCAGTACGACCCCGTCGGCTTCCAGGCGAGCCCGCTGCTCTACGGGCTGCAGGGCGGCCTCCTGGTGGCCGGCGCCCGCTCGGCGTTCGAGCCCGTCGACGGACCGTTCGGCGACACGGCGTACGGCGTCTCCCGCGTGCGGGTCAGCGTGACCGGCGCCGAGGTGGCCGGGATCTCGGGGGGCGGCCGGTCCGTGCTCCGCGGCCCGGTGCGCGGCGGCTCCGCCGACGTGCGCGAGGTGGTCAGCGACGCGACCGACCTGCTGCCGCCGGCCTGGGACCTCGGCGACCGGCTCTGGCTGCTCGACCGGACCAAGAGCGGGGCCCGGATCCTCACCGTGACCGGCGACGGCGACCCGCAGCCGTTGCGCGTCCAGGGGATCAGCGGGCGCGACGTCCGCAGCTTCCTCGTCTCGCGCGACGGGTCCCGACTCGTCGCGGCGGTCCGCCCGGCGGGCGGTGGCGGCGACCAGATCCTGGTCAGCCGGATCGTGCGCGACGACCGCGGGCGGGTGCGCTCCGCGACGGCCGCCCAGCGGATCGGGACCGAGGTGGGGGAGCGGCTCAACATCCGCGACCTCGCGTGGTCCTCGCCGACCTCGGTGGCGGTCCTCGACACCATCAACGACGCGCTCGCGCAGGTGCGCACGGTCTCGGTCGACGGCTCGCCGCCCGGGATCGACAGCCTGTCGACCACGCTGCGCGGCCGGATCCTCGGGCTGGTCGGCTCGCCGGTCCCGGGCGAGAGCCTGTACGCCGTCGCGCGGACGAACCTGGTCGACCTGTCCAGCGCGGACCGCGGTGACGTGGCGCTCGACTCGGGCGTGACGTCCCTGGGCTACGTCGGCTGACGGCGGCGGGCACGGTCCTCCACAGGGCGCCCGGCGCCGCTTGAGCCCGGGTCGCGGGTCTGGTCGTCTCGCAGGGTGCCCGACGAGCTGCGCGACGCCGCGACCGACCTCCTGCTCGGTGGTCGCTGCGTGGGCTGCGCCGGCCCGGGACGGGTGCTCTGCCGGAGCTGCCGCGCGGGGCTGCCACGCGGCGCCGGGCTGGTGTGGCCGACCCCGGTGCCGGCCGGGCTGGCCCCGCCGTACGCGCCCGCGGCGTACGACGGCGTGGTGCGCGCGATGGTGATCGCCCACAAGGAGCACGCCGTCCTGGGGCTGCGGGACCCGCTGGCCGAGCTCCTCGCCGATGCCGTGCACGCCGCCGACGTGAGCGGCCCGGTCGTGCTGGTGCCGGTGCCGTCGCGCCCCGCGAGCGTGCGCGCCCGCGGGCACGACCACACGCACGCGCTCGCGAGCGCCGCCGCCCGCCTGCTGCGCGCCGGCGGACACGACGTGGTGGCGCTGCGGATGCTGCACCCCCGGCCCGGCGTCGTGGACCAGGCCGGCCTGGACGCCGCGCAGCGGGCCGCCAACCTCGCGGGGTCGATGGCGTGCCCGTCGAGCCGGGTGCGGCGGCTGGCGCGGGTCCGTCCGCGGGCCCGGCTGGTCGTCTGCGACGACGTGCTCACGACCGGGGCGACGGCCCGCGAGGCCCAGCGCGCCCTGGAGGCGGTGGGCCTGCCGGTGGCGGCCGTCGCGACCGTGGCGGCGACCCGGCGGCGGCGTCCGGGCGGGGCGACGGACCTCCACAGCGAATCTTCAGGCGAACGGGTTTCGCCCAGCCCCTCCACCCTCTAACGTCTCTGTATGGAGTCCGTCCGGGTCCGTGGTTGCGCCGCTCAGGCGCCCAGCGCAAGCCGGGCGCGCGAGCGGCAAGCCGATGCCAGTCGCAGGCGAAACGGTCCACGTAAGGCTGTCCGGGGACCTGTCCCCGGTCCCAGCCGATCACGGTGCGGCTTAGTCGTAAGTCCTGCCTCGGCCCCGTCGTCAGATGCGACGGTGCGTCGGGAGAAGGGCAGTAGTGGCACCAAGCTGCGAACCCCTCCGCAGGCGATTGTGGGGTCGAAGACCAGGTCGGCCGGGCGGACTCCAGCCTCTCCGAGCTGCGCCGGTGCTGCGGGTCGCCCATGACCCGTGCACCGTCGTGCCCTGTGGAGGGCGAGCTCGGGGGCTGAACACCAGAGAAGCAACTGGCGAAACCAACTGTTCTACGGGAGGTTCACATGGAAGTTGTGGTCACAGGCCGAAACTGCGAGCTGTCTGACCGGTTCCGCAGCCACGTCGAGGAGAAGCTGACGCGGCTCGAGAAGCACGACCACCGGATCATGCGGGTTCACGTCGAGGTGGACTGCGAGCCCAATCCGCGCCAGCACGACCACGCGGTGCACGTGGAGCTGACGGCGTTCTCCAAGGGCCCGGTCATCCGGGCGGAGGCCGCGGCCGACGAGAAGATGGGAGCCCTGGACCTCGCCCTCGACAAGATGGCCGCGCAGATGCGCCGTGCCGCCGACCGGCGTCGGGTCCACCGCGGGCGGCACGCCCCGGTCTCCGTCGGCCAGGCGATGGCGCAGGTGCCCGTCGAGGCCCTCGTGGGCAGCGCCGAGGAGCAGTCCGCGGTGCAGGAGCGCCAGGTCGGCCCGATCGCGGTGACGGGGGACGGACCGCTCGTGGTCCGCGAGAAGACGCACCCCGCCAGCCCGATGACCCTCGACCAGGCGCTCTACGAGATGGAGCTGGTCGGCCACGACTTCTACCTCTACGTGGACAAGGAGAACGACCGTCCGGCGGTCGTCTACCGCCGCCGCGGCTACGACTACGGCGTGATCTCGCTGGACCTGGGCGGTGAGGACTGACCGGGCCCCACTGGTCTAGCGGTCCCCTCGTGGTCCGCGCCTGAGGAGCGGGGTGGCCCGAACGGGCCACCCCCCTTCCCGTTTCACCCACCCGACCGGGTCCCACGGGCCGCCCGTCCGTGCCATGATGCGTCCGTGTCCGAACAGGTGAACGACCCGGGTCTCGAGCCGATCCGTGTGCTGGTCGTCGACGACCAGGAGCTCTTCCGCCGTGGTCTGACCATGCTGCTGGCCGTCGAGAGCGGCATCGAGGTGATCGGCGAGGCCGGTGACGGCCTCGAGGGGACCACCCTCGCGATCAGCACCGCCCCCGACGTCGTGCTGCTCGACATCCGGATGCCCAAGCGCTCGGGGATCGAGGCCTGCCTCGCCATCAAGGAGGCCGTCCCCTCGGCCAAGATCATCATGCTGACCGTCTCCGACGAGGAGGCCGACCTCTACGAGGCCGTCAAGAGCGGTGCCGCCGGCTACCTCCTCAAGGACTCCTCCATCGAGGAGGTCGCCCAGGCCGTGCGCGTCGTGGCCGACGGCCAGTCCCTCATCTCCCCGTCGATGGCCGTGAAGCTGATCGACGAGTTCAAGCAGATGTCGCGCCCCGAGCGCGACCACGTCCCCGGCCTGCGGCTGACCGAGCGCGAGCTCGAGGTGCTGCGCCTCGTGGCCAAGGGCATGAACAACCGCGAGATCGCCCGCCAGCTGTTCATCAGCGAGAACACCGTCAAGAACCACGTCCGCAACATCCTCGAGAAGCTCCAGCTGCACTCGCGGATGGAAGCCGTCATGTACGCCGTGAAGGAAAAGCTGCTCGACCTGCCGTGAGGTCCGGCCCGCAGCCGCCGCCATGAGCACCCAGTCCCTCTCGCGCGCCCAGGCACGCCGGATCGCCCTGGCGGCGCAGGGGTTCCTCGACCCCGCCCACGCCGTGCCCACGATGCGCACCTTCCAGCGCACCCTGGACCGCACGGGGGTGCTCCAGGTCGACTCGGTCAACGTGCTCCAGCGCGCGCACTACATGCCGCTCTACTCGCGGATGGGTCCCTATGACACCGACCTGCTGCGCCGGGCCGCCGAGCAGCGGCCCCGCCGGGTGGTGGAGTACTGGGCGCACGTCCAGGCGTTCATGCCGGTCGAGCTGTGGCCGCACATGCAGCACCGGATGGAGCACTACCGGACCCAGCGCGGCAAGTGGTGGAAGACCGTCGACGACGCCCTGCTCGCGAACGTCCTGGCGGCGGTCCGCGACCGGGGCCCCAGCACCGCCCGCGACCTGGAGCACCTCCACGACGACGGCGCCCGGGCCCGGGAGCACTGGGGGTGGAACTGGTCCGAGGTCCGCAAGGCCCTCGATTTCCTCTACCTGTGCGGCGACCTGGCGATCGCGCGCCGCACCAGCCAGTTCGAGGTCGTGTACGACGTGCCCGAGCGGGTCCTGCCCGCCCACGTGCTCGCCCTGCCGACGCCCTCGCGGGCCGAGGCCGGCCTCGAGCTCACCCGGCGAGCGGCCCGCGCCCACGGCGTCGCCACCCTCAGGAGCCTCGCCGACTACCACCGGATGCTGGTGGCCGACGTGAAGGTCGCGGTCGCCACGATGGTCGAGGCGGGGGAGCTCACCCCGGTCCGGGTGGAGGGCGGCACGAAGCCGGCGTACCTCCACCGCGACGCCCGGCTGCCGCGCCGCATCGGCGCCCGCACCGTGCTGAGCCCCTTCGACCCCGTGGTCTGGGAGCGCGAGCGCACCGAGCAGCTCTTCGGCTTCCACTACCGCATCGAGATCTACGTGCCGCCCGAGAAGCGCGTGCACGGCTACTACGTGCTGCCGTTCCTGCTCGGCGACGAGCTGGTCGGACGGGTGGACCTCAAGGCCGACCGCCGGACCGGCCGCCTCCTGGTCAAGGGCGCGTACGCCGAGCCGGGCGCCCCCGCCGGCACGGCCGAGGAGCTCGCGGTCGAGCTGCGGCGGCTCGCCGACTGGCTCGACCTCGACGACGTGGCGGTCGAGCCGCGCGGCGACCTGGCCCCGCTGCTGCGCTTCTGAGCGTCGCCGAGGGGGCCGAAGCGCTCCCGCGCCCGGTTAGGGAGTGCCTCACCCGCTGGGTAGAGTGGCGCAGCACCCCCATCGATCCAGGGAGTATCACCTCGTGCCTGCCATTCTCGACAAGCTCCTCCGCATCGGAGAGGGCAAGATCCTTCGTCAGCTCGAGGCGATCGCGAAGGCCGTGAACGCCATCGAGGACGACTTCGTCGCGATGAGCGACGACGAGCTGCGCGCCATGACGGCCGAGTTCCGCGAGCGGCTCGCCAACGGCGAGACCCTCGACGACGTGATGCCCGAGGCGTTCGCCACCGTGCGCGAGGCCGCCAAGCGGGTCACCGGCATGCGGCCCTTCGACGTCCAGATCATGGGCGGCGCGGCGCTGCACCTCGGCAACATCGCCGAGATGAAGACCGGTGAGGGCAAGACCCTGGTCGCCACGCTCCCGTCGTACCTCAACGCGCTGTCCGGCAAGGGCGTGCACGTGGTCACGGTCAACGACTACCTCGCGAAGTACCAGTCCGAGATGATGGGCCGGATCCACCACTTCCTCGGCCTCGAGGTCGGCGTGATCCTCCCCGAGATGCGCCCCGACGAGCGCCGGGTGGCCTACAACTGCGACATCACCTACGGCACGAACAACGAGCTCGGCTTCGACTACCTGCGCGACAACATGGCCAGCTCCATCGAGGAGTGCGTCCAGCGCGGGCACAACTTCGCCGTCGTCGACGAGGTCGACTCGATCCTGATCGACGAGGCGCGGACCCCGCTCATCATCAGCGGCCCGACCCAGGACGAGGTGCGCTGGTACGCCGAGTTCGCGCGCATCTGCCGCACCCTGGTCAAGGACGTCGACTACGAGGTCGACGAGAAGAAGCGCACGATCTCCGTCCTCGAGCCCGGCATCACCAAGGTCGAGGACCACCTCGGCATCGAGAACCTCTACGAGTCGGCGAACACCCCGCTCATCTCGTTCCTGAACAACTCCATCAAGGCCAAGGAGCTGTTCCGCAACGACAAGGAGTACGTCGTCATGGACGGCGAGGTGCTCATCGTCGACGAGCACACCGGCCGGATGCTCGCGGGGCGTCGCTACAACGACGGCCTGCACCAGGCGATCGAGGCCAAGGAGGGTGTGACCGTCCGCGAGGAGTACCAGACCCTCGCCACCGTCACCCTCCAGAACTACTTCCGCCTCTACGACAAGCTCTCCGGCATGACCGGTACGGCCATGACCGAGGCGTCGGAGTTCGACAAGATCTACAAGCTCGGCGTGGTCCCGATCCCCACGAACCGCCCGATGCAGCGCATCGACGCCGCCGACCTCGTCTACCGGACCGAGGAGGCGAAGTACGACGCCGTCACCCAGGACATCGCCGAGCGCCACGAGAAGGGCCAGCCCGTCCTGGTCGGCACGGTCTCGGTCGAGAAGTCCGAGCACCTCTCGACCAAGCTGCGCGCCCGCGGGATCCCGCACACCGTCCTGAACGCCAAGGTCCACGCCGACGAGGCCAAGATCGTCGCGATGGCCGGCCACAAGGGCGCGGTCACCGTCGCCACCAACATGGCCGGTCGAGGCACCGACATCATGCTCGGCGGCTCGATCGACTTCCTCGCCGACGCCGAGCTGCGCGCCAAGGGCCTCGACCCCGTCGAGCACTCCGAGGAGTACGAAGCCGAGTGGCCGCAGGCCCTCGAGCGGGTCAAGGGCCAGGTCTCCGCGGAGCACGACGAGGTCCGCGAGCTCGGCGGGCTGTACGTCGTCGGCACCGAGCGGCACGAGTCGCGCCGCATCGACAACCAGCTGCGCGGTCGCTCCGGCCGTCAGGGCGACCCGGGCGAGTCCCGGTTCTACCTGTCGCTGCAGGACGAGCTGATGCGCCTGTTCAAGTCCGACTGGGTGGACCGGGTGCTCCAGGTCCTCAAGATCCCGGACGACGTCCCGATCGAGAACAAGCGCGTCACGGGTGCGATCGCCAACGCCCAGGGCCAGGTCGAGTCGCAGAACTTCGAGTCGCGCAAGAACGTCCTCAAGTACGACGACGTGATGAGCCGGCAGCGCGAGGTCATCTACGGCGAGCGCCGCAAGGTGCTCGAGGGTGCCGACCTCGAGGACGAGATGCGCACCTTCATCACCGACGTCGTCACCGGCTACACGGTCGCGGCGACGCAGGAGTTCGCGGAGGAGTGGGATCTCGAGGCGCTGTGGACCGCCCTGCGCCAGCTCTACCCGGTCTCGCTCGACCACACGGTGCTCGAGAAGGAGGTCGGCGGTCGCGCCAACCTCGACCGTGACGAGCTGATCGAGAAGCTGGTCGCCGACGCGCACGCGGCGTACGACCGTCGCGAGGCCGAGGTCGGCGACGACGTCATGCGCGAGCTCGAGCGACGCGTCGTGCTGTCGGTCATCGACCGCAAGTGGCGCGAGCACCTCTACGAGATGGACTACCTCCGCGAGGGCATCTACCTGCGGGCGTACTCCCAGCGCGACCCGCTCGTCGAGTACCAGCGCGAGGGCTTCGACATGTTCGCCGCCATGATGGACGCCATCAAGGAGGAGTCGGTCGGGTTCCTGTTCAACCTGGAGGTCCAGGTCGACGAGGACGAGGACGAGCTGGCCGCCGAGGCGGAAGCCGCCGAGGCCGAGGCCGCCGAGCAGGAGGCCGCCGCCGCGCAGGCCCGCCGCGAGGCGCCGCACATCCGGGCCAAGGGCCTGGACCTGCCGAAGCAGCCGCAGAACCTCACCTACTCGGCCCCGACCGAGGACGGCGAGGTGGCCGTGACCGGCCGCCCCGCGACGGCGAACGACGAGTTCGCCGGCATCGGTCGCAACGCCGACTGCCCGTGCGGCTCCGGCAAGAAGTACAAGAAGTGCCACGGCGCTCCCGGCGGCCCCACCGGGCTGACCACGCGCGTCAACGGCTGAGCCCACCCGCTGCACTCACGAACGGCTGTCGGACCCCCGGTCCGGCAGCCGTTCGCGCAGTCCGGCCGCGAGGCCCAGGATCGTGGCGGCGTCGAACGCGTCCCCGACGGTTCCGGCCAGCCGGCGGTGGCGCACCGGGCCCAGGCGCAGCCGCAGGTGCAGCCGGGTGGTGCCGGGGCTCTCGGGACTCAGGGTCAGGGCCCAGCTGAGCTCGGTGCGACCGCGGCGCGAGCGGTGGACGAGCGCGCGCGGCCGGTCGAGCAGCGCGACGGTGAAGGTCGCGTCGCGCCCTCCCCAGTCGGGGATGACGTCGCCGACGGTGAGGCCCTGGAGCGTGGGCTCGAGCCGCCGGAGGGCGCGCCGGCGGCGGGGGACCAGCCGTTCCACGGACGCGGGGAGGTACCACCCGGCCCGTTGCTTCCCCAGCTGCACCAGCCACGGCCACACGACGTCGGGCGGGGCGTCCAGGGTGAAGGCGCGGTCCATGACGACGTCGGCCCGCGGGACCAGGTCGTCGCCCGGTCGCGCGCCGGCGATCTCGTCCGCGCGGGCGGTGACGGCGGCGAACGGTCCCATGCGTCCATGATGACTGCTCAGGCGAAGTCCAGCGCGGTGCACAGCCAGCGGCCGGTGCGCAGCTCGAAGCGGGCGGCGAGCGCCCGGGACCGCTGCCCGTAGCGCACCCGCACGCTGACCTCGGCGGCCTCGCGGGCCAGGAAGCAGCAGCGCACGCTCTGCACCATCGGGCGGACCGGCTGGACCCGCCCGGCGCCCGGCTCGTGGCCGCCCGCCTGGGCGACGAGCAGCGCCCGGCGTGCCAGGTCCTCGTAGACCGGGCGGCTCGACCACCGCAGGAGCTGGGAGACCGGACGGTCGCCGCCGACGATCTCGACCGCCGCCTGGGCGTAGCGCCACGACCACTGCTCGAGCTGGCGTCGTACGCGCAGGTCGATGGGGAGCACGTCGGCCGCCGGTGCTCCGTGGCCCGCCACGCGGAGGGCGGGCGGGTCGTGCCGCGGCTGGAGGTCGAGGGCGAGGGTGCCCTGGACGCTGCCGACCGGGACCGGCACGCGGATCGGGACGACCTTCTCGTGGGACGTGGGCATGACGTGCTCCTCTCGGCTGGTCGTGATCGGGGTCGGGGCGGGTGGTGGTCGGTCAGGTGCGGGGCACGTGCAGCCGCTGGCCGGGCTGGACGAGGTCGGGGTCGGGGCCGACGACCTCGCGGTTGGCGTCGTAGATCCGGTGCCACAGCCGGTCGATCGCCGCGGCCCCGGCGTCGGGACCGAGCCGGTCGGCGGCGAGGCCCCAGAGGGTGTCGCCGGGGCGGACCTCGACGAGGTCGGCCGGACCGTGGTCCGCCGCGGCGTGGACGGGGGCGCCGTGGGCGGGCGGGGGCGGCGTACGACCCGCGAGCCTCGACGCGAGACGGCCGACGGCCGGAGAGGCGTCGCTGGGGCGGTCGGGGAGCGGGAGCCCGCTGATCGCGGCGAGCCCGGGGGCTCCGCTGTGGTCCAGGTGCAGGTCGCCCGGGGTGGCGCCCGCCGGTGCCACGACGGCCCCGCCCAGCGCGACGCCGCACGCGGCGAGCACGGCCCGGCGTACGACGGGCGGCACGCCGCGGGTGGGGCGCCCGCCCCCGCGCACGACCTCGAGGGTCACCAGCGACGTGACCACCCACAGCCAGCCGGCCCCGAGCACCGCCGCGCCGGCGAACAGCCAGAGCAGCAGCCGGTCGAGGGGCTGGGTGGCCAGGTCGCCGCCCACCACGGCGGACCGCGCGTCGAGCAGGTCCGGCAGCACCCAGGCGACCAGGCCCGCCAGCGCCAGCGAGGCGGCCAGCCAGACGAGCCCGCAGCGGGCGGGGGAGCCGTGGCACTCGTTCATGGTCTTATCCTTGCGTTTGCGTACGTTTACGTCAGTCAAAGTCTTTTTACCGAGGGAGTCAACCGGTTCTCCACCGGTGGCCGGGCGGGCGCGGGCGTGGCAGGGTCGGCCCATGAGGCTGGGTCGGGGGTGCGGCACGTGAGCTGGGAGGAGGAGCTCTTCGCGCTGTTCGACGACCTGGAGCAGCAGGCCGAGGCGCTCTACGACGCCGACCGCGAGGTGGAGCTGGCCGACCGCAGCCGCGCGGAGTACCACCACGTCACCCTCGCCAGCCGGCTGATGGCCTCGGTCGGCCGCGACCTGGTCCTCGACGTCCGCGGCGTCGGCGCGGTCACCGGCTCGCTCGAGCGGGTCGCCACCGGCTGGTGCCTGCTCCGCGGCCCGCGCCAGGACTGGGTGATCCGGACCGACGCTCTCGCCGTGGTCCACGGCGCCTCGGAGCGCTCGGTGCCCGAGGTCGCCTGGTCCCCGGTCGCCGCCCTCGGCCTCGGCTCCGCTCTCCGCCGCCTGGCCGAGGCGGGCGAGCGCTGCGTGCTGCACACCCTCGACGGCGCGACCCACGACGCCGTCCTGCTCCGCGTCGGCGCCGACTTCGTCGAGGCGCGGGTCGGTGAGGACCGCACGGTGCTGGTGCCGTACGCCGTGCTGGCGGCGGTGCAGAGCCGCGACTGAGCGGCACGGGCAGGTGTGTGGCGGGTTCGGCCTACGTCCGCCGGGTGAAGGCGATCTTCCCGCCGGGGAGCTTGGTCATGGTGAACGTGGGGTCGTGGGCTCTCGCGTGGTGTCGTGGGCAGAGGAGTCTGCCGTCGTTGAGGTCGGTGTTGCCGCCGTGGCTCCAGGGGTGGTCGTGGTGGGCGTGGCACATGCTGGGTGGCCAGTCGCAGCCTTGGGCGGTGCAGCTGCCTTGCTGGATTGCGAGGGCGAGGTGCTGGGCTTTCGAGAAGTAGCGGCGGGTGCGTCCGAGGTCGAGGACCTGGGACTTGCCGCCGAGGACGGCGGGGATGATGCCGGCCTCGCAGGCGAGCCGCCTGGCTTGGGAGGCGGTGATCTTGTCGCCGGTGTCGAGGGTGGCGGCCTTCTCGGCTCCCAGGAGGGTAGCCATGTCCATCGTGATCACGACGGTCGCGTTCACGCCACCCGCGTTGGGGAGTCGGTCGGTCGGGTAGCGCTCGATGAGCTCGCAGAGCGCTGCTCCCAGCCGCTCCGGGTTGGGCTTCCGCTCGACTCCGGGTCCGTGGACCGCGGTCTGGTGCTTCGGGGCCGCGAGGCCCTGGAGGATCTTCTTGAGCATCGCTCCTTGGGCGGCGGGGATGGTGAACCGGCCGTGGCAGGACCCGTGCCCGTCGTCGGACATGGTGAGCCGCATCCTCTGGCGGGCCTTGCGCTCCTCCTCGTCCAGCCGGCGGCGTTCTTCTTCTTCCCCTGCGGCGGGGTCGATGACGTCGAGGAGGCCGCGGCCGAGGCGGCGCAGGTCGACGGCGTCGTGATCGGCGGCCAGGTCGACCAGGTGCTTCTCAGCGAGCACCCGGTTCCCCGGGTCGATGTCATCGGGGAGGTCGTCCAGGGCCCGGGTGATGACTTGGGCCTGCTCGGTCAGGATCGCGCCGGAGGACAAGGCCTGGCGGACGACGTGCCAGCGGCCGAGGGCCTCGGCGAGGTGCAGCTTCGCCGCCGTGCTCCGGTGGGTCTGGGAGGTCTGGGTCGCCCACCACGCCTGGGTCGACGTGGCCCCGACGGACGAGCCGACCTCGACAGACGATGCGTGCACGGCGACGCGGGCCTCGAGCTCGCTGATGCGCGAGGCGAGCCGGGTCAGCCGGACCAATGTGGCCGCGGCCTCGTCGTCCGACATCGACCACACGGGTGCGTCGAGAACGTTGTCGACCTGCTCGTCCATGGCGGCGACGGCACGCGAGATCGCGTGCTGCGGAGCCGTGGTCTGGGAGCTGGTCATGGGGAAAGTCAATCAGGGGCCACCGACAGTCCAGGGGTCCGAATGAGCCTGACTCACAGTCCAAAAGTAAAATAATCGGGCAAAGTTTCGAACGGTGACTCAAGCGGGCAAGTGGCACCGACGGCAACTGTGAAGGCGACCGCAAGGAGGAGTAGCCCCGGCACCCACGGCAACCACAAAATCCAAAAATCCCCTACACCGCGACTACGTCCAGGCGCGCACAGGCCGGACCACCGGTGGGCTCGAGTCGTGGAGGGGTGGGGGTGGTTTCGAGACGGTTGCCAGCGCAACCTCCTCAACCACCGGAAGACCCGACGGGCCCACGCCATGACGCGCGAAGCACCTGACCCACGGCGTGTCGGGTGCTTTGTGCGTCATGACGGCGGCGCCGGGCTCGATCACCGCATGGGGTGGTTTCGAGAGGGTTGCTAGCGCAACCTCCTCAACCACCGGAGGTGGTTTCGAGACAGGCGCTAGCGCGCCTTCCTCAACCACCGGGTGGGCGTCTTCCTCAACCACCGGGTGGGCGCCTTCCTCAACCGCCGGAACCGTCAGGTGGCGTCGGCGTCGTACGGCGGGATCTCGCCGTCGTCGAGGGGGGCCAGGCCCCGGCGCTTGGGGCGGGCGTCGGCCTCGGCGTCCTCCATGGCCTCGACGATGTGCTTGCGCACGATGGTGCGGGGGTCGAGGTCGCGCAGCTCGAGGTCGGCGTACTCGGGGCCGAGCTCGCTGCGGAGCTCGTCACGGGCGGAGTTGGCGAACTCGCGGCCCTTGCGGATCATCCGGCCGGCCTGGCGGGCCAGGTCGGGGAGCTTGTCGGGACCGAAGACCAGCACCGCCACGAAGGCGATGACGGCGAACTCCGGCAACCCGACCCCGAACATGTTTCAGAACCTACTGGACGGGGTGAGGCCGAGCTGCATGCCGGCCAGGCCGCGGCCGCGGCCGGACAGCTTGGCGGCGATGCCCTCGAGCTCGACGGCGGCGGGCGCGGTGGGGTCGGAGTCGACGATCGGCTTGCCGACGTCGCCGCCCTCGCGCAGGGAGGTGTCGAGCGGGATCCGGCCCAGGACCGGCACGGTGTAGCCGAAGCGCTCGGAGAGGGTGGCGGCGACGCGGTCGCCACCGCCGGAGCCGAAGATCTGGAGCTGGTGCTCGGGCCCGCAGTGCGGGCAGGGCAGGAAGCTCATGTTCTCGACGACGCCGACCACGCGCTGGTGCATCATCGAGGCCATCGTGCCGGCGCGCTCGGCGACCTCGGCGGCGGCCTCCTGCGGCGTGGTGACGACGACGACCTCGGCGCCCGGCAGGTGCTGGCCGAGCGAGATGGCGACGTCGCCGGTGCCCGGGGGCAGGTCGAGGAGGAGCACGTCCAGGTCGCCCCAGTAGACGTCGGCGAGCATCTGGACCAGGGCCCGGTCGAGCATCGGGCCGCGCCAGGCGACGACCTGGTCGCGCCGCGGCTTGAGCATGCCGATCGAGATGACGGAGACGCCGGTCGAGGTGGGGACCGGCATGATCAGGTCGTCGACCTGCGTGGGGCGGTGGTCCGCGACGCCGAGCATGGCGGGGACCGAGTGGCCGTAGATGTCGGCGTCGACGATGCCGACCTTGAGGCCCTGCTTGGCCATCGACAGCGCGAGGTTGACGGTGACCGACGACTTGCCGACCCCGCCCTTGCCGCTGGCGATCGCGAACACCTTGGTGAGCGAGCCGGGCTGGGCGAAGGGGATCTCGCGCTGGGCCTGGCCGCCGCTGAGGATCTCCTTGAGGCCGGCGCGCTGCTCGGCCGTCATCACGCCGAGCGTCAGGTCGACGTCGGTGACGCCGGGGACGCGGCCGACGGCCTGCGTCACGTCGCGGGTGATCGTGTCCTTGAGCGGGCAGCCCGACACGGTCAGCAGGACCGTCACGCGGACCAGGCCGGCGTCGTCGATCTCGACCGAGTCGACCATGCCGAGGTCCGTGATCGGACGCTTGATCTCGGGGTCGTTGACGGTGGCGAGGGCGGCCTGGATCTGGTCGAGGAGGGGGGTACTCATGATGCCCCGAGTCTAGGCGCTGCCCCTGAGCGGCTCGCGCCCGGCGTCATCGACGGGACGCGGCGCCCGACAGCACGGGGATGCAGACCTCGTCGTCGACCCCGGGAAGGCGGAAGACGGTGCGGACGGCGCGGTGGTCCGACGCGGTCAGCGGCATCACCTGCGACTGCACCGGGACCAGGTCCGCGGAGTGCAGGAGGAAGTCGACGCGCTTGTTCGGCCGCGGCGCCGGGATCGTCTCGCCGTCGCCGGTGCCCACCTGGCCGAAGGAGTCGCCGAGCAGCGACCGGGTCATCGAGATGACGGGGGAGGAGGGCACGGTGTTGAGGTCGCCGCCGAGGACGATCGGCAGCTTCTCCTTGGCCAGGATCGCCATGATCGCGCCCATCTGCCGCAGCCGGAGGCTGTAGAAGCCGGGCTGCAGGTGGGTGTTGTAGACCGCGACCTGGGTCCCGTCGACGTCGACCACCGTGCGCAGCAGCCCGCGCGGCTGGGCGCCGGGCGCGTTCGGCAGCGGGGTGTTGGTCGTGGAGACGATGGGGTAGCGGGAGAGCGTGAGGACGCCGTACTCACCGCCGTCCGGCGGCAGCCAGTTCACGCCGTACGCCGGGTTGAGGTCCAGCCCGGTGGCCAGGGCGGTCGGCTCGTCGGCGTGCCGGACCCGGCCGCGGTTGCGGGAGACCTCCTGCACCAGCGCGATGTCGGGACCCCAGGACTGCAGGGCCCCCGCCATCGCGTCGAGCTGGAGCCGCCCGCCGGCCAGGCCGGAGTGGATGTTGTAGGTGACGACGGTGAGGCCGACGGTGCCGCCGCCGAGGCTCACGCACCGGTCGCCGTTGCTGGTGAGGCCGTCCTCGCGCTGGAGCGGCGGCTGCGCGGGGGCGATCTTCTGCGGGGCGTCGCCGCCGGCCGCCTGCGGGGCGCCGGGGCCGTCGAAGCCGGGGGTGGTGGTCGTCGTCGGCGAGCCGGCCGAGCGGAAGTGCTGGTAGCCGACCAGGGCGCCGATCACCGCGAGGATCGCGACGAGGACGAGGATCGAGCAGAGCTGCTGGGCGTTCTCCTCGTCCTCCGGGGTGCTCATTCCTCACCCGCGCGGGCCGCGTCGGTCCGGTTGCGCTCGTCGAGCTCGCCCAGCAGGGTGCGCAGCTCGGAGCGCAGGAAGTCACGGGTGGCGACCTCGCCGACGGCCATCCGCAGCGAGGCGACCTCGCGGGCGAGGAACTCCATGTCGGCGTGCGCGCGGGCGTTGGCCTGGCGGTCCTGCTCGGCGATCACCTTGTCGCGCGTCTCCTGGCGGTTCTGCGCGAGCAGGATGAGCGGAGCGGCGTACGACGCCTGGAGGCTGAGCATCAGGGTCAGGAAGATGAAGGGGTAGTCGTCGAAGTGCCACGACTCCGGCGCGGCGAGGTTCCACACGACCCACACGACGACGAACGCCGACATGTAGAGCAGGAACCGCGCGGTGCCCATGAAGCGGGCGAACTGCTCGGCGAAGACGCCGAAGGTGTCGGAGTCGTACGCCGGGCGGCGCACGATCACGCGGCGCGTGTCGGCCGGGGTGTCGAGGCGCGAGCCGGGGCGGGCGCCGGTGCGGCGCGCATCAGCCACGGCGCATCACCCCGGCGTGCGGGTTGTGCGAGCGGACGGCGGCGTCCCTCCAGCCGTCCGGGAGCATGTGGTCGAGCAGGTCGTCGACGGTGACGGCGCCCAGCAGGCGGCCCTCGTCGTCGACGACGGGCGCGGCGACCAGGTTGTAGGTCGCGATGTGGGCGGCCACCTGGTCGATGCTCGCGTCGAGGCGCAGCGAGTCGATGGAGGAGTCGAGCGCGGCCGCGACGAGCGTCGACGGGGGCTCGCGCAGCAGCCGCTGGATGTGCGCGACGCCGAGCAGGCGCCCGGTCGGGGTCTCCAGGGGCGGGCGGCAGATGAACACCATCGCTGCCAGCGAGACCGGCAGGTCGGGGTTGCGGACGTGGGCGAGCGCGTCGGCGACCGTCGCGTCCGGCGCCAGGATCACCGGCTCGGGCGTCATCATGGCGCCGGCGGTGTTCTCGACGTACGACATCAGCCGGCGCACGTCCTCGGCCTCGTCGGGCTCCATCAGGCCGAGCAGGGTGGCCGCGGTCTCGGGCGGCAGGTCCGCGATCAGGTCGGCGGCGTCGTCGGGGGACATCTCCTCGAGGATGTCGGCGGCGCGCTCGGAGTCGAGGCGCTCGAGGATCTCGACCTGGTCCTCCTCGGGCAGCTCCTCGAGCACGTCCGCCAGCCGCTCGTCGTCCATCGCGGCGACGACGGCGCTGCGGCGCTCGGCGGGCAGGTCGTGGATCACGTTGGCGGCGTCGGCGGCGCGCATCTCGTTGAGCGCGGCGATCAGGTGGGTGGCGCCCTGGGCGTCCTCGCGGCGGGTCAGGCCCTCGACGTCGCGCCACTCGACGAGGTGGGTCTGGCCCTTGCGGCGGAAGGTCTTCGACGGCTCCTGGACGGCGACGCGGCTGAGCACCCAGTCGCGGGTCCGGGCCTGCTCCATGCCGACGTCGTAGACCGTGCCGGTGACGCCGCTGCTGGGGATCGTGACCTGCCGGTCGAGCATCTGCCCGATGACCAGGGTCTCGGTCGAGCGCTGCTCGAAGCGCCGCATGTTGAGGAGGCCGGTGGTGTACACCTGCCCGCTGTCGATGTTGGTCACCCGGGTCATCGGCACGAAGATCCGCCGGCGCCCGAAGACCTCCGCCACCATGCCGAGGACCCGCGGCTGGCTGCCCTCGGAGCGCAGCGCCACGACGAGGTCGCGGACCTTGCCGACCTGGTCACCCTGCGGGTCGAAGATCGGCAGCCCGACGAGGCGGGCGGCGTAGACGCGGGTGGGGGCGGTGGTCACGGGGTCACGCTACCGGGACCGCGAGCCCTTCGAGCGAACGTCGGCCCAGGACCCTCCCGCGCACCTATACTCGGCAGATGCGGGCACTGATCAGGACCACGATCTCCGCGGCAGCGCTGGTGACGGCGCTCGCCGGCGGGCTGACCGCGTGCGGCGACGACGCGGGCACCGCGGCCGATCCCGGCGCCTCCTCGACGGCGGCGAGCCCCTCGGCCACGACGAGCGACGAGCCCAGTGACGAACCCAGTGACGACCCCGGCGAGTCCTCGTCGTCGGCGACCTCGGAGCCGGCCCCGGACGGCCCGGCCTGCGACGACGTCTGGAAGGCCGGCGAGCGCCTGGCCCGCGGCTACCAGGGCTGCGTGCAGGACGGCGAGTTCGTGAAGCGCGACCTGCTGGGCTGCTCGTCCGGGCAGCGCCTGTCGCGTTACGCCGATCACTTCTGGGCCGCCGTCGGTGGGGAGATCCACGAGACCGAGTCGGTGTTGGACAAGGATCGCGGGTACCGTGACGCGGTCGCGCGTTGCCGCGGCTGACCACCACCGTGCCGAGCGGCTGACCACACCAGCGCCGCCGTACGACCAGCCGATCGAGGGGTACTCCACACATGACCGCCAGGACCATCAAGCTCTTCGTCGCGCTCCTGGTCTGTGTCGGCCTGGTGCTCCCGGCGCAGGCGGCCGTGGCAGCCGAGCCCAAGTTCACGCCCCGCTCGGGCGTGACCTTCAACAACCCGCTGGGTGACGCCCCGACCCGGAACGCGATCTTCAACAAGATCACCCGGTCGATCGACGGCTCGCCCAAGGGCAGCAACATCCGCATCTTCACGTGGAACTTCCTGACCCGCGTCGGCGTCGACGCCCTGCTGCGCGCGCAGCGCCGGGGTGTCCAGGTCGAGCTGCTCATGGCGAAGAGCAACACCACCGAGATCGACAACCGGCCGTTCCGCCGGCTCAAGAACAGCCTCAAGGCCGGCAACGCGCACCGCAAGAAGTCGCGCTACAGCTACGCCAAGGTCTGCGACCACTCGTGCCGCGGCACGGCGGGCACCTCGCACTCGAAGTTCTACCTGTTCTCCCAGGTGGGCAAGGCCAAGCACGTCTACATGCAGGGCTCGGCCAACTACACGGTCGCCGCCGCCACGAACCAGTGGAACGACCTCTACACCCACACCGGCCAGAGCAAGCTCTACCGCTTCGCCCGCAAGGTCTTCGAGGAGGCCTCGCGCGACAAGCCGGTCAAGCCGCCGTACGCCGTCAAGGACTTCGGCCTGAGCCGGATCATGTTCTTCCCGGACATGGGCAAGGACGTGCCGGACCCGGTCATGAGCCTGCTCAACAAGGTCTCCTGCCGCGGCGCGACCAACACAGCGAGCAACCGCACGGTCCTGCGCCTGGCGCCCGACGTCATCCGCAACGAGCGCGGCATGCGCATCGCCAAGAAGCTCCGCTCGCTGTGGGAGAAGGGCTGCGACATCCACATCGGCTACACCGTGCTCGGCGTGAGCATCGCCCGGATGCTGCGCGACCAGAGCGGCCGCGGCCCGGTCCCGCTCAAGCACCTGGTCCAGGACGCGAACCAGGACGGCGAGTTCGACAACTACTTCCACCTCAAGGCGATGTCGATCGTCGGGCACATCGGCAAGAACCGCGGCGACTACATGGTCCTGAACGGCTCGGCCAACCTCTCGGGCCTGGCCCGGGGCAGCGACGAGAACCTCGCGATCTACCACCGCCGCAGCGCGACGCTGAAGTACCAGTCCTACATCAACTACTGGTACGACAACTTCCCGAGCGGCGGGTCGTCGAAGTCCAGCCCGCTGATGTTCGGCGCGGGTCCGGACTACGTGCTCGAGGGCGAGTCGGCGTCGGCTGCCCAGCGGCGCCCGTTCGTCAACCCGTTCGCCCACGTGGACATGGACTGAGCCGTCCGTGACGCAGCGGCCAACCCGCGTACGACGGCTGGATGACGGCGGGCTGCTGCTGTGGACCGGCCGTGACCACGCGGTCGACGTCCTCTTCGGGGGGCACCGGGTGTGGTCCTTCTGGACCCGCCGGGACACCGAGCGCGCCGGACTGGCGCGCCGGGTGTCCTGGCCGCGCCCGATGGAGAAGTACCTCCACGGCCGGTCCCGGGTCGTCGTGCGCGACTCGGGCACCGGGCAGGTGCTCTTCGACGACGACGTGACGTTCGGCTCCGGCACGGACGAGATCCGGTTCGTCAACGACGCGGGCGTCGAGCTCGGGATCGACAAGTCGGGGCGGATGGTCCCGACGTTCGCGACCCGGAGCAAGGCCGACGTCTCCGCGCTCGTCGACGCCGTCGAGGTCGTGCTCGAGGCGCTGGCCGGCGCCGGGCTCAAGCCCTTCCTGGCCTACGGCACCCTGCTCGGCGCGGTCCGCGAGGGCGCCGTGCTGGGGCACGACTCGGACGCGGACGTCGGCTACGTCAGCGAGTTCACGACCCCCGTCGACGTGGTGCGCGAGTCGTTCCGCGTCCAGCGGGAGCTGAACCGCCTCGGCTGGCGGACCTCGCGCTACAGCGGCGGCGCCTTCAAGATCGACGTCCCCGAGGAGGACGGCGTGATCCGCGGGCTCGACGTCTTCGGCGGGTTCATGGACGGCGGCCGCCTCTACCTCATGGGCGAGGTCGGCGTGGACTTCGAGCCCGGCTGGATCCACCCGCTCACCACCGCGACGCTCGAGGGCCGCGAGCTCCCGGTCCCCGCCCGGCCGGAGAAGCTGCTCGAGGCGATGTACGGACCCGGCTGGCAGGTGCCCGACCCGGCCTACCAGTTCTCCACGCCCGACCGCACCACCCGCGCGCTCGACGACTGGTTCCGCGGCACCCGGCCGATGATCAAGCACTGGCAGCGCCGCGCGTCCGCGACCCCCGAGCTGCCGAGCGGCCGCTCCGGCCTGGCCAAGGTCGTCGGGCAGTACGCCGTGGACACCGGTGCCCACGTCCTGGACGTCGGGGCCGGTCGCGGCCGCGACAGCCTCTGGCTGGCGCGCCAGCACCTCGAGGTGACGGCGTACGACTTCGTGCCGCGGGCGCTGCGCACCGTCGTCGCCCGGGCCGAGCAGGAGGGCCTCGACCTCGACGTCCGGATGCTCAGCCTCACCGAGTGGCGCGCCGTGATGGCCGAGGGTGCGCGGCTCGCGCACGACCCGCGACCCCGTGTGCTGATGGCCCGCCACGTGCTCGAGGCCACGACCATCGTCGGGCGCGAGGCGCTCGTCCGCCTGGCCTCGATGTCGCTGCGCAGCGGCGGTCGCCTCTACCTCGACTTCCACGCCGGCCCGCAGGCCGACCCCCCGCCCTGGGTGGTCGGTGCGGTCGACCCGGAGCGGGTGGAACGGCTGGTCCGCCGGGCCGGCGCCCGCGTCGTCGAGGTCGACGAGGTGCGGGTCAAGAACGGTCCACCGGTGACGAGACTCATGGGAGAGTGGTGAGCATGGCGTTGAGACTTCCCCTGCGCAGGAGCGGCGCGTCCGACCAGGTCGCCCAGCTGGAGCAGCGGGTCCAGGACCTCGAGGCCGACCTGGCCGAGCTCCGGCGGCACCACCTGCGGCTCGGTGAGCTCGCGGACGTCGTCCAGGAGCTGCTGGTCCCGCTGGCCTCGCGCGACGAGGAGGTCGTCCAGCAGGCCATCTCGCGCTACCACGAGAGCCTCTAGTGGTCGATCGGATCTTCGTCCACATCGGGCTGCCGAAGACGGCGACGTCGTACCTCCAGACGATCCTGTGGTCGAACCGTGACGCCCTGCGCGAGCAGGGGATCGTGCTGCCCGGCGCCGAGCGCCGCGACCACCTGTGGGCCTCGCGGACCGTGCGCAACGACCGGCACGCCGCGCACGCGCCCGAGGAGCACCGCACGGCGTGGCCGCGGCTGCTGGCCGAGCTCGCGGACACCCCCGGCACCGGCCTGATCAGCCACGAGTTCTTCGCCGCCGCCTCGCGCAAGCAGGCCCGCGCGATGGTCGAGGCGCTGCCCTCGCCCGAGGTGCACCTGGTCGTGACCGCCCGCGAGCCGCTGGGTCTCTTCGCGGCGAGCTGGCAGGAGAGCCTCAAGAACGGCGAGACCACCCCGCTGGCCGACTACGCGCGCGAGGTCTCGCGCAGCTCCAACGCGATCTGGAACTGGCGCACCCTCGACCTGCGCCTGGTGCTGCAGCGCTGGAGCGCGGCGGTCCCTCCGGAGCGGATCCACGTGCTGGTGCTCGACCCGGGTGCTCCTCGCGACGACGTCTGGAACCGCTTCGCCGGGATCCTGGGCCTCGACCCGGCCAGCTGCGACCTGTCGGGCTCGTTCCCCAACTCCTCCATGGGCGTCGTCGAGGCCGAGACGCTCCGGCGCATCAACGGGCGGCTCGAGGGCTTCACCAAGGCGCTGGACAAGGGCGTCTACCTGCGCACCTTCCTCGCCGACGAGCGGCTCGTGCCCCGCGGGGGCGACCGCTTCTGGCCGGAGCCCGACCAGATCGAGGAGTGCCGTCAGCGCGCCCGCGACGCGGTCGTGCACCTCGCGGACGGCAGCTTCGACGTGGTCGGCGACCTGGCCCACCTGCTGGTGCCCGAGGAGCTGGAGGAGCGGCGGGTGCCGGCCTCGGTGACCGACGCCGAGGTGGCCGAGGTCGCGGTCGACCTCGTGGCCGTCCTCATGGGCGACGTACGCCGGCTGCGGCGACGCCAGCGTCGCCGCGACGACGCCTCCCCGGTGCGCTCGGCCCTGCGCCGGCTGCGCCCGCGCGCCGAGGACTGACCCGGCTCAGGGGCGGCGCGAGCCCGGCAGCCGGTCGCGCAGCCGGGCCACCTTGCCGCCGCCGCCGCCCTCGCCGCCCGCGCCCTGCTCCACCGCGTGGAAGGGCCGCTTGGGCTGGTCGCGAACCGCCGCGAGCCGGGACTCGAGCTCCTGGAGGGCGCCGGCGGGCAGCGCCCGGGGTGTGCGCGCCGCGTGCAGCGGGTCGACGGTCTCGAGCAGCCCGAGGTCGCGCAGCGTCTCGACGTCGTCACGGGTGGTGCGCTCGTAGATCCTGCGGAGGTAGGTCTCCCGGACCTCGTCCGGGAGGTCCTTGCCCACCAGCGCGGCGAGGGCGTCGGCGGTGATGCCGCGGTTGGGGCGGAACTGCGCCTTCCCGGCGGAGGACAGGGCCGCCCACTTGCGGGCGAACTCCTCGCCCGAGATCGAGTCGTAGTGCAGCACGGCCAGCCCGGGCGCCCGGTGGCCCTCGGCGATCCGCCCCTCGTCGTCGACGGCGTTGTGCAGCGTGAGCCGCAGCCCCGAGCCGGGGCGGACGCCGGCCTTGCCCTTGACGTGGCCGTGGAAGTAGACGGTGTTGCTCGGCTCCGTGATCACCCCGAGGGTGAAGAGGAGGTGGAGGTCCTGCTGGTCGAGCAGCCGCTTGAAGAGGGTCGGGGGAGCGTCGACGTGCCACTGGCTGACCGCCTCGAGCGGGTCGAGGCGGAGCGCGCCGGTGTCGGCCGGCACCGCGGCCAGCAGGTCCGGATCGACCCGGGCGACCTCGTCCCCGTCGACGTGCACGACCCACTCGGCCCAGGCGAGGTCGCGCACCGCGTCGAGGACGACGTTGGCGTTGATCCGCTGGCGGACGTTGAGACCCGCGGGCCGGTCGTCGCGCCACCAGCCGGCGCGGCCCGTGGGCACGGCCGTCACGTGGGGGTGGGCGTCCAGCTCGGCGCGCACCTCGGCCTGCCCGGGGTCCTTCGGGGCATCGAGGAAGACGACCATGTGGTCCACGCCGGAGGCGAGGTTCGCGGCCACGAAACGGCGTACGTTCGGCAGGGAATCCCTGATGGTCGAGGCCGTGAGCAGCATGCGGCGGAGCCTAGCGAACGGCTCCGGTGGGGCTCCGGACGAAGCCGTCGGCCCGGTCGCCCTGTGTTAACGTCCCTCGGTGCCCACCCCCGTCCACCGCGCGCCTGATCGGGCGCGCCCGCGCCTGCTGGCCGCGCTGACCGCGTTCGTCTGCCTGGCCGTCGTGGCGACCGCGATCGCCTCGACGAGGCTGTCCGACGACCCGGCGCCGACGCCCTCCTCGGACGCGTCGCCGGTGGCCGCCGAGCTGGCGGACACCACCGTCGCCGGCAAGGACGCCCAGCCGGTCCGCAAGCAGCGGCCGATGCGGATCGTGCCGGGCATCGTCTTCCACCGGCTGCCCCCGCCGCCGAAGCCGTCCAAGAAGGACCTCGCCGACAAGGCCGAGGCGCTGGCCCCGGCCGGCGGCCCCTTCGACGTGCACATCGGCACCTTCAACGTGCTGGGCAGCCAGCACTCGGTCAAGGGCGGCGACAAGCCGAACTACCCGCCCGCCTCGGTCCGGACGGCCCGCACCGCCGACCTGATCGCCCAGCACGGGGTGCGGGTGCTCGGCACCCAGGAGCTGCAGGACGACCAGCTGCGCGACCTGCAGGCGCGCACCGGCTTCGCGGCGTACCCCGGCTTCTCGTGGGGGACCCTCGAGACCGACAACTCGATCCTGTACGACCCCGACCTGTACGAGTTCGTCTCCGGCAGCAAGTTCACGATCACCTTCGTCGGCCGCCCGCGGCCGCAACCGATCCTGCGCCTGCGCGACCGGGGGACCGGTCGCGAGTTCTACGTCGTCAACACCCACCCCTCGCCCGGCGGCGGACGCGCACTCGCCGAGCGCCGGCGGGCCCAGGCGATCACCGTCGGCGTGATCAAGCAGCTCAAGGCGTCCGGGCTCCCCGTCTTCGCGACCGGGGACATGAACGACCGCCAGGAGTTCTACTGCCAGGTCGTCACCCCGGCGCAGATGACGGCCCCGAACGGCGGCAGCACCGCGGGTGGCTGCCACCCGCCGCCGATGCCGATGCCGGTCGACTGGGTCGTCGGCAGCGGCGCCACGTGGAGCAGCTACTGGCGCGACGTGCGCACCACCGAGCAGAAGATCAGCGACCACATCTTCGTCAGCGCGCTCGCGCACGTCGGCTGAGAAAACCCGTCCACGCCCCGGATCCGGCCGCGGACCGGGCCCTGCACCCGACCCCGGATCCGGGCCCGAGAACTACACGTCTGTAGTTCGTCCGAACTCGTTGCCACGGTGCTGATGTTGCTGGTGTGATGGATGGGATCAAGGTCCCGGGAGCGATCCGGGGGACCCGTCAGAGCATCAGGAGACGGCATCGTGAAGTCCCACCGCACCCCCTCGACCACCTCGCCCCGCGCCCGACGACGGACGGCGGCGGCGGTCGCCGTCGCGGCCCTCGGCCTCAGCGGCCTGGCCGTCCTCGGCGGTGCACCGGTGCAGGCGGCGGACGGCCGGACCGCCCCCGCAGCGACGTCGGGCAAGGCGAAGGACACCGTCCCCGCCGAGGTCGTGATGGTGCAGGCGAACATCAAGACCGGCATGACGCTCAACCGCTTCCAGTCCGACGTCCGCACGGTGCTGGCCCCGAGACCCGACTTCGTGACCTACAACGAGGTGCCGCGCCGCAACGACCTGGTCCTGGCCCCCGCCGGCTACGCCATCTGGCGCACGCCCGGCGAGTACACCGGCGCCGTGCCGGTCGCGTGGCGCGAGGACACCTGGACCGCCATCGCGCAGGGCACGGTCCGGGTCAGCAACTACCGCAAGATCCCGCCGAAGCGGCACACGATGCTCGGCCTGCGCTACGCCAACTGGGTGACGCTGTCGTCCGTCGACGGGCGCACCGTCTCGGTCGTCTCCACCCACGTCCCGCCCATCGTCAACGGCATGCCCGACCTGCGCCGCCGCACCGTGAAGAAGATCGGCGCACTCGTCACCGAGCTCAAGGGCAGCGGTCCGGTGCTCGTCGGCGGCGACTTCAACCTGCACTACAAGAGCGCGGCCTACCCCCGCGACGTGCTGACCGGGGACGGCATGGTGCCGACGTACGACGCCCTCGGCAGCTACTTCCCGACCGGCGACCACCAGGGCATGACGATCGACTACATCTTCGCCACCCCGGAGGAGCAGATCCAGGTCGTCGACCAGCGCGCGGTGGAGCTCTACTCCGACCACGACGCCCTCGTCGCCGGGCTGAACTGGACGGTCGACGCCCCCACCGAGACCACGGCCGTCACCAACGTGCCGTCCGGCAGCACGGCCGAGAAGCGCCTCGTCGTCAAGCAGGTCGTCCGCTCGCTGCGCCAGTCCGTCGCCGGTGACACCGTCGACCTGGTGACGTCCAACCTCCTGCTCACGAAGGTCTCCGACGCCGTCAAGGCGGCCGTCGCGCGTGGCGTCTCCGTGCGGGTGATCACGCGCAGCCCCGTGCTGACCTCGGTCGAGCAGGGCCTGGCCGCGGCGATCGGGACGACCACCGGCACCGGCACCGGCGTGCGCCAGTGCGTCGACGTCTGCGCCCAGACCTGGGCCGACGCCGGCGCGCCGACGACGATGCTGCTGCACCTGGCCGCCACCGGCGCCCCGACGCTGCGGGTTGACGTGAACGGCGTGCTCGACCGGACCGCGGTCACCTCCACGCGCTCGGCGACGCTGCGGACCGGCAACATCGGGCTCGCCCAGGCGCAGGACTACCTCGCCCGGTTGGACTCCACCACGCCGCAGTAGCGGGCGGCGGCCGGGTCCGGGCGCTCGCTAGAGTCGCGCCATGCCCGGACCGCGACCGCTCTACCTGCACATCGGCCTGCAGAAGACCGGCACGTCGTACCTCCAGAGCATCTTCTGGCGCAACCAGGAGCGGCTCGAGGAGCAGGGCCTCGACCTGGTCCCGGGCAGCAAGCGCGGTGCCTTCCACCTGATGCTGCGGGTGCGGGACCGCTACCAGCCCGAGCTCGACCCGCCGGAGGTGTCGCAGGCGCTGGAGCGCTTCACGACCGCGCTGGCCGAGGCGACCGGGTCGCGGGCGTGGCTCAGCCAGGAGTCCCTGGCCGCCTGCACGCCGGAGCAGATCGGCACCCTGCTCGAGGCCTGCCGGGACCGCGAGGTGCACGTCGTGCTCACCGTGCGCGACCTCGGCCGGCAGCTGCCGTCCTCGTGGCAGCAGGCGCTCCAGTCCGGTGCCTCGATGGAGTACGGCGCCTACATCGAGCGCCTGCGCCGGCTGATGGAGCAGGGCGCGACCGACAGCCGCCGCCTGCACCTCGACCCGCCGCTGGTGCTGGAGCGCTGGGCCGAGCACGTGCCGCCCGAGCGCATCCACGTCGTCACGGTGCCGCCTGCCGGCGGCAGCCCCACGCTGCTGCTCGAGCGCTACTGCCGGGTGCTCGGCGTGGACCCGGCCGACCTCGAGAGCGAGGTCGCGTCGGCGAACCGGGGCCTGGGGCGGGTGCAGAGCGAGGTGCTGCGCCGCGTCAACGCCGACCTCGGGCCGGACGTGAAGCGCCGCCAGGTCTACGGCACGGTCGGCAAGCGCTACTTCGCGGTCCAGGTGCTCGGCAGCCAGGACGGCCCCCGGATCAAGGTGCCCGAGCGGTTCGAGGCGTGGTGCCGCGAGGTCTCCGACCGGCACATCGCCGGGATGGCCGCGGCGGGCTACGCCGTCGAGGGCGACCTCGGCGACCTGCGCAGCGCCTCCGCGTCGTTCGCGACCGACGAGCTCCCGCCGCGCAACCGCGAGGTGGCCGCCTCGGCGATCAAGGCGCTGGTCGTCATGCTCACCGAGCGTGCCGAGCGTCGCGCCGAGGTGGTGCTGCCGGCCCCGGGCGAGCTGCCCGAGCCCGCGGCCCCGCCCTCGCCGCCCCCCGTGCGGTCGCTCGCCGCCCGGGTGCGCCGCCGTCTGGCGGGCGCCGCGGCACGTGGGAAATCCCACTGATCCACGCCGGCTGCGCACGGCGTACCGACCGGTAGGCTCGCTTCAGCTCACGCTCCCCGAACGGAAGGACCGCCCCATGGGCCGCCTCTGCGAGACCGACGGACTCACCGACGACCAGACCGAGATCCTCAAGGCCGTCCGCTCGTTCGTGGACAAGGAGATCCTGCCGGTCGCCACGGAGCTCGAGCACGCCGACGAGTACCCCCAGGAGATCGTCGACGGTCTCAAGGAGCTCGGCATCTTCGGCCTGATGATCCCCGAGGAGTACGACGGGCTCGGCGAGTCGCTGCTCACCTACGCGCTCTGTGTCGAGGAGATCGCGCGCGGCTGGATGAGCGTCTCCGGCGTCATCAACACGCACTTCATCGTGGCTTACATGCTGATGCAGCACGGCACCGAGGAGCAGAAGAAGAAGTACCTCCCCCGGATGGCGACCGGCGAGGTCCGCGGCGCCTTCTCGATGTCGGAGCCCGGCCTCGGCTCGGACGTCTCGGCGATCAAGACCAAGGCGGTCCGGGACGGCGACGACTACGTCATCGACGGCCAGAAGATGTGGCTGACCAACGGTGGCACCTCGACGCTGGTGGCCTGCCTGGTCAAGTCCGACGAGGGCGCCGACTCGGTCTACAAGAACATGACGACCTTCCTCCTGGAGAAGGAGGCCGGCTTCGGCGAGACCGCCCCCGGCCTGACCATCCCGGGCAAGATCGACAAGATGGGCTACAAGGGCGTCGACACGACCGAGATGGTGCTCGAGGGCCACCGCGTGTCGGCCGAGCAGGTCCTCGGCGGCGACCCCGGCAAGGGCTTCTACCAGATGATGGACGGCGTCGAGGTCGGCCGCGTGAACGTCGCGGCCCGCGCCTGCGGCATCGCGAACCGCGCCTTCGAGCTCGGCATCGCCTACGCCCAGCAGCGCGAGACCTTCGGCAAGCCGATCGCCCAGCACCAGGCGATCCTCTTCCGCCTCGCCGAGATGGCGACCAAGGTCGAGACCGCCCACTCGATGATGGTCCGCGCGGCCCGGCTCAAGGACCGCGGCCAGCGCAACGACGTCGAGGCGGGGATGGCGAAGTACCTCGCCGCGGAGTACTGCAAGGAGGTCGTCGAGGACTCGTTCCGCATCCACGGCGGCTACGGCTACTCCAAGGAGTACGAGATCGAGCGCCTCTACCGCGAGGCGGCGTTCATGCTCATCGGCGAGGGCACGGCCGACATCCAGAAGATGATCATCGGCCGCTCGCTGCTCAAGGACTACAAGCTCGGCTGATCGGGTCCGATATCGCCTCGACGCCCGTTGGGTCGGGGTGTCAGGGTGGGGGAGACGACACCACCCCCTCAGCCTGGAGGAACGATGCCTGAAGCGAACGCGTCCAACGACGACCTCAAGGCCAAGATGCGCGAGGCCCTCGAGCGCAAGAACTCCAAGGAGAAGGGCGTCCACCAGGACGGGCCGGTGCCGGAGAAGGCGCACGGCTCCGAGGTGGTCGGCGGCGCTCCGAAGATGCACCGGCGCAAGGCCGGTGGCGGCGGCAGCTGAGCCTGCCGGACCTCCGCTCGACGGGCTCGCCGCGACGGTCGGGTGAGAAACCGCACGCGTCCATCCGGTGACCCGGGCCTCCGGGTTCGGCCAAGATGGGCGCGCGTGGTCTCGACCGGCTCGACCACCGTGAGACGTCAGGAGTGAGAGATGCAGTTCGGCCGCAGCTACGAGGAGTTCGAGGTCGGGGCGACCTACAAGCACTGGCCCGGCAAGACGGTCACGGAGTACGACGACCACCTGTTCTGCCTGCTGACGATGAACCACCACCCGCTGCACCTCGACGCGAACTACGCCGAGGAGACGACGCAGTTCAAGAAGAACGTCGTGGTCGGCAACTACGTCTACTCGATCCTGCTCGGCATGAGCGTCGCAGACATCTCCGGCAAGGCGATCGCCAACCTCGAGGTCGAGTCGCTGCGGCACGTGGCGCCGACCTTCCACGGGGACACGCTGTACGGCGAGACGACGGTCCTCGGCAAGACCGAGAGCAAGTCCAAGGACGACCGCGGCGTCGTCCACGTCGAGACGATCGGCTACAACCAGGACGGCAAGGTCGTGTGCATCTTCCGCCGCAAGGTGATGGTGCCCAAGGACAGCTACCTCGAGGCCCGCGGCGGTGAGCAGCCCGGGCGCCCGGTGCCGCAGCCGGACAAGAACTGGCCGGGCGCTCAGCCCGCCTGACCGACGCCCGAGGGCCGGGGTCCGTCGACGGACCCCGGCGCCGGGGCGACGAACGCCCGCGCGAGCGGGAGCAGGCCGAGCACGAGCACCATCGGCACCGCGAAGCCGACCCGCAGCGAGCCCGAGCCGACGACGCCGGTGAGCACCGACCCGAGCAGCGCGCCCAGGTAGTTGAACTGGTTGAAGCGGGCGATCACGGCGTCGACCCGCGCCTGCCGCACGGCCGGGTCCAGGCCCTCGCCGCCGGCGATCCGGGCGGCGGCGGAGAAGCTGAGCGGTGCGACGACGGCGAGCCCCGCGCCGAGCAGCGTGAACCCGAGCACCGCGACCGGCCAGGTCGGCGCGAAGACGACCACGGCGAGCGCGACGGCGCCGACGAGGGCGCCGACCCGCAGCACCGTCACCACGCCGTGGCGCGCGACCAGGCCGTCGCCGGCCAGCCGGAGCACCCCGCTGGCCACCAGGTAGGGCAGCGTCGCGAGCGCGACCAGCCGGGACGGGGTGTCGAAGGTGTCGTCGAGGTAGAGCGGGCCCCAGGTCTGGGTGGCGGTGTCGACCATGTAGAACAGCACCATCCCGAGGCCGACCAGCAGGATCGGGCGCCACGGCACGGCGGCCGCGGCACTCAGGTCGGGGGCGCTGCCGACCCGGGGGAGCAGGGGCGCGAACGCCACGGCGAGCGGGACGACCGCCACCGCGGCCAGGGTCTCCAGCGGCAACGACGCCGTGGCCAGGGCCAGCCCCGCGCCGGCGATGCCGCCGAGGGTCCACGCCCCGTGGAACGACGGGAGGATCGGGCGGCCGTAGCGGTGCTCCAGCGCGACCGCCTGCATGTTGGTCGTCGCGTCGATGACGCCCAGCCCCACGCCGTACACCGCCATGCCGGCGACGAAGGCCGCCTCCACGGGGGCGACGGCGATGACGACCACCCCGACGGCGATGACGAGCAGCCCGGCGCGGAGCATCGAGGCGCTGTCGCGCCGCTGGGCGAGGGTCTCCGCGAGCACCGAGCCGGCGCCGGCGAGCAGCACCATCATGAGCAGCAGGAGCGAGAGGTAGAGCTCGCCGATGTCCCAGCGGTCGGTGAAGTCCGGGAGCCGGGTCGTCAGGCTGATGAAGACCAGCCCCTGGGTGAGGAACGCGGCCGCCGCGGCCAGCCGGGACCGGGACAGCGACTCCGTGGTGCTCATGGGGTGATCGTGGCACGGGAGCCCTGCCAGTCCCGGCAAAAGCCGTGTGGCGGGGTCGCGGGTGCGACAGGATTCTCCGGTCGTCGGGCGTTCCGGCGGGGTGAGGAGTGGGCATGGCGCGCACGGGCCAGCAGCTGCGGCAGCGGACCAAGAAGGCGATGTCCGAGGGCGGGACGTCCTCGGTCAAGCCGCAGGGGAAGCCGTCCGCGGAGCAGCGGTTCGGGGACCGCGCGCGGTACGCCTTCGACAACTCCATGGCGGGCGGTACGCCGGCCCTGATCGCCTGGCTGTCGGTGGTCACCCTGGTGCTGATCGCGGTGTTCACCGTGGTCACCACGGTGTTCCGGCTGCGCTCCGTGGACACGACGGGCGGCGGGTTCTTCAAGGAGCTCTTCTACAGCCTCCTGCACGCGCTCGACCCCGGCTACATCGGCGGCGACGTCGGGAGCTGGCCGTTCCTGCTGACGATGCTGCTGCTGACGATCGCCGGCCTCTTCATCGTCAGCGCGCTCATCGGCGTCATCGCCACCGGCATCGACGCCAAGCTGGCCGACCTGCGCCGGGGCCGCTCGATCGTCCTGGAGAGGGACCACACGGTGGTCCTCGGCTGGTCGGACTCGATCTTCACGATCGTCCGCGAGCTGACCATCGCCAACGAGAGCCGGCGCCGCCCGGTCATCGTGATCCTGGCCGACAAGGACAAGGTCGAGATGGAGGACGAGCTCGGCGCGAAGGTGCCGGACACGCGCGGGACCCGCGTCATCTGCCGCTCCGGCTCGCCGATGGACATCGACGACCTGGCGCTGAGCAGCCACGCGTCGGCCCGCTCGGTCATCCTGCTGGCGCCCGAGGAGTCCGAGGACCCGGACAGCGAGGTCATCAAGACGCTGCTGGCCCTCACGCACAGCGGGCCGGACGGGCCCCGGATCGTCGCCGAGATCCGCAACCCCACCAACCTCGAGGCCGCGCGCCTGGTCGGGGCGGACCGCACCGTGCTGCTCGACATCCGCGAGACGGTCGCGAAGCTGGTCGTCCAGACGTCGCGCCAGTCCGGCGCGGCCGCGGTCTACACCGAGCTGTTCGACTACGACGGCGACGAGATCTACTTCCTCGAGGACCACGCGCTGCACGGCACGACGTACGCCGACGCGCAGCTGGCCTTCGAGCAGGCCTCGGTCATCGGGCTGATCACGGGCGGCGTCACCAAGCTGAACCCGCCCGCCGACACCCCCATCGACGGCCAGACGCTGATCGTGGTGGCGGAGGACGACTCGGCGCTCGGCTCGGCCGCCTCGGCGACCACCCGGCCCGACCTCGACCTGCTGGGGACCGAGGAGGGCCGCGACGAGCACCCGACGCAGGCGGTGCTGATCGGCTGGAACGAGCGGGCCGCGATCGTGCTGCGCGAGCTCGACCACTATGCCCCGGCCGGCTCGACGCTGACCGTGCTCACGTCCTTCGGCCAGCCCGCCGTCCCGGACCTGGAGAACCTCGCCGTCACCGTCGTGGTCGGGCCGACCACCGACCGGGCGACGCTCGAGGCGCACGTCGGGCCGGGCCTCGACCAGGTGATCGTGCTCTGCTACTCCGACCACCTCGGGGTGCAGGCCGCCGACGCGCGCACCCTCGTCACGCTGCTGCACGTCCGCGACATCCTGTCGCGCTACGACGACGTGACCCCGGTCGTCAGCGAGATGCTCGACGACCGCAACCGCGTCCTCGCGCAGGTCGCGCACGTCGACGACGTGGTCGTCAGCGGCGAGATCGTCAGCCTGCTCGTCACGCAGCTCTCGGAGGACCAGCGCCTCGAGTCCGTCTTCGGGGAGCTGCTCGGCAACGAGGGCAGCGAGATCTACCTGCGCCCGGCGGAGTGGTACGTCCAGCCCGGCCACGAGGTCACCTTCGCGACGATCGTCGCCGGCGCGACGCGTCGCAACGAGACGGCGCTGGGCTACCGCTCGGTGTCGCTCGCGGACGACCAGCACCGCGACTTCGGCGTCCGCGTCAACCCCGCCAAGTCCGAGGTGTTCCGGGTGCAGCCCGGCGACCGCGTGGTGGTGCTGGCCGAGGTCTGAGCCCCGGGTGCGAGACTCGGGCCATGAGCACGAGCAGCGGGAGCGACGACGGTGAGGTCTGGCTGGTCCGGCACGGGGAGACCGAGTGGAGCCGCTCCGGGCGGCACACCTCGACCACCGACCTGCCGCTGCTGCCCGACGGCGAGGAGGTCGCCCGGGGGCTCGGCGAGCGACTCGAGGGGCGCTCGTTCGGCCTGGTGCTGACGAGTCCCCGCCAGCGGGCCCGGCGGACGGCCGAGCTGGCGGGCTTCCCGGACGCCGAGGTCGACGAGGACCTCGCCGAGTGGGCGTACGGCGACTACGAGGGCATCACCACGGACCAGATCCGCGAGACCGTGCCGGGCTGGACCGTCTGGGACGGGCCGTGCCCGAACGGCGAGACCGCGGCGCAGGTCGGCGAGCGGCTGGACCGCGTCATCGCGCGGCTGGAGGCGGCCGACGGCCCGAGCCTGGTCTTCGCCCACGGCCACTCGCTGCGCGTCCTCACCGCGCGCTGGCTGGGCCTGCCGCCGCGCGACGGGCGGCTCTTCCGCCTGGGCACGGCGACGGTCTCGGTGCTCGCCCACGAGCGCGAGTCGCCCGTGGTGCTGCGCTGGAACTCTTGACGCCGCACCGGCCGCGCCGGGACCGTTGACCCATGTCGCTCGCGGCGGGCTGTCCCCGGTGCACCTTCCCCGTCCTGGACGACGAGGCGGGCAGCGGCTGGGCGTGCCCCGCGCACGGCCCGATCCGCCCGCTGTGGCGGCCGCAGGAGGTGGGCTACGAGGACTTCACCGCGCACCTGCGCGCCGCGCCGGACTTCCCGACCTACCTTCCCTGGCCGATGGGCCCCGCCTGGAGCGTCAGCGACTTCGCGCTCGTCGGGGACGGTGAGCGCCTGACCGCCGGCACCCTGACCTGCACGTCGGGCACGAGCGAGCAGGACGGCCCCGTCGACGTGCTCGTCGTGACCGAGGAGGCCGGGACCGGGCTCGGCGCCCGCTGCGCGCGCACGGCGTACGACGACCCGGGCGGCGAGATCCGCGACGGCGTCCCGGCCCTGCGGATCCGCGTGGAGGGCCAGGTCGTGCCGCTGTGGTCGGTGTCCACGAGCGCGGCCGACGGCGAGTTCGACCGCTCGGTGCTGGCCGGCGAGGCGCACGGCCGCTGGCTGTGGGTGGTGCTGCGGCCCGCCTCGGCCGTGCTGATGCTGGGCGACGACTGGATCCTGCGCGACGTGTCGCGGCTCGGGCCGGAGCTCGTCGAGACGGTCTTCGGCGGGCCCGCGCCGGCCTGGTGACCGGCGGGCTCAGCCCGCGAGCGTGAGGTCCTGGCCCAGGGCCGTGGCCAGCCGCTGCACCTCCTGCGCCAGCGCGGTCGCCGAGCCCGGGGTGTCGTCGAGCCACGTGACCGTGACCCGGCGCGAGCCGTCCTTTGCCGGCCTCGCCAGCGTCCACGTCCCGCGGACGACCCCGCCCACCAGGACGGGGTTGGCCTTGCGGGTCACGGCGTCGCGGTGCGCGGGCGGGGTGACGTGGGGGTCGTGGGTGCCGACGCCCATCACCCACTGGTCGTGGCCCGGCAGCAGGGTGACGGCCTCCGAGGGACGGGCCGCGGCCAGCGACTCGGCGTCCTCCGCGAGGACGTGGGCCGTGGTGCCCTCGACGTCGACGGGCACCAGCTCGTCGGCCAGCCCGGCGAGCCAGCCCTCGAGCCGCTTGCGTCCGGCGCTGAGGTTGTCGCCCAGCCAGTGGTGGACGTGGTCGGTGGTCGCCGGGCCGTAGGTGCGCAGGTAGTGCCGGATCGCTTGCGGCCCGGCCTCGTCGAGCGGCGGGATGCCTGCCCAGCGGGGGTTGTCGTCGAGCCGCTGGACCAACCGCTGCCCGTCGCGAGTGCCGCCCAGGCTCAGGTCGCCCTGCCAGCTGAGCGGCTTGACGAGGGTGCCGGCGCCGTCGTCGAACACCGGCTTCAGGTGGCGGTAGGCGGCGTGCCGGGCGAGCGCGTCGCCGAGCTCCGGGAGGGTCAGCGGGCCCGCGTGCAGCGCCTCGCGGACGGCCGCCCGGAAGGCCGGCCAGTCCTCGGGGCGGAGCCGGTAGTAGTCGACCCAGCTGGTCCGCTCCCACTGCCGCCCGGCCGCCCGGAGCCCGAGGTAGACGCCGCCGTCCTCCGGGGCGAGGTGGTGCATCGCGCCGCGGAAGGTGAAGCCGGTGATCACCTCGCCGTCGGCGAGCGCCTGCGCCAGCGCACCCGGCCCCGCCGTCGTGCTCCGGGCGGCGACCGCGAGGGCGGCCAGGGACTCGTCCATCGACAGGACGGCCCCGAGCCGGCGTACGACGTGGGCAGCGGAGCCGTCGCCCACGGGCGCGAGCAGGTGGCGCTCCAGCCGCCAGCCCAGCGCGGCGGCCCACGAGACCGCGACCTGCGTCGTGTCGCTCATGGGCGCAGCATCTCCCGGAGCGCCGACAACGCGCTACAGGGTGATCAGCACGACCCCGGTGGCGACCAGGACGGTCGCGGCGATCCGCCACCGGCCGAACCGCTCGCCGAAGAGGACCGCGCCGATGATCGCCCCGACGATGACGCTGGTCTCGCGGAGCGCCGCGATGGGGGCGAGCGCGCCCCGGGTCTGCGCCCAGAGCACGAGCCCGTACGCCGCCAGCGACAGTGCCCCGCCCGACAGCCCGGTGAGCAGGTGGGGGCGCAGGTCACGCCACAGCGCTCCCCGGCGTACGACCGCCGCGCCCAGCGGGAGCCACGGCCCCTGGAGCAGGAACAGCCAGCCGGTGTAGCCGAGGACCGAGCCGGCACTGCGGACCCCGATGCCGTCCAGGGTCGTGTACGCCGCGATCGAGACACCTGTCAGCACCGCCGCGGCGATCGCCGGCCGGGCAGCCCGGGTGGGCACGCCGCCGACCAGCACCAGTGCGCCGAGCCCGAGCGAGATGACGAGCACGCCCGCGAGCCGGACGGGCGAGAGGTCCTCGCCCACGAGAACGGCCGCCCCCACGGCGACGAGCAGCGGCGAGGTGCCACGGGCGATCGGGTAGACCTGCCCGAACTCGCCGAGCCGGTAGGACCGCATCAGCAGCAGGTTGTAGGCGACGTGCAGCGCCGCGGAGCCGGCCAGGCAGGCCCAGCTCGCGCGGTCGGGGGCGGGGGAGACCAGCACCAGCACGGCACCGCCCAGCGAGACACCGACCCCGATGAGGGCGAAGCCGACGAGCCGGTCGGTGATCGCGTGGGCCAGGGCGTTCCAGGCGGCGTGCAGCACCGCGGCGAGCAGTACCGCGCCGACGACGGTGATCCCGACCGACGACGGTCGTGCGGCGACGGCCGCGGTCAGGACGGGCACGAGGCGACTCCCCGGGTCGGGTGCCCGCCCACCCTGCGGGCGGAGCGCTCCGGCCCGGGCCCGCAGGCCCGTCGGGCCGCGGCTCAGCCGGCCCGGTTCTCGTCGATGCACATGATGTTGCCCTCGCTGTCCTTGAACCAGGCGGCGCTGCCCAGGCCCTCGATCGAGGCGACGTCGCCCTCCCAGGTCACGCCCGGCATGTCGTAGTGCTCGAACACCAGGCCCTTCGCCGCAAGGTCGCGCACCTCGCCGGCCACGTCGTCGACGTGCCACTGGGCGATGGTGTGACCGGCCTGGCCGGCGTACTCCGTCTGGTAGAGGAAGAAGGTCGTCCCGCCGGCGGTCGTGTAGACGAGCCCGCCCGGGGTCTCGTCGGCGGGAGTGAGGCCGAGGGTGTCGGCATAGAAACGTCGTGCCCGGTCGAGGTCGGAGGCCGGGACGTTCGCGGTGACCGCACTGTCGTTCAACATGGCTGCTCCTGGGGTCGGGAAGTGCCCGAGCCGCTTCCCTCCGCACGGTAGTCCTGCGCGGCCTGTCTGGCCACGGGTGCGGGCGCCGCCGTCCCGGGTGGTCGGGACCACCGACGTGGCGGAAGTCATCACCCGGGGGCCCTCGACGAGACGGCACCCGAAGCCGCTGCTCAGTAGGCTGCTGCGGTGCGCATCGACCTCCACACCCACTCGCGGGCCAGTGACGGCACGCAGAGCCCGGAGGAGCTGGTGCGGGCGGGGAGCGCGGCGGGGCTCGACGTCCTCGCGATCACCGACCACGACACCGCCGACGGCTGGGCGGAGGCCGAGCGGGCCGCGCTCGACACCGGGCTGACGCTCGTGCGCGGCATGGAGATCAGCGCCCGCCACGACGGCCACGGCGTGCACCTGCTGGCCTACCTGCCGGACCCGACCTACCCGCCGCTGGCCACCGAGCTGGGCAAGGTGCTGGACGGCCGCAGCTCGCGGCTGCCGGCGATGCTGCAGCGGCTGCGCGAGATCGGCATCGACATCCACGCCGAGGACGTACGCCGGGTGGCCGGCGAGACCGCCGCCACCGGGCGGCCCCACGTGGCGGACGCGCTGGTCGCGCTCGGCGTCGTGGGGGACCGGACCGAGGCGTTCCGGCGCTACCTCAACCCGGGCCGGCCGGCGTACGCCAACCGCTACGCGGCCTCGCTGGAGGCGATGATCCGGATCGTCGCCGAGGCCGGCGGCGTCACGGTGATCGCGCACCCGTGGGGGCGCTCCGGGCAGGAGCGGCCGGACGAGGCGACCCTGGCGCACCTGGTCGAGGTCGGCCTGTCCGGCATCGAGGTGGACCACCAGGACCACGGGCCCGGCGCGCGCGAGCGGCTGCGCGCGATCGCCCGCAACCTCGACCTCGTCGCGACCGGGTCCAGCGACCACCACGGCACCGGCAAGATCGACCACGAGCTGGGCTGCAACACCACCGCGTTGGAGGAGTACCACCGCCTGCTCGAGCGGGCCGCCGCCGCGGCCGCGCGGTCGGGCCGCAGCACGCCGGCCGTCGTCGGGGTGGCCGGGTGAGCGCGCTCGTCAACGGCGTCCTGCTGACCGAGGTCTTCGTGACGCTCTTCGTGATCATGGACCCGGTCGGCACCGTGCCGATCTTCCTGTCGCTGACCGGGGGCCGCTCGCCGGCCGCGGCGCGGCGGGCCGCCTGGCAGGCGGTCACGGTGTCGTTCTTCGTGATCACCGTCTTCGCGTTCTTCGGCCAGCAGATCTTGGAGTACCTCCACATCTCCCTCCCGGCCCTCCAGTGCGCGGGCGGCCTGCTGCTGCTCCTGGTCGCGCTCGAGCTGCTCACCGGCAACGAGCAGGAGCCGACCGCCCAGGCCGGCACCAACGTCGCGCTGGTGCCGCTGGGCACCCCGCTGCTCGCCGGGCCTGGGGCGATCGTCGCGACGATGCTGTTCTCCCGCGACGTGCACGACGGCCCGGACTTCGTGGCCGTGGCGCTCGGCGTGATCCTGGTGCACCTGAGCCTGTGGGCGGCGATGCGCTACTCGCTGCCGATCCTGCGGCTGATCCGCGAGAGCGGCGTCCTGCTCGTCACCCGGATCGCCGGTCTGCTGCTGTCCGCCATCGCGGTCCAGCTCGTGGCCGACGCCGTCCGCGCGTTCATCGCCGGCGAGGGCTGAGCCCCGCCCGTCGGCTCAGCGGTGCTGCATCTCCCAGGCGAGGTCGATGGCGGCCCGCACGGCCGCGGGCTCCGCACGGTCGAGGTAGGCCTCGACCTTGTGGTGGGCCTCCATGCGCGGCGGCACCCCGAAGCTCTCGGGATACGCGTCGAGCAGCGCCTCCCGCTCGCCCAGCGGCACCCGTACCACCAGCGTCGTCGGGTCGTGCAGGCGCACGACCAGGCGGTCCTGGACGTACCACGCCGGCCGCGCCGCGGTCCCCTTGCGCTTGACCAGGGGCAGCGACTCGGCGTAGCGACCGACCTCGTCCGGGGTCATCCGGGCATCGTAGGCCAGCCGGGCGCGCGGGTGCGGCCTCCCGCTCAGCCGCCGTCGCGGACCGCGACCAGGCCGCCCAGCGTGCCGACGTACGCCGTGCCGTCGGGGCCGAGCGTGATCGGCGCGTAGTTGTTGTTGTAGCCCAGGCCCACGCCGGTGAAGACCGACCACACGCGGCGGCCGGTGCGGGCGTCGAGCGCGGTGAGGTACCACGGGTCCTCGGGGCCACCCTCGGGCTCGCCGGCGGAGGTGTAGCGGACCTCGTCGGCCGCCGGGTGGTCGTAGACGTAGACCAGGCCGGTGCGGGTCGAGCCCTTGCTGACGCTGGAGGGCACCCGGATCCTCTTGTTGGCCCACGCGACGTGGCAGCCGCCGTGGGCGTAGTCGACCTGGACCCGGGTCACGCCCGGCACCGTGGTGGGCGTGTTGCGGCCCGGGTCGCCGGACGGCGGGTTCTGCTCGGGGCCGGTGTAGCCGTAGTTGTTCTCCACGACGATGGCGCCCTTGAAGGCGATCAGCGAGTTGTCGGTGGCGCCGCGGTTCTTCGGGAAGACGGCCTGCTTGCAGATCGGCCGGCGTCCCGGCCCGCTGCGGTCGGCGCGGTAGACGAGCACGTGCATGCGCGGGTCGGCGTTGTCGGTGATGGCGACGTAGTGGTGCCCGCCCCGGCGTACGACGGTCGGCGTGGTGCCCGAGCCGAGCTGGCTCTGGCCGGGCTTCTGCCGGTCGCCGCCGTCGTACTTCTTGCGCCAGGAGATGCCGGGCCTGCCGTGGCGCACGCCCTGGAAGCGGTAGAGCGCCTTGTTCGTGACGACGAAGACCCCGTCGGTCTCGTCCACCGCGATCGAGTTGCCGATGCCCTCGCCGAGGTCGCGGGCGTGGACCTTCCCGGACCGCGGTTCGACCGTGCCGACCACGCCGGCCTTGGTGACGAACCAGATCCGGCCGCTCCAGTCGGGCAGCGCGGACAGGATGATCGAGCTGCCGACCTGCTCGGAGACGTCGTACTGCCGCTTCAGGGTGAGCGCCGGTGCGTCGGCGGTGCCGGTCTCGGCGATCACGTCGATCGTGCCGTTCGAGGTCGGGACGACGACGCGGTCGCGGTCGCCGAGGTAGAAGTAGCCGCCGCCGCCGAAGTTCGTGAACGGCGAGGACGACGGCTGGCGCGGGGGCAGTGCGTGCTCGGCCAGCACGTCGAGCGTGTCGGGGTCGAGCAGCCGCAGCGTGACGTTGGCGGCGCCGACGCAGACGGTGAGGAGGCGCCCGCGGCGGTCGAAGGTCACCGAGGCGCACTCCTGGCTGAACAGCGTCGAGACGACCTCGGGGGAGCGGCCGAGCGGACCTCTCGTGGGACCGGCGTCGGACTGGTAGGCGTCGTCGTGGATGTTGCTGCGCCCGTTGGCCGCCATGTGCGGGTGCCGCGGCGCGAAATGCGCCCCGGGGATCGGCCGGGCCGCCCGGGCGTGGCCCAGGGACGGGTCGACGTTGCTCGCGCCGGGGTCCTGCGGGATCGGCGCGGCGTCGGCGGCGCCGAGCGAGGTCACGAGGAGCGGGGCGGCCAGGACGAGGGCGGTGCCGGCGACCGCGGCGAGGCGGGCGCGGGCGGTCACTTGCGGCCCAGGGTCTGCAGCCGCTGCAGGACGCGGTTGGGGACCACCCGGGCGACGGTCGTGATCGCCTTGTAGCGGGCGCTCGGGATCGAGATCGCTGCGCCCCTGTCGTAGTCGCGCAGCGCGGTGGCGACGAGCTCGTCGGCGTCCAGCCACAGGAAGCCGGGGGAGGAGTCCTGGCTGACGTCCATCCGCTGGTGGAACTCGGTGCGGGTGAAGCCCGGGCACAGCGCCATCACGGTGACGCCCTGGGGGCGGTACTCGTTGGCGGCCCACTCGCTGAAGCTGTTCACCCACGCCTTCGCGGCGGCGTAGGTCCCGCGCGGCAGGAACGCCGCGACGCTGGAGACGTTGATGACGCCGCCGTGGCCGCGCTCGGTCATGGCGCCGAGGGCGGCGTGGCTCAGGCGCAGCACCGAGGTGACCAGCACGTCGAGCATCGCGTTCTCGGCGTCGACCGGGTTGGCGAGGAAGCGCTCCTTCATCCCGAAGCCGGCGTTGTTGACGAGCAGCTCGATCGGCCGCTCGCGGTCGGCGACGCGCGCCTCCACCGTCGCGAGCGAGGCACGGTCGACGAGGTCGGCCGGCAGCACCTCGACGTCCACGCCGTACGCCGTGCGCAGCTCGGCCGCGACCTCCTCGAGCCGGGTCCGGTCGCGAGCGACGAGCACGAGGTCGTGGCCCCGCTGGGCCAGCTGGACGGCGAAGGAGTGGCCGATGCCGGCGGTCGGGCCGGTGACCAGGGCGGTGCCGGGGGAGGTGCGGGCAGGTGACGCGTTTTCAGACATGCTGGTCAGCAAACAGGTGTCGCCGCGATCTGGGCAACCCGGTCCGGCATGATATGGACCAATGAGCCACCCCAACGAGCCGCTCGCTGCGCTCACGCCTCGCCAGGGACCCCGACGATGACCACGACACTCGCGATCGCCAACCAGAAGGGCGGCGTCGCCAAGACCACGACGGTGGCCTCCCTCGGGGCGGCGCTGGCGGAGCTCGGCCACAAGGTCCTGCTCGTCGACCTCGACCCGCAGGCCTGCCTGACCTTCTCCCTCGGCATCGACCCCGAGGACCTCGAGCTGAGCGTCCACCACGTCCTGACCAAGGGCCTGGACCCGCTCGAGGCCGTCATCGAGACCGACGACGGTGTCGACCTGCTGCCCGCCACGATCGAGCTGGCGCGCGCCGAGGCCGACCTGCTCACCCGCACCGGTCGCGAGCACGTCATCAAGTCCGCGATCGAGAGCCTCGCCGAGGACCTCGGCGACGAGGGCTACGACTGGGTGCTGCTCGACTGCCCGCCCTCGCTCGGTGTGCTGACGGTCGCCGCGCTCACCGCGGCCGACGGCGTGCTGATCCCGCTGCAGTGCGAGACGCTCTCGCACCGCGGGGTCGGCCAGCTCCTCGACACCGTCCACGACGTCCGCCGGTTCACCAACCGCAAGCTCGAGGTCTGGGGCGTCCTGCCGACGTTGTACGACGGCCGCACCAACCACGCGCGCACGGTGCTCGAGACGATCTCGGAGACCTACGACCTCGAGGTCGTCGAGCCCCCGATCCCGAAGACCATCAAGTTCGCCGAGGCCCCGGCCGCCGGTCGCTCGATCCTCGCCACGGCCGCCCGGTCGAACAAGGGCGCGCTGGCCTACCGCGAGGTGGCCGCGAACCTGGTCACCCGCTCGCAGCGCCCGAAGGCCAAGCGCAAGCCAACCGCCAAGGCCACCGCGAAGAAGGCCCCGGCGAAGAAGGCCGCGAAGACCGCGAAGAAGGCCGGGAGCTGATCTCGTGAGCCGACACCGCCAGCAGCAGGTGCGTCCCCGGTACGGCCGGATCGCCGCGCTGGCAGGTGCGGTGGTCGTCACCGCGGTCGCCGTGCTCGGCGGCACCGGCCTGCTGCCGACGGCCGGACAGCCGGCGGTCGCCACCACCGCGGCGTACGACCGGAGCCCGACGGGCAGCCGGGCCCCGGCGCAGCAGCAGGCCCCGGCCCCCGTGTCCGGCACCGGCAGTGCCGACGCCGCCGAGTCGCGGGTCTCGCCGGCGCGCGACGTCTCGCTCCCGGCGCACTCCGGCACCGGCAAGCGCGTGGTCTTCAGCCAGAGCCGCCAGCGCGTCTGGCTGGTCACGGGCGGCCACCGGGTCGCGCGGACCTACCTCGTCTCGGGCAGCGTCTACGACAACCTCGACCCCGGCACCTTCGAGGTGTACTCCCGCTCCGAGCAGGCCTACGGCATCGACGACTCCGGCACGATGAAGTACTTCGTCCGCTTCACGCAGGGCGACAGCGCCGCGATCGGCTTCCACGACATCCCGATCGACGACGGCCACCTGGTGCAGACCGTCGCCCAGCTCGGCACCCCGCAGTCCCACGGCTGCATCCGCCAGGAGCGCCCGGACGCCATCGCGCTGTGGAAGTTCGCCCCGCTCGGCACCACGGTCGTCGTCACCGCCTGACCCGGCAGCAGAACACCCCGCCCGAGGAGCTCGGACGGGGTGCTGTGCTGTGCGATGCGGGTGCGGTCGATCAGGCCTGGGCGGGTGCCCCGGCCGAGTCGCCGGCGCCTGAGCCGCCGGAGCGGCGACGACGGCGACGGGCGCGCGGCGCACCCTCGGTGCCGGCGTCGGAGCCGGTGCTCGCGCCCTCGGCGGGGCCGGCGGACGTGACGGCGGCGGGAGCGGCGGTGGAGCCGCCCTCGGCCACCGGCTCGCCGCTGCGCGAGCGGGTCCGGTTGCGGTTGTTGCGGCTGCGGGCCGGACGGTCGCCACCGCCGGAGCGGTCACCACCCCGGCCGCCGCGTTCCCCGCGGTCACCGCCACGGTCCTCGCGGGGCTTGCGCTCCACGGGGGCGGCGTCGACGATGCGGCCCTTGGTGCCGGGGGCGATGCCCTGGTCGTGGTACAGGTGCTCGGACGTGGAGTAGGTCTCCTGCGGCTCGTCGAACGGCAGGTCCAGCGTCTTGTTGATCATCTTCCAGCGGTGCAGGTCCGCCCAGTCCACGAAGGTGATCGCGGTGCCGGTCGCGCCGGCGCGACCGGTGCGGCCGATCCGGTGCACGTAGGTCTTGTCGTCCTCGGGGCACGTGTAGTTGATGACGTGCGAGACGCCGGCGACGTCGATGCCGCGGGCGGCGACGTCGGTGGCGACCAGGACCCGGATCTTGTCCTCGCGGAACTTCGCGAGCGCCTTCTCGCGGGCCACCTGCGCCATGTCCCCGTGCAGGGGGCTGGCGGAGAAGCCGCGCTCGGACAGGTCGTCGGCCACGCGCTGCGACTGCCGCTTGGTGCGCGTGAAGACGATGATCTTGCCGGCGTCCTCGGCCTGCAGGACCCGGCCGATGATCTCGGGCTTGTCGAGGTCGTGGGCCAGGTAGATGAACTGCGCGGTCGCCGGCACCATCGTGGTGTCGTACGACGACTCCGCGCGGATGTTCATCGGGTGGCGCATGTGGGTGCGGGCCAGCGAGACGATCGCGGACGGCATCGTCGCGGAGAACAGCATCGTCTGGCGGGTCTCGGGCGTCATCGAGAGCAGCTTCTGGACGTCGGGCAGGAAGCCGAGGTCGAGCATCTCGTCGGCCTCGTCGAGGACCAGCGCGTGCACGTGGGACAGGTCCAGCGCGCGGCGGTTGGCCAGGTCGATGAGGCGGCCCGGGGTGCCGACGACGATGTCGACGCCGGAGGCCAGGGTGTCGAGCTGGGTGTCGTAGCCGACCCCGCCGTACACCGTCAGCACGCGCAGGCCGAGGTCGGCGCTGGCGAGGTGGAGGTCGTTGGAGACCTGGAGCGCGAGCTCGCGGGTCGGGGCGACGATGAGCGCCTGCGGCTTGCCCTGCGGCAGGTCGGCGTACGCCGGGTCGGTCATCGGGACGCTGCGCTGCAGCACCGGGATGCCGAAGGCGAGGGTCTTGCCGGTGCCGGTGCGGGCCTGACCGATGAGGTCGGTGCCCATCAGGGCGACAGAGAGGGTCATCTCCTGGATGGCGAAGGGAGTGGTGATGCCGGCGCGCTCGAGCGCGTCGCAGATGCCGGGGAGGACCCCGAGCTCGCGGAACGTGGTCAGTGTCTTGGTCGCTTTCGTGAGTCAGCCGGCAATTCGACAGAGCCTGGCCGAAGGAAGTGTTCGGTTGCGGCGGACTCGACGGCAGTTCAAAGACAGCGGGCCTGCCGCGCACATGCGGCGTACATCGGGCGCTGCGCGGCTCCGGTGAGGGAGTGCGGTAGCGACATCGATCACGTCGAGTCTATCGGTAGGGTGCGCGCATGACTGAATCGACCGGCGAGGCGGCGGCCGACATCCCGGTCGCCTTCCAGGACCCGCAGTACCACGAGGCGGTGGTCGACCTGCTCGGCGCGATCGCGTACGGCGAGATCTCGGCCTTCGAGCGGCTGGCCGAGGACGCCAAACTGGCGCCGACCCTGGAGGACAAGGTCGCGATCGCGACGATGGCGACGGCCGAGTTCGGCCACGTCGGCCGGATCCTGGAGCGGCTCACCGCGATCGGCGCCGACCCGTTCGCGGCGATGGCGCCGTTCCGCGCCGCGATCGACCTGTTCCACCAGCACACCGCGCCGGCCGACTGGTTCGAGGGCCTGATCAAGGCCTACGTCGGCGACGGCATGGCCAACGACTTCTACCGCGAGATCGCGGCCTACCTCGACGTCGAGACCCGGGACCTGATCATCGACGCCCTCGAGGACGGCGGGCACTCCCGCTTCGTCGTCGACCGGGTGCGCGCCGCCATCGACGCCGACCACCGGCTCGGCGGACGCCTGGCCCTGTGGGGTCGCCGGCTGATGGGGGAGGCGCTGACCCAGGCGCAGCGGGTGGCCGCCGAGCGCGACGCGCTCTCGGCGCTGCTGGCCGGGGGCGTGGACCGGCCCGGGCTCGACCTGGCCGCGATCGGGCGGATGTTCACCCGGATCACCGAGCGGCACGCCGAGCGGATGGCCGAGCTCGGGCTGGCCTCCTAGCGAACGCCTAGCTGCGGAAGCCGACCTGGCCGGCGACGCCGCCGCCGATCTCGACGTAGGCGATCTTCGCCGCGGGGACGATGACCTTGCGGTTCTTGCTGTCGGTGAGCGTGAGCACGCCGGTCTCGGAGCCGACCGCCTCGCTGACGAGCTTCTCGACGTTCTCGGGGGTCTCGTCCGTCTCGACGACGAGCTCACGCTGGGCGTACTGGACGCCGATCTTGACCTCCATGAGGTCCTCCTTCAGTCAGGGGGGGTGGTGCAGGGACGTTCAGTGGTCGAGCGGGTAGCCCCGGATGCCGCGCCACGCGAGCCCGGCCACCAGGGCGGCGGCGTCGGACTTGCGGATGCCGCCCGCGTCCGTCAGCCAGAACCGCGCGCTGACCTGGGCCATTCCCACGAGCGAGACGGCGAGCAGGCGCGACGCCTCGTCGGGCAGGCCGGTGTCGTCGTGGATGACGTGGGCGATCATGTCGGCGCACTCGCTGGTGACCCGCTCGACCTGCTCGCGCACGGCGGGCTCGTTGGTGAGGTCGGACTCGAAGACCAGGCGGAAGGCGCCGGTGTCGCCGGCGACGTACTCGAAGAAGGCGTCCATGGTCGCGGCGACGCGCATCTTGTTGTCGGCGGTCGAGGCCAGGGCGACCCGGCAGTTGTCGATGATCTGGTCGCACGACGCGTCGAGCAGCGCGAGGTAGAGGTCGAGCTTGCCGGGGAAGTGCTGGTAGAGCACCGGCTTCGAGACGCCCGCGCGCTCGGCGATGTCGTCCATCGCGGCGGCGTGGAAGCCCTGGGCCACGAAGACCTCGAGGGCGGACTCGAGGAGCTGGGCGCGTCGCTCGCGACGCGGCATCCGCGCTCCGCGGGGGCGGTTCCCGCCCGCGGTGGAGGCACCGGTGGCCCCGAGGGCATCGTGCTGGCCAGCGCTCAACTCAGGCTCCTCGACTCCGGACGCGTCACTCCTGCGGGTCGGACCCGCAGCGGCGAGCCTACCCGTCCGTAGCCCCGGTCCGGATGACGGGACGCGCGGGCCGCCGCCGTCGGGCGCGGGGAACATGGCCGGGGTCGGCGACGTTGTCCCGTCGACGACCGACGAACTGCTGTGAGGAGCACCCGTGACCTTTCCCGCCCTGGTGGAGCCGGCCACCGAGCTGACCATCGACGAGGTACGCCGCTACAGCCGCCACCTGATCATCCCCGACGTGGGCATGACCGGGCAGAAGCGCCTGAAGAACGCCAAAGTGCTGGTCATCGGCGCCGGCGGCCTCGGCAGCCCCGCCCTGCTCTACCTGGCCGCGGCCGGCGTCGGCACGCTCGGCATCGCGGAGTTCGACGAGGTCGACGAGTCGAACCTCCAGCGCCAGATCATCCACCGGCAGTCCGACATCGGCCGGCCCAAGGCCGAGTCCGCGCGCGACGCCATCCACGAGGCCAACCCGTACGTCGAGGTCGTGCTGCACCCCGAGCGCCTCGACAACGACAACGTGATGCAGGTCTTCGAGGGCTACGACCTGATCGTCGACGGCACCGACAACTTCGCCACCCGCTACATGGTCAACGACGCGGCGTACTTCCTGAAGATCCCCTACGTCTGGGGCTCGATCTACCGCTTCGACGGCCAGGCGTCGGTCTTCTGGCCGCACGCCGAGGACACGGACGGCCAGAGCGTCGAGGCGCCCTGCTACCGCTGCCTCTACCCCGAGCCCCCGCCGCCGGGCATGGTCCCGAGCTGCGCCGAGGGCGGCGTGCTGGGCGTGCTGTGCGCGAGCATCGGCTCGATCCAGGTCAACGAGGCCATCAAGGTGCTGACCGGCATCGGCGACCCCGCCGTCGGCAAGCTCGTGATCTACGACGCCCTCGAGCTCGAGTGGCGCAAGCTCAAGGTCCGCAAGGACCCGAACTGCGCGCTGTGCGGCGAGAACCCGACCGTCACCGGGCTGATCGACTACGACACCTTCTGCGGTGCGATCTCCGAGGACGCCGCCGACGCCGCGGCCGGCTCGACGATCTCGGTCACCCAGCTCGAGCACCTGCTCAAGGAGCGCGAGGAGGGCACCCGCGACTTCGTCCTCGTCGACGTGCGCGAGCCGAACGAGTACGAGATCAACAGGATCCCGGGCTCGGTGCTGATCCCCAAGGGCGAGTTCCTCAACGGCAACGCGCTCGGGGAGCTGCCCAGCGACAAGCAGATCGTGCTGCACTGCAAGAGCGGCGTGCGCTCCGCCGAGGCCCTCGCGGTCCTCAAGGGCGCTGGCTACGCCGACGCCGTGCACGTCGGTGGCGGCGTGGTCGCCTGGGTCAACCAGATCGACCCCAGCCAGCCGTCGTACTGACGCGCGGCCCCCAGCGTCCGGCCACTCCCGGTCCACCCCAGCCGGGACCGGGAGTGGCCCGGACCCGACGTAGTTCGCATGGCCCGAAATGACTAGGAGGGCGTAACCCGGACGGGCCATGTGTCGTTCAACACCCGACATGACAGGTCGTCGCTGCCGGCGGCGACCGCTCGATCGGGAGGAACACCCATGACGAACTGGTCCACGAAGGCCCGTCGCGCCACCGGCGCACTCGCCGTGCTCAGCAGCGCCGCCCTCGCCACCGCGATGGCCACCGCCGGCCCCGCCGAGGCCAAGGTCGGCCTCAACGCCGCCGGCTACGCGCCCGCCGCGACCGCGCTGATCCACCCCGGCACGATGATGTACACCAACGGCGCCCAGTGCACCGCGAACTTCGTCTTCACCGACGCCTCGGCGAACACCTACGTCGGGTACGCCGCGCACTGCGCCGGCCTCGGCGAGGCGACCGACACCAACGGCTGCCTCAACGACTCGGTCCCGCTGGGCACCAAGGTCGACTTCAGCAACGACGGCAGCCTCGTCGACGAGGGCACCATCGTGGGCCACGGCACGCTCGTCTACTCCTCGTGGATCACCGAGCACCAGATCGGCACCACGGACCCGAACACCTGCGCCTACAACGACTTCGCGCTGGTCAAGGTCGACGCCGCCGACGTCTCCAAGGTCAACCCGTCGGTGCCCTTCTGGGGCGGCCCGACCGGGATCGACACCGACGGCACCGCCGCCGGCGACGACCTGTGGACCTACGGCAACTCCAGCCTGCGCGCCGGCCTCTCGCCGCTCTCCCCGCACCGCGGCGTGAGCCTCGGCGACGACCCGGCCGACGGCGGCTGGACGCACCCGCTCTACACCGTCACCCCGGGCATCCCCGGCGACTCGGGCTCGGGCTTCCTGAGCGAGGGCGGCAAGGCGGTCGGCACCCTGTCGACCATCGGCCTGGCCCCGCTGCCCGCGTCGAACAACATCGGCGACCTGGCCAAGGAGCTGGCCTTCGCCCAGCAGCACTCGGGCATCTCCGGCCTCACGCTGGTCAACGGCACCGAGCCGTTCGCCCCGATCCTCTGACCTCGTCCCACCGTCTGGGGAGCACCAGGTCCGGCTGACCGGACCGCACCACCCGACGACCCCGTCCGCGTAGCCGGACGGGGTCGTCGCTCGTTGGAGGGACATGCGACCCTCCACCCCGGCGGCGCTCCTCGCCGCCCTCGTCCTGGCCGTTCCCGTCGCCGCGTCGGCCGCCCCCGCCACGGCGGCCGCGGCCTCGGCGCCCGCCGCGCCGGTCGCGCACCGCGACGTCCGCTGGGCGCCCGCGGACTCCGCGACGATCCACCCCGGCGTGCAGATGTTCACCAAGGGCGCCCAGTGCACCGCCAACTTCGTCTTCACCGACGCGGCGTCGCGGGTCTACGTCGGGTACGCCGCCCACTGCGCCGGCACGGGCACCCAGAGCGACACCAACGGCTGCCGCACCGGCTCGCGCCCGCTCGGCACGCCGGTCCGCTTCGCCACCGGGGCCACGGCCGCCGGCGGCGGGACGACGGTCGGCCGCGGCACCCTGGTCTACAGCTCCTGGACCGCGATGCGCCGGGCCGGCACGACCAACGCGAACGCCTGCGACTTCAACGACCTGGCCCTGGTCCGCGTGGACGCCGACGACGTCGCGAAGGTCAACCCGTCGGTGCCCTTCTGGGGCGGGCCGGTCGCGCTCGCGAAGAGCGACCCCGAGGCCGGCGCCCAGGTCTTCTCCTGGGGCCAGTCGAGCCTGCGTCCCACCACGGTCCTCTCCCCGCGCACCGGTGTCGTCCTGGCCCGCGGGGGCGGCGGCTGGAGCCACGAGGTCTACACCGCGACGCCAGGCATCCCCGGGGACTCCGGCAGCGGCTTCCTCGACGCCGACGGCCGGGCGCTCGGCACGCTCTCGACGATCGCGATCGCCCCGGTGGCGGGCGCGAACGGCGTCGGCGACCTGGCCCGCGAGCTCGCCTTCGCCCGGGACCGGTCGGGCCTCGACGGGCTGCGCCTGGTGCCCGGCACGGAGGCGTTCTCACCGGTCCCGTGACAGTGACCGGTGGCGGGATCGGTGACGGGATCCGTGGCGGGATCTGTGACCGCAGCGTGATCCACCGGGCCGCCCGGCGGGGGTAGGTTCCTCGCTGTGACAGCCGCCGCGCGAACCTCGATCACGGCGGTCGTCGCCGTGGTCGGCGCGGCGCTGGTGGTCATCTTGCTGGTCACCTGGGCGGCCTCGATCGGTCCCGACGCGGTGCTCACCGGCGACGGCCCGGCGACGAACCGGGTCGCGATGCCGACGACCACCCCGCCCACGCTGGTGGGGTCGCCGACCAGCGACATCGACCGGATCCGCGCCACGGCCCAGCCCCGGCACGACCCGGTCCTGACGGTGCTCGCCTACGCGCTCGAGGTCGTCGTCGCGCTGATCGGCCTCGTGCTGCTCTGGCGCCTTCAGCGCTGGGCCCGCGAGACGTTCGACGCCCGGCGGCGCCGGGACCCGCGCCCGGACGAGGTCGACTTCGACGTGCTCGAGGCGCCCGGGGTGATCACCGAGGAGATCCTGCGGGACGCCGACGACCAGCGGGCGCTGCTCGAGGGCGGTCCGGCCGACGACGCCATCATCGAGTGCTGGCACCGCTTCGAGGTCCAGGCCGCCGCGGCCGGCACCTCCCGGCGTACGTGGGAGACGTCCTCGGAGTTCACGCTCCGCATCCTCGAGCTGGTCTCGGCGGACGACCGCGCCGTGACCCGGCTGGCCGGCCTCTACCGCGAGGCCCGCTTCTCCGGCCACCTGATGGGCGAGGACGACCGGGCCGAGGCGCTCGCCGCCCTGGACACCATCCACCGCGGCCTGCGGTCCCTCGCCCGGGGTGGCACGCGGTGATCGGGCGGGTGCCGGCACGCTGGCGGGTCCGCATCGTCGTGGCCGTCGCGCTGTACGCCGTGCTCGAGGTCGTCTTCACGAAGGTCGACTTCGACCCCGACGCGCTGCGCCTGGCCCTCGTCGTGGCGGTCGGCATCGCGCTGTTCGGCGTCGTGCAGGACGCGCTCGGCGACTCCGGCCCCGGCTGGGACGTCGAGCGCGTCAGCACCCCCCTCGCCGAGGGGCTCGACCGGCCGACCGCCCGCTACGTCGGGCTGCTCGAGAGCCACCTGACCTCACGGACGCCGGACGGCGTCCTCGCGGACCGGCTGCGCACGCTCGCCGACACCGTGCTGCGGCAGCGCCACGGCCTCGGCGTCGCCGACCCCGCCGCCCGGGACCTCCTCGGCCCCGAGCTGGGCCGGGTCCTCGACGAACCACCCCGGCGGCTCAGCCGCGACGAGATCGACCGATGCATGACCAGGATCGAGGGACTGTGAGCGACGAGACGACTGTCCGGCTGTCGACGGCGGAGGCGTCCGCGCTGGCCGCGCGGGTGCTGGACGAGGTGGAGCGCGCCGTGGTCGGCAAGCGCGAGGCGCTGATGCTGGTGCTCGCCGCCCTGCTGGCCAAGGGGCACGTGCTCCTCGAGGACTTCCCGGGCCTGGGCAAGACGCTGGCCGCCCGCTCGTTCGCCCAGGCGCTGGGCCTGGACTTCGCGCGGGCCCAGTTCACCCCCGACCTGCTCCCGGCCGACCTCACCGGGTCCTTCCTCTACGACCAGCGGCGCGGCGAGTTCGAGTTCCGCCGCGGCCCGCTCTTCGCCGGGCTGCTGCTCGCCGACGAGATCAACCGGACGCCCCCCAAGACCCAGTCGGCGCTGCTCGAGGCGATGCAGGAGGGGCAGGTGACGGTCGAGGGCGAGACCTTCGCGCTGCCGCGCCCCTTCCACGTGCTCGCGACCGCGAACCCGATCGAGTACGAAGGCACCTACCCCCTGCCCGAGGCGCAGCTCGACCGCTTCCTGCTCCGGGTCAGCTTCGGCTACCCCTCGCGCGACGAGGAGTACACCGTGCTCACCCGCCGGATGGAGCGCCGCCGCGAGGAGGTCACGCTCGACGCGGTCACCGACGGTGCCGGGCTGCTCGCGATCCAGGACGCGGTCGAGGACGTGCGGGTGGACGAGAGCGTCGGGAGGTACGCCGTGGACCTGGTCACCGCGACCCGGACCCACCAGGACGTGCTGACCGGCGCCTCGCCGCGCGGGTCGCTCGGGCTGGTGCTGGCCGCGCGGGCCTTCGCCCTGCTGCGGGGCCGCGACTACGTGATCCCCGAGGACGTGAAGGCGGTCGCCCGCTCCGTCCTCGCCCACCGGATCACCGTGAAGCCGGAGCTCTGGATGACCCAGGTCAGCGGCACCCGCGTGGTCGACGCCGTGCTCGCGCAGGTGGCGACGCCGGCGACCGTCGAGCCCGGTCGGCGCTGACCGTGCAGGACGGGCGGGGCTCGCGGGACGGGCGGACGCGGTGAGGGCGACGGGCTGGCGGGCGACGGCGTCGCACTCCCGGGCGCTGGTCGTCGGCGCGGTGGGGGTGGCCTTCGCCGTGCTCGGCGGCGACCCGGTGCTGATGGTGCTCGCCGGACCGTTCGTGCTGCTCGGCACGCTGGGCCTGCTGCACCGGCCCCGGGTCGAGCCGGTGGCGAGCGTCCGCCTCGACCACACCTCGCTGCACGAGGGACAGGGCACGGTGTCCCGGCTCGTCCTCGAGGACGCCGACGACGTCGAGCAGGTGACCCGGGTGGCCGCCCACGCGGCGTACGTCGCCGTCCACCCGTCCGACGGCAACGTGGCCGGTCTGCTCGCCCACGGGGTGCCGGACCTCGAGATCAGCCCGCGGCGCTGGGGGCGCCGGATGCTCGGTGCCCAGAAGGTCGGCGCGCACACGGCCTGGGCGGGCTACCGCTGGGGGCCGGTCCAGCTGGGCGGGCTCGAGATGCGGGTGCTGCCGCAGTCGTCACCCTTCGACTCGCGCGCCGAGGCGCCGCAGCCGCTCGGCCTGGTGGGCGCGAACCGGTCCTCCCGGATCGGCGGCGGCACGGAGTTCGCCGGGATCCGGCCCTTCATGGCCGGCGACCGGCTGCGCCGGATCAACTGGCGCGTCTCGCTGCGCACGGACTCCCTGCACGTGCAGACCGCCCGGGCCGAGGAGGACAGCGGCGTGCTGCTCGTCGTCGACGCCGGTGGTGACCACGGGGCGTCGGGCGGCGTCGACGGCGCGGCCAGCAGCCTCGACCTGACCCTGCGCGCGGCCGCGGCGATCGCGGAGCACCACGTCCGCCACGGGGACCGGGTGGCGCTGCGGGTGGTCGGCCGCGGGCACGAGCAGGTGGGGTACGGCGCCGGGCGCCGGCACCTGCGCCGGCTGCTCGGGACCCTCGGCGGACTGCGGGTCGGCGAGCCGCACGAGGACGACGAGGCGCTCCAGCTCGGGGTCACGGGCGGGACCGTCGTCATCGTGCTGTCGCCGATGCTCGCGCGCACGATCGGGACCGCGACCGCCGCGCTCGTCCAGCGCGGCCTGCCCGTCCTCGTCATCGACACCCTGCCCGCCGAGGCCACTCCCGTCGTCGCCGCCGGCACCGACCCGCGGCTCGTGCAGCTGGCCTGGCGGATGCGGCGCCTGGAGCGCGAGCAGGTGCTCGCCCGCCTGGCGGCGCTCGGCTGCCCGGTGGTGCCCTGGCGCGGCCCGGGCACGCTCGACGACGTGCTGCGGCGCCTGGCCCGTCGCGCCCAGCTGCCCCGGGTGCGGGTCCGGTGAGGCCGATGGCGCCCGGCCAGTGGTGGCTGCGGGCCGTGATCGCGCTCGGCCCGCCCGCCGCGCTGCTCTGCACGTCCTTCGTCGGGGCGGTCCCGGCCTGGTGGCTGGTGATCCTCGTCGTCGCCCTGTCCCTCGTCTTCGCGGCCGTCCCCGAGGGGCCGGTCGGCACGGTGGCCTTCGTGGTCGTCATCGCCTGGTGGGGGGTCTCGCTGCGCGACGGGCTGCACCCGCAGGCCATCGCGGCCGCCTGCGCGCTCGTCGCCGCGCACGTGGCGGCCGTGCTGGCGTCGTACGGCCCGGCGCTGCTGCAGCCCGACCGCCCCACCGTGCTGCTCTGGGTGCGGCGCGGCTGCCTGGTGGCGCTGGTCGCGCCGCTGGTCTGGGCGCTCGCCGCACTGGTGCGCGACCAGCCGGAGCCGCCCGGGATCTGGGTGGCCGGCCTCGTGGGTGCGCTCGGCGCGGCCGTCGCGGCGAGTGCCGCCCGCGCGGCCGGGGCGGACGACTGATGGCCCGGATCGACCCCGAGGAGTACGCCGAGCACGTGCTGTCCTGCGTCGAGCGGGTGCCCCGCGGAAGGGTCACGACGTACGGCGCGATCGCGGAGGCGGTCGGGGCCGTCCTCGGTGGGGGCGGCCCGCGGCAGGTGGGCTCGGTGATGGCGTCGTACGGCGGCCCGGTGCCCTGGTGGCGCGTCGTCCGCGCCGACGGGTCGCTGCCGCCGAGCCACAGCGACGAGGCACGCCAGGCCTACCTCGAGGAGGGCACGCCGCTGCGGCCGTCCGGCAGCGTCGACATCAAGCGAGCCCTCTGGCGGCCGTGACGTCCCGGCGGTCGCTCAGCTGCGCGCGAGCTCGGCCAACCGCGCCAGCGCCTTCGGGAAGATCTCGGCGGGCGGGGTGACCAGGCCGGCGCCGACCTGGCCGGTGCCGGCGACGCGGCCGGCCATGCCGGTGTTGATCTGGGGCAGGATGCCGGTCCGGCAGACCCGGGTCACGTCGATGCCCGACGGGACGCCCTGGAACTCCAGCACCGGCACCGTCCAGCGGGGGTTCTCGCCGAGGGTGATCTCGTGCATCCGCCGGGTGGTGGCGAGCGCGTCCGGGACGGAGCCGCCGACCAGGCGGACGATCGCGGGGGCGGTCGCCATCGCGAAGCCGCCGATGCCGGCGGTCTCGGTGATCGCCGAGTCGCCGATGTCGGGGTTGGCGTCGTCGGGGCCGTAGGAGCCGAGGTACAGCCCGTCGGCGACCTGGGCCGGCCCGGTGAACCACTCGTCGCCGGTCCCGGCGACCTGGATGCCGAAGTCGGTGCCGTTGCGGGCCATCGCGACGACCATCGTCGAGCCAGGAGTCCCGCGCGCGGCGTCGAGCGCGAGCTTGCAGGCCGGCATGGCGAGGTTGAGGAAGAAGTGGTCGTTGCCGCCGACGAAGCGCAGCACCTCCGCGACGTCGGTCGCGTCCCCGCCCGAGGTGACCAGGGCCGGCGCGAGGTCGCGGAGCAGCATCAGGGTGCCGGCGCGGTTGCGGTTGTGGGCCTCGTCGCCCATCTGCAGCATCTGCGTGAGGATCCCGGTCACGTCGACCGGTCCGGTGCTGTCGCGCACCGTGCGGACGGCGCGCTGCAGCAGCGGGCCCAGCACGTCGCGCATCCAGCCGAGCCGGGTGAGCACCTCGGGGGAGTAGGCGCCGTACCGCAGCACCTTGCCGAGCCCCTCGTTGAGCGAGCAGTGGGTGCGGGCGCCGGTGGCCGGGTCCTCCAGCACGAACATCCACATGCTCGGGGTGACGACGCCGGCCATCGGCCCGACCGTACGGCGCCCGTGGCACGGCTCGAGGGAGACCGACGAGCCGGACTCGAACAGCGCGACGGCGTCCTCGGGGTCCTCGACCAGCCCCTCCAGCGCCGCGCCCGCCATCAGCGCGCCGCGGAGCGGGCCGGACGTGCGGGCCCAGTCGATCGGCGGGCCGGCGTGCAGGAACTCGCCGCGCCCGAGGCCCAGCACCTCGCTCGCAGGGGCCACGTCCACGAGGGTCGCGGTCACGCCGAGCATCGCGGCCAGGGCGCGCTCGTTGGCGTCGCGACGACGGGGGTCGGCGGCCACGGTCGCGAGGTCGGCCTCCGTGCCGGCCATCGGGGGGCGCCAGTCGACGCGGGTGACGTCGACGGCCTGGGCGGCCACGGCGTCGGCGAACAGGTCGGCGCCGGTGGACACCACGTGGGTCGGGGTCGTCATCGCGCGGCCTCCAGGAGCTCGATCGCGCGCCGGGTGGCGTGCGCGTTGGACAGGTGGACCTCGGCGCCCGCGGCCACGAGGGCGCGCACCTGACGCTCGAGGCCCTGCGGGTCGGCGTCGGTGCCGACGACGGCCACGACGACCGGCTGCGGCACGGCCGCGATCGCGGGCGCCAGGAGCGCTGCCGGGTCCGGCTCGGAGCCGTGGCCGAGGACCACGTCGAGCAGCAGGACCCCGGTCGTGGGGTCCGCCCCGGCCCGGGTCAGGTGCTCGAGGCGGAGGGTGGGGTCGATCATCGGGTGGGCGCGACCGGCGGTGTAGGCGTCGTCCCCGAAGTCGACGAACGTGTGGCCGGCGTCCTCGCCGAGCGCCTCCCGGGCGAGGAGCGCGGCCTCGCTGGCGAGGGTGCCGCCGACGAACAGCCCGCGCAGGACCCCGCCCGGCGTCGCGGTGCGCTCCTCCGACGGGGCGCACACCGGCCAGGTCGGGACCTCGCGGCCGAGCCGGGCGAGCACCGCCTCCGCGGCGGCGGTCAGGTCGGGGCGACCCGCGCCGAGCAGCGCCAGCTCGACCGGCGTGCCCAGCGTGGCGGCGTACGACGTCAGCTCGTCGGCCACGTCGTCCGCAGGCGGCTTCGAGACGACCACGACGAGCTCGACGGCCGGATCGGCGTCGAGGCGGCGCAGCGCCTCGCGGGTCGAGGCCCCGCGCACCTCGGCGGACAGGTCGCGACCGCCCACCCCGAGCGCGGAGGAGACGCCGACCCCCGCGTGGTCGAGGAGCGCCAGCAGCTGCTGGGCGCCGGTGCCGGAGGCGGCGACGAGGCCGACCGGCCCGGGGGAGACGGTGTTGGCGAAGCCCAGCCCGAGCCCGCCGACCACGGCGGTGCCGCAGTCCGGGCCCATCACGAGCAGGCCGCGCTCGGCGGCGGTGCGCTTGAGCACCAGCTCCTGCTCGAGCGGGACGTTGTCGCTGAAGACCATCACGTCGCAGCCGGCGTCGAGGGCGTCCATGGCCTCGACGAACGCGCTGGCGCCGGGCACCGACACCAGGACCAGCCCCTCGGGCGCGCCGCGCAGGGCGGTCGCTGTGGTGCGGGGCGGCGCCAGCTCGCCCGACCCGCCGGTGCCGGTCGTGCGCCGGTTGGCGTCGACCAGTGCCCGGTCGACGCCGGCCAGCGCGGCCTCGAGCGCGTCGCCGTCGGCGAGACGGAGGGCGACGACCAGGTCGTTGGTCGTGGCGTGCGCCGGCACCTCGAAGCCCATCTCCGTGAGCACCTCGACGTTGAGGCCGGTGGCCATCGCGACCTGGGCGGCGAGCACCCCGTCGAGCCCCTGCACGGCGCGGCTGACCTGCAGCAGCGTCACCGAGTCGGCGTAGGCGCCCGGGCGCAGCTCGACGTGGGAGAGGGGAGTGGTCATGCGGCGGCTCCGGACGGGTCGGGGGAGGGTGCGGGGACGTGGGCGGCGTCGGTGCGGGCGAGGTCGGCCAGGGCGAGGTGGGCGCCGTGCAGCAGCCCGGCGCCGGACGTGTGCCCGACGGCGAGCAGGGCGGCCGCGGCCGCCGCCTCGCGCGGGGTGCCCAGTGCGACGACGTACGCCGACAGCTCGGGCAGCGCCTCGCCGAGCAGGGCGCACTCCAGCAGGGTCGCGGAGAGCAGCGTGGTGCGCGGCAGGGCCGCGGTGACGGCGGCGTCGACGGCCGGCGTGGCGACGCCCGCGGCGCGGTGCAGGGCGAGCCAGCCGCAGAGGAGGTCGTCCCCGAGCGGGGTGAGGCCCCCGCCGAGGCCGACCAGGCGTGCCGCGCTCGCGGCGTCGATGCGCAGGGCCGGCCCGCCACCGACGAGCTCGGCCACCGGGGCCGGGGGGGTGGCCTGACGGAAGACCGAGCCCGCCGTGTTGCGGAAGGCTCCCTCCGAGTCGGGTCGCGCGACGCGCACGTCGTGGACCCGGCCCACCACCAGCGGCGTCCCGTCGAGGTGGAGAACCCCTCCTCGAAGGTACGCCGATCCGCCGGGGACGTCGACGAGGTCTGGAGTGCTCGACCGGAGCGCGCAGGGGACCTGGGTCGCGCTCGCCGCGACCAGGCCGACGCAGCGGCCGTCGAGGTCGACGTACACCGCGTGCCGGCCCCGGTGCAGCACCCGCCGGGGACCGTCCGGTGCGGCCGCGAGGCGTCGACGGACCCGGTCCGGTGCGCTGACGGCGAGGACCGACGGCGAAGGCATGTGGTCGACGCTAGCGGGAGGGCACTACGGTGCCGATGTGAGGTTGTGCCAACGATGACGCGGACGGAGCGCACATGTTGATAAGCGGGAACGACGCCAGCGCGGCGCTGGCCCGGGTCGACGCGCTGCACACCGGGCTCACCCAGATCGTGCTCGAGGGCGGCAACCTCGACGGGATCGCCGCCGAGGTGGCCCGGGTGCTCGACGTCGGCGTGGTCTTCACCTCCAGCGACGGCCGGCAGCGCGCCGCCGCCGTTTCCGACGACCTGCGCGAGCTGCTCGGCACCGCCGACCTGGTCGACCCCACGGGCCGGCTGCGCGTCGAGCGGATCGGCCAGGACGCGATCCCGATCGGCCCCGGCGAGGTGCGCTGCCTGCGGGTCGCGGCCGGCGGCGTCGACCTGGCCCGGCTGGTCTGCCTGCGGCCCGCCTCGCCGATCTCCTCCGACGACGTGCACGCGCTCGAGCGGGCCGCCGCGGTCGCGGCGCTGCTGATCACCCGCGAGGAGGCCGTCACGGCCGTCGAGAACAAGTACCAGGGCGACTTCCTGCGCGACCTGTTCCTGCGCCGGGCCGGCGGCCTGGCCAACGACCCCGACTACGTCGCCGAGCACGCCGACACCTTCGGCTGGGACCTGCGCCGCCCCGTCGTCGTGGTGGCCGCCGAGATCGACCCGCCGGGCCCCGACGAGGAGCCGGCGACCCGGCTCCAGCGCCGGCACTGGCAGGAGCGCTTCTCCGCGGCCTGGCGCCAGGTCAGCCGGAGCTTCGGCGAGGACATCCCGAGCGTCGACTTCTCCTCCGAGGTGGTCACGCTGCTGCCCCTCGTCGAGGGCGACGACGAGCCGGTGGCCGGCCACGGCGCCGTACGACGGGCCGTCACCGCGGTCTCCGGCGACAAGGGCGGCGGGCGCCGCCCCTTCTCGGTGGGTGTCAGCCGGGTGGCCCACGCCACCGAGGACCTGCCCGAGGCCTACGCGCAGGCCCGCCGCGCGGTCGAGGTCGGCCGCCGGGTGCACGGCGGCGGCTCGACGACGTTCTTCGACCAGCTCGGGCTGCACCGGCTGATCGCGCTGGTGCCCGACGGGGGAGAGCTGCGCTCGTTCACCCGCGACGTGCTCGGCCCGCTCGCCGAGACCACGGCCGAGGCGGCCGACCTGCGCGAGACCCTGCAGGTGCTGCTGGACACGAACTTCAACGTCGCGGAGGCCGCGCGGCTGCAGTTCTTCCACTACAACACGATGCGCTACCGGGTCAGCAAGCTCGAGCGGCTGCTCGGTCCGCTCAGCAGCGACCCGCACCTGCGCCTCGACGTCGCGGTGGCGCTCCGGGTCCTCGAGATCACCGGCTGATCACCGTCCGGTCACCGGCGCGTGACGGCGCGGTGACAGGTCCTGCCTCGCACCGCGGGCCCTCCGCCGCGCGCACAACAGGTGCCAGCCGATCCGGCGTTCCTTCGGCATGTGTCGCCGTCGTGGGTGTGTCATGGAGGTCACTACCTTGTGGATCCTCGGGGCCGCCGCGCTGCACAGAGAAGGGGCTCGTCATGTCGATGTTCAAGTGGGACCTGGTTGATCCGGCTCCCGGTGAGGCCGTCGCGCCGCACCAACGCCTCGCCTGGGGCAAGACCGCCGGACTCGGCGCCCAGCACGTCGTCGCCATGTTCGGCGCGACCTTCGTCTTCCCGCTGGTCATGGGGCTCGACCCCAACCTGGCCATCATGTTCTCCGGGATCTGCACGATCCTGTTCCTGGTCGTCTGCAACAACAAGGTGCCGAGCTACCTCGGCACCAGCGCGTCGTTCGTGGGCGCCGTGGCCGCGATCCGCACCCAGGGCGGCGACTCGGCCGACGTCACCGGCGCGATCATGGTCGCCGGCGTCGTGCTGCTGCTGATCGGCGTGCTCGTCCACTTCTCCGGCGCCGGGCTGATCCACAAGATCCTGCCGCCCGCGGTCACCGGTGCCGTGGTCATGCTGATCGGCTTCAACCTGGCTCCCGTGGTCGCCAACATCTACTGGCCCCAGGACCAGTGGATCGCGCTGCTGACCGCCGCCTTCATGGTCTGTGCGGCGGTGCTGTTCCCCGGCTTCTGGTCGCGGATCGCCGTCTTCCTCGCGCTGATCTTCGGCTACCTGCTGTCCTGGATCGCCGACGCCGTCTTCGGCCAGATCACCGCGGTGACCGGCGCCGGCGACGTGACCACGCACGACCGCGTCTCGTGGGCCGGCGTCAAGGCCGCCGACTGGATCGGCTTCCCCAGCGGCAAGCTGGCCGACGGTGTCTCCGTGGTGCACGGTCCGAGCTTCTCCCTCACGTTCATCCTGCTGGTGCTGCCGGGCGTCATCGCCCTCATCGCCGAGAACACCGGTCACGTGAAGGCCGTCGCCGAGATGACCGGCGAGAACCTGGACCCGTACATGGGCCGCGCCATCGGGGCCGACGGTCTCGCCACGGCGCTGGCCAGCGCCTTCGGCGGCTCGCCGACCACGACGTACGCCGAGAACATCGGCGTCATGGGTGCGACCCGCGTCTACTCGACCGCGGCCTACTACGTCGCCGCCGCGGTCGCGATCCTGCTGGGCCTGTGCCCGAAGTTCGGTGCCATCGTGAGTGCGACCCCCGGCGGCGTTCTCGGTGGGATCACCGTGGTGCTCTACGGCATGATCGGGCTCATCGGCGCCAAGATCTGGGTGGAGAACCGGGTGGACTTCGGCAACCCGGTCAACCTCGTCGGGCTGGCCGCGGGCATCATCGCCGGCATCGGTGGCGTGACGCTGAAGATCACCGACGACTTCTCCCTGAGCGGGATCGCCCTGGGCACGATCCTCGTGATCGTGTTCTTCCACCTCGTCAACCGCGGCGGGCGCGGCACCACCGTGATCGCCGTCGACGACCACACCCAGCCGCGGCCGCAGCAGCGCAAGCACTGAAGGACTGACTGAGCAGTGAAGCCAGCACCGTTCGCCTACCGCCGGCCCGGGTCGCTCGAGGAGGCACTCGAGGCCCTGGCCGGCGAGGCGAACGCGAAGGTGCTGGCCGGCGGCCAGAGCCTGGTCCCGCTGCTGTCGATGCGGCTGGCCGCGCCGGCCCTGCTGGTCGACATCAACGGGCTCCCGGACCTGGCCGCCATCGCCGCCGACGCGACGGGCGTGCGCATCGGGGCGCTCGCCCGGCACGCGGACGTGCTGGCGTCGCCCGACGTACGCCGCGTGCAGCCGCTCGTCCCGCTCGCCCTGGCCCACGTCGCGCACGCCACGATCCGCAACCGCGGCACCACCGTCGGCTCGATCGTGCACGCCGACGCGGCTGCGGAGATGCCGGTCGTGCTGCGCGTGCTCGGCGGCTCGGTCGAGGCGGCCTCCGTCCGTGGGCGGCGCACGATCCCGGCCGAGGAGCTCTTCCTCGGTCCGCTCGAGTCCTCGCTCGCGCACGACGAGGTGGCCGTGTCGGCGCACGTCCCGGCGCTGCCCGTAGGGGCTGGGGTCGCCTTCGACGAGATCGCCCGCCGGCACGGCGACTACGCCCTCGTCGGGGCCGCGGCCCTGGTCGACGGCGACACGGTCCGCGTCGGCTACCTGTCGGTGAACGACGTCCCGACGGTCGTCGACCTGGGCGGGGTGCCGCTCGAGGACGTCGGTGAGGCGGCGCTCGCGCACCTCGAGCCGGTCGGCGACATCCACGCGACGGCGGCCTACCGCGCCCAGCTGGTCCGGGTGCTCACCGAGCGCGTCGTGCGGGCGGCGTACGCCATGGCCGGACAGGAAGGACCCGCATGACCGAGGAGCTGCACGAGGTCTCGCTGACCGTCAACGGCACCCACCACGAGCTCCGGGTGCCGGCGCGCCGGCTGCTGTCCGACGCGCTGCGCCACGACCTGGCGCTGACCGGCACCCACGTCGGCTGCGAGCACGGCGTCTGCGGCGCCTGCACGATCCTGGTCGACGGACGACCCACCCGGGCCTGCCTGATGTTCGCGGTCTCCGCGGTCGGCACCGAGATCACGACCGTCGAGGGGCTCACCAACCCCGACGGCTCGCTCGGCCACGTGCAGCAGGCCTTCGCGGAGTGCCACGGGCTGCAGTGCGGCTTCTGCACCCCCGGCTTCCTCACCACGATCACCGCCGGGCTGCGCGACAACCCCACCCCCACGCACGAGGAGTGCCGCGACATGATCGCCGGCAACCTGTGCCGCTGCACCGGCTACCAGAACATCGTCAAGGCCGTGGAGCGCGCGGCCGAGCTGGGTCTCGATACGGTCGCTGCGCGACCTACTCGACCGACGAACGATCCCGCTGCGCGACCTACTCGACCGACGAGCGATCCCGCTGCGCGACCTACTCGACCGACGAGCGAGCCGACGAACGGTGGGGAGGCGTCGTGACCGGGAAGCTGATGGGCACGAGGGTCCAGCGCACCGAGGACCAGCGGTTCCTGCGCGGCCTCGGCCGCTACGTCGACGACGTCGGCGTCGACGGCCACACGCAGATGCTGCACGCCGCGGTGCTGCGCTCGCCGCACGCGCACGCGCGGATCGTCGACATCGACGTCGACGAGGTGCTCGACCTCGAGGGCGTGCACGCGGTGTGGACGCACGAGGACCTCACCGGTCCGATGGCCGAGCCGCTGCCGCTGCTGATTCCGCACCCGGCGCTGACCCACGGCCGCACGCAGTACGCCCTGGCCAAGGACGAGGTGAACCACGTCGGTGAGGCGATCGCGTTCGTCGTCGCGGACGACCGCTACGTCGCCGAGGACGCCGTCGACCGGATCCGGGTGACCTACGACTTCCTGAAGCCGGTCGTCGGCATCGAGGCGGCCCGCGCGGCGACGGACCTCGTGCACGACGACGTGCCCGGCAACGTCGGGGCCCGGCTCGAGCAGAACGTCGGCGACGCCCCCGCGGCGATCGCGGCCGCCCCGCACCGCCTCGAGCTGGACCTGACCATCGAGCGCAGCGCCTGCATGCCGATGGAGGGCCGCGGCACCGTCGCCCGCTGGGACGCCGACCTCGACCGGCTGCAGGTGTGGACCTCCACGCAGACCTCGACCGGGGTCCGGGCCGCGGTCGCGGTGAAGATGGGCCTCGACCTCGGCCAGGTCGACGTGATCACCCCCGACGTCGGCGGCGGCTTCGGCGTGAAGATCAACCACCCGTGGCCCGAGGAGCTGCTCGTGCCGATGGCCGCCCGGGCCCTGGGCCGGACGGTGAAGTTCACCGAGGACCGCCGCGAGCACTTCATCTCCTCCGCGCACGAGCGTGGCCAGGTCCACCACGTCGAGGTCGGCTTCGACGACGACGGGCGCCTGCTCGGCCTGAGCGTCGACTTCTGGCACGACCACGGCGCCTACACGCCGTACGGCCTGATCGTCCCGATCATCACCTCGACCCAGCTGCTCGGCCCGTACAAGCCGCAGAACTACCGCGTCGTCTTCGAGTCGCTCTACACCAACACCGTGATGGTCACGCCCTACCGCGGCGCCGGCCGCCCCCAGGGCTGCTACACGATGGAGCGCACGATGGACGCCATCGCGCAGTACCTCGGCAAGGACCGCGCCGAGGTCCGCTCGGTCAACTTCATCCAGCCCGACGAGTTCCCCTACGACCAGGGGCTGGTCTTCCAGGACGGCCGCGAACTCGAGTACGACTCCGGCGACTACCCGGCCTCGCTCGAGAAGATCAAGGCACTCGTCGGGTGGGACGACTTCCCGACGTTCAAGAAGGCGATGGCGGCCGCCGGCCGCACCGTCGGCATCGGGCTCGCGTGCTACGTCGAGGGCACCGGCGTCGGGCCCTACGAGGGCGCGCACGTGCACATCGAGACGTCCGGCAAGGTCAAGGTCGCGACCGGCCTCACCACGCAGGGGCAGGGGCACGCCACGGTCTTCGCCCAGCTCGTCGCCGACGAGCTCGGCTGCCGCTTCGAGGACGTCGAGGTCGTCACCGGCGACACCCGCCGGATGCCGTACGCCGTCGGCACGTTCGCCTCGCGCGCCGCCGTGATGAGCGGCTCGGCGATCCACCTCGCGGCGAAGCGGGCGAAGGAGAAGGCGCTCAAGATCGCGGCCGACGCGCTCGAGGCCGACCCGTCCGACCTGCAGATCGTCGACGGCGTCGTCTCGGTGAAGGGCTCGCCCGGCACCGCGATCGACCTCGGCACCGTCTCGGTCCTGTCGAACCCGCTCCGCTACGCGTTCGACGAGGCCTCCAAGGCGGCCACCCAGTTCTCCGTCGGCGACCCCGGCAAGCCGCCGGTGCCGGAGGACGAGGAGCCCGGCCTCGAGGGCAAGGACTTCTACTCGCCCGAGCGGGCGACGTTCGCCTCGGGCATGCACGCGGTGATCGTCGAGACCGACCCGCTGACGGCCGAGATCACGATCCTGAAGTACGCCGTCGTCCACGACTGCGGCCACCTGATCAACCCGATGATCGTCGAGGGCCAGATCCACGGCGGCGTGGCGCAGGGGATCGGCGGCGCGCTCTACGAGCGGATGGCCTACGACGAGTCCGGGCAGCTGCTCAACGCGTCGTTCATGGACTTCCTGATGCCCTACGTCACCGAGATCCCCGACGGCATCGCGATCGACCACCTCGAGACGCCCTCGCCCCTGAACCCGCTCGGCATCAAGGGCGCGGGGGAGGCCGGGGTGATCCCGTCCGCGGCGGTCTTCGCCGCCGCGATCGAGGACGCCGAGGGCCTCCCGATCACCGCCATGCCGATCTCGCCGTCGGAGCTGTTCGAGCTGCGCCGGCACCACGCCGTACCGTCCGAAGGGACCCCCTGATGAAGTTCACCGGTGACGCCACCCTGCACGCGCCCGTCGAGAAGGTCTGGGACGCGCTGCTCGACCCGGCCGTCCTGGTCCGCACCATCCCCGGCTGCGAGCGGATGGAGGCGACCGGCGAGAACGCCTACGCGATGACGGTCACCGCCGGCGTCGCAGCGATCCGGGGGACGTACGCCGGGTCCTGCGCCCTCTCCGACCTGGCCCCGCACCGCTCACTCGTGATGCGGCTCCAGGGCGCCGGCGCCCCCGGCACGATCGGCGCCGACGTGGCGGTCGGCTTCGCCGACGCCGGCGACGGCACCACGCTGGTGACCTACGACGCCGACGCGGTCGTCGGCGGCATGGTCGGCGGCGTCGGCCAGCGGATGCTCACCAGCGTCACCAAGCGGATGGCCGGCGAGTTCTTCGGCAACGTCGACGCCGTCCTGACCGGCACCCCCGGTGCGCCCGAGCAGGTCTCGGTCACCGAGACCTCCGACGGCGCGGCGGTCTTCACCGCGCCGGCTCCGGTGGGTGGTGCGACTGCCGTCGGCTCCCGCGACGACTTCGTGAAGGGGATCGTCGTCGGCGCCGGGCTGGTGCTGCTCGGTGTGGTCGCCGGGTCGGTGTCCGGGCGGCGGCGGTGAGGGGCGGCGATTTCCCCGGATATCCGGGGAATTTGGCGCTTTCCATGGGTTGCAACACCCGGAAAGTGCCAGTTTCCCCCGGGAGGACGCGCGGATGACCGACCTGACGGCCGACAGCACCGCCCGCGACATGGTCGCCGCGGTGGCGGCGAAGGCCGTGTCGGCGCGCGAGCTGCTGGAGCTCCACCTGGCCCGGATCGCCGAGCGCAACCCCGAGCTCAACGCGATCGTCAGCCTCGACGAGGAGCGGGCCCGGGCGGGCGCCGCGGCCGCGGACGAGCACCTCGCCCAGGGGAACGAGCCCGGCCCCCTCCACGGGCTGCCGTTCGCCTTCAAGGACACCCACCAGGTCGCGGGCTGGCGGACGACGTACGGCTCCCCGCTGCTCGCCGACAACGTCCCCGACGCCGACGAGCTGCTCGTCGAGCGGGTACGCCGCGCGGGCGTCGTCGTGGTCGGCCGCACCAACGTCCCGGAGTTCGCCGCCGGGTCGCACACCTTCAACCGGGTCTTCGGCACCACCCTCAACCCCGTCGACCCCACCCGCTCCGCCGGCGGCTCCAGCGGGGGAGCGGCCTGCGCCCTGGCGTCCGGGATGGTGCCGCTCGCGGAGGGCTCCGACATGGGCGGCTCGCTGCGCAACCCGGCGTCGTTCTGCGGGGTCGTCGGTCTGCGTCCGAGCCTCGGCCGGGTGCCCGAGTGGCCGCTCTACAACCAGTGGGAGACGACCTCGACCGGCGGCCCGATGGCGCGCAACGTCGGCGACCTCGCGCTGCTCCTCTCCGTGCTCGCCGGGCCCGACCCGCGCACCCCCCACGCGCTCGGCGACCCCGGCGCCGCGTTCGCGCCCCCCGTCACCGGCACCCTGGCCGGCCTCCGCGTCGCGCTGTCGACCGACCTCGGCGGTGCCTTCGAGGTCGACCACGACGTCGCGGACGTCGTCCGTGCGTCCGGCGACGTCCTCGGCGACGGCGGGGCCGCGGTCACGGCGGCCCACCCCGATCTCGCCGAGGCCGAGGACACCTTCCGCACCCTGCGGGCCTGGCACCTGCAGGCCAAGCTCGGCCCGCTGCTCGCGCAGCACCCTGACGGGTTCAAGCAGTCGCTGGAGGACAACATCCGGCTGGGCGAGTCCCTGACCGGCGCCGACGTCGCCCGCGCCTACACCCAGCGCACCGCGCTGTCGGAGCGGATGCGCCTCTTCTTCGAGGAGTACGACGTCCTCGTGCTGCCCGCGGCGCAGGTCCCGCCCTTCCCGGCGGACCAGGAGTTCCCGACCGCGATCAACGGCCGGCCGATGACGACCTACCTGGACTGGATGCGGGCGGCGTACCTCATCACCGTCACCGGGTGCCCCGCGATCTCGGTCCCCGCCGGCACCACGCCGGAGGGGCTGCCGGTCGGGCTGCAGATCGTCGCGGCGCACGGGCGGGACCGGTTCCTGCTCGAGGTGGCGGCGGCGTTCGAGGCGGCGGTCGGCGGCGCCGGGTAGAAAAGGCGCCATGGGTCTGCGCTGGTACTCCACCGTCCTCGACTGCCGCGATGTCGTCGCCCAGGGGCGGTGGTGGGCCGAGACACTCGGTTGGCAGGTGGTGCACGCGAGCGACGACGAGGTGGTGCTGGTCCCGGCCCACGTCACCCCGGAGCTGGTCCGGGACACGCCGTGGGAGCAGGTCGGGCCCGGTCTCGTGCTGGTGCCGGTCGCGGAGGGCAAGCAGGTCAAGAACCGCCTCCACCTCGACCTCGCACCGCACACCTCGGACGACCGCGACGCCCTCGTCGCGGGCCTGGTCGCCCGCGGCGCCACCCTCGCGCAGGTGGGCCAGCCCGTCGACGCGCCGTGGACGGTGCTGCTCGATCCCGAGGGCAACGAGTTCTGCGTCCTGTCCTCGCGCGAGCGGTGAGCGGTCACCCGATCGGGTGATTTGCGGACGCCGTACGCCCGATTCCGAGCGGCGTCGGTCACGATCTGGGTCATTGCGTGCAGGGGGCGCCGCGCGCCCGGCTATGTTCCTCAGGTGAGCGACCTCTTCCGCCATGCGGGCACCCTGCGGGCGGACTACGACGCCGTCGACTGGTCAGCGACCACGCTCGGCCCCGTGGACGGGTGGGCCCCCGAGCTCCGCTCCGCGGTCGACCTCATGCTCAACTCGCGCTTCCCGATCACGCTGCTGTGGGGGCGTGACCTGGTCCTGGTCTACAACGAGGCCTACACCGAGCTGATCGGTGACAAGCACCCCGCCGCCCTCGGCGCCCGCACCGAGGACGTCTTCCCCGAGGCCTGGGACGTCATCGGCCCGATGCTGCACGGCGTGCTGGACGGTGAGGGCCCGACCTGGGTCGAGAGCGCGCCGCTGCCGCTGGAGCGCAAGGGCTTCCTGGAGGAGTGCTTCTTCACCTTCGCCTACTCCCCGGTCCACGACGCCTCCGGCGCGGTGACCGGCATCATCGACATCTCGACGGAGACCACCAGCCAGGTGATCGTCGCGCGCCGGCTCCAGCTGCTCACCCGCCTGGCCGCCGAGCTCGCCGCGGTCGAGCACGTCGACGACGTCCCGCGCCGGGCGGTCGAGGTGCTGCGCAGCGTCCCGGACGACCTCCCGGCCGTCGACGTCCGGCTGCGCGGCCTGCCCCTCGCGAGCACCGGGCTCCCGCTGCGGCCCCGCCACGGGCTGTCGATCTCCGACACCCTGGTCGAGGAGACGGAGGAGGGCCGGATCGCCTGGGTGCCCCTGACGCCCAGCGAGCCCGTCGTCGGCCGGTCCCTCCTCGTGGCGCGCCTGAGCGACCGGCTCGCCCCCGACCAGGGCTACCTCGACTTCCTCGTGCTCGTCGCCGCCAGCATCACCCAGGCCATGGACCGGGTGGCCGCCCGCGAGGCCGAACGCACCCTGTCCGAGGCCCTGCAGCGCAGCCTGCTCACGCAGCCGCCCGGCGCCGGGGACCTCGTCGTCGCCGTGCGCTACCAGCCGGCGGCCGAGTTGGCCCAGGTCGGCGGGGACTGGTACGACGCCTTCCTGCTGCCCGACGGCTCGCTCACCATGGTGGTCGGCGACGTGGCCGGCCACGACCAGGACGCGGCCGCCTCGATGGGGCAGCTGCGCAACCTCGTCCGCGGCGTGGCCTACAGCCTCCAGGAGACGCCCTCGCGGGTGCTCTCCGGGCTCGACCACGCCATGGACGGGCTCGCCGTCGACGTCGTCGCGACCGCCGTGCTGGCCCAGCTGGCCCCGGCCGTCGCCGGGCAGGACGGCCTCACGCTCAGCTGGTCCAACGCCGGCCACCCGCCGCCGGTGCTGCTGGCCGCCGACGGGTCCGCCCGGCTGCTCGAGACGACGCCCGACCTCCTGCTCGGGCTGCAGGCCGACACCAGCCGCTCCGACCACACGCTCGCGCTGGCCCCGGGCGACTCGCTGGTGATCTACACCGACGGACTCGTCGAGCGCCGCGGCGTACCCCTCCAGGAGAGCCTGGACTGGCTGCTCGGCGTCCTCGAGGGGCGCCAGTCGCTGCCGCCCGAGGAGCTCTGCAACCACCTGCTCGGCCAGCTCGACGGCCGCGGCGAGGACGACGTCGCCCTGCTCGTGGTCCGCTCCGCCGCCGCCTGACAGGTCCCGTCGCGTCTCCACAGGGGGACCGCTGTCCTGTTGAGAAAGCGGCGTCTCCTGTGGAGGGACGACGGTGTTCTGTGGAGAGCGGACCCACTTCCGGTGGAACCAGGGGAATGTTCCGCGAAACCCTTGCGCGGGCCCGTCGCATCGACGTAGAACTTCTCCCACGCAGTCCCTCCGGGGAGTGCGGGACAGCTCGGAGACGAGGGTCCGTACGGCGGGGCAACCCGCCGCGGCAGCAGGGTGACGAGGCTGCCGGGGCCGGAGTGGAGGAGCAGTCGATCGGGAGCGTCACCGGACCGGTCAACCTGAGGGGCCCTTGCGACTCATACTCGCGAGGGCCCCTCGCCCATTTCCCCGGGGCGCTGGACCCACGCGTCGGGCGCTGCTCCCGCTCGCCGTCGGGATCGGGGAGACTGGTCCGGTGTCCGTGATGTACGCAGTCGTCCACTCCGTCGTGGCGCCGTTGGCCCGGGCCGTCTGGCGCCCGGACGTGACGGGCCTGGAGCACGTACCCGCGACCGGCGGGGTGATCCTCGCCAGCAACCACCTCTCGTTCGCCGACTCGGTGGTGATCCCGTGCGTCGTCCCGCGGCGGGTGGCCTTCCTGGCGAAGTCGGACTACTTCACCGGCAGCGGCGTCAAGGGCGCCCTCACCCGGGCGTGGTTCGAGGGCATCGGCATGCTCCCCGTGGACCGCGACGACAGCAAGGCGGCGATCGCGTCCCTCGACACCGCGCTGCAGGTCCTCGGCCGGGGCGAGGCGTTCGGCATCTACCCCGAGGGCACCCGCTCGCGTGACGGGCGGCTCTACCGCGGCCGCACCGGCGTCGCCCACCTGGCGCTGACGGCAGGCGTCCCCGTCGTACCCGTCGGGCTGCGGGGCACCGAGAAGCTCCAGCCGGTCGGCTCGAGCCGGCCCCGGATCGTGCCGGTCTCCGTGGCGTTCGGTCCGCCGATCCAGGTCGCCGGCCGCTTCGAGGGCGTCCCGCTCGGCCGGGCCCGCCGCGAGGTCACCGACGAGATCATGACCGCCATCCAGGCCCTCTCCGGCCAGCCCGAGGCCGGCATCTACAACGAGCGCGCCCCCGACGCCTGATCGCCGAGTCGGCGCATCTGCACACGCACGGTGTCGAGTCGGCGCGTCTGCCGATGCCGACACGCGGGCAGGCGGCCGACCCGCTGGCAGAGATTGCCGACAAACCGGGGTTCCGTCGGCAGATCGTGCCGTGGCTCGCGGGTCGGCGTACCGCTTGAATCGTGGTCATGGCTCGCAGCATCCGCATCGGCATCGACACCGGCGGCACCTTCACGGACGTGGTCGCCTTCGACGAGGAGTCCGGGCGGCTGGTGACCACCAAGACGCCCTCGACGCCGGCCGATCCCGCGGACGGGTTCATGGCCGGCATCGACAAGGTGCTGGGCCTGCTCGGCCTCCCCGAGGGCGACGGCGACGCGATCGCGGCGGTCAGCCACGGCACCACCGTCGCGACCAACCAGCTCCTCGAGGGCAAGGTCGACCGGCTCGGGTTCGTGACGACGACCGGCTACGAGGCGATGCTCGAGATCGCCCGGCAGTCGGTCCCGGACGGCTACGGCAACTCCTACTTCTGGGTGAAGCCCGACCGGATCGTGCCGCGGCACCTGGTCAAGGGCGTCGAGGGTCGGCTCGACTTCTCCGGCGCTGAGGTCCGCCCGTTCGACGAGGAGGGCGCCCGCGCGGTCGCCCGCTGGTTCCGCGACCAGGGCATCTCGACGCTGGGCGTGTGCTTCCTGCATGCCTACGCCAACCCCGAGCACGAGGAGCGGATGCGCGCGGTGCTCGCCGAGGAGCACCCCGACGCCGTGGTGTCGCTGTCGAGCGAGGTGCTCCGCGAGTACCGCGAGTACGAACGCGCCATGACCACGCTCGTCGACGCCGCCGTGAAGCCGCGCCTGTCGGCGTACGTCACGAACATCAAGGACCGGCTGGCGGCGTACGCCGGGGAGCGCCGGGTGCCGTTCTACGTGATGAAGTCCAACGGCGGGGTCCTGTCGGCCGACGAGGTCGTGCACCAGCCGATCACCACCGTGCTGTCCGGCCCCGCGGCCGGCGCGCTCGGTGCCGCGCTGATCGCCCAGGTCGCCGGCTTCGACCGCGTCCTGACCAGCGACGGCGGGGGCACCTCGACCGACGTTTCCGTCGTGATCGGCGGCGAGCCCACGCTGACGACCGAGGGCTCGGTCGGCGCCTTCCCGTCGAAGATCCCGATGATCGACGTCGTGACGGTCGGTGCCGGCGGCGGCTCGATCGCCTGGCTCTCGCCCGAGGGCACGCTCAAGGTGGGGCCGCAGTCGGCGGGCGCCGACCCGGGTCCGCTCTGCTACGGCAAGGGCGGCACCGAGGTGACCATCACCGACGCGCACGTCGTGCTCGGCCGGATCCCCCCGCACCTGCTCGGCGGCGAGATCCCGCTCGACGTCGACGCCGCCCGCGCCGGCATCGAGGCGCTCGCGAAGGAGCTCGGGCTGACCCCGGAGGCGTGCGCCACGGGGGTCCTCGAGATCTCCGCGTGGAACCAGGCCAACGCGCTGCGCCAGGTCACCGTCAAGCGCGGCCTCGACGTCCGCGACTTCACGCTCACGACGTTCGGCGGGTCCGGCTCGCTGCTGCTGTGCCGGCTCATGGACGTGCTCGGCATCCCCACCGTCCTGGTCCCGCCCAACCCCGGCAACGTGTCGGCGTTCGGCCTGCTCACCGTCGACGTGAAGAACGACTACGTCCAGACGCACGTCGCGCTCGCGGACGCCCTCGACCCGGCGGACGTGGCCGGACGGTACGACGCCCTCGCGGCCCAGGCGCGCGACGCCCTCGTCAAGGAGGGGTTCGCCGCGGAGCAGCACCAGTTCGTGCGGACGGCCGACCTGCGCTACTTCGGCCAGGCCTACGAGGTCCGCGTGCCCGTCCCCGACGGCCCGATGGACCAGGGCACGCTCGAGACCGTGGCCGGGCACTTCCACGCGGCCCACACCGGGCTCTACGGCTACGACTTCGCCGGCGACCCCAGCCAGCAGGTCGAGTGGGTGAACCTGCGCGTCTCCGGGATCGGGCCGATCCAGCGGCCGGAGATCCAGCGGCACGAGATCCAGCAGCAGGAGCCAGGTGGTTTCGAGACAGGCGCCAGGGCGCCTTCCTCAACCACCGGTGGGGCCCCGACCCGGCCGGTCTGCTTCGACGCCGCCGAGGGGTACGTCGCCACGCCGCTGCACCAGCGCAGCGACCTGCGTCCGGGCGTCACCATCGAGGGGCCGGCGGTGATCGAGGAGTTCGGCTCGACGGTCCCGCTGCACCCGGGCTTCACGGCCCGCGTCGACGAGTACCTCAACATCATCGTGACCCGCGCCGCCGCGCCGAGCACCGAGCAGAGCCAGGAGCAGAGCTGATGTGCACGAGTTCCGTCGGCGCCACCGCGACGACCCCGGTCACGACCCCGACCGACACGACCAGCCGGCGGGCGCCCACGCAGTTCCCCTTCGGCCACCTGACCGGCGACGCCGGCGCGAGTGCCGACCCGGTGCTGGTCGAGATCGTCCAGGGCTCGCTGGCGAGCGTCGAGATGGAGGTCGAGACGGCCATCGGCCGGACCAGCCGCAGCCCGATGATCCGCGACGCGCACGACTTCCGCGCCGGCATCCACGACCGGCTGCTGCGGAAGCTGACGGGCCGCTCGTACTCCGCCCTCGTCCACCCGGTCGCCCGCGACTTCCCGATCGAGGAGATGCGCGAGGGCGACGTCTTCTTCCACAACGACGTCTACCGCTCCGAGGGCGGCATCGGGCACCTGCCCGACCTGTGCGTGACGGTGCCGGTCTTCGCCGGGCCCGAGGGCGAGCGCCGGGTCGTCGCCTTCGTGCAGGCCTTCGGCCACCACGACGACATCGGGGGAGCGGTGCCCGGCTCGATGCCGAGCCACGCGACCAGCGTCTTCGAGGAGGGCCTGATGGTCCCCCCGATCCGGCTCTGGGACGCCGGCGTCCCGAACCGCGCCGCCCTGTCGATCATGACCCGCAACTCCCGGATGCCCGAGTCGCTCGCGGCGGACCTGGACGCCGAGTGCTCGGCCTGCCTGATGGGCGCACGCCGCCTCGGCGAGCTCTTCGACCGGTACGGCGTCGACGTGGTCGAGTCCTGCTTCGACGCGATCATCGACCGGACGACCACGACGTACCGCCGCGAGATCCTGAGCCAGATCCCGGTCGGCGAATGGGTCTGGGAGGACTACGCCGAGCACGACGGCGTCGACGAGCCGATGCTGCACACGCAGCGCATCACGCTGACCCGCACGGCCGCCGACGACCCGGACGGCGAGCGGCTGGTGCTCGACTTCGGCGGCACGTCGCCGCAGGCGAAGGGCCCGATCAACCACTGCGGCGACTACAGCGACGGCGTCTTCCTCAAGAAGTGGCTGGCGCCGATCCTGCGCAACCTCGCCGAGAGCCCGGAGCGGATGGCCGAGCTCGACGTCAACGAGGGCATCGTGCCGCTGATCGAGATGCGCTTCCCGCCGCCCGGCACGCTGCTCACCCCGGTCTTCCCGGCGCCCACCAACGCCCGCACGTTCGTGATCCTGCGGCTCCTCGGCGTGCTGGCCGGCGTGGTCGCCAAGGCGGTCGACGGCCGGATGCCGGCCGACCAGGAGACGATCCGCTACACCGGCGTGTACGGCGACGACCTCGACGGCCGGCCGTACCTCATGCGCGAGGTGCTCGGCGGCGGCTCCGGCGGCCGCTACTACGCCGACGGCGAGGACACCATCCACGTGGTGCCCGACTCGCGGAACCTCCCGTCGGAGTTCACCGAGGCGCGCTTCCCGTTCCGCGTCGAGTCGCTCGGCCTGGCCATGGACTCCGGCGGCGCCGGGAAGTTCCGCGGCGGGCTGGGATACGAGAAGCAGATCCGGATGCTGAAGGACGCCCACTTCATGTCGATCGCGGACCGCTCGATCCTGGCCTGCTGGGGCGTCAAGGGCGGCCTGGCCGGCCAGCCGTTCGAGGTCACCATCGACCCCGGCGGCCCGGCCGAGCGGCAGGTCGACGCGCTCGCCGACGACGAGCCGCTCAAGGCCGGCGAGCTGATCCGGATCCGCACCACCGGGGGCGGCGGCTGGGGCTCGCCGCTGGAGCGCGACCCGTCGCTCGTCGTGCGTGACGTGGTCTGGCGCAAGGTGTCGCCCGAGGCCGCGCTCACGGCGTACGGCGTGGTGCTGACCGGCTCGCTCGACGACGACAGCCTCGGCTTCGACGAGGCCGCGACTAATGCCGAGCGGGCCGGGCGACCGGCCGCGAGCGAGGCGTTCTTCGACCGGGGACCGGGCTACGCCCGGCTCGCCGGGGGCGCGGCGTTCGCCGACGTCGACCTGGTCTGAGGCCCCGCTGGTGATGCGGTTTGGTCACCAACCGCACGATGAGGGGGCCGCGACCTGCGGTTGGTGACCAATCCGCAACCCCGAGGAGCCGTCAGGATGAGCGCGACCAGGACCGTCGGCATCGTCGGGGGCCACGGGAAGACCGGTCGCGCGGTGGCGGCGGCGCTCGCGGAGCGGGGTGCCGGCGTGGTCGTCACCGGCCGCGCGGAGTGGGACGACCTCGCCGAGGCGCTGGCGGGCCGCGAGGCGGCGTACGTCGTCACGCCGAACCTCCACGACGACGAGCCCGGCTACGTCCAGCACGCGCTGGACGCGGCGGGGGCGGCCGGGGTGGGGCGCGTGGTCTACCACTCGGTGGCCTCGCCGCACGTCCCAGCGATGCCGCACCACCTCGACAAGGCGGAGGCCGAGGACCTGGTCCGCACCTCGGGGCTGGCGTGGACGATCCTGCAGCCCGGCGCCTACCTGCAGAACCTCGACCTCACCCGGACCGTCCGGCTGCCCTACCGCGCGGACGCGCCGTTCGGCTTCCTCGACCTTGCCGACCTCGGGGCGGCCGCCGCCACCGTGCTGCTGGACGACGGCCACACGGGGGCGACGTACGAGCTCGCCAGCCGGCAGGCGACCGTCGCCGACCTCGCCGCGGAGGCCGGGGTCGAGGTCGTCGTCGAGCGGCCGACCGGGCTCCCGGTCGACCGCGAGGACGCGGTGCTGCGGGCGATGTTCGCCCACTACGACGACCACGGGCTGCTCGCCGGCACCCGGGTGCTGGACGCGTTGCTCGGGCGCTGACCGAGCAGCCCGCGACCGCGCAGCCTCAGCCCCAGACCTCGTCGGCCAGCTCGACGAGCAGCGCCAGCTTGGCCTTCTCCTGGTCGACCGAGAGCGAGTTGCCCTCGGAGGTCGAGGAGAAGCCACACTGCGGCGAGATGCAGACCTGGTCGAGGTCGATGTAGCGCGCGGCGTCGTCGAGGCGGGCCTTGAGGGTGTCCTTGGACTCCAGCTCGCCGTGCTTGGTCGTGACGATGCCGAGCACGACGAGCTTGCCCGGCGGCACGTGGCGCAGGGGCTCGAAGGTGCCGGAGCGCTCGTCGTCGTACTCCATGAAGAAGCCGTCGACGCCCAGCTCGTTGAAGAGCGCCTCGGCGACGAAGTCGTAGCCGCCCTCGGCCACCCACGAGTCGCGGAAGTTGCCGCGGCACATGTGGGTCGTGACGGTCAGCCCCTCCGGGCGCCCGTCGAGCGCTTCGTTGAGGTGCCGGATGTAGGCCTCGTGCAGGTGCTCGGAGTCCTCGCCCCGCTCGGCCATCGCCTTCCGCTGCTCGGGGTCGTTGAGGTAGGCCAGCGAGGTGTCGTCGAGCTGGAGGTAGGTGCAGCCGAGGTCGTGCACGCGGCGGACCTGCTCGCGGTACGCCGCGGTCAGGTCGGCCCAGAACTCCTCGGTGTCGACGTACACGTCGGGATCGATCGAGGCGGCGCCGCCGCGGTAGTGCACCATGCTCGGCGACGGGATCGTCAGCTTCGGGGTCACGCCGTCGGCGACGTGGTCGCGCAGGAAGGCGAAGTCGTCGCCGAAGACCGTCTCGCCCAGCCCGATGCGCCCGTCGACGCGCAGCGCGGCCGGCGTGAAGTCGATCTCGCCGGCGGCGTTCTTGAAGTGCACGGCCAGGTTGTCCTGCGCCTTGCTGATGCCGTCGAGCGCGTAGATGAAGTCCATGTGCCACGAGGCCCGGCGGAACTCGCCGTCGGTCGCCGACCGCAGCCCGACCGAGCGCTGGAGCTCGACGACCTCGACGACCGCCGCGTCCTCCTGCCGGCGCAGCTCGGCCGCGTCGATGCGGCCGGCGGCCAGGTCCTCGCGGGCGCGCAGGAGCGACGGGGGTCGCAGCAGGCTGCCGACGTGGTCGGCACGGAAGGGGGGAGCGTCACGGAGCACGGGTGCCTCCTCGATAGGTCGTCGTGGTCGTACCCGACTATGCCCCCCGGGTCCACGCACGCGGGTCGCGGATGCGCGAGCGCCCGGTCGCCGCCGGTTAGCGTGACGCCATGCCGACCGCGCCCGCGCCCGCCGCCGAGGTGCTGCGCGACCCGGGCTTCGCACGCTTCTGGACGGCCGAGACGGTCTCGGGCTTCGGCACCTACGTCACCACGGTCGCCCTGCAGGTGCTGGTCGTCCTGACCCTCGACGGCAGCGCGGCCGACGTCGGGTTCGTGAGCGCTGCGCGCTGGCTGCCGTACGTCGTCCTCGGGCTCGTCGTGGGCGCGCTGGTCGACCGGCGGCGCCGGCAGCCGCTCCTCGTCGTCACCGACCTGGGGCGGGGGCTGCTCCTGTGCGCGATCCCGCTGCTCGCCTGGCTCGGGGGCCTGTCCGTGCCGGTGCTGATGGCGGTGATGGTCGCCTTCGGGACGCTCGCGCTCGTCAACGACGCCGCCACCCAGTCGTTCGTGCCCCGCCTGGTCCCGCGGGCCTCGTTGCTCGCCGCGAACGCCCGCCTCGACCAGAGCGACGCCGTGGCCCAGACGTCGGGACCGGCGATCGGCGGCGCGCTCGTGGGCCTGCTGGGCGCGCCGGTCGCCGTGCTCGTCGACGCGGCGTCGTACCTCCTCTCCGCGGCGCTCACCGCCTCGATCCGGGTCACCGAGACCGTCCGGGTCCCCACCGAGCCGCCGCACCTGCTGCGCGAGGTGCGCGCGGGGCTGAGGTGGGTCTACCGGCACCGGGTGCTGACGCCCTTCGCGCTCGGCACCCACGGGTGGTTCGTGTGCCACAGCGCGCTGACCACCGTCTACGTCACCTACGTGCTGCTCGGCCTCGACCTCGGCACGTTCCAGCTCGGGCTGACCCTCGCCGCCGCCGGCGTGGGCGGCCTGGTCGGCAGTTTGGCCGCGACGCGGGTGGGCCTGCGCTGGGGCGTCGGGCGGACGGTGATCACCTCGTGGCTCCTCTCGCCGGTCGGCTGGGCCGTGATCGTGCTGGCGCCCGACCCCGGCCCGGGCAGCGCGGTGCCCACCGTGGCCGTGCTGATGGCCGGGCAGCTCGTGTGCGGTCTCGCGATGGGGCTCGAGAACGCGAACTCGATGGGCTACCGCCAGGCCGTCACCCCGGACGCGCTGCAGGGCCGGATGAACATCACGATGCGCTCGATCAACCGCGCGATGGTGGTCGTCGGCGCGCCACTGGGCGGGCTGCTGGGCGACGCCGTCGGCTACCGCCCGGTGATGCTCGGCGGGATCGTCGGGTTCGTGCTGCTGGCCGCGGGCCTCGCGCTGTCGCCGTACCGCCACGCGCGGCACGACGACGAGGCTCCGGCCTGACGCCTCCCTGCCTGATGCTGCCCGATCCGTGACGGTGGCATCATCGGTGGCCATGAGCGAGCAGGACCCCGAGACGTACGCCGCCCACGGCGATGCCGCCTGGCGCTGGGTGCTCGACCAGGTGCGCTGGGACGACGGCCCGTGGATCCCCACGTCCGTGCCCGTCGCAGGGCCCGCCGGGTCGCGGACGCCGCCCACGCCGCCGTCGGCCCCGCTCGTGCCCCCGCCCGATCGCGACGGCATGCACAGCGGGATCGGCGGCCTGGCCCACGTCCTCGCCGAGGTCCGGCTGGCGCGTCCCTGGACCGAGGAGGAGACCGCGCTCGCCGACGGCATCGCCGCGCGGCTGCGCGCGGGGATCGGCGGCACGGAGGAGTACGACTACTTCGACGGGCTGGTCAGCACGATCGGCGCGCTGACGGCCCTGGGTGCCGCGGGCGTCGGCGACGCGGTCGCGCGGCTCGAGGTGCTGGCCACCCCGGACGGCTGGCCGCAGACCGCCGTGGTGCCGCCGCGGGCGACCCCGGACGCCCGGATCAACGACGCCACGCTGGGCACCGCGGGGGTCCTCCTCGGAGCGCTGTGGGCACGACGGCACGGTGCGGGGGAGGACGCCGACGGGGCGGCGACGCGGCTGGCCGGCCACGCGGCGGAAGTGCTCCTGGCCGAGGCCGAGCCGGAGGGCACGGGCACTCGCTGGCGGTTCGTCCCGCGGCGGTTCCTCGTGGACGCCGCCCCGCCGACCGAGATGCCGAACTGGTCGCACGGGTTGGCCGGCGTCGCGGCGGCGCTCACGGTCGCGGGCCGCGAGCTCGACCGCGCCGACCTCGTCGACGCCGGGCGCCGCGGCGCCGAGCACCTGGTGACGCTGGGCGACCGGTCCGGTGGCGGGTTCGTCGTCCCGGTCCAGGTGCCGACCCCCGTGGACGCGGACCGGGACCCGGTCACCTTCAGCTGGTGCCACGGACCGACCGGCACGTCGCTGCTCTTCGCCGCGCTGGAGGCGGCAGGAGTGGACCGGGTCGCGGACGAGTCCCCGGAGCAATGGCACGGCAGGTGCTGGTCGAGCGTGCGGACCTCGGGGATCCCCGCCCGGCTGCACCCCGGGTTCTGGGACAACGACGGACGCTGCTGCGGCACCGCCGGGGTCGGCGACCTCGCGCTCGACAGCTGGCGGCGGACCGGGCGGGCCGAGGACCGCGACCTCGCCGTCCGGCTCGCCGACGCCCTGGTGGAGCGGGCCGAGTTCCACGGACCGCACGCGTGGTGGCGCTTCGTCGAGCACCGGGCCGAGCAGCCGCTGCTGCCGCCCGGGGTCGGCTGGTTGCAGGGGGCGGCCGGCATCGCGGCGTACCTCATCCGCGCGGGGCGGGTGCTCGGCGCCGTCGACGGCAGGAACGCACCCGCGGTCGCCCGGATGGACACCTGGTGGGCGGTGCCGGGCTACTCCGGCAGCGGCTCGGACGGCAGCGGGCCCAGCCCGGCGAACGCGTCGAGGTAGGGCGCGACGTCGCCGCGGACCGTCCAGTTCCGCAGCTGGGCGGCCGTACGCCGGCTGGTCAGCGCCCGGGCCAGGTCGAAGCCGCTCGCCCGCAGGAGCACGGCGGCGTCGGCGGCTGCCCCCGCCGAGCACCACGACCACGACGGCCGACCAGGCTGCGGCGACTCCTCGAGCGCCAGCGGCGGGAGGTCGGTGGCGGCGAGCGTCCGGCCCAGCCGCTCGGCCATCCGCTCACGCACGATCACCAGCCCGTCGCTGGCCCGGCCGCCGGGCACCCCGAGGGCGCCGCGCAGGTCCTGCTCGTGGATGACGACGTCGTTGAGCGGCCGCGAGCCGTGCTCCTGCATCCAGGCCGGCAGCCGCTGCGCGACGTCCGCCCACTCGGCCAGCAGCTCGCGGGCGCTCCGGTCGGCGCGGGCCTCGACCTGCGCCCGCGTCCAGGCCTCGTGGTGGTCGTCGGGCTCGTCGCCCGCCAGGACATCGCTGCCCAGCCCGACGACGTGGGAGAGCAGGTCGCGCACCGTCCAGTCGGGGCAGGCCGGCACCCGCGTCGCCAGCTGCGCGTCGCCGAGCACCGCGACGAGGTCGGTGACGCGGTCGTGGGCCGCCTGCCAGGATGCGATCGGATCCATGCTCCGCAGCGTTCCACATCGGCCCCAGCGAGCACCCCGACCGGTGCTTGACTGGGGGCATGGAGCGACCCCTCACCGTCATCACCGGCGGCACCCGCGGGATCGGGGCGGCGACCGCCCTGCGGCTCGCCGCGGACGGCCACGACCTGGTGCTCGGCCACGCGAGCAACGACGCGGCGGCCGAGGAGTGCCGGCTCGCGGTCGAGGAGGCGGGCGCGCACGCGGTCGTGGTGCGCGGCGACCTCACCGACCCCGCGGCGGTCGACCGCCTCTTCAGCGAGGCGGCACGCCACGGTCGGGTCACCGGCGTCGTCAACAACGCCGGCGCCACCCTGCACGTCGGCCCGCTCGCCGAGACCCCCGTCGACGTCGTCGCCCGCACCGTCGAGCTGAACCTCACGGCGGCGCTGTACGTCGCGCGGGCCGCCGTACGCACCCTCGCGACGACGTACGGCGGCGCCGGCGGCGTCCTGGTGAACGTCAGCTCCGGGGCCGCGACGCTCGGGTCGCCGGGGGAGTACGTCCAGTACGCCGCGGCCAAGGCCGGCGTCGACGCGCTGACCGTCGGCCTGGCCCAGGAGGTCGCCGACGCGGGGGTCCGCGTCGTCGGGGTCGCGCCCGGCATGGTCCGCACCCGGATCCACGAGGACGCCGGCGACCCCGGCCGGCTCGAGCGCGTGGCGGCCCGGATCCCGCTGGGGAGGCCCGGCGAGCCCGGTGAGATCGCGGACGCGATCGCGTGGCTGATGAGCGACGCGGCGTCGTACGTCACGGGCAGCACGCTGCGGGTCGCCGGCGGCCGCTGACCGGTTGGCAACATGTGCCAGCAGTCCGGGCCGGAGTTGGTCGCGCGTGCCGGTGCCCGGCGGGTGGGCGGTCACTAGGTTCGACGCATGAGGGTCCTGCTCGCGCTCGGCGGCAACGCCATGACGAACGCTGACGGGCGGGCCCGCGTCGAGGACCAGGTCGAGGCCGCCCGCATCGCGATGGAGGCCGTCGCAGCCCTGGTCGCCGAGGGCGTCGACGTCGTCATCACGCACGGCAACGGTCCTCAGGTCGGCAACCTCCTGGTCAAGAACGAGGTCGCCGCCGCCGTCGTGCCGCCGGTCCCGCTGGACTGGTGCGGCGCGCAGACCCAGGCGACCCTCGGGTTCGTCCTCATGAACGCGCTCGACGCCGCGCTCGGGCGGCGCGGCCTGGACCGGCGTACCGCCACCGTCGTCACCCGCACCCTCGTCGCCTGGGACGACCCCGGCTTCAGCCGCCCGACCAAGCCGATCGGGAGGTACCTCCCCGCCGACGAGGCGCGGCTCCTCGTCGAGCACGGCGAGACCTGGGAGGACCGCGGCGAGAAGGGCTGGCGCCGGGTGGTGGCCTCGCCCGAGCCGCTCGAGATCGTGGACGCGCCCGCCATCGCCGCCCTCGTCGACGCCGGCTTCCTCGTGGTCGCGAACGGCGGCGGCGGGATCCCGGTCGTCGTCGACGCGGACGGCGTGCTGCACGGCGTCGAGGCCGTGATCGACAAGGACCTCAGCGCCGCCGTGCTCGCGCGCAGCGTCGGCGCCGACGTGCTGGTGATCGCCACGGACGTGCCGCAGGCCGTGCTCCGGTACGGCGCCCCCGACGCCGAGCCGCTCGGCCGCGTCGCCGTCGGACGGATGCGCGAGCTGGCCGCCGAGGGCCACTTCGCCAGCGGCTCGATGGGTCCCAAGGTCGACGCCGTCTGCCGCTTCGTCGAGCAGGGCGGCAGCCGCTCGGTCATCACCGACCTGGACTCGATCGTCGCCGCCGTCACCGGCGACGGCACCGGAACCGTCGTCACCCCCGATCCGACCGGAACCGTCAGCCCCGATCCGACCGGTGGTTGAGGAGGTCGCGCAGCGACCGTCTCGAAACCCCGGACAGCCGAAAGGAACCCCATGCCCAGCGCCATCGAAGTCCGCAAGGTCCCGATCCACTCCGTCGCCGACGCCTCCGAGCTCGCGACGCTCATCGACGACGGGGTGATGGCGGCCGACCGCGTCATCGCGATCATCGGCAAGACCGAGGGCAACGGCGGGGTGAACGACTACACCCGGATCATCTCCGACCGCGCCTTCCGCGAGGTGCTCGTCGAGAAGGGCGCCGACCCGGCGGCCGTCAAGCAGATCCCGATCGTCTGGTCCGGCGGCACCGACGGGGTGATCAGCCCCCACGCCACGATCTTCGCGACGGTGCCGGACGGCGACGTCGAGCCCAGCGACGAGCCGCGCCTGACCGTCGGGTTCGCGATGAGCGAGCAGCTGCTCCCCGAGGACATCGGCCGGGTCGCCATGGTCGCCAAGGTCGCCGACGCGGTGAAGGTCGCGATGGAGAAGGCCGGCATCACCGACCCGGCGGACGTGCACTACGTGCAGACCAAGACCCCGCTGCTGACCGTGCACACGATCCGCGACGCCAAGTCGCGCGGCAAGACCGTGTGGACCGAGCACACCCACGAGTCGATGGACCTCTCCAACGGCACGACCGCGCTCGGCATCGCCGTCGCGCTGGGCGAGATCGAGATGCCGACCGACGCCGACGTCATGCACAACCGCGGCCTGTTCTCGGCGGTCGCGTCGTGCTCGTCCGGCGTGGAGCTCGACGTCGCGCAGGTCGTCGTGGTCGGCAACGCCGCCGGCGTCGGCGGCCGCTACCGGATCGGTCACTCGGTGATGAAGGACGCGCTCGACGCCGACGGCATCTGGGCGGCCATCAAGGACGCCGGGCTCGAGCTGCCCGACCGCCCGCACCCCTCCGACCTCGACGGCCGGCTGGTCAACGTGTTCCTCAAGTGCGAGGTCTCCCAGGACGGCGTCGTCCGCGGTCGCCGCAACGCGATGCTCGACGACTCCGACGTGCACTGGCACCGCCAGATCAAGTCCGCGGTCGGCGGCGTGACCGCCGCCGTCACCGGCGACCCGGCCGTCTTCGTCTCGGTCTCGGCCGCCCACCAGGGCCCCGACGGCGGCGGCCCGGTCGCCGCGATCGTCGACCTGGGCTGAGGGCCTGCGGCAGGCCCGTCAGCGCCTAGGCTGGCGGGCATGCAGCTGGTCGGGGGGCCGGGGCCCTCGCGCCGCACCGATGCCGCCGTCGCGTCCGTGGCGCTCGCGGTGGCCGCGCTGACGCTCGTGGTCACGACGCACGTCGCCTTCCGCAGCGGGAACGACCTGCTCCTGATCCTGCGCCACCCGCTCACGCTCCAGGCCTCGCAGGCCCTCTGGACCGGGCTCGCGTCCGCGAACCTGATGATCCTGCAGGTCGTCTGCCTGGCCCGGCTGCCCTGGCTGGAGCGAGCCTGGGGCCGTGGCCGGCTGACCCGGTGGCACCGTTGGCTCGGCTTCTGGTCGTTCTGGCTGATGGTCGTCCACGTCGGGCTGTTCGCCCTGCAGCGGGTGCTGCGCCGGCCCGGACGTGCGGGCCAGGCGCTCACCGACGTGTTCCTCCGCGAGCCCTGGATGCTGTGGGCCACGATCGGCACCGTCCTGATCGTGCTCGTGGTCCTGACGTCGCTGGCCGTGGCTCGCGCCCGGCTGCGGTACGAGACATGGCACCTGCTGCACCTCTGGGCCTACGTGGGGATGGCGGCGGCGCTGCCGCACATGCTGGTCGCCTCCGACTTCCACACGCCGTGGGTGACGGCGTACTGGTGGGGGCTCTACCTCGGCGCCCTCGGGCTCGTCGTGGCGTTCCGTGTCGTGCTGCCGACGTGGCGTTCCTGGCGCGAGCCGCTGCGGGTGCTCCAAGTGGAGGAGGAGGCCGCGGGCGCGGTGTCCGTCGTCGTGGGAGGCGGCGTCCGGCGGCTCGGTGCGCGACCCGGGCAGTTCCTGGTCTGGCGCTTCCTCGGCCCGCGCGGATGGTCGCGTGGGCACCCGTACTCCCTGTCCGACGCGCCCACCGACACCCGCACCCGCATCACGGTCGGCGGCTCCGGTGACGGTGCGCTCCGGCTGCGGTCGCTCACACCGGGCGCCCGCGTGCTCGTCGAGGGGCCGTACGGCGGGCTGCCGACGACCCGCCGCCGGCATCCGCATCTGGTGCTGATGGCGGCGGGCGTCGGCATCACCCCGCTTCGCTCGCTGCTCGGTGCGCTCGAGGCAGCGCCGGGCGAGGTCACGGTGCTGCACCGGGTCCGCGACGACGGGGACCGGCTGTTCGCCGAGGAGATCGACGAGCTCGCGACACGCCACGGGGTGCGCGTCGTCGTGCTGGCCGGTCCCCGTCGTGCGCCGTTCTCCTGGCTGCCCGCGGGGGTCGAGGACACCGAGACCGAGGCGCTGCAGCGTCTGCTGCCCGACCTGCTGGCGTCGGACCTGTTGCTGTGCGGTCCGCCCGGGTGGTCCGACGCCGTGGAGCACGCGGCCCGGCTGGCCGGCGTCCGTCGCCGTGACCTGCACCGCGAGGACTTCGCCTGGTGACCTGGCCCCGTGCGTTCCCCGCAGCCCACGCCGTCAGGCAGGGGTGACCTCACGCCCCCGCACCCGGTGCACGACGGCGCCCAGACCGAGGCCGACCAGCGCGGGCACGACCAGCAGCACGGCGAAGAACACCGCGCTGTCCGCGATCGCGGACCCGACGTTCTCGTCCGCGACCGTGACGGCCAGCGCGACGCAGATCGCCATCCCGCCGAGCGCCGCGGTGAGGACCCACGTCACGAGGGCCGGCACGAGCCCGTGCCGCAGCCCGTCGACGAACGCCCAGCCGAACGCCACCACCACGACCAGCAGGAACGCCAGCAGCCCGGCGCCGAGGGCGTCGGTCGACCCGCTCCGGTCGATCACCGCGCCGTAGGCGGCGACGACCAGGGCGAGGACCGCGGAGCGCACGAGGACGCCGGCGAGGGTGCGGGGGAGGCTCATGCCCGCAGCCTCGCGGACCGGGGGTGCCGACCGCAGCGAAACCCCCGGACCCGCGGGGGGCTCAGCGCACGGTGCGTCCGGCGAACGCCGCGAGCCGCTCGTACGCCGAGGCGCCGTCCGGGGCCGGGACCTCCGGCCCGAAGGCACCCGAGCGGTTATCGTCGGTGAGCGCCCCGGACATGAAGGCCAGCCCGCGCTCGGCGACCTCCGGGTCGAGCGGGCCGGGGTGGCCGATGGCCTGCGCCAGGTCCCAGGTGTGGACGGCGAACTCCGCCGTCTGCCAGTCGACCTGGCCCGCCTCGGCGGCGTCACCGGCCTGGTGCCACTGGTGGAGCAGGTCGTCGGCGCCCTCGCGGAACGCCTCGGCCCAGCCGCCGGTGACGGGCTCGGGCTCCTTGGCCCAGTCGACCTCCTCGCCGCGTGCCATCGCGACGAAGGTGCGGGGGTCCTGGACCAGGTGCGCGACCAGGTGGGCGACGTCCCACTGGGAGCAGGGGGTCGGCTGGGACAGGTGCTCCTCGTGGACGGCGGCCAGCACGTCGCCGGTCTGGTCGAGGGCCCGGGAGAGCAGCGCTACGGACTCGTGAGCGGTCATGGTTCCTCCTCGTCGCGGTCACCCTAACCCCGCAGGACGGGGCTGGGCAGGGGTCAGCTCAGGAGTCGAGCCACGCCCGGATCGCGTCGTCGTGCTGGCCCAGCGTCGGCGGTGCGGCGTGCGTCGAGCGGCCGCCGGAGAACGCGTTGTCGTCGAAGCGCAGCGGCGACCCGGGCAGCTGCAGCACCCCCTGCGTCGCGTGCTCGACCGACAGCAGCAGCCCCTGCGAGAGCGTCTGCTCCCAGGCGTAGACGTCGTCGAGCGAGCGGACCTTGCCCGACGGCACTCCGGCGTCCGCGAGCAGGGCCAGCCAGTGCTCGGCCGGGTCGGTCGCGAAGTGCGCCTCGAGCAGCGCGACCAGCGCGTCGCGGTGCTCCACCCGCAGCACGTTGGTCGCGAAGCGCGGGTCGGCCACGTCGAGGTCGAGCGCCCCGCACAGCGCGCGCCACAGACCCTCGGAGCCGCAGGCGATCTGGATCGGGGCGGTGCCGGTCTCGAAGAGGCCGTACGGCGCGATCGCGGGGTGGTGCGCCCCGGCGAGCCCGGGCACCTCGCCCGCGACGGTCCACCGGGTGCCCTGGAAGGCGTGCACGCCGATCATCCCCGCGAGCAGCGACGTACGGACGACGCGCCCGCGCCCGGTGGTGGTCCGCTCGTGCAGCGCGGCGAGCACGCCGAACGCGCCGTTCATCCCGGCCAGCAGGTCGGCGATCGGCACGCCCACCTTGGTCGGCTGGTCGGCACCGGTGAGCGACATCAGCCCGCCCTCGCCCTGGGCGATCTGGTCGTACCCGGCCCGCTTCGCCTCCGGCCCGTCGTGCCCGAAGCCGGTGATCGACAGCACGACCAGGCCGGGGTTCAGCTCGTGCAGCCGCTCGACGGGGAACCCGAGCCGGTCCAGCACGCCGACGCGGAAGTTCTCCATGAGCACGTCCGCGCGCTCGACCAGCCGGGCCAGCACGTCCTGGTCCGCCGGGTCCTTGAGGTCGAGGACGAGCGACTCCTTGTTGCGGTTCGTGGAGAGGAAGTACGTCGACTCGCGCTCGTCCTCGTCGCCGATGAACGGCGGGCCCCAGCCGCGGGTGTCGTCGCCGGTGGGGGACTCGACCTTGATGACGCGGGCCCCCATGTCGCCCAGCATCTGGGCGGCGTGCGGCCCGGCCAGGGCCCGGGTCAGGTCGATGACGAGCAGGTCGGAGAGCGGGCCGTCGGTCATGCGCCGAGCCAACCACGGGGGACCGGTCGACGCACTGGCAGGTGTCGACAGGACCGTCGGTGCCGGATGGTTAGGTGGTCGTCATGAGCTCGCCGACGACGTACCACCTGGTGCGCCCCGCCGCCGACCTCCGCGTCCCCACCCTCGACGAGCACCAGCAGGCGGTCGTCGACCACGAGGGCGGGCCGCTCCTCGTGCTCGCCGGTCCCGGCACCGGCAAGACGACGACTCTGGTCGAGGCGATCGTCGACCGCATCGAGCAGCGCGGCGCCGCGCCCGACAGCGTGCTGGCGCTGACCTTCTCCCGCAAGGCCGCCGAGCAGCTGCGCGACCGGGTCACGGCCCGCCTCGGCCGCACCACCTCGACGCAGCTCAGCTCGACGTTCCACTCCTTCGCCTACGCGCTGGTGCGTCAGTACTCTCCCCCCGAGCTGTACGCCGCCCCCCTCCGCCTGCTCAGCGCCCCCGACCAGGACGTCGTGCTCCAGGGGCTGCTCACCGACGCGCCGGAGTCCGTCGACTGGCCCGACTCGCTGCGCCGCGCGGTCGGCACCCGCGGCTTCGCCGCCGAGGTGCAGTCGGTGCTGGCCCGGGCCCGCGAGAAGGGGCTCGACGGCCCCGCCCTGCAGAAGCTCGGCCACGAGGCCGACCTGCCGGAGTACGTCGCCGCCGGGCTCTTCCTCGACCAGTACCTCGACGTCCTCGACGCCCAGAGCGCCGTCGACTACGCCGACCTGATCCGGCGTGCGGTGCTGGAGGCCGAGGCCCACCGCGACGAGCTCCGGGCGCGCTTCACGCACGTCTTCGTCGACGAGTACCAAGACACCGACCCCGGCCAGGTCGCCCTCCTTCGCGCGCTGGTCGGCGACGGCGGCAACCTCACCGTGGTCGGCGACCCCCACCAGTCGATCTACGGCTTCCGCGGCGCCGAGGTGCGGGGGATCCTGGAGTTCCCCAGCGCCTTCCCGCGGCGCGACGGCCGGCCGGCCGACGTGGTCGCGCTGCGGACGACCCGACGCTTCGGTCCCCGGGTGCTGCTCGCGTCGCAGCGGGTCGCCCGCCGGCTGAGCCTGACCGGGTCGATCCCCGAGGAGGCGCGCCGCTCGTTCCTCGAGCCCGTCGCCGCACCGAACGACCTCGGCGACGGCCGGGTGGAGGTGCTGACCTTCGACACCGAGCGCGCCGAGGCCGAGCACCTCGCCGACCTGCTGCGCCGCGCCCACCTCGAGGACGGCGTCGCGTGGTCCGACATGGCGGTCCTGGTCCGCTCGGGGCGGGCCAGCATCCCGGCCCTGCGCCGCTCGCTGGTCGGGGCCGGCGTGCCGGTCGAGGTGGCCTCCGACGACACCCCCCTGGTCGCCGAACCCGCGCTGGCCCCGCTGGTCGAGGCGCTGCGGGCGGTGGTCAACCTCGACAACGAGGACCCGGACCACCTCGACTTCCTCGACCCGCACCGCGCCCACGGGCTGCTGGTCTCGCCGCTCGCGGGCCTCGACGCCACCGACGTCCGCGGCCTCTCCCGGCTGCTGCGGGTCCGGGAGAAGGCCCGCGCCGCCGCGGAGGGCCGGTCCCCGCGGCCCTCGCCGGAGCTGCTGCGCGAGGTCCTGGTCGACCCGACCGTGCTCGACGGTGCCGAGGGCCCCGTCGCCGCACGCGTCGGCACGCTCGCCCGGCTGCTCCGCGGCGCCCGGGCCCGGCTCGACGCCGGCGCCACCGCCGAGGAGGTCCTCTGGGAGCTGTGGGCCGGCACGTCCTGGCCGGCCCGGCTGCGCTCCTCGGTCGAGAGCGGCGGCGCGGGTGCCCGGCTCGCCCACCGCGACCTCGACGCCGTCTGCGCGCTCTTCGAGACCGCCGCCCGCACCGAGGAGCAGCGCGGCCACACCTCGGTCGCCAACTTCCTCGACACGCTGGCCGCCCAGCAGATCCCGGCCGACAACCTCGCCGACCGCGGGGTCCGGGGGGAGGCCGTCCGGCTGCTCACCGCGCACCGCTCCAAGGGGCTCGAGTGGCGCCTGGTCGTCGTCGCCCACGTCCAGGAGGAGGGCTGGCCGGACCTGCGCCGCCGCGGGTCGCTCCTGCAGGCCGACCGGATCGGCTCCGACGGGCCGCTGCCACCCCTCTCGCTGCGCGAGTCGCTCATGGAGGAGCGCCGGCTCTTCTACGTCGCCTGCACCCGCGCCCGCCAGCGCCTGGTCGTGACCGCCGTCGCCTCGCAGGACGACGACGGCGAGCAGCCCTCCCGCTTCCTGGCCGAGCTGGGGGTCAACGAGCGGCACCTCCAGGGCCGCCCCGTGCGGCCGCTGTCGATGGCCGGGCTGGTGGCCGAGCTGCGCCGTACCGTCGCCGACCCCGCCCAGCCCGACGCTCTCCGTACCGCCGCCGCCCACCGGCTGGCCCGGCTCGCCGCCGAGCGGGTGGGCGAGCGGCCGCTGGTCGCGCACGCCGACCCCGCGTCCTGGTGGGGCACCCGGGCCGCGACCCGCTCGGACGTCCCCGTCCGGCCCGCCGACCTCCCGGTCACCCTGTCGGCGAGCGCCCTCAGCTCGCTGCTCACCTGCCCGGCCCGCTGGTTCCTCGAGCGCGAGGCCGGCGGCACGACCGCGTCCACCGCCTCCCAGGGCTTCGGGCTGCTCGTGCACGCGATTGCCGAGCGCGTCGCGAAGGGCGAGCTCACCGACGACCCGGCCCAGGTCGACCAGCTGATGGAGCACGTCGACGCCGTGTGGGGCCGGCTGTCGTTCCGCACGCCCTGGTCGGCGAGCCGCGAGCGGAGCGAGGTGCGCGACGCCCTGGCCCGCTTCGTCGCCTGGCACGGCCGCCCCGGCGCCCGGACCCTGCTCGCCACCGAGGAGGAGCTGCGCGCCGAGGTGACCCTCCCCGACGGCCAGCGGGTCGGCCTCTACGGCTTCGCCGACCGGCTCGAGGTCGACGCCGACGGCCGCGTGGTCGTCGTCGACCTCAAGACCGGGAAGTACCCCCCCACCAACGAGGAGGTGACCCAGCACCCGCAGCTCGGCCTCTACCAGTACGCCGTCGCGCACGGCGCCGTCGACCACCTCCTCGACGCCCCCGGCGAGCCGGGCGGGGCCGAGCTCTGGCACCTGCGCAAGGAGTCCCGCGGTGCGGTCCGGACCCAGGCGCAGCCCCCGCAGGAGCCCGGCCCCGACGGCACGGTGCTCGTCGAGGTCCAGCTGATGGCGGCGGCCGAGGCGATCCGCGACGAGACCTTCCCGGCCCGCTCCGGCAACCACTGCGACACCTGCTCGTTCCTCGCGATCTGCCCGGTCAAGGGCGCCGGGACGGTGCTCTCGTGACGACCACTGACGAGCGGGACCCGACGTCGGCCCTGTCCGCCGCGCCCCGGGTCCGCATCGACGACCCCGCCGACCTGCAGCGCGTGATGGGCACCGACTTCCAGGTCAGCCCCCAGCAGTGGGCGGCGATCTCGGCGCCGCTCGAGCCGGCCGTCGTGATCGCCGGCGCCGGCTCCGGCAAGACCGCGCTGATGGCCGCGCGCGTCGTCTACCTCGTGGTCACCGGCCAGGTCGCCGCCGACCAGGTGCTCGGCCTGACCTTCACGACCAAGGCCGCGAGTGAGCTCGGCCGCCGGATCCGCGACAGCCTCGCGGCGGCCGGCCACGGTCGCGGCGCCGCGGCGCTCGAGGGTGACGAGGAGGTGCTCGAGCCGACGGTCGCGACGTACAACGCGTACGCGGCCGCGCTGCTCAGCGAGCACGGCCTGCGGATCGGGCACGAGCCCGACACCCGGGTGATGGCCGACGCCTCGCGCTACCAGCTCGCCGTCCGGGCGATCAGCCGGCACACCGGCCGCGTCGAGCTGCTGAGCGACCACCCGGAGACGGTCGTGACCAACCTGCTCGGGCTCGAGGGGGCGATGAGCGAGCACCTGGTCGACGAGGCCGCCGTCCGGGAGTTCCAGCGCCGCGAGACCACGGCGTTCGAGGCCGCCCTCGAGACGGCCCGGGCCCGAACGGACATCCTCAAGGCCCTCAACACCCTGGGCCGCCGCGGTGAGCTGCTCGACCTCGTGCGCACCTACCGGCGGCTCAAGGCCGACCTCGGCCTGATGGACTTCTCCGACCAGATCGCCCTCGCCGCCCAGCTCGCCGAGGAGCACCCCGACGTCGGGCGCCTGGAGCGGGAGAAGTTCCGCATCGTGCTGCTGGACGAGTACCAGGACACCTCCGTCGCCCAGGCCCGGATGTTGCGCCGGCTCTTCTCCGGCGACGACCCCGCACACGGCCGCGGCCACGCGGTCACCGCGGTCGGCGACCCCAACCAGGCGATCTACGGCTGGCGCGGCGCCTCGGTCTCGAACATCCTCGGCTTCGGCCGCGACTTCCCGGCCGCCGACGGCTCGCCGGACGTCCCGACCCACCCGCTCACGGTCAACCGCCGCTCCGACCGCCGGATCCTCGAGGTCGCCAACCGCCTGGCCGCGCCGCTGTACGCCCAGTTCCCGCAGGTGCGCGAGCTCGAGGCGGCCGAGAGCGCCGGTCCCGGAGCCGTGCGCACCCTCGTCCACGAGACGTACGCCGGCGAGCTGGCCTGGCTGGCGGGCGAGGTCGCCGCGACGCACGCCGCGATGCCCGAGCCGGCCTGGCGCGAGATCGGGGTGCTGACCCGCGACAACGCCACCGCCGCCGACGTCTTCGACGCGTTGACGGCCGTGGACATCCCGGTCGAGATCGTCGGCCTCCAGGGGCTGCTGCGGCTGCCCGAGGTGGCCGAGGTGGTCGCGACGCTGACCCTGCTGCACGACCTGACGGCCAACGCCGCCCTGCTGACCCTCCTCACCGGCCCGCGCTGGGCGATCGGGCCGCGGGACCTGGCCCTGCTGGGGCGCCGGGCCCGGGTGCTGGCGGTCGAGGCGGACGACAGCGGCCTGCGGGAGATCGCGGCGCAGCTCGAGGCCGCGGTCGCCGGTGCCGACCCGACCGAGGTCAGCTCGCTGGCCGACGCGCTCGACGACCCGGGCGACGCGGCGTACTCCCCGGCCGCCCGCGAGCGCTTCGCGCTGCTGTCCGCCGAGCTGCGGATGCTGCGCACGCACGTGGGGGAGCCGCTGCTCGACCTGGTCCGCAAGATCGTCGACACGACCGGCATCGACGTCGAGCTGGCCTCGTCGGTCAGCGCGGCGGCGCGGGCCCGGCGCGACAACCTCGACCTGTTCGTCAAGGCGGTCGCGGAGTTCCAGGCCATCGACGGCGCGGTCAGCCTGGCGGCGCTGCTGGCCTACCTCACCGCCGAGGACGAGATGGGCACCGGCCTCGACATCGCGACGCCGACCGAGGCCGACTCGGTCAAGCTCCTGACCGTGCACCGCGCCAAGGGCCTGGAGTGGGACGCCGTCTTCCTCGTCGGCGTGTGCGAGGAGAAGTTCCCCACCACCCGCACCCGCACGCTGTGGCCGAACGGCCCCGCGGTGCTGCCGTCCCCGCTGCGCGGCGACGCGGCCGACCTGCCCCAGCTGCGGGGCCACGAGAAGGCCGACCTCGACGCCTTCAAGGCGGCGTCCCGGGCGCACGAGGCGCAGGAGGAGCTCCGGCTCGGGTACGTCGCCTTCACCCGGGCCCGCCACCTGCTGGTCGTCTCGTCGTACGTCTGGAACGAGTCCCGCAAGACCCCGCTCGGCCCCTCGCCGTACCAGGTCGCGGTCGCCGAGGCGCTGGCCGACTGGGGCCTCGAGCCCGACCGCTGGGAGACCAGGCCCGAGAAGGGCACCCTGAACCCGCTCCAGGTCGGCGCCGTCCAGGCCGCCTGGCCGGTCACCGAGCACACGGCCGAGGCGCTGCGCCGCATCGACGCCGCCGAGGTCGTGCGGGGCGCGATGGCCGAGCACGCCGCCGGCGGGCTCGTCGAGCCCGAGCTCGACATGGTGGAGGCCGCGATCGCCGCCGAGTGGGACGCCGAGCTCGACCGGCTGCTCGTCGAGGCCCGACGTGACCGCTCCGGGCACGTGTCGGTGCCGCTGCCGAGCAGCCTGTCCGCCACGGCGGTGGCCCGGCTGCGCGACGACCCGGTCGACTTCGCGCGCGACCTGGCGCGCCCGATGCCGCGCCAGCCGTCGCCGTCCGCCCGGTTCGGCACCCGCTTCCACGCCTGGGTCGAGGCCCGCTTCGGCCAGCAGGACCTCTTCGACCCCGAGGAGCTGCCCGGCCAGGGCGACCGCGGCATCGACTCCGAGAGCGACCTCGCCGAGCTCGTCGCCACCTTCGAGGCCGGCCCGTTCGCCGACCGGGTGCCGGTCGCGGTCGAGGCGCCGTTCTCGCTGGTGCTCGCCGGCCAGGTCGTCCGGGGCCGGATCGACGCGGTCTACGCCGAGCAGGTCGACGGCGCCGACGGCTACCTCGTCGTCGACTGGAAGACCAACCAGCGCGCCTCCGCCGACCCGCTCCAGCTCGGGCTGTACCGCCAGGCGTGGGCCGACCTCCGCGGCGTGCCCGTCGAGCGCGTCCGCGCCGCGTTCTACTACGTCCGCACCGGCGAGCTGGTCGAGCCCACGGGCCTGCCCGCGCGCGCCGACCTCGAGGCGCTGGTCGGCGACGCCGGGTGACCGGCGGGTCTAGGGTCGGCCCATGAGCACACCAGCCATCGTGGTCGTGGGGGCCGGTCCCGGCGTGAGCGGCTCGGTCGCGCGCCTCTTCGCCGCCGAGGGGTACGCCGTCGGCCTGGTCGGCATCGACGCGGCGCCGCTGTCCGAGCTGGAGGCGACCATCGCCGACGTGGACGTGCGGACCGCGATCGCCGACCTGACCGACGTGGAGTCGGCCACCCACGCGATCACCGGGCTCGGCGACCACTTCGGCCGGATCGACGTGCTGCACTTCAACCCCAGCGCGTTCCGCGAGAAGGACCCGCTCGAGCTGACCGTCGCCGAACTGCTCCAGGACGTCGCGCTCGGCGTCGGTGCGCTGCTCACCGCCGTGCAGGCGGCGAGGCCCTACCTCTCGTCCGGTGCCCGGGTCACCGTGACCGGGTCGATGGCGGCCGACGAGCCATGGCACCGGGCGGCCTCGCTCGGCGTGCAGAAGGCCGGCGTCCGCAACCTCGTGCACAGCCTCGAGGCCACGCTCGCGCCCGACGGCATCCGCGCGGTCTCGGTCACCGTGCAGGGCACGCTCGCCCGGGAGGGCGCCTTCACCCCGGACCGGGTGGCCGCGGCGATCCTGGCCGCGTCCCGCCAGGACGAGGACGGCTGGCGCACCGACGTGCCGTACGCCGGCTGAGGTCAGCCGACCCGGTCGAGCCCGGCCTCCGCCTGTTCGTCGAGCCACCGGCGTACGCCCCGGGCCGCGACGCGGCCCGCACGGTTCGCCCCGATGGTGCTGGCCGACGGGCCGTAGCCCACGAGCTGCACGCGCGGGTCGGCCACGGACTGCGTCCCGTCCAGCTGGATGCCGCCGTGCGGCGAGCGCAGGTGCAGCGGCGCGAGGTGCCGCACCGCCGGCCGGAAGCCGGTCGCCCACAGGATCACGTCGACCGGCTCGAAGGACCCGTCCGCCCACCGCACGCCGGTCGGCTCGATCGCGGCGAACATCGGGCGGCGGCGGTAGGCGCCGAGCCGCTCGGCCTCGCGCTCCTGCTCGCGCAGCGCCAGCCCGGTGACGCTCACGACGCTGGCCGGCGGCAGCCCGCGCCGCACCCGGTCCTCGACCAGGGCCACGGCGGCCCGCCCGACCTCGGGGGTGAAGTCGTCGGTGCGCCACACCGGCGCGCGCCGCGTCACCCAGAGCGTGTCGGTCACCGGCGCCAGCTCGCCGAGGAACTGCACGGCCGACGCGCCACCGCCGACGACCAGCACCCGACGGCCGCGGAGCCGCTCGGGTCCGGGGTAGGTCGCCGTGTGCAGCTGCTCGCCGCGGAAGGTCTCGATGCCGGGGTAGTGGGGCAGGTGCGGCTGCGACCACGTCCCCGTCGCGTTCACCAGGGTCCGGGTCGTCCAGGTCCGCGCGCCGGCGTGCACGACCAGCAGCCCGTCGTCGTCGGTCACCGTGTCGACGCGGACCGGCCGGACGACGGGGAGGTCGTGCTCGCGCTCGTAGGCCGCGAAGTACGCCGGCACGACGGTGTTGGCGCGACCCTCGGGAGCCCCGGGGGAATGCGAGTCGGGCAGCGCCGCGACCCCGTGCACGTCGTGCATGGTCAGCGAGTCCCACCGGTGCTGCCAGGCCCCGCCGGGGGCGTCGTCGGCGTCGAGCACGGCGTGCGCGACGCCGAGCCGCGCCAGGTGGTACGACGCCGACAGCCCGGCCTGGCCGGCGCCGACGACGACGGAGTCGAGGATCTGCACACCCGGACAACGCCGACGACGCGCCTTCTATGCCGGCCCGGGCGCGGCTCAGCCCAGCGCGAGCCAGGCGCGCAGCAGGTCCACGAGGCCCACCAGCGCCACCACCCCGAGCACGAGGACGGTCGCGAGCAGCGCGAGCGGCATCGCCACCCACAGCAGCAGGAACACCCACCGCGCCACCAGGCCGACCGGGCCGGCCCGGCCACGGGCGCGGATCGCGGAGTACCGGCCGGACCAGAGCCGGTGCCACTGGCCGTAGGAGTCGGGCAGGAACGGCACCCACGGGTCGCGGGTGCGCACCGCCAGCGCCACCAGGCCGTACGACGTGCGCGGCAGCGGTCGGGGCGCCGACCCCGGCTGCCCGGTGGGAGCGGAGGTCGCCGCGACCTCGGGGTCGGGCAGGAGCAGCGCCCGGGCCTCCGGGGTGTCGACCAGCTCGGGGCGTTGCCGCGCCCAACCGCGCAGCACGTCGACGACCCGCGGCCAGTCCGCCCCGTCGCCGAACGCCACCTCGCCGGCCGGGCCGACCACGACGAGGCGGGCGTGCAGCCGGCCGCGGCCGAGGCCGCGCGGACGGGGGTCGTCGGCCGTCGTCGCGGACCACGTCGTGCCCGAGGCGGGCAGGTAGCGCAGCCGCACCGCCTGGTCGCGGTGCACCTGCACCTCGACGTGCCCGCCGCGCTCGCGCCGGCACTCGTCGCCGGTCAGCACCGTGCGGCCGGGGCGGCGCACGAGCTGTCCCGCGAGAGCGACCAGGCCGAGCCCGAGCAACAGGGCCAGGGGCACGAGCACCACGAACCCGATCGCGGTGCCGCCGGCGGAGGTCGGCCGGTCGGACACGGTGAAGCCGTCACCCAGCACGGCGCGCACGAGCGCGACCACGAGCCCGGCCTCGACGAAGCCGCCGGCGACCAGCATCGCGAGGAGGGTCGCCCGTGGTTCGCGGACCACCACCTCGTCCGGGGTGGGACCGCCGACGGGACGGGTCACGCCGCTCAGGACGCGAGCGCGGCGGTGAGGGCGATCTCGACCATCGCGCCGAAGGTCTGCTCCCGCTCCTGCGACGTGGTCTCCTCGCCGGTCACGATGTGGTCGGAGACGGTGCAGATCGCCAGGGCGCGGCGGCCGTGCTTCGCGGCCAGCGTGTAGAGCGCCGAGGCCTCCATCTCGACCGCGAGGACGCCGTACTCGACCATCCGGGCGGTGAGCTCGGGGCGCGGGCTGTAGAACGAGTCGCTGCTGAAGATCAGGCCGACGTGCACGCCCGCGCCGTCCGCCAGCGACCCGGCCGCGTCGTGCGCCGCCCGCAGCAGGGCGAAGTCCGCCACGGGGGCGTAGTCGAGGCCCTCGAAGCGGATCGTGTTCATCGACGAGTCGGTGCAGGCGCCGGAGGCGATCACGAGGTCGCGGACGGCGAGCTTCTCGGTCAGCGCGCCGCACGAGCCGACGCGGACGATCGCCTGGACGTCGTACTCGCTGAACAGCTCGTTCGCGTAGATCGCCAGCGACGGCTGGCCCATGCCGGACCCCTGCACGGAGACGCGGTGGCCGCGCCAGGTGCCGGTGTAGCCGTACATCCCGCGGACCTCGCTGTAGCAGCGGGCGTCGTCGAGGAACGTCTCCGCGATCCACCGCGCACGCAGCGGGTCGCCGGGCATGAGGACGAGGGGGGCGATGTCGCCGGGGGCGGCGCCGATGTGGGTGCTCACCGGCCGAAGACTAGCCTCGGTCCGTGACGTTCCCGCACGTGCAGCTGTCCGCGAATCCCCACGACCGCTCCGGGGTCCGGCGCGACGACGAGGCCTGGCTCGAGGAGCGGTGGGCCGACCCGGAGACCCGCGTCCTGGTGGTCAACGGCACCCGGGTCCGCCCGGTCGGAGGCGCCCTGGAGTGGGTCGCGCCGACGGACGCGCCCGACGGGCTGCGGGTGCTCCTCGGCGAGCGCGACGACCGGGCGTGGTTCGCGCTGGTGGTCGACCCCGACGCGGCGCCGGGGGAGCGGTCCGACTGGGTGCCGCTGCGCAACCTGCTCCCGCACCTGGCCGGCGCGGGCGTGCCCGAGGCCCCGCTGGTGCTGCACGCGATCGGCCTCGCGGAGTGGCTCTTCGCCACGTCGTACTGCCCCCGCTGCGGCGGCACCCTCGAGCCCCGCAAGGCCGGCCACGAGCTCGTCTGCACGTCGTGCGGGAAGTCGCAGTTCCCGCGCACCGACCCCGCCGTGATCATGCTGGTGACGACCGGCGAGCCCGGCGCCGAGGACGAGCGCTGTCTGCTCGGCCGTCAGGCCGTCTGGCCCGAGGGCCGCTTCTCCACGCTCGCGGGCTTCTGCGAGCCGGGCGAGACGCTCGAGGACGCCGTACGCCGCGAGGTCGCCGAGGAGGTCGGGGTGCGCGTCGGCGCGGTCGACTACTTCGGCAACCAGCCGTGGCCGCTGCCGGCCAGCCTGATGCTGGGCTTCTTCGGCCGCGCCGAGTCCACCGAGATCCGCGTCGACGAGGACGAGATCGAGGACGCCCGCTGGTTCACCCGCGCGGAGATGAAGGCCCAGGCCGAGGCCGGCACCCTGATCCTGCCCGGGGGCGTCTCGATCTCGCACTCACTGGTGGAGCACTGGTACGGCGGGCGGCTGCCGGGCCACTGGTGACGGCGCTTGCAACGCCCGGTTACGGGATCTGGGGACCCGTTCGAACGGGTCCCCAGATGCGATAACCGGGCGTTACAAGCGCGATCCGGCGCGCTCAGCCGGCCAGCGACGCGAGCTTGTCCTTGACCTGGATGAGCGAGGGGTTGGTCTGCGAGGTGCCGTCGGAGTAGACCAGCGTGGGGACGGTCTGGTTGCCGTTGTTCGCGGTCTCGACGATCTTGGCGGCCTCGGGGTGCTGCTCGATGTCGACGACGTCGAAGGTGATGCCCTCACGGTCGAGCTGACCCTTCAGGCGGTGGCAGTAGCCGCACCACGGGGTGGAGTACATCGTGAAAGAGCCACTCATCTGGACTGTCGCCTCCGGCGTCTAGGGTTTCGCACTGGTACTCGATCCAACCAGCCCCACCCAGGAGTTGTTCCCGCATGACCGCCGCTGACGCCCTGCTCGACGCGCTCGACCCCGAGCAGCGCCGCGTCGCGGAGGCCCTGCGCGGGCCGGTCCGGGTGCTGGCCGGGGCCGGCACCGGCAAGACCCGCGCGATCACCCACCGGATCGCGTACGGCGTCCACACCGGCGTCTACGCCCCGACCGAGGTCCTGGCGGTCACGTTCACCACCCGCGCCGCGGGGGAGATGCGCGGCCGGCTGCGACAGCTGGGCGCCGGCGCGGTCCAGGCCCGCACCTTCCACTCGGCCGCGCTGCGCCAGCTGCGGTTCTTCTGGCCGCACGTCCACGGCACCGAGCTCCCGCAGCTGATCGAGTCCAAGATCGGCCTGCTCGCCACCGCCGCGCGCCGCCAGCGGCTCAGCGCCGACCAGGCGCTGCTGCGCGACCTCGCCTCCGAGATCGAGTGGGCCAAGGTCAGCAACGTCCGCCCCGACGACTACCTCCAGGTCGCGACCGCCCGCGGCCGCTCGGTCACCGGCCAGGACGCCGACACCGTCGCGCGCGTCTTCGGCAGCTACGAGGAGGTCAAGCGCGGCCAGGGCCGGATGGACATGGAGGACGTCCTGCTGCTGTGCGCCGGCATGCTCGCCGAGGACGAGCGGGTCGCCGCCCAGGTCCGCCGGCAGTACAAATGGTTCGTCGTCGACGAGTACCAAGACGTCTCGCCCCTCCAGACGGCGCTGCTCGACCTCTGGCTCGGCGGCCGCGACGAGCTCTGCGTCGTCGGCGACCCCGCCCAGACGATCTACTCCTTCGCCGGCGCCAACGCGTCCTACCTGCGCGACTTCGCGAAGAAGTTCCCCGGGACCGCCTCGATCGAGCTGGTCCGCAACTACCGCTCGACCCCCGAGGTCGTCACCGCCGCCAACACCCTGCTGGCCCGCTCCGAGAGCAAGGGCGTCGAGCTGCGGGCCCAGCGCCCGGCCGGCCCCGCCGTCACGTTCACCCCGCTGCCCGACGAGGTGGCCGAGGCCGAGCACGTCGCGGCCAAGATCACCAAGCTCCGCGAGCAGGGTCGCTCGATGGGCGAGGTCGCGGTGCTGTTCCGGATCAACGCCCAGTCCGAGGCCTACGAGGACGCCCTCTCCCACCGCGGCATCCCCTACGTCATCCGTGGTGCGGCGCGCTTCTTCGACCGCCCCGAGGTCCGCGAGGCCGTGACCCGGCTCCGCGGCGCGGCACGCGGCGGCGAGGGCGACGAGTTCCTCGAGACCGTCCACGGCACCCTGTCCGGCATGGGCTGGACGAGCCAGGCGCCCACCGCCCGCGGCCAGACGCGGGACCGCTGGGAGTCGTGGCAGGCCCTGGTCGACCAGGCCACGGCGTTCGCCGAGACGCCGGGCGCGACGCTCGGTGACTTCGTCGACGACCTCGACCGCCGCGCCTCCGAGCAGCACGCGCCCGTCGCCGACGGCGTCACCCTGGCGACCTTCCACGCCGCGAAGGGCCTCGAGTGGGACTCGGTCTTTCTCTGCGGGCTCCAGGACGGCACGCTGCCCATCACGTACGCCGACACCCCGGCGGCCGTCGAGGAGGAGCGCCGCCTGCTGTACGTCGGCGTGACCCGCGCCCGCATCGACCTGGCCCTGTCCTGGTCGCTGGCCCGCAACCCCGGCGGCCGGGGCTCGCGCAAGCCGTCCCGCTTCCTCGACGACCTGCTCCCGGCCGACCACCGGGTCGAGCAGGCGGCGGCCCGCAACCGCAAGGTCGCCAGCTGCCGCGAGTGCGGGCGCCCCCTCTCGACGGGCGCCGAGAAGAAGCGCGGGCGCTGCGTGGACTGCCCGGCGTCGTACGACGAGGAGCTGTTCGAGCGGCTGCGCGACTGGCGCAGGGAGCGGGCCGCGGGGGAGAGCGTCCCGGCCTTCGTGGTGTTCACCGACGCCACGCTGCAGCTGATCGCCGAGCACCGGCCGACCACCGAGCAGGGGCTGCTGAAGATCAACGGGATCGGCCGGTCCAAGCTCGAGAAGTACGGCGAGGACGTCCTCGCGCTCCTGGTCTGAACCGTTCGGAACTTTTTCGAGAAATACTCATAAAATCGTTTGCCCATTACACGGGGCGCACGATACTTTCCTCGGACCAACCCCGCGCACCACGACCTTGACACGGTCGGCGCACGAAGAAACGAAGGAGGTGGACGTAGTGATGATCACCAAGAACCCGATGACGGCCCCGGCTATCAGCACTGCCGCGTCCACCTTCGTCATGCCCATTTCCGGCATCGACCTCGGTTACTCGCGCGCCTGCACCACCGCTGTCGCCACGTCCGTCGTGCGCGACCGCAAGGCCGTCACGACCGTCATGGGAGCCGACCAGGGCGTTGTCCCGGCCTCCTTCCCGGGCTCCACTGCCTGGAGACCACCGAACTGTTGACCACCAGCAGATCGGCACCTCCAGGCCGCGGAACCCTCACCGGGATCCGCGGCCTTTTCGTTTCTCCGGATCCCTCACATCCCGCACCACCCATCCCGATCAGGTCCACGAAGGAGGTGACACACATGACCATCAGTGAACTCATCCGCAACCGCGTCGACGAACCGCTCCAGGACCAGCCGTCCCTGAGCGGGCTCCACGACGAGGCCGGCCGGGTCGACGAGGAGCTGCTGCCGTGCCGGGTGAACAACCCGGAGCTGTGGTTCGCCGAGTCGCCCGCCGACGTCGAGTTCGCCAAGGCGCTCTGCCTGGACTGTCCCGTCCGGGCGCTGTGCCTCGACGGAGCCCTCGACCGACGCGAGCCCTGGGGCGTCTGGGGCGGCGAGCTCTTCCTCCAAGGCGTGGTGATTCCCCGCAAGCGGCCCCGCGGCCGTCCCCGCAAGAACGACGTCGCCGCCTGAGACCGGGCAGCGGCACCAGCAGCACCGGCACCACCTGCAGCACCCGACCAGCACCACCCACCCGCACCACCGACCGAAACCGGAGCACCGAGATGAACCTCATGCACGAGAACCTGGCCCGCGCGCAGATGACCGCGCGCCTGGGAGAGGCGCAGCAGATGCGACAGGGGCGCCAGCTGACCCTTGCTCGCCGCCAGCACCGCAAGGCCGAGCAGGCCGTGCAGCAGGCACGTCTCGCCATCGCCCGCTCGCTCTGAGCGCCCGACCAGAAAGCCGACCACACCCATGAACACCACCACGAAGCGGAGCAGCACCATGAATCTCATGCACGAAAATCTGGCGCGCGCACAAATGTCCGCGCGCCTGGGAGAGGCGCAGGACATGAGACTCGGGCACCACCTGGCCCGAGCCCGCCGACTCAGCCGCAAGGCCGAGGAGGCAGCGCAGCAGGCGCGTCTCGCCCTCGCCCGCGCACTCTGATGACGCCCGGAGCCGGGCACGACACCCGTCGTGCCCGGCTCCGGCACGTCCGCGGGCTCCCCGCCGGGGCCGGGGGACAGGCGTAGCCTCGGGCCCGTGACCACCTGCGACTTCTGCGGACGGCAGGAGAGCGACGACGCCGCGACGCTCACCTGGACCACGTCGGTCGAGCACGGCCGGCGCAAGACCTACTGCGACACCTGCTCGCGCACCCACCTGCGCGCCATGGAGGGCAAGCTCGACACCGAGTTCTGGTGAGGGCCGCGCCGCCCGCCCCGACGCCGCCGACGACGCCCTAGCCGACCAGCGCCTCGTCCCACGCGCACCCGCAGTGCGGGTGCCGGGTCCAGGCGTGGGCGACCGGCTGCAGGTCCGTGCCGACGGTGACCGTGCGCGACCACGTGGAGGGCTGCTCCCCGTCGGACCAGGCCGTGACGTCGCGGACCGCCCAAGCCAGGGCGAGCATGGCGAGGGCCGGGTCGCGGGGCCGGAGGTCGCCCGAGCGGGCGGCCTGGTCGACGACGGTCGCGCGGCGCGGGTCCCGCTCGCCCCGGTGGGCGTCGACGCACCGGACGCACGCGGTCAGGCCCGGCACCACGAACGGCCCGATCGTGACGGAGGTGCCGCCCAGCGACACGAGCAGGTGCGGCAGGCCCGCGCGCACCAGCGGGTCCAGCCGGTCGCGCCCGACCTCGCCGTCGGCGACGACCACCGCCACGGCGCCCTCGCCCGACGGCTCGGTGGGCCCGGCGCCGCAGTCGCCCAGGAGCCGGGTGAGCAGCCGCACCGCGCCCTCGGGTCCGGTGACCTCCGCCCGCACCCGGGCCCGGTCGGCCAGCCGCTCGGGCGCGGCGTCGCCGTGGAGCGCGAAGGCCGCGGCCGTCGCCGCCCGGTCCGGGGCGTCGCCGAGCGCCGCCTCGAGGACGTCGGCGTCGACCAGGTGGCCCGCCGCGGTCAGCCGCAGCAGCGCCTGGTGGCCCGCCGCGGTGGTGGGAGCGGGCCGGCCGGAGGACTGCAGGTCGGCGAGCAGGCGGCGTACGTCCGGAGTGTCCTCCAGCACCGTGCGGTGCGGCGCGTCGACGCCGACCTGCAGGTGCCGGTCGTCACGGCGTACGACGGGGAGCCCGGGGCGCAGGGCCAGCCGACGACCGGGGACGGGAGGCGGGGCGGGCACGTCGGCACCCTGGCACATCCCGCGCCGCGGCGAGCGGCTCCTCCACAGGCCCGCGGACCGGGCTGCAAATGCCGACGACGGCGCCGTCCGGTCCGGGGACCGGGCGACGCCGCCGTCTCAACGCTCGTGGGCGACTGACGCGTGTGTCAGGCCTTGCCGAGGATGCGGTTGAGGTTGGTGCTGCAGACGGGGCACACGGCCTTGGCCATGCGGGTGCCCTTGTCGTTCACCCTCACCTCGCCCTCCGCCTCGCGCTTCTCCTTGCACTTCACGCAGTAGAACTCGCCGCTCCAGGTCTCCGCCATGACGGCCTCCTTGTAATCAGTTGTTCGTGGTCGTCGCGACGGGGAACAGGGGGGAAGCCCGCCGGAAGCACGGCAGCGGGTGCCGCCGAGCCGCCTCGACCCTACGACACGCGCGCCGGGAGGCGCAGGCGGCACACCGAGCGGGGTGAATCGGGTCACGGCGCGCGGGGACCCCGCTCAGTACGTTGGGGGCATGCCTGACACCACCTCGACCACGTCCCCGACCACCCACCTGCGCCTCGAGCGCCCCTCCGAGGGCGTCGCGCTGCTGGTCCTGGACAACCCCGACCAGCGCAACGCGATGTCCGACGAGATGACGGCCGCCTGGGTGGCGGCGGTCGACGAGCTGGCCGCCGACCGCTCGGTGCGGGCCGTCGTCGTCACGGGGGAGGGCTCGGCGTTCTGCTCGGGCGGCAACACCTCGTGGATCGCCAGCGAGCCGGACGCGTCGGTGGACCACCTGCGCACCCGGATGCTGGCGTTCTACCGCGCGTGGCTCTCGATCCGGAAGCTCGAGGTCCCGACGATCGCCGCCGTCAACGGGCCGGCGATCGGTGCCGGGCTGTGCATGGCGCTCGCGTGCGACGTCCGCTACGCCGCCACCGGCGCGAAGATGGGCGTCCCCTTCGTGAAGCTCGGGATGCACCCCGGCATGGCCGGGACCTACCTGCTGCCGAACGTCGTCGGCGAGGCCCACGCCCGCGACCTGATGCTGACCGGCCGCGTCGTCGACGCCGACGAGGCGCTGCGGCTCGGGCTGGTGTCCCGGGTGATCGAGCCGGCGTCGTTCCTCGACGAGGTGCTGGCCACGGCGGCCGGGATCGCCGCCACCGCGCCGATCGCCAGCAAGCTCACCAAGCTCGCCCTCCAGGGCGGCGGCCACGAGGACATCGAGGCCGCCCTGCAGTGGGAGGCGATGGCGCAGCCGATCACGCTGGCGACCGCGGACCTGCAGGAGGGCATCCGGGCGGCGCAGGAGAAGCGCCCGGCCGTCTTCACCGGGAGCTGACCCACCGGGCCGGGCCACGGGGCCGGGCCGCAGGCCCGTCCGGGCAGAAGAAGAGGCCCCTGGTCCGCGTCACGACCCATGCCTTCCCCTTGCGCAGGTCGCTCGACGGGCCGGGGGCCTCATCTGCGCCCCACGCTAGGAGGCGGTGGGGCGCCGGTCAATGCCGCGGCGTCCAGCCCTGTGGACAAGCCTGTGGACAACGCTGTGGAGGAAGCCCCCCACCGGTGGAGGAACGCGGGTCCGCGCGGGAGAGGCCTGTGGAGGACACGCCCGGGCGGGCGCCGTACGCTGCCCTGACCAGCGACAATGGTCCTCCACGGGCTGTGGACGAAAGAAAAGCGGAGGTGACGGGGGTGGCGCGGGTGTCCGGGTCTGCCGAGGACCGTGCGGCGTACGACGCCGGGCCGGTCGCCGCGCTGCGGCGGATCGCCTTCCTGCTCGAGCGGGCCCGCGAGGACACCTACAAGGTCAAGGCCTTCCGCAACGCGGCCGCGACCCTGCTGCCGATGTCCGACGACGACGTCGCCGCCGCGGTCGACAGCGGCAGCATCACCGACCTGCCCGGCATCGGCGCCAGCACCGCCCGGGTGATCGCGGACGCGGTGGCGGGGGTGGTGCCGGACCGGCTCGCCACGCTCGAGCGCGAGCACGGCGGCCCCCTGACCCCGGGCGGTCACGACCTGCGGGCGGCGCTGCGCGGCGACCTGCACTCCCACTCCGACTGGTCCGACGGCGGCTCGCCGATCGAGGAGATGGCCTTCACCGCCATCGAGCTCGGCCACGACTACCTCGTGCTGACCGACCACTCGCCGCGCCTGACCGTCGCCCACGGGCTGAGCGCCGAGCGGCTGTCGCGCCAGCTCGACGTCGTCGACGCCGTCAACCAGCACCTCGCCGGCGCCGGCTTCACGCTGCTCAAGGGCATCGAGGTCGACATCCTCGACGACGGCGGCCTCGACCAGACCGACGAGCTCCTCGCCCGGCTCGACGTCCGCGTCGCGAGCGTCCACTCAAAGCTCAAGATGGACGCCGCGGCCATGACCCGCCGGATGGTCGGTGCGATCGCGAACCCGCGGATGAACGTCCTCGGCCACTGCACCGGCCGGCTCGTGACCGGCAACCGCGGCACCCGCCCCGGCTCGCAGTTCGACGCGAAGGCGGTCTTCGAGGCGTGCGTCGAGCACGACGTGGCCGTCGAGATCAACGCCCGGCCCGAGCGTCGCGACCCGCCCACGAAGCTGCTCGAGCTGGCCCGCGACACCGGCTGCCTCTTCTCGATCGACAGCGACGCGCACGCGCCGGGCCAGCTCGACTTCCTCGTCTACGGCTGCGAGCGCGCGGAGGCGGCCGGCATCGACGCGGACCGGATCGTCAACACCTGGCCGAAGGAACGCCTCCTGACCTGGGCGAACGGTTAGGTTCAGGCCATGGCCGCCGAGTCAGCCCGCCCCGAGGTGGAGGTACGCCGCTCCAAGCGGCGCCGCCGCACGGTCTCGGCGTACCGCGACGGCGAGCGGGTGATCGTGATGATCCCGGCCTCCCTCAGCCGCAAGGAGGAGGCCGAGTGGGTCGAGACGATGCTGGCCCGGCTCGCCCGCTCCGAGCAACGGCGTACGCCGTCGGACGACGCCCTGCTGCAGCGGGCCCTCGGCCTCAACGACCGCTACCTGGGCGGGCTGGCGACCCCGGGCTCGGTCCGCTGGGTCGAGAACCAGCAGTCCCGCTGGGGGTCCTGCACGCCCGGGGACCGGACCATCCGGCTCTCGGCGCGGCTGCAGGGCATGCCGTCGTGGGTCATCGACTACGTGCTGGTCCACGAGCTGGCGCACCTGCTCGAGTCCGGCCACGACGCGGCGTTCTGGAAGTGGGTCGCGCGCTACCCGCAGGCCGAGCGCGCCAAGGGCTACCTGCTCGGCTGGTCCGCGGCCGCCCGGCTCGAGCTGCCCGACGGCTACGACGGCTGAGCCGCCTCGGCGCAACGGCGCGGCTCAGGCGAAGCGGGCTCGCGCGATCGCGAGCAGGTCGAGCATCTCCGGCTCGAGGTCGGGGAGCGCGTCGACCGGCCACCAGCGCACGTCCAGCGACTCGTCGCTGACCTCGTGCCGTGAGCCGGCGGGCGCCTGGGCGACGTAGCGGACGTCGAGGTGGTGCACCTCGCCCCGCGGGTCGCAGAAGCCGACGGCGTGCTCGTCGAGGTGGGCCGGGACCGGGTCGAAGCGCAGGGCGGTCAGCCCGGACTCCTCGCGGGCCTCGCGGCGGGCGGCGTCGGCGAGCGTGGCGTCGCCCGGCTCGCAGTGCCCGCCGAAGGCGAACCAGCGCTGGGCCTTGCGGTGCAGGTTGAGCAGCACGTGGTCGAGCGACTCGTCGACGACCAGTGTCCCCGCGGTGAGGTGGTCCGGGAAGCACGAGCGCCAGACGCCGTCCTCGTGCGCCTCGAGGTGCGCGACGTAGCGGGCGCGCAACCGCTCCTGCGCCCGCGTCGGTGCCGTCCAGGACGACAGGGACGCCAGCGCGTCGGCGTGCAGGCTCACCCGGCGGGCGGTGCGGGCGGCGCCGGCGGTGCGCCGGGGGAGTCGGGCTCGTCGCCGCCGAGCAGCTTCTGCAGCTCGGCGTCGAAGTCCTCGTCGCTCAGCGTCTCGGGCGCCGAGGCGTCCTCGCGGAAGCCCAGCGGGTCGTCGAGGTCGGCGGCCGTCGGCAGCAGGTCGGGGTGCATCCACACCCCGTCGCGGGCCTCGGTGCCCTGGCGGGTCCGCAGCGAGCCCCACAAGGTCGAGGCGTCGCGCAGCCGGCGCGGCCGCAGCTCGAGGCCGACCAGCGTGGCGAAGGTCTGCTCGGCGGGTCCGCCGGCGGCGCGGCGACGGCGTACCGCCTCCTGCATCTTCGCGGCAGCGGGCATCCGCTCGGCGGTGGCCTGGCCGACGACCTCGTCGACCCAGCCCTCGACGAGGGCGAGGGTGACCTCGAGCCGCTGGAGCGCGGCCTCCTGCGCGGGGGACTTCGGCAGGTCGAAGAGCCCGCCGTCGAGCAGCGCCTGCATCGACTCGGGGTTGGTCGGGTCGATGCCGCGCATCTGCTCCTCGACGCGGCCCTGGATCGCCTCGGCGTTGATCTCCATGCCGCGGGAGTACGCCGTCACGGCGCCGATCAGGTGCTCGCGCAGCCACGGCACGTGGCTGAAGAGGCGCTGGTGGGCGGCCTCGCGGAGCGCGAGGTAGAGCAGCACGTCGTCCTCGGAGACGTCGAGCCCCTCGGCGAAGGTGGCGATGTTGGCGGGCACGAGCGCCGCCCGACCGGCGGGGGCCAGCGGCAGGCCGATGTCGGAGACGCTCAGCACCTCAGAGGCGAGCGTGCCGAGGCCGGAGCCGACCTGCTGGGCGAGCATCGCGCCCACGGCCTTGCCGAGGATGCCGAGCATCGGGGCGGACATCGCCCGCGCCTCCTCGGGGATCGCGCTGCCGAGCGCCTGGACGGAGCCCTCGGCGATCGGCTCGACCAGGCCCTTCCACACGTCGGCGGTGCCGACGACCCACTCCGCGCGGCTCCACGCCGCGGTGGAGGTGACGCCGGAGGGGAAGGAAGTGGTCGCGTCGAGCCAGTGGTCGGCGAGGCGGAGGGCGTCCGCGACCGCGTCCTTCTGGCGCTGCGTCACCGACGGGTCCTCGGCCTGCGCGAGGGTCTTGCGGGCGAGGTCGAGCACGAAGTCCCAGTTCAGCGGGCCGTCGTACGGCTGCATGAGCGACTGGATCTGGCTGAACAGCTGGCTGAGGTCGGGCATCCCGCCGGGACCGCCCGCGCCGCCGGGACCGCCGAGACCCATCCCCGCGAGGCTGCCGAAGTTGAAGCCGCCGGCACCGCCCGCGCCGCCGAAGAACTGCTCGAAGGGCGTGCCCTTGAACGGGTTCTGGTCGCCTGGCTGGTCGTCGGGCTCGCCGTCGCCGGGGGTGCTGCCGGGGGTGTCGTCCATGCCTCAACGGTACGCGCCAACGGCAAGGTCGTCCGCTCCGGTTAGGGTCGGCGCGTGACCCACGCCGCGCTCCGCCTCGTCGCCCTGCGGGAGACCCCGCTGGACGTGACCGAGGTCGTCGACGCGCTCGACGACGACGCCTCCGGCGGCCTGACCCTCTTCATCGGCCGGGTCCGCGACCACGACGGCGGCAAGGGCGTGGACGGCCTCGACTACACCGCCCACCCCTCGGCCCTCGAGCGCCTCACCGAGGTGTGCGAGCGCGTCGCGACCGAGTACGACGTCCACGCGCTCGCCGCGGTGCACCGCGTCGGCACGCTGGCGATCGGCGACATCGCCGTGATCGTCGCGACCACGGCCAGCCACCGCGGGGAGGCCTTCACCGCCTCACGGGCGCTGATCGACACCCTCAAGTCCGAGGTGCCGATCTGGAAGCACCAGCGCTTCGGCGACGGCTCCGACGAGTGGGTCGGCTCTCCCTGACGCCCGCCCAGCGCGTCGAGCCCGCCGCGGGCCCCGGGTTGCCTACCCTGCACGGGTGGACATCCTCTTCTGGCTGGTGCCGCCCGTCGTCGTCACGGCCGTGGCGATGGCCTGGGTCGCGTGGCTGGGCCGCGAGGGCCGTGGCGAGGTCGACCGCGACGTCGCCGTGCAGAGGCTGGCCGACGCCCTGCAGCGCGAGGGCCGCACGCTCAACCCGGGCCGCCAGGCGCTGCGGGTCCCCGAGCGCGACCGCAGCACCGGCATCGCCGTACGACCCTCGCGCGCGCCCCGCCGCAGCGCCTGATTTCCCGCGTCTGAGAGGCTTGGCGCCATGACGCAGCGCACCCTCGCCGGTCTCCTGGCCGTGCCGCTGCTCGCCGCGCTCTGGATCCTGGCCGCGACCAGGCCGCTGCCGTTCGTCACCTACGAGCCCGGGCTCACCGTCGACGTGCTCGCGTCGACCGACGGTGACGAGATCATCCAGGTCGGCGACGGGCAGAAGACCTACCGCGACGACGGCCAGCTGCGGATGACCACGGTCTACGTCTCCCAGCCGACCGCGCACGTCAACATCTTCGAGCTGATGCACGACTGGATCAGCGACGAGGACGCCGTCTACCCCTACTCCGCGGTCTACCAGAAGGGCGAGACCACGGAGCAGAACCAGCAGCAGGGCGCCGTCGAGATGGTCTCCTCGCAGGACGCCGCGATCGCGGTCGCGCTCGACGAGCTCGGGTACGACGTGAAGCCGGCGCTGGAGGTGCTCAGCGTCGTCGACGGTGCCCCGGCGGACGGGAAGCTGAAGGTCCGCGACATCCTGCAGGAGGTGGACGGCGCCAAGATCGCCTCCACCGACGACCTCACCAAGGCCATCGACGGTGCCACGGGCGAGATCACGCTCGGCGTGCTCCGCAACGGCAAGCCCACGACCGTGCGGGTGACGCCCGGGGCCGACGGCAAGATCGGCATCCAGTTCGGGCTCGGCTACGTCTTCCCGTTCCCGGTGTCGGTCAACATCGACCCGAGCATCGGCGGGCCGAGCGCCGGCCTGATGTTCTCCCTCGGCATCTACGACACCCTCACCCCCGGCTCGCTGACCGGCGGCGCCACCGTCGCCGGCACGGGCACCATCGACGGCGACGGCAAGGTCGGGCCGATCGGCGGCATCCAGCAGAAGATCGCCGGCGCCCGCAACGCCGGCGCCCAGCTCTTCATGGTCCCGCCGGACAACTGCGCCGACGCCGTCGGCGCTGCCAACGGCGACATGCGCCTGGTCAAGGCCACGACGATGCACGACGCCGTCGAGGCGATCAAGGCCTGGGTCAAGGACCACGACGCCACGCTCCCCAGCTGCGAAGGAACCTCGTGAACCCCGAGCACGACCCCGCCCAGGACCCCGGCCCCGACGCCCCGGACCGGGCCGAGTTCGACGTCGAGCCCGTGCTCGACCCGGTGCTCCAGATGGACCTCGACGCCGACCCGGCCCTGGCGGCCGCGGTCCTCGAGATCGAGTCGCACATCGCCGCCGGTGGCTGGGACCAGCCCGCCCGCCTCTACGCCCTCGTGCACACCGCCCAGCTGGTCGAGCGCGAGCCCGCCCTCGCCGCGGCCATGGGCCTGGACGCCGCGTCCGCCGAGGGCTCGCTGACCCCGATCGAGCAGGACCAGCTGGCGCCGGACGCCGTGCTCGAGCGCGTGCTCGAGTCGATCGTCTGGCCCGCCGACGTCGCCGGCTGCGCCGCGGTGGTCGAGCGCCTGGTGCTGCCGCCGGACGCGGACGCCGACATCCCCGACGACCCGGCCGGTGCCGAGGAGTTCGCCCGCGAGCACCCCGACCGGCAGGAGGTGCGGATCGTGGCCGGAGTGACCCGCACCGGCTCGACGTACTGCGCCCTGCGCCTGCGTGCCCACGACGACGACCAGTCGGTCGTCGGTGGCACGGAGCTGGTGCCGGGACTGCTGGCGCTGCTCGGTGCCACGCTGGAGGAGGAAACCGCCCATGAGTGAGCTCTTCGACGACGACCCGCGCGACACGCCGCCCCCGGCGGAGCCGCCGCGGCGCTCGCGGGCCCTGCTCGTGACCGCGGTGGTGCTGATCATCGCGTTCTTCGGGCTGACCAGCTTCGCCGGCCTCTACACCGACCGGCTCTGGTACAAGTCCGGCGGCTACTCCGAGGTCTTCAGCGTCCTGTTCTGGACCAAGACCGGGCTGTTCCTCGTCTTCGGTGCCGTGATGGCCCTGGTCGTCGGCGCCAACATGTACCTCGCCTACCGGCTGCGCCCCCTCTTCCGGCCGAACTCCCCGGAGCAGACCGGCCTGGACCGCTACCGCGAGGCGGTCACCCCGATCCGCACCTGGCTGCTGGTGGGCGCCTCGCTCGTCATCGGCGTCTTCGCCGGCACCTCGGCGATCGGGGAGTGGCGCAACTACCTGCTGTGGCGCAACGGCGTCCCGTTCGGCCAGAAGGACGCGTTCTTCGACAAGGACATCGGTTTCTACGTCTTCGACCTGCCGTGGTTCCACTACCTCGTCGACTACGTGCTGGCCGTGACCGTGGTGGCGCTGCTCGCGGCCGCGCTCGTGCACTACCTGTACGGCGGCATCCGGCTGCAGACCTCGCGCGACCGGCTCTCCGGCGCCGCGCAGGCGCAGCTGTCGGTGCTGCTCGGCGTCTTCGTGCTGGCCAAGGCGGGTGACTACTGGCTGGACCGCTTCGACCTGGTCAACCAGGGCGGCTCGCTGATCTCCGGCATGACCTACACCGACGACCACGCGGTGCTCCCGGCCAAGAACATCCTGATGGGCATTGCGGTCATCTGTGCCGTGCTGTTCTTCCTCAACGTCTGGCGCCGCACCTGGATGCTGCCGTCGATCGGGCTCGCGCTGCTGGCGCTCTCCGCCGTGCTCCTCGGCCTGATCTGGCCGGGCATCGTGCAGCAGTTCCAGGTCAAGCCGTCCGAGGCCGACAAGGAGGAGTACTACATCGGGAAGAACATCGAGGCGACCCGCGCGGCGTACGACTTCAAGGACGTCACCCCGGAGCAGTACCAGTCCGACACGACCTCGTCGCCGTCCGAGCTGGACTCGCTCGCGGCCAGCACGTCGTCGACCCCGCTGGTCGACCCGCAGCAGGTGCGCCAGACCTTCGAGCAGCTCCAGCAGGCGCGGGCGTACTACTCCGTCGCGCAGGTCCTCGACGTCGACCGCTACCAGATCAGCGGCGTCGACCGGGCCCTCGTGCTCGGGGTCCGAGAGCTCGACCAGAGCGGCATCGACGCCGGTGACCGCAACTGGTCCAACCTGCACACGGTCTACACGCACGGCAACGGCGTGATCGCGGCGTACGCCAACCAGCGCCCCGAGAACAACGTCCAGGAGGCCACCAGCATTCGCTGGGCCGAGGGCCAGCCGACGCAGGACGAGCCCGCGCAGAACGCGCTCGGCGACTACGAGTCGCGGGTCTACTTCGGTGAGCAGAGCCCGGACTACTCCGTGGTCGGCAAGGCGAGCAGCAAGGACACCGACGTCGAGCTCGACCTCAGCACCGCCGAGACGGCGGGGGAGGACGCGGCCGACGGCTACACGACGTACGACGGCAACGGCGGCGTCCCGATCGGCGGCATCTTCAACCAGCTGATGTACGCCGTGAAGTTCGGCGAGCCCAACTTCCTGCTCTCCGGCCGCGTCAACGAGAACAGCCAGGTGCTCTACAACCGCAACCCGCGCGACCGCGTCGAGAAGGTCGCGCCGTGGCTCTCGATCGACAGCGACCCCTACCCGGCGGTCGTCGACGGCAGGATCCAGTGGATCCTCGACGGCTACACGACGACGGACCGCTACCCGTCGGCCGAGCGCGAGTCGTTCAAGACGATGACCAACGACTCGCTGCAGACCGACACCAACGGCCTGCGCACGCTGCCGACCGACGAGATCAACTACATGCGCAACGCGGTCAAGGCGACGGTCGACGCCTACACCGGCGACGTCGTGCTCTACGCGTGGGACGAGTCCGACCCGATCCTGCAGGCGTGGCGCAGCGCGTTCCCCGGCACCGTCAAGGACCGCTCGGAGATCCCGCCGGACCTGCTGGACCACCTGCGCTACCCCGAGGACCTGTTCAAGGTCCAGCGCTACCAGTACGCCCGCTACCACGTCACCGACGCCAGCGACTTCTACCAGGGCAACAACCGCTGGCAGGTGCCGTTCGACCCGAACAGCAAGATCGCGAACCGGCTCCAGCCGCCGTACCGCCTCTTCGTGAACCAGCCGACCGCCTCGGGTGCCGCCAAGAGCACGTTCTCGCTGACGTCGGTGTTCACGCCGTACAAGAAGGGCAACCTGTCGGCGTTCGTCTCGGTCGACTCCGACGCCTCGGACCCCGAGACCTACGGCCGCATCCGGGTGCTCGAGCTGCCCGACCAGCGGACCCCCGGGCCCGGCCTGATCGCCAACGAGTTCTCCTCCAACAGCGACGTGCGGGCCAAGCTGCAGCCGTTCAACCTCGGTGACGCGCCGCCGATCTTCGGCAACCTGCTGACGCTGCCGGTCGAGAACGGGCTGGTGTACGTCGAGCCGGTGTACGCCGTGCGGGCCGGCTCGACCTCGAGCTTCCCGACGCTGCAGTACGTCCTGGTCTCCTACGGCGGCGAGGTCGGCATCGGCAAGACCCTGGGCGAGGCGCTCCGCGACGTCCTCGGCGTCACCGGCGAGGTCACCACCCCGCCCGACACCGGTGGTGACGGCACCGGCAACGGGAACGGCAACGGCAACGGCAACGGGGACGGGAACGGTCAGCCGACCGGCACCGTGCAGGAGCAGATCAGGGACGCGCTGGCCAAGGCCGACGCCGCCTTCGCCCGCGCCAACACCGCCCTGGACGACGGCGACCTCGGCACCTACCAGGACGAGATCGCCAAGGCCCAGAAGCTCGTCAACAAGGCGTTCGCCCTGGCCGACCAGGCCAAGGGGGACTGACCGGGACCCCGATTTGGCCCCGCCAGATCCCATCCCGTAAGGTTGGTTTCACCGACGCGGGGTGGAGCAGCTCGGTAGCTCGCTGGGCTCATAACCCAGAGGTCGCAGGTTCAAATCCTGCCCCCGCTACAAGATCGAAGGCCCGGACCACTGGTCCGGGCCTTCGTGCGTGTCGGGTTCTCGTGGCGCGGCGAGACCGGACGTGTGCCGCCGATCCGCCGATTCGCGCCCGCCGTCCGCGTCGACGTGCCTAGGTTGTCGGCATGCGCCGGATCGCCGTCACCCTCGTCCTGGGTGTGCTCACCGCGCTGCTGTCGCTGCCGGTCCTGGCGGCGTCGGCCTCGGGGAGCACCCTGTCCTTCGCGCCTGCCGCGCCCGTGCTGGGCCAGTCGGTGACCCTGAAGGGCTCGGTGCCGGCCCGCGCCCGACGCACGGTCCGTCTGCAGCGGCTGGGCGGCGGGTCGTGGACGACGGTCGCCACCAGGAAGACCAGCCGGAAGGGCACCTTCCGGTTCTCCGTGGACACGCCGGCCGCTGCGACGAAGTACCGCGTCGTCGCACCCAAGGTCGCCGGGGCCAAGCGGCAGGCGGCGGTCACGACCCGCACCGTCGCGGTGCCGGCCGGCCAGGCGCCGCAGCTGGTCGGCACCACCGAGCCGGCGGCGTACGCCGTCTCGAAGAGCGCCGTGGAGGTCTCGGACGACATGGAGTGGTGGGTGGTCGACAGCGACGACGACCTGGCGCCCGGGCTCGACCCGGAGTACTTCAACAACCTGTTCCTCTTCCACCGCGGCTCGAGCCAGCCGACCCTGATCACCGCGCCCGACGGGGTCGACACCCCGGCCGGCCCGTCGCTCAGCGACCTGTCGGACGACGGGCGCCTCGTGACCTACACGTTCTGGGGGCGCACCGACACCGGCAACTCCTTCACCGAGCTGCGGCTGTGGGACCGCGTGACCCAGGCGACCACCGTGATCCGGCGGGTCGAGGACACCGACGACACCAACGTCGCGTCCGGCGCCTTCGGCGACACCGAGATCTCGGCCGACGACGCGACCGTCTACTACGCCTACGACGCCGACGGCGACCCCTTCGACGCCCACCAGCAGCTGCTCGCGTGGGACCGGGCGACCGGCGAGACCACCGACGTGCTGGGAGGCACGCCCTTCGACGTCTCGGCCTTCGACCTCTCGCCCGACGGCCGCTACCTGGCCTACGGCGCCTTGGCCGTGGAGGGCGGGGATGTCAGCGGGGCGGGCGTGCACCTCCGCGACCGGTCGACGGGCGCCGACACGCTGGTCTCGGTGACCCGGGACGGCAGCGTGCCGAACGGGCCCACCTCCATCCCGAGCGTCAGCGCCGACGGCCATCACGTGGCCTACCTGTCCTTGGCCACCGACATCGATCCGGGAGACCACAACACCCACGCGGACACCTACCTCGTCGACACCCGGACGCTGGACACGACGCTTCTGACGACGGACGGCACCGGCAGGTCCCCGAACGACCCCTACATCGTCAGGCCGGTGATCTCCACGGGCGGTCGCTACGTGTCCACCGGCTACCGGCTCGGCATCTACGACATCAGGACCGGCTGGCGCCACGACGCGCTCTACGTGAAGCGCGCCGGCGGGGAACCTCGCCGCCTGTCCCGCGACCTCTTCGGTCTCAGCGCCGACGGCAGCAAGGCGTTCGTCGACACCGCGGACGGCAAGGCCGTGATCTGGACCAGGAGCGGCTGAGCCGGCGTACCAGCCGTCTGTGACGATGGCGGCATGAGCGAGACCGACCTCCGAACGCACCAGCAGTCCGTGAGCGTCGCAGCATCTGCGGCGTCGCTCTACGAGCTGGTCTCCGACGTCACACGGACCGGGGAGTGGAGCCCCGTCTGCGCTGCCTGCTGGTGGGACGACGAGGCTGCTGCCGGTCAGGTGGGTGCGTGGTTCACCGGACGCAACGAGCTCCCGGACCGCACCTGGGAGACCCGCTCACAGGTCGTGGCGGCCGAGCCGGGTCGCGAGTTCGCGTGGATGGTGGGCGGCCGCTTTGTGCGCTGGGGGTTCACGCTCGCCGAGGGGGAGGCCGGCACGACGCTCACCGAGTCCTGGGAGTTCCTCCCGGACGGCATCGCGATGTTCGGCGACAAGTTCGGCGACGAGGCGCCCGCCCAGATCGCCGACCGCACCCGGCAGGCGCTCGACGGGATCCCCAGGAGCCTGGCCGCGATCAAGCGCATCGCCGAGTCCGGCGACGGGGCCTGAGGATCGACCCCGGCCCGCTCAGCCCAGCTGGCGCGCCAGGTCGAGCACGGACGTGGCCTCGACGTCGGGCCGGCTGAAGTAGCGGGGGTAGCCCGCGCCGGACCGGTTGATCCACGCCGTCGTCAGGCCGGCCCGGCGGGCTCCTTCGATGTCCCACGGATGGACCGCCACCAAGAGCGCCGCGGCGCGGTCGTCGAGGCCGCAGGCGTCGAGGGCGAAGGTGTACGCCGCGCGACCAGGCTTCCAGGCGGGAGCGTCCTGCACCGTGAGCAGCCGCTCGAACCGGTCCCGGAGCCCGGCACCCTCCAGCAGCGCCTCGGCGACGGAGGTGGCGCCGTTGCTGAGCGTCACGAGACGTCGGCCCTGCTCGGCGAGCGCGGTGATCCCCTCCGCGACGTCGTCGTGCAGCCCGAGGGAGGTCAGGCCGTCCAGCACGTGCGCGACGGCGTCCTCGTGCCCGCCCGGTGAGCGGGACTCGGCCAGCAGGACCTCGAGCGAGCCGCGGGCCAGCTCCGCGAAGTCGGGGTTGGCGCCCGTGACGGTCAGGGCGAAGCCATCACGCAGGAGGCCGGCGAACCACGTCGCCGCCTCGTGGCGGTCCCGCCCCACCTGCTCGAAGCGCTCCTGCAGCGGCGACATGTCGGAGAGGGTCTCGTTGACGTCGAAGACGATGAGACGGGGCTGGGGGACGGGCATCTGGTCAGTCTGTCACCGCGCCGGAGATAGCGGCTCGTGCCACCGGGCGCCCCCACCCGTCAGCCGGTTCAGCCACCCCCGCGTCAGAGTGGGGGGCGCACACGTGACAGACGAGGAGTACGACGCATGAGCATCACCACACGCGAGCTGGGCCGCAGCGGCCTGGAGGTCTCGGCCCTGGGGCTGGGCTGCATGGGCATGAGCCACGGCCTCGGGCCGGCGGCCGACCACGACGAGATGGTCGCGCTGATCCGCGGGGCCGTGGAGCAGGGCGTGACGCTCTTCGACACCGCCGAGGTCTACGGGCCGTGGGTCAACGAGGAGCTCGTGGGCGAGGCCCTCGAGCCGGTCCGCGACCAGGTCGTCATCGCCACCAAGTTCGGCTTCGACATCGCCGAGGACGGCACCCAGCGCCCCGGCCTGTCCAGCCGTCCGGAGCACATCCGGGCGGTCGCGGACGCGTCGCTGCGGCGGCTGCGGACCGACACGATCGACCTCTTCTACCAGCACCGGGTCGACCCGGGCGTCCCGATCGAGGAGGTCGCGGGCACGGTCAAGGAGCTGGTCGAGGCCGGCAAGGTGCGGCACTTCGGGCTCTCCGAGGCCGGCGCGCAGACGATCCGCCGCGCCCACGCCGTGCAGCCCGTCACCGCGCTGCAGAGCGAGTACTCCCTCTTCTGGCGCGAGCCCGAGGAGTCGGTGCTCCCGACACTGGAGGAGCTCGGCATCGGCTTCGTGACGTTCAGCCCGTTGGGCCGCGGCTTCCTCACCGGGGCCATCGACCAGGACACGACGTTCGCGAGCAACGACATCCGCGCCAACCTGCCGCGCTTCACGGCCGAGGCCCGGGCGGCCAACCAGGCCGTCGTCGACCTGTTGGGCGGCATCGCCGAGGCCAAGGGCGCCACCCGCGGCCAGGTCGCGCTCGCCTGGCTGCTGGCGCAGCGCCCGTTCATCGTCCCGATCCCGGGCACCACCAAGGCGCACCGGCTGACCGAGAACCTCGGTGCCGTGGACGTCGAGCTGACCGCCGACGACCTGCGCGAGATGGACGCCGCCGCGCGGCAGATCCAGGTCGTGGGGGAGCGCTACCCCGAGGCCATGGCGCAGATGATCGACCGCTGACCCGCCGCGGGACGTCATGCGGACGGGGCACCCGCCTGCTCCGGTCGTCTGACGTCCCGCGCCCTCGCGTGAGCCAGGTCGCACCCGGCGACCACCGGGTGCGCCCTGTCCCCGACCGGGGGTGATCATGGAGAGGTGCACGACATGCCCTCGACGCTGCCGCCGTTCTCGTGGCACGCCCTGCTCCACACCTGGCACGCACAACCGGCGTGGACGGCCTTCGCGGCCGTCGCGCTGGCGGCGTACGTCGCCGGGCTGGTGACCTGCCGCCGGCACGGGGTCCGCAGCGTCAACGCGGGGCGCGTCGCGTGCTTCGTCGCCGGCCTGGTGGTCCTGGTGCTGACGGTGAGCTCGGCGATCGACGTCTACGCGATGGCGCTGTTCTGGGACCACATGGTCGAGCACCTGCTGCTGATCATGGTCGTGCCGGCGCTGCTCGTCCTCGGCCACCCGCTCACCGTGCTGCGCGCGGCCGCGGAGACCCGTGGCCGCGCGGACCGGGTCGACCGGGTGCTGCGCTCGGCGCCGGTGGCGTTCGTGACGCACCCGGCCGTCGGCGTGGCGGTCTACGCCGGCACGATCGTCGGCACCCACCTGACCGGGTTCATGGACGCGATGGCGCAGTCGTCGTGGCTGATGGGGGCCGAGCAGGTGCTCTACGTCGGGTCCGGCTACCTCTTCCTGCTGACCCTGATCGGCTACGAGCCGATCCGCTGGCGGGTCTCGAACCTCGCCAGGGTCGCGCTGGTGCTGCTGGCGATGACGCCCGACACCGTGGTCGGGATCGTGCTGCTGCAGACCGACACCGACCTCTTCCCGGTGATGGAGGGGGCGCACCCGGCCTGGGCGCCCACGCCCGTGCACGACCTGAACATCGGCGGCGGCCTGATGTGGGCGGCCGGCGACGGCCTGATGATGGTGCTCGGCATCGTCGTGATCATCGCGCTGATCTCCGACCAGGCCCAGCAGTCCGTGCTCGGCTCCCGGCTCGAGAGCATCCGGCGCCGGACGCTCGCCGGCCAGGTCGCCCGCGGCGACGACAGCCAGGCGCCGCTGGCCGACGACATCGACGTGGACGACGACGACGCGATGCTCGACGCCTACAACCAGATGCTGGCCCGGCTCAACCGTCCCTCCTGACACCCCGCCCCGAGACACGGCCCCGGGCGACGGGTGGCAGGATGCGGGCCGTGACGATCACGGCAGCAGCGGACGGTTCAGCGCTCGGCAACCCCGGCCCGGCGGGCTGGGGCTGGTACGTCGACGAGGACTGCTGGGCGGTCGGCGGCTGGGCCCGCGGCACCAACAACATGGCCGAGCTGACCGCCGTCCTGGACCTGCTGCAGCAGACCGCGCACCTCGACGAGGACCTGCTCGTCTACTGCGACAGCACCTACGTCATCAACTCGATCACCAAGTGGATGGCCGGCTGGAAGCGCAAGGGCTGGAAGAAGGGCGACGGCAAGCCCGTCCTCAACATCGAGATCATGCAGGCGCTCGACGCCGCGATGAACGGGCGGCGCGTGAAGTTCGCCTGGGTCAAGGGCCACTCCGGCCACCCGCTCAACGAGGCGGCCGACCGGCTCGCCAACGGCGCCGCGCAGGCGTGGAGGAGCGGCGCGGCCCCCGACGGCGGCCCGGGTTTCCCCGGTGCCGTGACGCACCACCCCGAGCCGGCCCCCAAGCCGCCGGCGTACGACGACGCGGACCTGTTCAGCGGCCTCTGAGGCTCAGCGCTGGACTCAGCGCGCGTCGACCGGGATCGGCCGCTGGACGTCGTGGCCGGACCGGTGCGCCCAGGTGACCAGGGCCGCGATCACCACGACGAGGATGCCGACCAGCTTCAGGTCGCCGAAGCCCAGGCCGCCGCCGATGCTGTGGTCCTTGCCGATCCAGTCGGCGAACGACGCACCCAGCGGCCGGGTCAGCACGTAGGCCGCCCAGAAGCACAGCGTGGCGTTCACGCCCAGGCGCCAGGCGACGAGCGGCACCAGGATCGCCGCGAGGAACAGCCAGCCCGACGCCAGGAAGCCCAGGTGCATCGTGAGCCCGGTCAGGTCGCCGACCGCCGTGCCCAGCGCGAAGGTCGCGATCACCGTGGCCCAGTAGAGCCGCTCGCGCCGGACGGTGTCGATGTGGTGGATCGACAGGGTGCCCTCGGTGCGGTGCCAGAACGTGAAGAGCCCCGCGACGACGAGCGCGTAGAACGCCGAGGTCACGTAGTACGACAACCCGGTCGCCACGTGCAGGATGTCGGCCATGATCGTGCCGAAGACGGCGACCATCGAGACGCAGAACCAGTACGTCGGGGCGTGGTAGCGATCGCTGCGCAGCTGCAGCCCGAGGGCGAGCGCGAAGCCGCCCACGCCGACGATCCCGCCGAGCACCAGGCTGGTCTCGCCGAGGCCGTCGGAGGCGGCCTCGCCCATCCCGGTCGTCAGGATCTTGATCACCCAGAAGAGCGCGGTGATCTCGGGGACCTTCGCGGCGAGGGGTTGGCGGGTGAGGCGGGAGCCCCCGCGCTGCGTAGGCAGGTCGGTCGTCGTGGAAGTCGTCACCCGGGCGACGGTAGGAACGTCTCTCTGCCACGAACCTGACCGCGGAGCCGCTCAGCGACCCCCGGCCGCGTGGGCCTGGTCACACGGGCGGTGCCGGCACCACCCCGTCGGCCTCGAGGCGGTCGAAGAGGTCGAGGAAGCAGGCGAGCGTCGAGCGGTAGCCGGTGAAGCCCGCGGCCCGGCTGCGAGCCAGGTCGGTCAGGCACTCCATCTCGCGACCGAGGTCGCCGTCGGTGTGCCACCAGGAGGCGACCCGGTCCAGGTCGCGCTCGCGCAGGCTCTCCCGCTCGGCGAGCGCCGCCCACACCGGCCCGGCGTCCACCATCTGCTCCGCGAGCGGCCGCGGCTCGGCGTCGTACCCCTCGGCCTCGACACCGAGCCGCGCGGCCAGCCGGGGCCACAGCCAGCGCCAGCGGAAGACGTCGCCGTTGGCGACGTTGAACGCCGTGTCGGCCGCCGCCGGTGTGGTGGCCGCCCACAGGAGCTGCTCGGCCAGCAGGCCGGCGTCGGTCATGTCGGTCACGCCGTCCCACTGGGTCCGCGACCCGGGGAAGACCATCGGCACGCCGCGCTCGCGGCAGATCGCGGCCTGTGCGGCGAGCGTCTGGCCCATGTTCATCGCGTTGCCGAGCGCGTAGCCGATGATCGTGTGCGCCCGGTGGACGCTCCAGGTGAAGCCGTCGCGCTGCGCGCCGGCGAAGAGCTCGTCCTCTTGGGCGTAATAGAAGTTGGGGTGGTCGAGCCGTGCCTCGTCCTCGTGGAACGGCGTGTCCGGGACCTCGCCCTGGCCGTAGGCCTCGAAGGGGCCGAGGTAGTGCTTGAGCCCGGTCAGCAGAGCCACGTGACGCACGCTGCCGGCCGGACGGACCGCCTCGAGGACGTCGCGGACCATGCCGGCGTTGACGCGGATGTTCTCGGCCTCGGTGGCCTGCCGCGCCCAGGCGGTGACGAAGACGTGCGTCGGACGGTGCGCGGCGAGGGCCTCGTGCAGCGAGGCGGCGTCGGTGAGGTCGGCGAGCACGGGGACGACGCCGTCGACGTCGCTGGTGCCGCGCCGGGAGAGCCCGAGCACCTGCCAGCCCTCGTCCACCAGCAGCCGGCTCAGGGCGCGCCCGGCGATCCCGGTGGCGCCGACGACGAGGGCGGTGCCGGACGGGCTGGCACCGGGGGACGGGGTGGGGGAGGTCATGGGTCGAGGCTAGGGGCGGCCGGCAAGCCGGGCCGGCGGCCGCTCGACTAGCGTCGTGGCCGTGCAGGGGGTGCTGGAGGGGTTCGCGACGATCGGGGTCCTCATCGCCCTCGGGATGCTGCTCGCCCACGTCGGCATCATCGACCTCGCGGGCCAGCGGACCCTGTCCCGCCTGGCGTTCTACGTCGCCAGCCCGGCGCTGCTCATCACCGTCCTCGAGGACACCGACGTCACCGAGGTGTTCTCGCGCAACCTGGTCGCGACCGCCTCGGCGGTCGTCGTCACGGCCGGCCTCTACGTCCTGCTCGCGCGGCTCGTGCTGCACCGGGACCTGGCCGACACGGTCCTCGGCGCGCTGTGCGCGGCGTACGTCAACGCCGGCAACCTCGGGCTGCCCATCGCGGCCTACGTCCTCGGCGACGCGGCGTACGTCGCGCCCACGCTGCTCATGCAGCTGCTCGTCCTGCAGCCGCTGGCGCTGATGGTGATGGACTCGGCCGTCGCCGAGCGGCGGCTGTCCCTCGTGACGGTGCTGTCGCGGCCGCTGCGGACGCCGCTCATCGTGGGCTCGCTCTTCGGGCTCGCGGTGTCCGTGACGGGCATCGACCTGCCGCAGCCGGTGCACGACCCGCTCGCGCTCGTCGGCGGGATGGCGGTGCCGGCGATGCTGATCGCCTACGGCGTCTTCCTCCGGCTCGGGCCCCGCCCCGGCCAGGGCGCGGCGGTCGGTGAGATCGCGCTGATCACCGTGCTCAAGCTCGTGGTCCAGCCCCTCACGGCGTACGCCGTGGCGCGGTTCGCCCTGGGGCTCGAGGGTCACGCCCTGCTGTCGGTCGCGGTGCTCTCGGCACTGCCGACGGCGCAGAACGTCTTCGTGCACGCGTCGCGCTACGAGCGGGGCCTGGTGCTCTCGCGCGACGTCATCTTCCTGACCACGCTGCTCTCGGTGCCGACCGTCATCGCGATCACGGCGATGCTGGCCTGAGGGTCGGCGGCGGCGTCTACGCTCCCGGCATGCCCGTCGACCAGCCCGTCCATCGGCTGTCCCGTCGGGACGCCCGCCGGATCGCGGTGCGGGCGCAGCAGCTGGCCCGGCCGCGGCCGGGCGACCTGCTCGAGACCGTGCGCCGGCTGCCCGTGGTGCAGCTCGACCCGACCAACGCGGTCGCCCCCAGCGCCGACCTGGTCCTGTGGAGCAGGCTCGGCGCGTCGTACGACCCCCAGCAGCTGCGCGACGCCTGCGACGAGCTCTCGCTGGTCGAGCTGGACGGCATGGTGCGCCCGGCCGAGGACGTGCGTCTGCACCGCGGCGAGATGCAGCGCCGCCGCGACGGCGTGGACCTCGAGGAGTGGCAGGAGCAGCGCCGCGGCTGGGTGCTGGACAACAACGGCTGCCGGCGCGACATCCTCGAGCGGCTGCGTGCCGACGGACCACTGCCGCAGAAGGAGCTGCCCGACACCTGCGTGCGCCCGTGGCGCTCCAGCGGGTGGAACGACCACCGCAACGTCACGATGATGCTGGAGAGCCTGGTCCAGCGGGGCGAGGTGGCGGTCGCCGGCCGCCGGGGCCGGGACAAGCTCTTCGACCTCGCCGAGCGGGTCTACCCCGACGAGGAGGCGGTGCCGGTGGAGGAGGCCGCCCGCCTGCTCAACGAGCGCCGGCTCGCGGCGCTCGGCATCGCGCGAGCCAAGGGCCCGTCGATGCCGGGGGAGCCCAGCGACGTCGGTGCGGCCGGCGAGCCCGCCGTCATCGAGGGTGTGAAGGGGGAGTGGCGCGTCGACCCGGAGCAGCTGGGCCAGCCGTTCGCGGGCCGGGCCGCCCTCCTCTCGCCGCTCGACCGGCTGCTCCACGACCGCCGGCGGATGGCCGAGGTCTTCGAGTTCGAGTACGTCCTCGAGATGTACAAGCCCGCCGCCCAGCGCCGCTGGGGCTACTACGCGCTCCCGATCCTGTACGCCGACCGCCTGGTCGGGAAGCTCGACGCCCGGGCGGAGCGGGACCGCGGCGTCCTGCGCGTCGACGCCGTCCACCAGGACGTGCCCTTCACCGCGACCGTGGCCGCGGCGGTCGACCGCGAGATCGACGACCTGGCCCGGTGGCTCGGCCTGGAGCTCGAGCGGGCCTGAGCGCCGGTTGAACCGTTCGCGCCCCGCCGACGTGTCCTCCCCAGGAGGTGGGACATGACCACGACACCCGCGCCGGTACGCCGGCACCGCACCACCCTCGCCCTCGCGGCCGCCACGGGAGCGGCCGCGCTGGCGCTGACGGCACTCGCCCCGGCCGGGCCGGCCGACGCCGGCGACGACGCCAGGCCCTCGGGGGCCACCCACCGGGCGGCCCAGCGGCTGGAGGCGGTGCTGCGCCCCAGCGGCGACCCGGACGGCTCCGGCGAGGCGCACCTGACCCTGAACCAGGCCCGCGGGCGGGTCTGCGCGACGATCACCTGGCAGGACGTGGCGACCCCCGACTCCGCGCACGTCCACCGCCGCTCGGACGGCCAGGTCGTCGTCGACCTGAGCGACGCCGTCACCGGTGGGCCGCGGTGCACCACCGGGGTGGGCCACCGCACGATCGGCCGGATCCTGGCGCACCCGCGGAGGTACTACGTGAACGTCCACAACGCGACGTACCCCGCCGGTGCGATCCAGGGCACCCTGCACCGCTGACGGGAGGACACTGGGGGACGTGGCGGGAGGAGGGCCGGTGACCGGCGACCAGGTCACGCTGATGCAGCAGCTGCACGACGAGCACGCGGCTGCGCTCTGGGGCTACTGCGTCCGGCTGACCGGGCACGACCGCGCCCGCGCCGAGGACGTCGCGCAGGAGACGCTCCTGCGCGCCTGGCGCCACGCCGAGGTGCTGGACGAGTCGCACGGCTCGGTGCGGGCCTGGCTCTTCACGGTCGCGCGCAACCTGGTGATCGACGACTGGCGCAGCCGCCGCCACCAGCACGAGCTCGCGGTCGCGGAGGTCCCGGAGCCCGGCGACCCGGTCGACCGCACCGACCAGCTGCTGCTGTCGTGGACTGTGGCGGAGGCCCTCTCCCAGCTGTCCGCCGAGCACCGTGCGGTCCTGCGCGAGTGCTACTACGGTGGCCGCTCGGTGGCCGAGGCCGCACGACGGCTCGGGATCCCGGAGGGCACCGTGAAGTCACGGACGCACTACGCGCTGCGGGCCCTGCGGCTCGCGCTCGAGGAGATGGGGGTCGGCAGGTGACGTGTCCCCACCAGCACCTCGACGGCGCCTACGTGCTCGGCGCGCTCGCCCCGGCCGAGCGCCAGGAGTTCGAGCAGCACCTCACCACGTGCGCCGACTGCTCCCGCGCCGTGCGCGAGCTCGCGGGCCTGCCCGGACTCCTCGGGCACGTCGACCCGGCCGCCCTCGACGACACCCCGGCGGGCGGCGCCGACGCCGACGTCCCCGCGACGCTCCTGCCCGCCCTCGTCCGGGAGGTACGCCGCACGGGTCGCCGTCGGCGCTGGGCGGCTGCCGGGCTGGCCGCGGCCGCCACCGTGCTGGTGGTCCTCGGATCGCTGGCTGCAGCAGGGGTCCTGGGCGGCGGCGACGAGCCGGGCCCCACGGCGCCGCCGGTCGCCACCGCGGCCCGGTCGATGGCCCAGGTCGAGCCCGGCCCGGTCACCGCCACCGTGTCGTTCACCGACGTGGCGTGGGGGACGCGGCTGGATCTCGTGTGCTCCTACTCCCGGCTGCTCTACGCCAGCGGGGCAGCCCGCCCCACGGCGTACGCCCTGGTCGTGACGACGCGCGACGGCCGCACCGAGCAGGTCGCGACGTGGCGGGCGCTGCCCGGGCGGACGATGACGCTCGAGGCCGCGACCGCGGCCCGCCGCTCCGACATCACGGCCGTGGAGGTCCGCACCGCCGCCGGTGAGCCCGTGCTGCGCCTGGCCACCTGACCCGGCCGGTGAACCGCGCGTCGGCCCTCGTCGTATGCACGGGCACACCCCACGAGAGGCAGGCGCCATGGAGCACGACGCACAGGGATTCTCACGCCGCGGACTCATGGTCGCGGGGGCCGGCACCGCGCTCGCGGTGACCGTCGTGGCCGGCTGCAGCAGCAGTGACGGCACGACGGCCGCGGACCCGGGCGGCTCGCCGAACGCCTCGCCGACCACCTCAACCCCCAAGGACGGCTCGCTCGCGCAGCTGGCCGACATCCCGGTCGGGGGCGCGGTCTCCGCGACCGGCCCCGACGGCAAGCCCGTGATCGTCGCGCAGCCCACCGCCGGCAAGGTGGTCGCCTTCTCGGCGATCTGCACCCACCAGGGCTGCACGGTCGCTCCGCAGGGCTCGGTCATCAAGTGCCCCTGCCACGGCTCGACCTACGACCTCGCGACCGGCGACAACACCGGCGGACCGGCGCCTTCGCCACTCGCCGCGATCCCGGTCACGGTCCGGGACGGTGCGGTCGTCGAGGCCTGAGCCCCGGCCGGCGCCGGCTGGTCAGCGCACGGTGACCCGGCCGTCGACGACGTCCCAGCGCTGGTCGAGCGCGACGGACTCGAGCAGCCGCCGGTCGTGCGAGACGAGCAGGAGCGCGCCGTCGTAGCCCGCCAGCGCCTCCTCGAGCTGCTCGATCGCCGGCAGGTCGAGGTGGTTGGTCGGCTCGTCGAGGACGAGCAGGTTGACGCCGCGGGCCTGCAGCAGGGCGAGCCCGGCCCGGGTCCGCTCGCCTGGGGAGAGGCGGTCGACGCGGCTGCCCACCTGGTCGGCCTTGAGGCCGAACTTCGCGAGCAGGGTGCGCACGTCCGCGGGGCTGAGGTCGGGTACGGCGGCCTCGACCGCGTCCCCCAGCAGCGCGTCCTCCGCGAGCCCGGTGCGGGCCTGGTCGATCTCGCCCACGGCGACCGAGGCACCCAGCGCGGCCGACCCGGTGTCGGGCGCCAGGCGGCCGAGCAGCAGCCGCAGCAGCGTGGTCTTGCCGGCGCCGTTCGGGCCGGTGATGCCGATGCGGTCCCGCGCGTTGACCTGCAGGCTGGCCGGCCCGAAGCGGAAGTCGCCGAGCGCGACGGCCGCCTCGTTGAGCGTCGCCACCACCGAGCTCGAGCGCGGCGCGGAGCCGATGCTGAACTGCAGCACCCACTCCTTGCGCGGCTCCTCGACCTCGTCGAGCCGGGCGATCCGCGACTCCATCTGGCGGACCTTCTGGGCCTGCTTCTCCGACGACTCCATGCTGGCCTTGCGGCGGATCTTGTCGTTGTCCGGGCTCTTCTTCATCGCGTTGCGCACGCCCTGCGAGCTCCACTCCCGCTGGGTGCGCGCCCGGCCGACCAGGTCGGCCTTCGTGGCGGCGTACTCCTCGTAGGCCTCGCGGGCGTGCCGACGGGCGATCGCGCGCTCCTCGAGGAACGCGTCGTAGCCACCGTCGTAGACCGCCACCTGGTGCTGGGCGAGGTCCAGCTCGACGATCCGGGTCACGCACCGGGAGAGGAACTCGCGGTCGTGCGAGACCAGGACGACGCCGGCGCGCAGGCCGCGGACGAAGGCCTCGAGCCGCTCGAGGCCGGCGAGGTCGAGGTCGTTGGTGGGCTCGTCGAGCAGCACCACGTCGAAGCGGCTGAGCAGCAGCGCCGCCAGCGCGGCCCGGGCCGCCTGGCCGCCGGACAGCGACGTCATCAGGGCGTCGGTGCCGGTGTCGAGGCCGAGGTCCGCGAGCACCGGCCCGATCCGGTCGTCGAGGTCCGAGGCACCGCTGGCCAGCCAGTGGTCGAGCGCCACGGCGTACTCGTCGGCGGCCGTGGGGGAGTCGGAGCCCAGCGCCTCGGCGGTCGCCTCCATCGCCTCCGTCGCCGCGGCGGTGCCGGTGCGTCGGGCCAGGTAGCCCGCCACGGTCTCGCCGGGCACCCGCTCGTGCTCCTGCGGGAGCCAGCCGACGAAGGCGTCGGACGGCGCGGCCGAGACGGTGCCGTCGAGCGGCTCGGTCGCACCGGCGAGGATCCGCAGCAGCGTCGACTTGCCGGCCCCGTTGGCCCCCACGACGCCGACGACGTCGCCGGGAGCGACGGTCAGGTCGAGCGCCTCGAAGAGGGTGCGGTGGGCGTGGCCCCCGGACAGGTTCTTCGCGACGAGGGTGGCACTCACCCGCCGATCGTAGGGCCGGGCGCCTCACCCCGGGGGGCGGGGTCGCGCCGGTCGTGGCGCGGGTACGGACGACGCGGAGCGCCCTCGCGCCCCGACCCCCGATCGAGGAGACCCATGTCCACCGACGCCATCGTCCTGCTCAAGGACGAGCACAAGCTGATCCGCAAGGCCTTCACCGACTTCGAGAAGGCCGGCGAGAACGCGCACGCCGCCCAGGGTGCCGCCGTCGACCGGATCATCGAGCTGCTGACGGTCCACACGTTCATCGAGAACGAGGTGATGTACCCCCGCGTCCGCGAGCTGCTCCCCGACCTGGAGGACGACGTCCTCGAGTCCTACGAGGAGCACCACGTCGCCGACGTCCTGGTCGTCGAGCTGGCCGCCCTGAAGCCCGGTGCCGAGCGCTTCGTCGCCAAGACCACCGTGCTCATCGAGAACGTCCGGCACCACATGGACGAGGAGGAGCAGGAGTGGTTCCCGAAGGTCCGCGAGGGCCTCGGCCGCAAGGCACTCCAGGAGCTCGGCGCCGCCATGGTCGAGGCCCGCAAGACCGCCCCGCGGAGCCCGTCGCAGCCCAGCGCCCTCAAGAAGACGATCGACGCGGTCATCTCCTGACCGGCCCTCGCACCCCCACCCCGCCCCCGCACCAGCAAGCCACGCCGGCCCCGCCGGCAGGCAGGAGCGCACGATGAAGGCAGTCACCTGGCACGGCAAGCGCGACGTCCGCGTCGAGGAGGTCCCGGACCCCACGATCCAGGAGTCCACGGACGCGATCATCCGGATCACGTCCAGCGGGCTCTGCGGCTCGGACCTGCACCTCTACGAGACCCTCGGCCCGTTCATGGGGCAGGGCGACGTGCTCGGCCACGAGCCGATGGGCATCGTCGAGGAGGTCGGTGCCGACACCGGTGACCTCGCGGTCGGCGACCGCGTCGTCGTTCCCTTCCAGATCTGCTGCGGGCACTGCTGGATGTGCCGGCAGGGCCTGCACACCCAGTGCGAGACCACGCAGGTCCGGGAGCAGGGCACGGGCGCGGCCCTCTTCGGCTTCAGCAAGCTGTACGGCGAGGTGCCGGGTGCGCAGGCGGAGCTGCTGCGGGTGCCGCAGGCGCAGTTCATGCCGATCAAGGTCCCCGTGGGCCCGCCGGACGAGCGCTTCCTGTTCCTCTCCGACGTGCTCCCGACGGCCTGGCAGTCCGTGGCGTACGCCGACACCCCGCAGGGCGGCACCCTGCTGGTGCTCGGCCTCGGCCCGATCGGCGACATGGCCTGCCGGATCGCCCTGCACCAGGGGCTGCGCGTGATCGGCGTCGACCTGGTGCCCGAGCGACTCGCCCGGGTGAAGGGTCGCGGCGCCGAGGTCATCGACCTCTCGGCGGTCGACGACGTGGGCGAGGAGGTGCGCTCCCTCACGCAGGGGCGCGGCGCGGACGCCGTCATCGACGCGGTCGGCATGGAGGCGCACGGCTCCCCGGTCGCCGAGCTGGGCCAGAAGCTCTTCAACGTGCTGCCGAAGCGGCTCTCCGCGGCGATCATGGACAAGGCCGGCCTCGACCGGATGAACGCGATCTACACCGCCATCGACGCGGTGCGACGCGGTGGCACGGTCTCGCTGATCGGTGTCTACGGCGGCCAGAGCGACCCGATGCCGATGCTCACGATGTTCGACAAGCAGCTGCAGCTCCGGATGGGCCAGGCCAACGTCAAGCGCTGGGTCGACGACATCATGCCGCTGCTCACCGACGACGCCGACCCGCTCGGCACGGAGGACTTCGCGACGCACCAGGTGCCGCTGAGCGACGCGCCGGCGGCGTACGAGAGCTTCCAGAAGAAGCAGGACGGGACGATCAAGGTCGTCTTCAAGCCCTGATCGGCGCTCAGCCCGGCCCCGTCGTCCCGCCCGGGACGGCGGGGCCGTGGTCGTTGCGCCCACCCGGACGGGTGAAAACCGGGACGGATGCCCCTCCCCACGTGAACGGACGATCCTCGTCGGGTACGCCTGAGGGAGACCACCTGACCTCGATCCAGGGAGAACCATGAGCGACGAGAACCAGAAGAACGGCCACAACCTGCACGTCGTGGACAGCCAGGGCGACGGCCGGCCGGTCGTGCTGATCCACGGCTGGCCGCTGTCCGGCGCGTCCTGGTCCGAGCAGGTCCCCGCCCTCAAGGACGCGGGCTACCGCGTCGTGACCTACGACCGCCGCGGCTTCGGCCAGTCCGACCCCGGCGACGGCTACGGGTACGACGCCCTCGCGGACGACCTCGACAACATCCTCACCGACCTCGACCTGAGCGACGTCACGCTCGTCGGGTTCTCGATGGGCGGCGGCGAGATCGCCCGCTACGTCTCGCGGCACGGCGAGGACCGGCTGCACAGCGTGGTCTTCGCGGCCGCGGTGCCGCCGTACCTCCTCCAGTCCGACGACAACCCGGACGGCCCGCTCACCGTGGAGGCCGCCGGCGAGATGAGGGCCGGGCTCGAGCAGGACCGCGACGCGTTCTTCGACGAGTTCACGACCGCCTTCTTCTCCGCGGGCGACGACCTCAAGGTCACCGAGGAGCAGCGCCAGGACGCCATCACGCTGGCGCAGCAGTCGGACCAGGAGGCGGCGCTCGGCTGCATGGAGGCCTTCGGCACGACCGACTTCCGTGAGGACCTGCCGAAGATCACCGTCCCCACGCTGGTGATCCACGGCGACAGCGACGGCACCGTGCCGTTCGAGGGCTCCGGCAAGCGCACCCACGAGGCGATCGAGGGCAGCGAGCTGGTCGTCGTCGAGGGCGGGCCGCACGGGCTCAACGTCAGCCACGCCGACGAGTTCAACCGCGCGCTGCTGGCCTTCCTGGAGAAGTAGCCACCCGCACGTCACGAGGGCCCCACCGCGATCGCGGTGGGGCCCTCGTCGTACGTCGGAGGGGTCAGCCCAGGGGAGCGGTGAGCTCGATGTTGATGTCGTCGGGGTCCTGGAAGGACAGGATCGCCAGCCCGGCGTCCGGCAGGTCGATGATCTCGCCGTGGGCGATGCCGGCCTCGGCGAGCCCGGCCTCGGCCCGGACGAGCTCGTCGCGCGAGTCGACGGCGAAGCTCACGTGGTCGAGCCCCGTGGTCGCCGAGTCGAAGGTCTGCGAGCCGACCGGGCGCAGGCCGAAGAGGGTGCCCTGCGGGGTCTGGTAGATCACGCCGCCGTAGAACTGCTCCGGCGACTCCTTGACGCCGGGCTCGTCGGTCTTGTCGGAGGCGTCGATGGCGGCGGGCCAGCCGAAGACCTGGTCGTAGAAGGCCCGGGACCGGGCGATGTCGGTGACGGTGAGGCGGACATGGGCGTAGCCGGTGCTGTTCACGATGCTCATGCGTCCTGCGTACCCGATGCCCGGTTGCCGACACCGGCCGTCCCCTTTCACCCGCTCGCTACGCTGGCGGCCTGATGAACGAGTGGGTGATGGTGGCGATCGGCCTCGTGCTGACCGTGGGCACCGGCCTGTTCGTCGCCTCCGAGTTCGCCCTGGTCAACCTCGACCGCCACGACCTGGAGAGCCGCGCCGAGCGCGGCGAGAAGGGCCTCGGTCCCACGATCCGGGCGCTGCGCATCACCTCGACGCACCTGTCCAGCGCCCAGCTCGGGATCACGCTCACCACCCTGCTCACCGGCTACACCTTCGAGCCGGCGGTCAGCTCGCTGCTGGAGTCGCCGCTGACGGGGGCCGGCGTGCCGGAGGGGGTCGTCCCGGTGGTCGGTGGTGTCGTCGGGGTGGTGCTCGCCACGCTCTTCTCGATGGTCATCGGCGAGCTGGTGCCGAAGAACTTCGCGCTCGCGGTCCCGCTCGCGACCGCGAAGGTGGTCGTGCCCTTCCAGGCTGCCTTCACCGCGCTCTTCCGCCCCGTGGTGCTGCTGCTCAACAACACCGCGAACGCGATCCTGCGCTCGTTCGGCGTCGAGCCGCAGGAGGAGCTGAGCGGTGCCCGCAGCGCCGACGAGCTGACCTACCTGATCCGGCACTCCGCGTCCGCCGGCATGCTCGAGCAGGACGACGCGACCCTGCTCGACCGGACCCTGCGCTTCTCGACCCGGGACGCCGCCGACCTGATGACGCCGCGGGTCCGGATGGCCGCCGTGGCTCTCGACGACACGGCGGCCGAGATCGTCGCGCTGTCGTCGCGCACGGGCTTCTCCCGGCTCCCGGTCCTGGACGCGGGCCCCGACGACATCGTCGGCCTCGTCCACGTGAAGCGGGCCTTCGCGGTGCCGCTCGCGGACCGGCACACCACCACGGCGGCCGACCTCATGGTGCCCGCCCTCCGGGTCCCCGAGACCCTCGGCGCCGACGGCCTGCTGACCGTGCTCCGGGCGCGAGGACCGCAGCTCGCGGTCGTCACCGACGAGCACGGCGGGACCGCCGGCGTCGTCACCCTCGAGGACCTGGTCGAGGAGATCGTGGGGGAGCTCGAGGACGAGCACGACCGGGCCGCTCCCGCCGTCACCCGTCGCGGCGGCTCGGTGTCCTTCGACGCGTCCTGGCGACCCGACGAGCTGCTCGACCGCACCGGGGTCGTGGTGCCCGCGTCGGACGACTGGGACACCGTCGCGGGGTACGTCGTCCACGTCCTCGGCCGGCTGCCCGAGGTCGGCGACGAGGTCGTGACCGACGCGGGCACGCTGCGGGTCGAGCGGGTCGACGGCGCCCGGATCGTCCGGCTGGAGGCCTCCCGTGGGTGACTACCTGCCCGGCCTGCTCTGGCTCGTCGTGCTGCTGGCCGGCAACGCGTTCTTCGTCGGCGCGGAGTTCGCCGTGATCTCCGCGCGCCGCAGCCAGGTCGAGCCGCTCGCCGCCGACGGCAGCCGCGCGGCCCGCACCACGCTCTGGGCGATGGAGCACGCGACGCTGATGCTCGCGACCTCCCAGCTCGGCATCACGATCTGCTCGCTGCTGATCCTCACCGTCTCCGAGCCGGCCATCCACCACCTGCTGGAGCACCCGCTGGGCCTCACCGGGCTCTCCGCCGAGGCGACCAGCGTGACGGCGTTCGTCGTGGCGCTGCTGCTGGTGACCTTCCTGCACGTGGTGCTCGGCGAGATGGTGCCGAAGAACCTCTCCTTCTCGGTCCCGGACCGCGCCGCACTGGTCCTGGCGCCCCCGCTGGTCGCCGTATCCCGGGTGTTCCGCCCGCTCATCGCCGCCCTCAACTGGCTGGCCAACGTGGCCCTGCGGGCCGCGGGCGTGGAGCCGAAGGACGAGGCGACGAGCACCTTCACGCTCGAGGAGGTCGAGGGGATCGTGGCCCAGTCGCGTCGCGAGGGCACCCTGGACGACGCGGCCGGCACGCTGGCCGGTGCCTTCGAGTTCACCGACCTCACCGTCGCCGAGGTCGCGGTGCCGCTGGCCGACGTCGTGCTGCTGGGTCCGGGCGCCACACCGGCCGACGTGCAGGCCGCGGTGGTGGCGCACGGGCACTCGCGCTACGTCGTCGCGGACGCGGACGGCGCCCCCGTGGGCTACCTCCACATGAAGGACGTCATGGACCTGGGCGCCGACGACTTCGCGGACCCGGTCCCGGCCAAGCGGGTGCGCCGGCTCGTGGCGGTCGCCCTCGACGCCGGGCTCGAGGAGGGGCTCGCCCGCCTGCGGCGCCACGGGTCGCACCTCGCGATCGGGGTCGACGCGGCCGGCGTGCCGCAGGGCGTGCTGTTCCTCGAGGACGTGCTCGAGGTGCTCGTCGGCGAGGTCGACGACGTGGCCTGAGCGCCGTCCCGCACGCCCCGGCCGCGCTAGCGTCGGGGCATGACCGACTACGGACACGACCTGCAGTTCGGGACGTTCCTCACGCCCGACGCCGCCCAGCCGGAGCGGGTGGTCGAGCTCGCCGCGCTGACCGAGGTCGCCGGCCTCGAGCTCGCCACGGTGCAGGACCACCCGTACCAGGCGCGGTTCCTCGACGTCTTCAGCCTGCTCGGCGCGATGCTCGGCCGGACCACCACGCTGCGGGTCGCGCCCAACGTCGCCAACCTGCCGCTGCGCCCGCCGTACGTCCTCGCCCGCACGGTCGCCAGCCTCGACCTGCTCAGCCGCGGCCGGGTCGAGCTCGGTCTCGGCGCCGGCGCGTTCTGGGACGCGATCGTCGCCGCCGGCGGCCCACGGCGTACGCCCGGCGAGGCGCTCGCCGCGCTCGCCGAGGCCGTCGACGTGGTCCGGGCGACCTGGGACACCGGGCAGCGCTCGCTGCGCCACGAAGGTGCGCACTACCGCGTGGTGGGGGCGCACCCCGGCCCGGCACCCGCCCACGACGTCGAGATCTGGCTGGGCGCGATCGGGCCGCGGATGCTCGCGCTGACCGGGCGGGTCGCCGACGGCTGGCTGCCGAGCATGTCCTACGTGCCGCCGGCCACCCTCTCCGAGCGGAACGCACGCATCGACGACGCGGCGCTCGCGGCCGGCCGCGACCCGGTCGCGGTCCGGCGGCTCTACAACGTGAATGCGTCCCCGGGCGGCGGCGAGCCGGGGCTCGTCGGCTCGGCGACCGACTGGGCCGAGCAGCTGGCCGGGCTGGTGCTCGAGCACGGGATGAGCACCTTCCTGCTCGCGACCGACGACCCCGCAGCGATCCGCCGCTTCGGTGACGAGGTCGCCCCCGCGGTGCGGGAGCACGTCGACGCCGCCCGGCGCGGGGCGGCCCCGGCCGACGCGGCGGCGGTCCTCGCACCCGCCGCGCCCCCGACCGCCACGGCGTCCACCGGCGTCCCGAGCGGGCTCGGCGTCCGCCCGACCGTCGACGACGGCACCCGCCGCTCGACCGAGCAGCCCTGGGACGAGACCACGCGCCCGACGTACGTCCCTGCCGACCCGGACCGCGTCTACACCGCCCACGAGGAGGCCACCGCCCAGCACCTCGTCGACGTGCACGACCACCTCCGCGGCGAGCTGGCCCAGCTCTTCGACGTCATCGGCCAGGTCGAGGCCGGCAGCCTGGACGCGGGCCGGGCGCGCTCGCTGATCAACACGATGACCATGCGGCAGAACAACTGGACCCTCGGCGCGTACTGCGAGTCCTACTGCCGCGTGGTGACCACGCACCACACGATCGAGGACACCTCGATGTTCCCGCACCTGCGCGCCCGCGACGCCGCGCTGGTCCCGGTCATCGACCGGCTCGAGGCGGAGCACCACGTCATCGCGGACGTGCTCGACCAGGTCGACCGGGCGCTGGTCGCGGTCGTGTCGGGGCCGGGCGGCCTCCCGCAATTGCGGGCCGCGGTCGACCTGCTGGCCGACACGATGGCCTCGCACCTGGCCTACGAGGAGCGGATGCTGCTCGAGCCGCTCGCGAGGTTCGGCTTCGCCTGAGCGGGCTCCCGCTCGCTGTCCCACAGCCGGAGGAGGAGGTACGCCGCCAGCGCGCCGAGCAGGTGCCAGACGGCGTGCCCCTGGAGCCACGAGTGCGGGTCGCACCAGCCGTGCTGCGACAGCGTCCAGATGACGAGGGCGACCACCATGGCGGCGAGCGCCCCGGTGCCCCACCGCAGGTCGATCCGGGTCCGGCCCCGCCGCCACAGCAGCACCTCCAGCACGACCGCCGCCAGCAGCAGTGCGCCGAAGGCGACGTTCCCGGCGAACATCACCACGGGGACCCGTCCCGGGACCGACCCGACCAGCTCGCAGCCGGCGACGCCCAGCGAGAAGACCTGGGCCAGGAAGACGCGGTCCCGCCCGCACCAGCGGGTCAGGGCGTAGGCCGCGGCGAACGACGCGACGACGTACATGCTGAGCGTGTCGAGGTGGCCGCCCAGCGACGACTGGGTCGCGTGCATCGCGGCGCTGCCGGGGCCGAGCAGCACCACGCCGCAGGCGTACGCCGTGGCGACACCGGGCCGGGAGGCCAGCACCGAGCCGGGGCGGGCGGGGGCGCCGGCCCGCCACGCGACGAGGAGTCCGGCGAGCACGAACCCGGCGTTGGAGAGCGTGTTCGCGGGCTGGCGCACCAGGCCGTCGCGCGCCGCCTCGCAGAAGGTGGCCCCGCGCCCGACGTCCGGCCCGAGCCAGCCCCCGCCGATCGCCAGGGCCAGCAGGGCGACGGAGCCGAGCGCCACCGCCGCGGTGACCGCCAGCGGTCGGAGGGAGCGGTGCGGCACCCGCCCACCGTAGAGGAGCCGGGGTCCGTGGGGGTGAGCCGGAGGGGCTGGGGTGGCGGGCTAGGTTCGAGGCATGAGCGAAGACCAGCTGCAGCCCGAAGACACCCTCGACGACCGCGGGGTCGCTGACGTGCTCGACGAGGGCATCTCACCGCCCGAGCGCCCGCGCGGCGTGTTCGCGAAGGGCGTCACCGACCGCGAGCAGCTCGAGGGCGAGACCATCGACGAGCGGGTCGCCCAGGAGGAGCCGGAGGTCTGGGAGCAGGCCGAGGCCGAGGCGGACGCCGAGGTGGTCGACGGCGACGTGACCGGCGAGGTCGGCACCGAGCGCACCGGCCGCCTGCTCGCGGACGGGGCGGACGACGACCGCTTCGCCGCGGACGAGGGCATCGACGGCGCCGGTGCGAGCGCCGAGGAAGCCGCGATGCACACGATCGAGGAGTGACCGGCGAGGAGTGACCGGCAAGGACTCACCCGCCGATCACCCGGAGCGCCCAGCACGACGGCGCCCGACCGTCTCCGCGAGGAGTCGGTCGGGCGCCGTCGTCGTACGAGCGCGGTGCGGGTCAGCCCTTGACGGCCTTCACGTGCAGCGCGAACGTCTTGTGCTGGTCCTTCGGCTTGCCGCTGCAGGCGAAGGGCTTGGGGTTGTCCGGGAAGCACTTGTAGCGCGTGGACACGTTGGCGATCGTGACCGTCACGCCCCGCACCTTGCGGTGGCTGAAGGGCACCTTGACCTTGCCGTTGCCGGCGCGGCTGAGCTTGACCGTCTTCATGATCGCGGAGCCGTGCTTGCGCGTGACCAGGACGAAGACCTGCGGGGAGGTCTTGCGCGACGGGCCGGCGACCTTGATCCGCAGCTTCCACTTCTTGCTGTGCAGCGTCTTGCCGGGCTTGGCGACGAAGTTGCGCGACGCCAGGTGGTCGATCTTCACGGTGGAGGCGCCGCGACGCAGGCTCTTCTGGAGCTTGAACGACTGCGCGACCTCGGCGCTCGGCCAGGCCCCGCCCTCGGCGTAGTGGCGACCCGGGTGCACGTTGTAGGCGGCGTACCGGGCGAAGACGCGCGGCAGGCCGCCACGCTTGCCGAGCACCGCGGCGATGGCCTTGATGGAGTACTTGTCCGGCGCGCCCTTGTAGGCCGCGGCCTTCTGCCAGGCGGCGCGCACGACGCCGTTGCCGTAGCGGCTGGAGAGGTACTCGAAGAACGTCCAGTTGGCGTACTGGTTGCAGCACGGGCTCCGGAAGCGGTCCAGCGACGACGTCGGGACGGCCATCTGGCCGTAGGGGAGGTACTGGCGGTTGTCGTTGATCTTGTCCGCGAAGCGCTCCTCCATCCAGGTGGCGGTGGCCTCGAGGAACCAGCGGTCGTCGGCGTAGTCGTAGCCGAACTGGATCGCGTGGAAGAACTCGTGGGCCGCGGTGACGCGGAGGCTGGCCTTGGCGGCCTGGCCGCCGAACTGCGCCGGGTTGAAGTCGTTGTCGAGGACGCAGAAGCCGGAGGCGGTGTACTTGCGGTACTTCGGCTTGGCCTCGGGGGCGCAGTAGCCGTAGAGGTTCTTCGCGCCGACGTCCTTGAGGTAGACGTCGAACTTGCGGCTGCCGCCCTTGCCGGCGTCGGTCAGCGGCTTGCGGTAGTTCAGCTTGCCGACCTCGTGCTTCCAGACCTTGTTCATGGTCCGCAGCGAGGTGTTGACCCACTCCATGCTGGGCGGGGCGTCGGTGGTGCTGGTGACGTAGTGCAGGCAGAAGTGCTTCTTGCACTTCTTGGTCGCCGGCACGGTGTAGCCGTCGCCGTACGGGTCGCTGGCGCCCTGGGTCGGGCGGCCGAGGACGCCCTCGGCCTGGCGGCGCTCGTCGGCGTCGAGGTTCGGCAGCGCCTGGTAGAGGTCGACCAGCGCGAGCGTGGCGTCGGGGCGGGCCTGGCCGCCGCGTCCGCCCGCGAGGATCTGCTGGGCCCGCGCGAGCGACCGGTCGGCCTGGCGGGCCGCGACGCTGTCGCCGGCGGCGACGCCCGGCGTCGGCTTGGAGCCCTCGGCCGACGAGATGTCGGCCGGGAGCACGGCGAGGGCCGTGCTCAGTGCCACCAGCGCGGTGGCGATCGTACGACGCATGTGTGTCCCCTTGTGTGTCTGTGGGTGGCCCGCGAGGGGGCCGTCGCGGCGCCCGAGCTGGGCCGCGGAGATGTCCCGAGCCTGCCCCGGACGCTCGTCACCCTAAACCGCCGGGGGGACACCCCTTTCCCACCGGCCCCACGCGTGCGGGCGGTCGGGGACCTGCTGCCGTCAGGAGGTGGCGGAGATCTTCTCGATCAGGGCGGTGGTCGAGATGGCCGGCGTCCGGGCGAGGTAGACGACCTCGCAGACGTCCTCGAACTCGTCGAAGCGGCCCTTCCAGTCGTCGCCCATGACGAGCACGTCGGCGGCGTACTGCTGGATGTAGTCGCGCTTGAGCTCGAGGCTCTCCTCGACGAAGACCTCGTCGACCGGCTTGAGCGCGGCGACGATGGCCAGCCGCTCGGCCTGGCTGAAGACCGGCTCGCGGCCCTTCTTGCGGAGGTTGAGCGCGTCGGCCGAGACCCCGACGACCAAGCGGTCGCCGAGCGCGGCGGCCCGCTCGATCACCCGGAGGTGTCCGACGTGGAAGACGTCGAAGGTGCCGAAGGTGATCACGGTGCGCGACATGCCCGGCATTCTGGCACGGGCGCGGCGCGGGTCCCGAACCCCGGTAGGGGAGAATCGGACGCGATGGCCACCGCGATGATCACCTCCGACCCTGCCGCCGACGAGGTACGCCGTCAGGGGCTGCGCCGGATGCGCACCCTGGCCGTCTCGCTGCTCGGCCTCGCCGCCGTCGTCTACCTGCTCACGCTGGGCCGGGACGGCTTCCTCGGCTTCGTGAACGCGGGTGCCGAGGCCTCGATGGTCGGCGCGATCGCGGACTGGTTCGCGGTGACCGCGCTGTTCAAGCACCCGCTGGGCCTGCCGATCCCGCACACGGCGCTGATCCCGCGGCGCAAGGACGAGCTCGGGCGCGGGCTGCAGGAGTTCGTGGGGGAGAACTTCCTCCAGGAGGACATCATCCGCGAGCGGATGGCGGTGGCGACGATCTCGGCGCGGGTCGGGCGCTGGCTCTCCGACCCGGTCAACGCCCGCCGGGTCGTCGACGAGGCCTCGGAGGTCGCGGCGATCGGCCTCGGCAAGGTCCGCGACGAGCACGTGGTGGACCTGGTCAGCGAGGCGCTCGTGCCGCGCTTCCGCGAGGAGCCGATCTCCCCGCTGCTCGGGGGGCTGCTCGGCGAGATGGTGCACGACGACCTGCACCACGGCCTGGTCGACCTGGCCCTCACCGAGCTGCACGAGTGGCTGCAGGAGAACCCGGACACGGTCGCCCAGATCCTGGGGGAGCGGGCGCCGTGGTGGACGCCCCCGCGGCTCAACGACGCGGTCACGTCCCGGATCAACGTCGAGCTGGTCCGCTGGGTCGGCGACATCCGCGACGACCCGCACCACCACGCCCGCCAGGCCCTCGACTCGATGCTGGCGCAGCTGGCCCGCGACCTCCTCGAGGACCCGGAGACCCAGGAGCGCACCGAGCGGCTCAAGGAGCGGATGCTGGACCACCCGCAGGTCCTCGAGTCCGCGATCTCGCTGTGGAACGCCCTGCGCCGGACCCTCCAGACCTCGCTCACCGACCCGGACGGCGCCGTACGCCGGCGGCTGCTCACCGAGGTCTGCCGCTTCGCGGACCGGCTGCTCGCCGAGGAGGCCCTGCGGGCCCGCCTCGACGGCATCGCCGCGGACGTCGCGGTCTTCGCCGTCGGCCGGTACGGCGACGAGGTCACCGCCGTCATCACGCACACCATCGAGCGCTGGGACGGCAAGGAGGCCGCCCGCCGCATCGAGCTGCACGTCGGCCGCGACCTGCAGTTCATCCGGATCAACGGCACCATCGTCGGCGGGCTCGTGGGCGTCCTGATCCACACGGTGAGCGTGCTGGTCGGTGGTTGAGGAGCTCGCGCAGCAAGCGGAGCCCGGTGGTTGAGGAGCTCGCGCAGCGAGCGTCTCGAAACCACCCGACCGCGACACCCGGTGGTTGAGGAGCTCGCGCAGCGAGCGGAGCCCGGTGGTTGAGGAGCTCGCGCAGCGAGCGTCTCGAAACCACCCCACCGGCACGCCTGCGAGACTGGCCCGGTGACCGAACCCGTGGACGTGCCCATCCGTGACCAGTCGATCCGGCTGGGTCAGTTCCTCAAGCTCGCGAACCTGATCGAGTCGGGCTCCGAGGCCAAGGAGGTCGTCGCGAGCGGCACGGTCCTGGTCAACGGCGAGCCCGAGACGCGGCGCGGCCGCCAGCTGGTGCTCGGGGACGTCGTCACGCTCGGCCCGCAGTCGGCCAAGGTCTCGGACGAGTCGGCCGGGGACGACCTGCCCTGGTGATCGCGACCCCCGGTCGCTTCATCACGGGATGCAGGCGAAGCGCTGCTTCCCACGGCGAATCCACCGTGGGAAGCAGCGCTTCACCGACATCCCGTGATGAAGCAGGTGCCCGTGGGACTCAGGACACCGCGAGCAGGTCGACGACGAAGATCAGCGTCTCGCCGGGCTTGATGACGCCACCGGCGCCACGGTCGCCGTAGCCCAGGTGCGGGGGGATGACGAGCTGGCGGCGGCCGCCGACCTTCATGCCCTGGACGCCCTGGTCCCAGCCGGAGATGACCTGGCCGATGCCGAGGCGGAACTGCAGCGGCTCGCCGCGGTTGTACGACGCGTCGAACTCCTCACCGGTCGAGTGCGCGACCCCGACGTAGTGCACCGAGACGGTGTTGCCGGCGGCGGCCTCGGGGCCGTCGCCCTCGGTCACGTCGGTGACGACCAGGTCGGTCGGCGGCTCGGGGTCGAAGAAGTCGATCTCGGGCTTGTCCATGGGGGTCCTCTCGGTGGGGGTGCCGGGTCCTGCGGATCCCGTGCGGTCGGTCGAGACTAACGAACGCTCAGTCGGCGCTCACCTGGTGGCGGAACCGGTCCCGCTTGGTGTGCAGGTCCCACAGGTGGCCGGCCAGCACGGCCGGGTCCTTCTCGTCGTCGCCCTCGATGATCGCGCCGCCGATGATCAGCTGCGAGACCTGGATGCCCTCCTCACCGAGCACCTCGTGGAGCAGCTCGGCGTAGGCCGCCTGCCCGGCGAAGGCGACCGACGTGCCGGTCACGTTGCGCCCGGGCTTGACCGCCGAGCCACCGTTGACGAAGAGGATCGTGCCGCGGTTCTCGCCGAGGAAGCGCATGCCGGGCAGCACCTGGTGGACGGCCGCGACGGGGCCGTAGATCGAGAACTCGACCGGGCCGACCAGGTCGTCCGGCGTGGTCTCGAGGACGGGCCGCATGAAGTCTTTCTGCGGCAGCGGGCTGTACTGCAGGACCTCGATCGGGCCGAGGGTCTCGGTCACCTGCTCGAGCGCCGCGGCGACCGACTTCGGGTCGCGCACGTCGGCGGTGAAGCCCTTGGCCTGCACGCCCTCCTTGCCGAGGTCGTCGGCCAGCGCGTCGACGCGCGCCTGGTTGCGTGAGATGAGGCCGACGGCGTACCCCTCCGCGCCGAACTTCCGCGCGACGGCTGCGCCGAGACCTGCTCCTGCTCCGATGATCGCAATCGATGTCATACCGGGTCCAAGGACCCGCGGCGCGCGATCATTCCGTCCCGGGCCGGTTCTCACCCGTCCGGGGGAGCCGGGACGCCGAGGGGTGTGGCGACGTGGGGGAGACTCCGGGGCTCAGGTCTGGTGGACGTAGCTGTCGAGCTGGTCGCGCTCGAACTCCAGCTGGTCGATGCGGTGCTTGACGACGTCGCCGATGCTGATGATCCCGGAGATCCGGCCGTCCACGACGACGGGGACGTGGCGGATCCGGCGCTCGGTCATCGTCTTCATCAGGTCGTCGACCAGGCTGGTCTCGTCGCAGGTCTCGACGACGGCGGTCATGATCGACTCGACGGTCGCGTCGAGCACGCCGGCGTCGTCGTGGAGGCGGCGTACGACGTCGCGCTCGCTGACGATGCCGGCGAGGGTCGCACCGTCGGTGCTGACGATCAGGGCGCCGACGTTGTGCTGGGCGAGCAGCGCGATCAGGTCCCGGACCGTGGCGCCGGGCTCGATCGTGATGACGTCGTGGCTGGACTTGGCATGGAGCACGTCGCCGATGCGCATCGCAGGACCTTTCGTAGAGCGGGTCCTCACGAAACTACTCGTGGGTCACCGGGGACGTACAGGCTTCCGCGCCACCGGTTGAGACGCTGCCGCGCCCGAGGCGTGCGTCAGTCCTCGGTGCGGCCGCGCCGCGCGCTGAGGTCGTGCACCGAGCCCGGCCCGGACGGGCGCGAGTCGGGGTCGTCCTCGTCGTCGGGCAGCGAGCCGAGGAACGACAGCGCCGCCTCGTGCAGGTGCCCGTTCGAGGCGAGCGCGTTGCCGCCGAAGGGTCCGTCGGTCCCGTCGAGCGAGGTGAAGCGGCCGCCGGCCTCGCGGACGATGACGTCGAGCGCGGCCATGTCGTAGACCTCGAGCTCGGGCTCCGCGGCCAGGTCGATCGCGCCCTCGGCGAGCAGCATGTAGGACCAGAAGTCGCCGTACGCCCGGGTCCGCCAGCAGCGGCGCGCCAGCGAGAGGAAGTCGTCGAGCCGACCGCGCTCGTCCCAGCCGTGCAGGGAGGCGTAGCTGAAGGACGCGTCCTCCAGGCGGCGTACGTCGGACACCTGGCAGCGGGTCGCCTTGAGCAGCGAGCGGCCGGTCCACGCGCCGTTGCCGACCGACGCCCACCAGCGGCGCTGCAGCTGCGGCGCGGACACGACGCCGAGCACGACCTCCTCGTCGACGACCAGCGAGATCAGCGTGGCCCACACCGGCACCCCGCGGACGAAGTTCTTGGTGCCGTCGATCGGGTCCACGATCCAGCGTCGCTGGCTGTGCCCGCTCGACCCTTGCTCCTCGCCGGTCACGGCGTCGCGCGACCGCACCCGCGACAGCGTCCGCCGGATGCCGTCCTCGACCGCCTGGTCGGCGTCCGTGACCGGCGTCAGGTCGGGCTTGCTCATCACGTGCAGGTCGATCGCCTTGAAGCGGTCGGTCGTGATCGAGTCGGCGTCGTCGGCCAGGACGTGCGCGAGCCGCAGGTCGTCGGTGTAGTCGATCGAGCCGTTCAGGGTGGTTGCCACACGCTCACACTATTCGCACCCGCGCCCGAGCGGCTTCGGGCGACGACACGCGAGCCATCTCGCGGCCGGGGTCGACCTACGTCCGCCGGGTGAAGGCGACCTTCCCGCCGGGGAGCTTGGCCATGTCGTAGGTGGGGTCGTGGGCTCGGGCGTGGTGCTTCGGGCAGAGGAGTCTGCCGTCTTTGAGGTCGGTGTTGCCGCCGTGTGCCCAGGGGTGGTCGTGGTGGGCGTGGCACATGCTGGGTGGCCAGTCGCACCCGTCGGCGGTGCAACCGCCTTGCTGGATGCCGAGGGCCAGGAGCTGGGCTTTCGAGAAGAAGCGGCGGGTGCGGCCGAGGTCGAGGACCTCGGACTTCCCGCCGAGCACGGCCGGGACGATCCCCGCCTCGCAGGCGAGCCGTCGGGCCTGGCTCGCGGTGATCTTGTCGCCGGTGTCCAAGGTGGCGGCCTTCTCGGCACCGAGGAGCGTCTCGAGCGGCATCGTGATCACCACCGTCGCGTTGACGCCGCCGGCGTTGGGGAGGCGGTCGGTGGGGTAGCGCTCGATGAGCTCGCAGAGCGCGGCGCCCAGCCGTTCGGGGTTGGGCTTGCGCTCGATGGTGGCGCCGGCGCCGTGGACGGCGGTCTGGTGCTTGGGGGCGGCGATGCCTTGGAGGATCTTCTTGAGCATCGCTCCTTGGGCGGCCGGGATGGTGAATCTGCCGTGGCAGGCGCCGTGCCCGTCTTCGTTCATGGTGAGGCGCATCCGCTGGCGTGCCTTGCGCTCCTCCTCGTCGAGACGTCGCTGTTCTTCGGCCTCGCCGGCGGCGGGATCGATCACGTCCAGGAGGCCCCGGCCGAGGCGGCGCAGGTCGATCGCGTCGTGATCGGCGGCGAGGTCGACCAGGTGCTTCTCCGCCAGGACCCGGGTCTCGGGGTCGACATCATTCGGGAGGTCGTCGAGTGCGCGGACGATGACCTGGGCCTGCTCTGTCAGGATCGCCCCGGAGGACAAGGCCTGACAGACGACGTGCCAGCGGCCGAGGGCCTCCGCCAGGTGCAGCTTCGCCGCGGTGCTCCGATGCGTCTGGAGCGTCTGGGTCGCCCACCACGCCTGGGTAGAGGTCGCCCCGACGGACGAGCCGACGTCGACCGCGGAGGCATGAACGGCGACCCTGGCTTCGAGCTCGCTGATGCGCGAGGCGAGCCGGGTGAGCTGGATCAGCGTGGCGGCGGCATCGTCGTCCGACATCGACCACACGGGTGCGTCGAGGACGGTGTCGACCTGCTCGTCCATGGCGGCGACGGCACGCGAGATCGCGTGCTGGGGAGCCGTGGTCTGGGAGCTGGTCATGGGGAAAGTCAATCAGGGACCACCGACAATCCAAGGGCCAGAATGAGCCTGATCCACACTCTGAAAGTAAAATATCAGGACAAATGTTCGAACGGTGACCGAAGCGGGCCAGTGGCACCAACGGCAACTCTGAAAGCAACCGCAAGGAGGAGTAGCCCCGGCACCCACGGCAACCACAAAATCCAAAAATCCCCTACAACGGAGCTACGTCCAGGCGCGCACAGGCCGAACCACAGACGGCCTCGAGTCGCGGCAGGGTGGGGTGGTTTCGAGACGGTTGCTAGCGCAACCTCCTCAACCACCGGAGGCGCGCCCTCCTCAACCACCGGAAGGCCCGGACCCGCGTCGCGACCTAGTGGACCGACTCGGTCCGCGCGGTGAGCAGCCGCCGGAACGACGTGACGCGCTCGGGGTCGGCGCGGCCGGCGGCGACGGCCTCGTCGAGGCCGCACTCGGGCTCGTCGGTGCCGTGGGTGCAGCCGCGGGGGCACTCCTCGGTCATCTCGTCGAGGTCGGGGAACGCACCGATCAGGTCCTCGGGCTGCACGTGGGCCAGCCCGAAGGAGCGGATGCCGGGGGTGTCGATGATCCAGCCGCCGCGGCCGTCGCCGAGGTCCGGCAGGGCGAGCATGTACGCCGAGGTGGAGGTGTGCCGACCGCGGCCGGTGACGGCGTTGACGACACCCACGTCGCGCATCGCGGTGGGGACCAGCGCGTTGACCAGGGTGGACTTGCCGACGCCGCTGGAGCCGACCAGCACGCTGGTCCTGTCGCTGATCCGGTCGCGCAGCTCGTCGAGGTTGCCGCCGCGGTGGGTGACGACCCACGGCACGCCGAGGGAGCGGTAGGTCGACAGCAGTGTCTCGGGGTCGGCCAGGTCGGACTTGGTGAGGCAGAGCAGCGGCTGCATCCCGGCGTCGTACGCCGCCACGAGGGCGCGGTCGATGAGCCGGGGCTGGGGGTCGGGGTCGGCCAGGGCGGTCACGACGACCAGCTGCTCGGCGTTGGACACGATCACCCGCTCCACGGGGTCGTCGTCGTCCGCGGTGCGCCGCAGCGTGGTGAGCCGCTCGTTGACCTCGACGATCCGGGCCAGGGTGCCGTCGTCGCCGGAGGTGTCGCCGACGACGCGGACCCGGTCGCCCACGACGACGCCCTTGCGGCCGAGGGGCCGGGCCTTCATCGCCGTGACGACGACGCCGTCCATGAGCAGCGTGTAGCGACCGCGGTCGACGGTGACGACGAACCCCTCCTCGGCGTCGTCGTACGACGGCCGGTCCTTCGTGCGGGGGCGCGTGTGGCGCCGCGGCCGCTCGTAGTGCTCGTGGTCGTGCTCGCCGTAGCGGCCGGTGGTCATCGGCGCGTCCTCACAGCAGCCCCGACCAGAAGCCGGCGAAGTCGGGGAAGGTCTTGCCGGTCGTGGCGACGTTCTCCACGAGCACCCCGTCGACGGCGGCGCCGACGATCACGCCGGCGTGGGCCATCCGGTGGTCGGCGTACGTGTGGAAGACCCCGCCGTGCAGGGGAGCGGGCCGCAGCGACAGGCCGTCCGGGTGCTCGGTGACGTCGGCGCCGAGGGCGCCGAGCTCGGTGGCGAGCGCGGCCAGCCGGTCGGTCTCGTGACCGCGGATGTGGGCGATCCCGCGCAGGTGCGACGGGGAGGTCGCCAGCGCGCAGAGCGCCGCGACGGCCGGGGCGAGCTCGCCGACGTCGTGCAGGTCCTCGTCGACGCCGTGCAGCTCACCGGTGCCGCGGACGGTCAGGCCGGTGTCGTCGAGCGAGACCACGCACCCCATCCGCTCGAGGATGCCGCGCAGCGCGTCCCCGGCCTGGGTGGTGAGCCGCGGCCAGTCGCGCACGGTGACGGAGCCGCCGGAGAGGGCGGCCAGGGCCAAGAAGGGCGCGGCGTTCGAGAGGTCGGGCTCGATGAGGTGGTCGACGGGCTTGACCGGTCCCGGCGCGACCGACCAGCGGTTCGCGTCGGAGTCGTCGACCTCGACGCCGTGCTCGCGGAGCATCGCGACGGTCATGTCGATGTGGGGCAGGGAGGGGACGGGCTTCCCGTCGTGGCGTACGTCGACCCCGCGGTCGTAGCGCGCCCCGGCGAGCAGCAGCGCCGAGATGAACTGCGAGGAGGCCGACGCGTCGACCACCACGAGACCGCCCGGCACGGAGCCGGTGCCCCGCACCGTGAACGGCAGCGTGCCGCGACCGTCGTCGTCGACCGTGACCCCGAGGGCGCGCAGGGCGCCGAGCACCTCGCCGATCGGCCGGGTCCGCATGTGCGGGTCGCCGTCGAAGGCGAACGCCCCGGTCGAGAGCCCGGCCACGGGCGGCACGAAGCGCATGACGGTGCCCGCCAGCCCGCAGTCGACCGCGGCGTCGGCGGACGCCACCCCCGGCGTGACGACCCAGTCCTCGCCGGACGTGTCGACGTGGGAGCCGAGCGAGGTCAGGGCCGCCGCCATCAGGGAGGTGTCCCGCGAGCGCAGGGCGCGGCGTACGACCGACGGCCCGTCGGCCAGCGAGGCCAGCACCAGGGCGCGGTTGGTCAGCGACTTGCTCCCGGGCAGCGTGACCACCGCGTCGACCGGGTGGTCGGCGCGCGGGGCGGGCCAGGGGTCAGCGGGAGGCGTCGTCACCCGCCGAAGACTACCGACGGATCAGCCGACCTTCGCCTTGACCAGCTTGGCCTCCTGGCGCGCGGACGCGGCCAGGTGCTTCGCCTCGCGGCGCGCGTCCTTCGCGAGCCGCCGGCTGCGCCAGGTCACGCCGGGCTTCCCGTCGGTGTCGCCGGAGGCGATCAGCAGGCCACCGAGCATCGAGACGTTCTTGAAGAAGTGGATCCGCTGCTGCGTGCGGGCACCCGCGTCGGGCGCCTCCCAGAAGCGGTGGCCGGCGGCGGTCGTGGGCACCAGCGAGCCGGCGAGGACCAGCGCGGAGAGCCGCGGCGCGCGGCCGGTGGCCAGCGCGAGGCCGGCGACGAGCTGGGCGGCGCCGTTGACGCGGACCAGCGTGGTCGGGTCCGTGGGGATCGGCAGCTGGGGCGCGGCCTTCTTGACCAACGGGACGATCTTGTCGGTCACCGGGGCGGCCGCGGGGGCCATGGCCGGAGCGTTGCGGAGCGCGTTCACCCCGCCGACGACGAACATCGAGGCGAGCATGGGACGGGCGAGGAGTCGGCTGACGGTCATGCCACCTTCTTACCCCATCGACCCCCAGAGGATTCCCCTACGGGGTGAGCACGACGCTGACCCGGTTGTCGGCGGGTGCCGCGTCGGTCGTGCCGTCCGGGGTGACGGTGAAGGTGACCGTGACCCGCTCGTTCTCCGGCACCGCCACGAGGAAGGAGTACGACGCCGGGGTGGACGACACCGAGCAGCTGCCGTGACCGCCGGTGATCGGGCTGCAGCCGCCGTCGGTGGTCACGACCGCGGACTGGTGGTCCGAGTCGACGTCGAGCGTCGCGGTGCTGCCACCGGGCAGCCCGGTGACCTGCACGAGCACCCGCTGCGCGTTGCCGCTGCTGCGGTTCGGGCTGGCCGTCACGGCGAGGTCGGGCTTCCCCGCGGGGGTGTCGGACTGGGGGCTGCCCGTGGTGACCCCCTCCGGGTTGCCCGAGTTGGTCGGGCTGCCGGAGCGGTCGTCGCTCGCCGAGGCGCTCGGGTCGACGCTCGAGACCGCCGGCGCCGGCCCGTCGCTGCCGACGACGCTCGACTGCGGGTCGGCGGGGGCGGGGGAGGCGGAGCGGTCGGCCGGTCCCGACGAGCGGTCGGCGTCCCGGCCGACGCCGGTGTCGGCGCTGGGGGTCGCGCTGACCGGGTCCGTCCCGGCGTCCGAGGGGCGGTCCACCGCGACGAAGACGCTGCCGGCCACGACGGCGCCCGCGGCCACGCCCGCCGCGGCGGTCGCCGGCAGGTTGGCCAGGGCCAGGTCGCGGGCGCGGCCGAGGAGGAAGGCGAGCCCGCCGGTGACGGCCGCGCCGCCCCCGTGCGCGGCGTACGCAGCGCCGGCCGTGCCGAGCAGCAGCGGGGCGAGGACGCCCGACAGCCGCGAGTTGACCTCGGTCAGCTCGAGGTGGATCGCCAGGCAGGAGTGGCACTCGTCGAGGTGCTCCTCGATGCGCCGGGCGTCGCGGCGCGAGAGGCCGGTGCGGACGTAGGCGCCGAGGTGCTCGTGGGTCCAGGCGCACTCGGTGTCCTCGAGCGCGGCCTGGGCGTGCATCGACAGGAAGGCCTGGCGCAGCCCCTCGCGGGCGCGGTAGGCGAGCGCGGAGACGGAGTTCGCGCTCATCCCGAGCAGCGGGGCGACATCGGCGGGCTTCTGGCCCTCGACCTCGGTGTGCCAGAGCACCAGCTGCCAGCGCTCGGGGAGCGAGGCGAAGGCACGGGCGGCGGCGGCGTTCTCGAAGCCCTCGACGGCGGTGTCGCGGAAGGGCACGCCCGGGTCGAACGGCGTGAGGTCGTCGGTGGGGTGCACCCGCGAGGTCGCGCGGATCCGGTCGACGTGCAGCCGGCGCACCGCGGTCAGCAGGTAGGCGCGGAAGGCCAGGTCGGGGCCGCCGCCCCGCTGGAGCACGACGAGCACCTTCGCGAAGGCCTCGGACACCAGGTCGTCGACGTCGGGACCCGGCACCAGCTGGCGTCCGAGGCGGCGCGCGGCCTCGACGTGCCGGGCGTAGAGCTCGCCGTAGGCGTCGACGTCGCCGCCCCGGACGGCCGAGATCAGCTCGGCGTCGCCGGGGCCGTCGATGCGGGACAGCAAGGTGCTCATGTGAGGGTCCAACGGTCGAGGGACGAAAACATGACGGTACCCGCGAAACTCGTCGGCGATGCAGGGCGGCAACCGCGTCACGAAGTCCGGGGTGGTGCGTCACTCAGGCAGGACGACCGTTGGACCGAGGGAGCAAGCCGTGGGGATCTTCGCGACGAGGGCGCGCGCCACGGCCGGCACCGAGGCAGGGGTGGGGCTGTCCGAGGAGCAGCGCCGGGCACTCCCGGCGCGCTTCGAGGCGGTCGGGGAGGCCCTTGCCTCGGGATCGGCGTCCGCGGCGGCCTGTGCCGTCGCCGGCCACGACCTCGCGCACGACGGGGTGTCCCTGGAGGAGGCGCTCGACGGGCTGCGTACGACGGCCCGCACCGTGCTCCGTGCCGAGCCCGCCTTCGGCGACGTGCGCAGCCTCGCCACGGCGTGGAGCGAGGCGGCGCTGACCTACCTCAACCGGCTCTCCTGCGAGGACCCGCTCACCGGTCTCGCCACGCTGGCCCACGTGCGCACCCGGCTCGCCTCGCTCTACCGCGCGGCGGACGACCGGCCGCCCCGGACCACGCACGCGCTGGTCGTCGTCGACCTGCTGGCCGGCGGGCGGGGCGGTCCCGCCGACGTCCTGACCCTCGCGCTGCGCGCGGCGCGGCTCGGCGAGCGGGCCCGGACGGTCTTCCCCGGCCACGAGACGATCGGCCGGATCGGCCCCGTGCGGGTCGTCGTCGTGGCGGACCGCGACGAGCGGCTCGCGCGCCGCGCCGACCTGCTGCGCCGGCTGCTCGAGGGCGTCGAGCGCGACGGGGGCCTGCGGGTCTGGGTCGAGGGCCTGCCGGGCACCGACGCCTCCGCCGGGCTCCTCCTCGACGAGCTCGCCCGCCTGTAGCCCCGCGGTGGCCCGCCGGGGACCGCCGTCTCCCTCTACGCTGGACCTATGTGCGGTCGCTACGCCTCGAGCCGACGCCCCGAGGACCTCGTCGAGGAGTTCGAGGTCGTCGAGAGCCGGGTCGGCGCGCCGCTGGAGGCCGACTACAACGTCGCGCCCACCAAGGAGGTGTACGCCGTCGTCGAGCGGCCGCCCTCCTCCGAGAGCGACGAGCCGCCGCAGCGCCAGCTCCGCGTCCTGACCTGGGGCCTCGTGCCGTCCTGGGCCAAGGACCCCTCGATCGGCAACCGGATGATCAACGCCCGGATGGAGACCGTGGCGGAGAAGCCGGCGTACAAGCGGGCCTTCGCCAAGCGACGCTGCCTGCTGCCCGCCGACGGCTACTTCGAGTGGTACCCCACCTCCCAGCTGACCGCCGCGGGCAAGCCGCGCAAGCAGCCGTTCTTCATCCGGCCGCAGGACCGCGGCATCCTCGCGATGGCCGGGCTCTACGAGATCTGGCGCGACCCCGCGAAGGCCGACGACGACCCGGACCGCTTCCGCTGGACCTGCACGGTGATCACGACCGACGCCGAGGACGCCGTCGGCCACATCCACGATCGGATGCCGCTGATGGTCGAGCGCGACCGCTGGCACGAGTGGCTCGACCCGACCCCGACCGCCCAGGCGTCGCTGCTGGACCTGCTCGTGCCGGCGGCGCCGGGACGGCTCGAGGCCTACCCCGTCTCGACGATGGTCGGCAACGTGCGCAACAACGGCCCCGAGCTGCTCGAGCCGCTGCCGCTGGAGGAGGTCGTCGAATGAGCACCGAGCGCCTGGTCCCGACCCCGCAGGGCGATGCGCGCCTGGTCACCCACCGGGCCCGGCACCCTGCGGTCACGCTGCTGCTCAGCCACGGCGCCGGCAACGGCATCGACACCCGCGACCTCACGGCACTGGCGAGGGCGCTGCCCCGCCACGGGGTGACCGTGGTGCTCCTCGAGCAGCCCTGGAAGGTCGCCGGCCGGAAGATCGCGACCGCGCCCGCCACCCTCGACGAGGCCCTGGTGACGGCGTCCGACCAGCTGCGCGTCCGCACCCCGCTGGTCGTCGGCGGCCGCTCCGCCGGCGCCCGCTCGGCCGCCCGCTGCGCCAAGCGGCTGGGGGCCGTCGGCTGCCTGGCGCTGGCCTTCCCGCTGCACCCGCCGGGCCGTCCCGAGAAGACCCGGCTGCCGGAGCTCCGCGCCGCCGGCGTACCCACCCTCGTCGTGCAGGGCGAGCGCGACACCATGGGCACCCCCGAGGAGTTCCCGGACGGCATCGACCTCGTCGTGGTCCCCGGCGGCGACCACGGGCTCAAGGTCCCGGCCCGCGGCCCGCTGACCCAGGACGACGCGATGGAGATCCTCGTCGAGGCGACGCTGGAGTGGCTGACCCGCGAGGTCACGGGCGGCGGATCGCCCGGGGACGGCCGCGGGAAGGCGCGGGGGAATGGTCCGCGCGGCTGAGGTGTTCTCCTCCCGTGCTAGCCGTTCTGGAACCTCCGACCTCCCGCGTGGGGGAGACCCGACTAAAGTGGGCGTCGATGACTGACTCCCCGATCGGGACGACCGACGAGATCGTCGACCCCGCCACCGAGACCGACGACGAGCGATCGCTGCGCTTCGAGCGCGACGCGCTGCCCTTCCTCGACCAGCTGTACTCCGCCGCGATGCGCATGACGCGCAATCCCGCCGACGCCGAGGACCTGGTCCAGGAGACGTTCGCGAAGGCCTACTCGTCCTTCCACCAGTTCCGCCCGGGCACGAACCTCAAGGCGTGGCTGTACCGCATCCTCACGAACACCTTCATCAACACCTACCGCAAGAAGCAGCGCCAGCCGCAGCAGTCGATGTCCGAGGACGTCGAGGACTGGCAGCTCGCCCGTGCCGAGTCGCACTCCTCCACCGGGCTCCGGTCCGCGGAGATGGAGGCCCTCGAGCACCTGCCCGACTCGCAGGTCAAGGACGCGCTCCAGCGGCTCCCCGAGGAGTTCCGCCTGGCCGTCTACCTCGCCGACGTCGAAGGATTCGCCTACAAGGAGATCGCCGAGATCATGGAGACCCCCATCGGGACCGTGATGTCCCGCCTGCACCGGGGCCGGCGCCAGCTCCGCGACATGCTGTCGGACTACGTCCGCACCAACGACCTGACCCCGGTCGGTCAGCGGAACGGAGGCATCTCGTGAGCCACGACCACCCGCACCCCGACGACGTGTCGGCCAGCGACTGCGCCGACTACCTCGAGCGGATCGTCTACTTCCTCGACAACGAGCTGGACGAGGCCGACTGCTCGGTCGTCCGCGCGCACCTCGACACCTGCAACCCCTGCCTGGAGAAGTACGACCTCCAGCGCACGGTGAAGTCCGTCGTCGCGCGCTCCTGCTCCGAGGCCGCGCCCGACGAGCTGCGCCAGCGCGTGATGCTGCGCATCCGCGAGGTGCAGGTCCGGATCACCGAGGTCTGACCTCCCCGCGGGCGGGCGCCCGCGGAAAGCAACGAGCCCCCGGCCGGATCGGCTGGGGGCTCAGTGCATGTCGCTGTCTGCCGGTGTTCGGCAGCGGCGCGTCGGGGCCTGGACTCAGGCGTTGGGACGCTTGCCGTGGTTGGCCTTGTTCTTCTTGCGCGCGCGGCGCTTGCGACCGGTCTTGCCCATGGTGTCCTCCTCGAATCGGGTGCGACCCGCGAGGGCCAGCGGACAGTCTCTCAAAGGTTGGCGCGGACGGGAAATCCGCCCCCGGGCTCAGAGCCGCGAGAGGAACCGCTCGGCGTCCACGACGACCCGGGTGATCTCGCCGGTGCCGACGACCTTGCCGTTCCCACCGAGGTGCCGGGCGGCGACGGTGAAGCGGTGCAGCCGCCCGTCGACGTACGTCGAGGAGGCGGTGACCTCGACCTCCTGGCCCACGGGGCTGGCCCCGGTGTGCTCGAGGGCGACGCGCGTGCCGACGCTGGTGGCGCCCGCGCCGAGGGTGGGCTCGAGGGCCGCGCAGGTCGCCGCCTCGAGCCAGGCCAGCAGCCGCGGGGTCCCGAGCACCGGCAGGCTGCCGGAGCCGACCGCGGCGGCCGTGTCGTCGTCGGTCACGGTGAAGGTCAAGGTGGCGTCCACGTCACGCTCCGTCCGGGTCGAGGGGCAGGTGGAAGGCGATCAGGGAGACCCCGGGCACGGGGGCCCAGTCGCGCTCGGGGGCACGGCGGAAGCCGAGCCGTCCGTAGAGGCGGTGCGCCCCGGCCATGTCCTCCAGGCTCGAGAGCACCACGGCGGTCGCGCCCTGCTCGCGTGCCCGGTCCACCGCGAGCCGCGCGAGGGCCTCGCCCACCCCGCTGCCCTGGGCGGTCGGCGCGACCGACAGCATCCGGAACTCGCCCTCGTGCGGCCCGGCCAGCTCGCGCCAGGGCGACCCGGGTGGGCACACGGTGACGGTGCCCAGCACCGCGCCGTCCTCCTCGGCCACCCACAGCTCCGCCTCGCGGTCGCGGGTCGCGGTGTCGCGGAGCCGGGCGACGTAGGGGTCGGTGGGGCCGAGCGTGAACGGCTCGTACGCCGCCACGGTCACCTCGCCGGCGGCCTCCAGGTCGTCGGTCGTCGCCCGTCGCAGCCGCACCGCTCAGATCCCGAAGGTGCTGCGCGGGTAGGCCGCCTCGACGTCGGTGATCACGTTGACGAGGTAGGGCACGTTCGCCTCGAACGCACGGTCGATCGCCCCGCCGATCTGGCGCGGGTCGGTCACGGTCTCGCCGGCGCCGCCGAGGGCGCGGACCACCTCGTCGTACGCCGTGCGCGGCGCGAGGTCGGCGGCGACGTCGTAGCCGTAGAGCATCTGCATGGGGCCCTTCTCCAGGCCCCAGGCGGAGTTGTTGCCCATCACCATGACCACCGGCAGGTCGTGGCGCACCAGGGTGTCGACGTCCATGAGGGAGAAGCCGGCGGCCCCGTCGCCGAGCAGCAGCACCACCTGGGCGGACGGACGGGCGATCCGGGCGGCGATCGCGCCGCCGAGACCGGCGCCGAGGCAGCCGTAGGGCCCGGGGTCGAGCCAGCCGCCGGGGCGCTTGGGCTCGACGTACTTCCCGGCGAAGCTGACGAAGTCGCCGCCGTCGCCGATGACCACCGCGTCGTCGGCCAGCCGGGGGACCAGCTCGCCGTAGATCCGGGCCGGGTGGATGGGGTCGGCCTCGGCGCCGAGCAGGGCCAGGTCGCGCTCCACGGCACCCGCGACGGTGTCCTGGAGGTCGCGGACCCAGGCCGCCCAGTCGGGCCGGCGCTGCGAGCCCTCGACCGCGGTCTGCAGCGCGTCGATGACGGCGGTCAGGTCGCCGGAGACCGCCGAGGCCAGGGTGGCGTGGGTCGAGAGCTGGCCGGGGGAGTCGGCGACGTGCACGACCTGGGCGGGCGCGGCCCCGTCCTTGCCGCCGAAGACGCCGTAGCCGAGCCGGAAGTCGAGCGGGGTGCCGACCACGACGACCAGGTCGCTGCCGCCGAGGGCGGCCCCGCGGGCCTTGGTCACGAGCAGCGGGTGCCCACCGGGGACGACGCCACGACCCATGCCGTTGGTGATGGTCGGGATGCCCAGCGCCTCGACGAAGCGGAGCGCGGCCTCCTCGGCGCCGTCGGCCCACACGTCGGTGCCGAGGATGAGCACCGGCCGGGCGGCCTGGACGAGCAGGTTCGCGATCTCGGCGACCTTGTCGAGGTCCGGCTCCGCGCCGCGCCGGCGGGAGCCCGACGGGGCGGGGCCGGAGGAGGAGGCGAAGAACTCGTCCATCGGCACGTCCACGAAGACCGGCCCGCGGTGCGAGGACCCGGCCGCCGTGAACGCCTCGTCCATCCCGCCGAGCACGTCACCGGCGGTGTGGAGGGTCTTCGCGAGCTTGGAGACCGACTGCACGATCGGCGGCTGGTCGAGCTCCTGCAGGCTGCCGCTGCCCCAGCGGTTGGCCGGGGCCCGGCCGCCGACGACGACCATCGGGGAGCCGGCGAACTGCGCCTGGGCGATCGCGCTGACGCCGTTGGTGACGCCGGGGCCCGCCGTCAGCACGGCCAGCCCAGGGACCCGCGTCAGCTTGCCGGTCGCCTCGGCGGCGAAGGCGGCCGTCTGCTCGTGGCGCACGTCGAGCAGGCGCATCGGCGGGTCGGCCTTCACCGCCCCGTCGTACATCGGGAAGACGTGCGCGCCGGACAGCGTGAACATCGTCTCGACGCCGTGCGCCCGGGCGACGGCCACCGCGAGCTGGCCCGCGTGACCGCTGACCTCCCCGGGGGCGGGGGTGGGGGCGTCGGTCCCGGGGGTGCTGTCGGGGCCGGGCGTGGTCGGGTCGGCGTCGCTCATGTCCGCAGGCTACCCACAGGTAGCCGTCGGGCGGCTCACTCGAAAGGGCGCAGGTGGTCCGGGTTCGTGCGCCGGAGCGCGTCGACCAGGACCAGGAGCAGGTCGGAGCGGACGGCGGGCGGCTTCGGGCCCAGCGACAGCTGGAGGTAGAGCGCCCGCAGGAACGCCTCGGCGTTGCCGCCGAGGAGGAACGGGTCGCGGTCGTCGTACGACGCGCGGATGCCGGCGGTCGCCGCGATCCGGGCGATCCACGGCTCCAGCACGGTCAGCGGGACCTGGTTGCGGCGCAGCACCTTCATCGTCGCGCGGGCCAGCCGGTCCGGCTCGCCGGAGGTCCAGAGCCGCTCCACGGGGAGCAGCAACCGGTCGGCGACCACGTCGAGGAGCACCGTGAGCTCGGGGACGGACAGGTGGGGGGACTCCGCCAGCGTGCCGAGCGCGTCGGCGCCGTGGGCGATCGCGTGCGCCCAGCCCTTGCCGGGCACGAAGCCGCGGTGGTCCTGCTCGCGCAGCAGCCAGGTCGCGATCCGGTCGCCCCAGTCGAGGATGGTGCCGCCGGGCAGCAGCGGACGGCCGTTGTCGCGGTGGATGCACTCGGCCAGCACGAGCGAGGAGGAGCTGCGGCGGAAGACCGAGTCGGTGCCGTTCTCGCCGATGCCGACCTGCAGGCCGGCGGCCATGCCGTCGCCCAGCCCGCGCAGGAGGTCGTCGTAGACGCCGCGGTCGACCCAGGTCGCGAGGGTGGGGTACGCCGTGCCGTCGCGCAGCGCCGGGTCCGGGGAGCCGAGCATCGAGGTCAGCTCGGCGGTGAGGTCGTCGAGGGGACGGTCCGACGGGACGGCGAGCCCGTCGGAGTGGACCTGCTTCCAGTACGACCCCGACATGGCCCCCATCTTGCCAAACTCGGCGGACGCCACGCCCGGGCCCCCGGTGTGACCTCTACCCTGACGGTGTGCCGTCCCTCAGCGAGCTCGTCCGCAGCCACACGGACCTCGTGGACGAGGACGTCGCCTGGCTCCAGCTGCTGCAGGCGGACTGGCAGATCATCGCCGACCTGAGCTTCGCGGACCTCGTGCTGTGGATCCCCGACCGCGAGGGCAAGGGGTTCTGGGCGGGCGGCCAGATGCGCCCGACCACCGGCCCGACGGCGTACGTCGACGACGTGATCGGCACCTTCGTGCCGATCGGTCGCCGGCCGATGCTGGACGCGGCGTACGAGCAGGGCCGCCTGGTGCGCGAGGGCGATCCCGAGTGGCGCGACGACGTGCCGGTGCGGGTCGAGACGATCCCGGTCCGGCGGGCCGGCCGGGTGATCGCGGTGGTGGCGAGGAACACCAACCTGCTCGGCGTCCGCACCCCGAGCCGTCTCGAGCTGTCCTACCTGCAGACCGCCGCGGACCTCACCCAGATGATCGCCCAGGGCCACTTCCCGGGCGGGGGCCAGCGCAGCGACCACGCCGACTCGCCCCGCGTCGGCGACGGCTTCCTGCGGGTCGACGCCGGCGGCCGGGTCGTCTACGCGAGCCCGAACGCGCTGTCGGTCTACCGTCGCCTCGGCCTGTCCGGCGACCTCGCCGGGCTCGGCCTGGCCGAGCTGACCCGGGAGCTGGTCCCGCCGCGACGGCGCCCCGACGAGGAGACGCTCAGCGCGGTCCTCGGGGGCCGGGCCCACCTCGACACCGAGCTGGGCACCGACGACGCGTCGCTGATCGTCCGGGCGATCCCGCTGCGGCCGCAGGGCGAGCACATCGGCGCGCTGATCCTGGTGCGCGACGTCACCGACCTGCGGCGCCGCGACCGCGAGCTCGTCACCAAGGACGCCACCATCCGCGAGATCCACCACCGCGTGAAGAACAACCTGCAGACCGTCGCCGCGCTGCTGCGCCTGCAGGCCCGCCGGATGGACTCGGAGTCGGCCCGCTCGGCCCTCGAGGAGGCGGTGCGCCGCGTCGGGACGATCGCGATCGTGCACGAGACGCTGAGCCAGGCCGTCGAGGAGCACGTCGACTTCGACGACGTCGCCGACCGGCTCGGCCGGATGGTGACCGAGGTGAGTGCCGTCGGCAGCCGGGTCCGGGTGCGCCGCGAGGGCCGGTTCGGCGTGCTCAGCTCCGAGGTGGCCACGGCCCTGGCGATGGTGCTCACCGAGACGCTCCAGAACGCCGTCGAGCACGGCTACGACCCGGAGGACCTCGCGGGCCAGGGAGCCACGGGGGAGATCGTCGTGACGGTGGACCGGCGCGTGGGCCGCCTGCACCTGACGATCGCCGACGACGGGCACGGGCTGCCCGACGGCTTCGACCTCGACGGGTCGATGAACCTCGGGCTGTCGATCGTGCGCACGCTCGTGGAGTCCGAGCTGGGGGGCCAGCTCGGACTCGGAGCGGTGGTGGACGGCCCGGGCACCCGGGTCGTCATCGACGTCCCCGTGGAGTGAGGCCCGCGGACGGGGCCGCCACGAGACGTCGGGTCGGTCAGTCGGGGGTCGGGTCGGTCTAGGCCGTGCGGACGCGGGAGCGGGCGTTGCGGCGCTTGAGCGCGCGGCGCTCGTCCTCGCTGAGGCCGCCCCACACGCCGTGGTCCTGACCAGCCTCGAGCGCCCACGCGAGGCACTGCTCGCGCACCTCGCAGCGACGGCACACCTGCTTGGCCTCCTCGATCTGGAGGATGGCCGGACCGGTGTTGCCGATCGGGAAGAACAGTTCCGGGTCCTCGTCGAGGCAGGCGGAACGGTGGCGCCAATCCATGGCTGGGGAATCCCTCATCTCTACAACGTCGTGCAGGGCGGCGATGGCCGGCCTGCGGGCGCGCGCGTGGGCACGACGGAAGTTACCCGTGTGAACCCGTTCACGAGGCGCATCGACAAGCGTGGCAACTATTGGACCGTTAAACAACCCCAAACGACCGGTGGGTTTCGTCATGCGCGTCACACGGGCGTAACACGGGGTCGGCGCCACGGCGGCCCGGGCCCGGACGCCGACTAGCCTAGCCGCCGTGAGCACCCGTCGACCGGACCGTCCCGCACCCCTCGTCGTCGCGGCCAGCCTGGTCGGCGTCGAGGGCGGCCTGCTGCTGCTCTTCGCCGTCCTCGAGCTGGGCAACCTGACCTCCGAGCGGGTCACGATGGGCCTGTCCACGGCCGTTTTCTTCCTGGCCTGCGGGGCGGCACTGCTCGTCTGTGCGGCCGCCGTCGGGCGCGGCCACTCGTGGGCGCGGAGCCCGATCGTGCTCGCCCAGCTGATCCAGCTCGGCATGGCCTGGAGCTTCCGCGGCGGCAGCACGACGGGGGTCGCGGTGGCCCTGGCGGTCGTCGCGGTCGTCGTCGTCGCCGGCCTGCTGCACCCGGCGAGCATCGCGGCGCTCGACGACGACCCGGTCTAGCGCGGCGGGCCGCCCGCGGCACCCGCCCTGGCTAGCGGGCTTCGTCCAGCGAGGTCCGCAGCTGGTCCAGGGTGCGGTTGAGCAGCCGGGAGACGTGCATCTGCGAGACGCCGATCTCCTCGGCGATCTGCGACTGGGTCATGTTCTTGAAGAAGCGCAGCAGCAGGATCTTCTTCTCCCGCGGCTCGAGCCGGTCGAGGAGCGGCTTGATGGACTCACGGATCTCCACGTGCTCGAGCCCGGCGTCCTCGACCCCGAGGGCGTCGAGCATGGTCGCGGCGCCGTCGTCGTGGTCGTCGCTGGCGTCCAGCGAGAGCGTGGAGTAGGCGTTGCTCGACTCGATGCCCTCGACGATCTCCTCGACCGTGCAGCCGATGGCGTGGGCGAGCTCGCGGGGCGTGGGGGAGCGGCCGAGGCTCTGGGTGAGCTCGGCGGTCGCGGCGCCGATCTGCATCCGCAGCTCCTGGAGCCGGCGGGGGACCCGGATCGCCCAACCCTTGTCGCGGAAGTAGCGCTTGATCTCGCCGATGATCGTCGGGGTGGCGTACGTCGAGAACTCGACGCCGCGGTCGGTGTCGAAGCGGTCGACCGACTTGATCAGGCCGATGGTGCCGACCTGCACGAGGTCCTCGAACGGCTCGCCGCGGTTGCGGAACCGTCGGGCGCAGTGCTCGACCAGCGGGAGGTGCAGGTGGACGAGGGAGTCCCGGGCCGTCTCGCGACTGGCCTCGGGTGCGTTCTCGTCACGGAACTGCCCGAACAGTTCCGCGCTGCGTCGTCGGGTGGCTTCGACCCCCGTCAGGACTTCCGGCGTGCTGCCGTCGTCCTGCGTCGTGTCCCCGAACATCTCAGAGGCCCGCCCCCAGGTGACCGGGCACCATCGTGAGGCTGACGGAGAAGACGCCGTCGCCGGCCGTCGCCTCCGCGCTCGTGGCCAGGGTGGTCAGCACCTGCCACGCGAAGCTGTCGTAGTCGGGCGCGGGGATCGCGCTCGTGGAGGTCACGCCGAGCGCGACCGTGAGCTCGCCGGGCCGCAGGTAGAAGCGGCACAGCAGGTCGCCCTCGGGGTCGGCCTCGGGCAGCACCATCGCGCTGGCCTCGCCGACCGCGATGCGCAGGTCCTCGATGTCGTCGATGGGGAAGTCGAGGCGGGCTGCGAGGCCGGCCGTGGTCGTGCGCAGCACGGACACGTAGGCGCCGTCGGCGGGGAGCCGGAGCTCGACGTCCGCACGGTCGCCCGGGTGGTCAGGGGCGGGCCCGGTCACTGACATGTAGCCGTCCTTCGTCGGGGTGGTCGCCGGAAACAGTAGTGGGGGTCGGTCCCCGGGTGCTGCACCCGGCGACCGACCCCCACCGTGTCGGGAGGCGTCAGGCCTTCTTGGTCTCCCAGAAGATCTCGGCGATCTCGTCGATCTTGGCCAGCAGCTCGTCGGCCTTGCCGGCGTCGAGCTCACCCTTGGTGCCGGTCGCGCCGGCCAGCTTGGTGGCCTCGTTGACGAGGGTGTGGAGCTGGGGGTACTTCTCGAAGTGCGGGGGCTTGAAGTAGTCGGTCCACAGCACCCACAGGTGGTGCTTGACCAGCTCCGAGCGCTGCTCCTTGATCAGGATGGCGCGGGTGCGGAAGTCCGGGTCGTCGTTGTCGGCGACCTTGGCGATGATGGCCTTGACGGACTCGGCCTCGATGCGGGCCTGGGCGGGGTCGTAGACGCCGCAGGGCAGGTCGCAGTGGGCGGAGACCTCGAGGGTGGGGGCGAACATTCGCGCGAACATGCGAGTCCTCTCGTCGTGGGGGAACCCTGCATCCACAGGGGTTCGGCTGCGACACTACTCCGCGTGCCACACGAAGATCGAGCCGTTCATTTCCGGCGGAATCGGGTACCCCGCCTGGGATTCGCGGTGGTGCGCGGCGACTCGATGCTCCCGAGCCTGCGGTCCGGGGACCGGCTCCTGGTCTCCTACCGGCGCGAGGTCCGGCCGGGCGCCGTCGTCGTGGCGCGGTTCGCGGACGGGACGCTCGCGGTCAAGCGCGCCTCGGAGCGTCGTACGACGTCGGCCGGCGCGTCCGGCTGGTGGCTGCTCAGCGACAACCCGGGAGCGGGCGTCGACTCCCGGCACCGGGGTCCGGTGCCCGACGAGCGGGTGCTGGCCGTGGTCGTGGGACGGGTGTGGCCGCGCCCCGGCGCTGTGCCAGACTGAGAGCAGGGAGACCCCCTGGTCCGACGAGTTCCGCGAGCCACCCGCACCGCGTCGAGCTGGACCACCGCGCATCCTCAGCACGGCCCCGAGCCTGGAGACTTCAGACGATCATGAGCACCGACGAGACCGGCCTCTCCCCGACGCGTGCGCCGCACCCGCACGCCGGCGACCCCATCTTCGACCTGCACGTCGGCGGCAAGATGGAGACCCGCTCGACGGTCGCCCTCGCCGGCCCCGACGACCTGTCGCTGGCCTACACGCCCGGCGTCGCGCTCGTGTGCGAGGCGATCGCGGCCGACCCGTCGATGACGCAGCACTACACCTGGGTGCCGAACACCGTCGCGGTCGTCTCGGACGGCACCGCCGTCCTCGGCCTCGGTGACATCGGCCCGGCCGCCGCGATGCCGGTGATGGAGGGCAAGGCCGTGCTGTTCAAGCAGTTCGGCGGCGTCGACGCCGTCCCGATCTGCCTGGCGACGACCGACACCGAGGAGATCATCGAGACGGTGGCGCGGCTCGCCCCCAGCTTCGGCGGCATCAACCTCGAGGACATCTCCGCCCCGCGCTGCTTCGAGATCGAGGCGCGGCTCAAGGAGATGCTCGACATCCCCGTCTTCCACGACGACCAGCACGGCACCGCCGTCGTCGCGCTCGCCGCGCTCGTGAACGCGCTGCGGCTGACCGGGCGCAACCCGGAGTCGACCCGCGTCGTGATCTCCGGTGCCGGTGCCGCCGGCGTCGCGGTGGCGCGGATCCTGCTCGAGGCCGGCATCAAGGACCTCGCGGTGACCGACCGCAAGGGCGTCCTGAACTCCGTCCGGGGCGACCTGACCCCGGTCAAGAAGGCGCTCGCCGTCGACACCGCCGACCACTTCGGCCGCACCGGCACCCTGGCGGACGTGCTCGTGGGTGCGGACGTGTACATCGGCGTCTCGGGGGGCACCGTCCCCGAGGAGCACGTGGCCACGATGGCGCCGGACGCGATCATCTTCGGGCTCGCGAACCCGACGCCCGAGGTGCACCCGGACGTCGCGCACCGCCACGCCCGCGTGGTGGCCACCGGTCGCTCCGACTTCCCGAACCAGATCAACAACGTGCTGGCCTTCCCCGGGATCTTCCGGGGTGCCTTCGACGTGCACGCGACCGCGATCACCGAGGGCATGAAGCTCGCCGCGGCCACCGCGCTCGCGGACCTGGTCGGCGACGACCTCGCCCCCGACCACGTGATCCCCTCGCCGTTCGACCCCCGGGTCGGGCCCGCGGTCGCGACCGCCGTGGCGGCCGCCGCGCGTCGCGACGGCGTCGCGCGCCGCTGACCCTGCACGGTCGGGCCGCTCCCGAGTCCCGGTAGGTTCGGAGAATGTTCTCCGTCTATGCCGACACGTTCTCCTCCGACGACCCGCTCTCCGGCCTCGTGGTCGGTGAGCGGCCCGACCCCGTGGCCCCCGAGGGCTGGACGACCGTGACGGTCAAGGCCGCCTCGCTCAACCACCACGACCTCTGGTCGCTGCGCGGCGTCGGCCTGCGCGAGGAGGCCCTGCCGATGATCCTCGGCTGCGACGCGGCCGGCCACGACGAGGACGGCAACGAGGTCGTCGTGCACGCGGTCGTGAGCGACCCCGACTGGTCGGGCGACGAGACCTTCGACCCGAAGCGGTCGCTGCTGTCCGAGCGCCACCAGGGCACCTTCGCCGACCAGGTGGTCGTCCCGCGCCGCAACGTCGTCCCGAAGCCCTCCTCGCTGTCGTTCGAGGAGGCCGCCTGCCTGCCGACGGCCTGGCTGACGGCGTACCGCATGCTCTTCACGCAGGGGAACCTCAAGGCCGGTGACACGGTGCTGGTGCAGGGTGCCGGCGGCGGCGTCGCCACGGCACTGATCACGCTGGCCCGGGCGGCCGGCCTGCGCGTCCTGGCCACGAGCCGCGACGAGCGCAAGCGCGCGCGGGCGCTCGAGATCGGCGCCCACGACGTCTTCGAGTCCGGTGCCCGGCTGCCGATCAAGGTCGACGCCGTCATGGAGACCGTCGGCCGCGCGACCTGGTCGCACTCGATCCGGGCGCTGCGCCCCGGCGGCGCCATCGTCATCTCCGGCACGACGTCGGGCCCGAAGCTCGACGACGCCGAGCTGACCCGGATCTTCTTCCTGCAGCTGCGGGTGATCGGCTCGACCATGGGCACCCGCGACGAGCTGGCGAAGCTGGTCACGATGCTGGACGCCACCGGCGCCCGCCCGTTGATCGACCGGGCGATCCCGATGACCGACGCCCGCGACGGCTTCGCCGCGATGGCCGACGGCGACGTCTTCGGCAAGATCGTCTTCACGCGGTGACCCGCACCCACCTGGTCACGGGTGCCGGCTCGGGCATCGGGGCGCTGCTCGCCGAGCGGCTCCTGGAGCGCGGCGACGCCGTCGTGCTCACCGCCCGCTCCGAGGCGCGGGCGCACGACCTGCGCGCGGACCTGCCGGGCGCCGAGGTGCTGGTGGCCGACCTCGCCGACCCCGCCGCGGTCGAGGCGCTCGGTCCGCGGCTGCCGGACCGGCTCGACTCCGTGGTGCACGCGGCCGGGGTGGTCGACCTCGGGCCGGTCGCCGAGCTGTCCGCCGCCGCCTGGCAGGAGCAGCTCGCGGTCAACCTGGTGGCCCCGGCGCTGCTGACGCGGGCGGCGCTGCCGGCGCTGCGCAGCGCCCGCGGCACCGTCGTGCTGGTGAACTCCGGCGCGGGTCTGAGCGCCCACCCGACGTGGTCGGCGTACGCCGCCTCCAAGCACGGGCTCAAGGCACTCGCCGACGCGCTGCGCGGCGAGGAGCAGGACGCGGGCGTGCGGGTGACGACCGTCTACCCGGGGCGGACGGCGACGCCGATGCAGGAGAAGGTGCACCGCCAGGAGGGCAAGGAGTACGACGCCGCCGCCTGGATCGACCCCGCCACCGTCGTCGCGACGATCCTGCACGTCGTCGACCTGCCGGGCGACGCCACGATCCCGGACGTCACGCTGCGACCGACGCCGTAGGAGCCGATCGCGCCGCCGGTGCTGCCGGCGTCAGCCGCGCGACTGCCAGTTGAGCGCGCCGATCAGCACCATCCGCAGCTGGGTGCGCGCGGCCTCGACGATCTGCTTCTCGGCGTCGGGGCGCGGGGGAGCGGCCATGATCGCCTCGGCGGTCGCGACCATCGCCATCACGATCAGGTTCGACAGGGTCCGCAGGTCGTCGCCGGACCACGAGCTCGGCCCGGGCAGCCGGGCCAGGTCGGTGGCGAGCTCGCGCTCGCACAGCTCGATCTCGTGCCGGATCGCCTCGCGCACGGCGAGCGGCCCCGCCGCCCGCTCGCGCGCGATGAAGAGGAAGTGCGAGCGCTGCCGGTGCACGTGCTCGACGAGGATCGAGATCGAGCGGTCGACGATGTCGGTGAAGGACGGGTCGCGACGGCGCACGTCGCGCAGCATCGCGCGCAGCGACACGAACGACTCGTCCACCAGGGCCAGGCCGAGGGCCTCGATCGACTCGAAGTGGCGGTAGAACGCGGTCGGGACGATGCCGACCTCCTTGGCCACCTGGCGCAGCGAGAGGGCGACCAGGCTGCTGTCCTCGCAGAGGGCAAGGGCGGCGTCCAGGATGGCGCGCCGGGTGCGCTCCTTGCGCTCGCCCCGGGTCTCCGGGGGAGTCGCCGCCTGCTGTGCCATGCCCTCGATGCTAGTCCTCGGTGAACGGGCGTGCACTCCACGTCACACCGGGAGCGGCGCGTGGCCAGCGTCACCGTGGGTCGTCCTTGACCGTACCCGCGGTATGCGGCAGGGTTTTCAGTGAACGCTTGTTCACTCAATCTGATCCTGCATCGAAGGGAGGCACCCATGAGCATCGCCACCACCATCCTCCGCTCCCGGGCGGTCGCGGCACTCGCGTCGCCCCACGGGGTGGACCGCTACCTCGAGCAGGTGAACCCGATGTGGGCGGCCCACGAGGTCCGCGCCAGGGTCGTCGACGTGCACCGCGAGGTCGACGTCGACGGTCACCCGCCGGTGGCCACGATCACCCTCCAGCCGACGAGCACCTGGCGTGGGCACCGCGCCGGCCAGCACGTCCAGCTCGGGGTCGAGATCGGTGGCGCCCGGCGCACCACGCGCGTCTTCACGGTCTCCAGCCCCGACTCGCGCCACGGCGACCGCTTCACGATCACCCTGCGGGCGAACCCCGACGGCCTCGTGAGCCGCTTCCTCGTGGAGGAGGCCCGGCCCGGCACGATCGTCCACCTCTCGCAGGCGGAGGGCGACTTCGTGCTGCCCGACCACGTGCCCGACCACATCGTGCTCATCTCCGGCGGCTCCGGCATCACGCCCGTGATGTCGATGCTGCGCTCGCTCCAGCGCCGCACCCACCGCGGCCGCATCACGTTCCTGCACTACGCCCAGGGCCCCGAGCACCAGATCTACGCCGCGGAGCTCGACGACATCCGCCGCTCGGGCCACGGCATCGACGTGCACCTGCTCCACCCCGAGCTCGGGGACCCGGCCCTCTCGCCGGCCTGGCTCGGCCGCCTCGTCCCCGGCTACCGCGACGTGCCCACCTGGGCCTGCGGACCGGCCCCGCTGATCGAGGCCGTCCAGGCGGCGTACGACGGCTCCGAGGCGCTCCACGTCGAGTACTTCAAGCCCCCACGCACCGCGACCGGCTCCGCCGAGGGCGAGGTCGCGTTCTCCCGCTCGGGCGCGGAGGCGGCCAACACCGGCGCCTCGCTGCTCGAGCAGGCCGAGGCCCTCGGGCTCAGCCCTGAGTTCGGCTGCCGGATGGGCATCTGCTTCTCGTGCACCTCGCGCAAGACCGAGGGCACCGTCCGCAACGTCCTGACCGGCGAGGAGTCCTCCCTCCCGGACGAGGACATCCGCATCTGCGTCTCGGCTCCCGTCGGCGACTGCGTCGTGGAGCTCTAGCCCCGTCTCGCCCAGTCGGCGCCCACAGACCACCGAAAGGCCATCACGATGACTGCCACCCAGATCAAGCCCAGCACCACGTCGAAGAAGAAGTCCACCGCCCGCCAGTCGGAGGCGCCCACCGTCCCCGGTGACGACCTCTTCGAGCGGCTCACGCCCGAGCAGCTCGAGGCGTTCGGTGACGAGATGGACGCGATCCGCCAGCGGGTCATCTCCCAGCTCGGGGAGGAGGACGCGGCGTACATCCGCAACGTCGTCAAGCGCCAGCGCCAGTTCGAGGTCGCCGGCCGGGCGCTGTTCTACCTGCCGCCGGCCTGGCCGCTCGCCGTGGCCGCGCTCAGCGTCTCCAAGATCCTCGACAACATGGAGATCGGCCACAACGTCATGCACGGCCAGTACGACTGGATGGGCGACCCCGGCCTGAACTCCCGGATGTACGAGTGGGACAACGTGTGCCCCTCGGAGCAGTGGAAGTACAGCCACAACTACATCCACCACACGTTCACCAACATCCTCGGCAAGGACCGTGACGTGGGGTACGGCATCCTGCGGATGGACGAGGAGCAGCCGTGGCGCCCGTACTACCTGGGCAACCCGGTCTACGCGCTGCTGCTGATGACGTTCTTCGAGTGGGGCGTCGCGATGCACGACCTCGAGGTCGAGAACATCGTGGCCGGCAAGCGCAGCATCGCCGACAACAAGCCGCTCTACCCGGGCCTGATGCGCAAGATCCGCAATCAGGCGCTCAAGGACTACCTGCTGTTCCCCGCGCTGACCGGTCCGCTCTTCCCGCTGACCCTCGCGGGCAACGCGACGGCGAACCTGGTCCGGAACATCTGGGCCTTCAACATCATCTTCTGCGGCCACTTCCCGGCCGGGGTCTCGACCTTCTCCCAGGAGGAGTGCGAGGACGAGTCGCGCGGGCACTGGTACTACCGCCAGCTGCTCGGCTCGGCCAACATCACGGGCAGCAAGCTCTTCCACGTGATGACCGGCAACCTGTCGCACCAGATCGAGCACCACCTGTTCCCGGACCTGCCGGCGCGCCGCTACCCCGAGATCGCCGACGAGGTCCGCGAGATCTGCGAGCGGTACGGCATCGCCTACAACACCGGCCCGCTCGGTCGCCAGCTCGCCAGCGTCGCGAAGAAGATCTGCCGCCTGGCGCTGCCCGACCGGCTCACCGGTCGCGGGTCCCGGGACGCGGACGTGGTGGCCGACGACGCCGTCGCGGCCTGAGGATGGACGCATGAGCGACCACCTCAGCAAGGGCGAGATCCGCAAGGACGCCGTGCAGGGCGCCGTCCAGGCCGCTGCCACGACCGTGGGCCAGGTGACCTCGATCCTCACCGGCGCCGTCCGCGACGTGGCCGAGGCCCTGGGCGGCTTCGCCACGGAGATCTTCGAGATCCGTGACTCCGCGCGGAAGGCCGCCGGCGACCACGAGGAGTGACGTCCGGTCCAGACCTGTGGTTCGGGTCACCCGGGCGGGGGTACGAGTCGGTCCTCGGGGACGGGGGTTCAGGTTTCGCACCGGACCGTGGGAGGGCTCATGGACACGACCTTTGCAACGCACTACGACCCGGGCACGAGCACGCTCGAGCTCACCGGGACGTTCGACCACGCTGCCTGGGCGCTGGTCGACGCCGAGATCGACCGCGCGTTCCGGCGTACGGCGTGCCGGCTGACGATCGACCTGTCCCGCGCCACCGACGTGCCGCCGCACGCGGTCGGGCGCCTCGTCCACCTCTGCAACTGCGCCTACCCCGGCACCATCGTGCGGGTCGCCTCGCGCTCGCGTGCCGCCGTGCAGGTGCCCGCGCCTGTCGCTGCCTGACGACGTCCGCTCGGGCGCGCCTCAGCCGAACGACATCCGGAAGCCGGCCATCCGCACGGACGCGACCGCGCGCTGGCCGCGCAGCCAGCCGAGCGGGCCGTCGCCGGCGAACTCCCAGGTGCCGCGGCACGGCAGCGTCCTGGCCGAGCCGCGCATCGTGGCGGTCCGCTCCTCGCCGCCGGTCTCGGCGATGCCGGGCTGCCAGGTGCCGCCCCTGAAGGGGAGGCGTACGGCGGCCCGGGAGACGTCCGTGAAGCGCGCGTGTGCGATCGGGCGGCGCTCGGCGCTGGCCGACCACTCGGTCCGGCAGAGCGGGCCGGTGTGCGAGGACTCCAGGGTGAAGTCGCACAGGTCCTTGGGGATCGCCCACAGCTCCCGGCCGCCGAGCATGGAGGCGGGGGAGTCGACCCAGATGTTGCTGATCGAGACCCGCCGGCCGTGCTCGTCGGAGCGCACCGGGTGCGCCACGAGGAGCTCGGAGTAGGTCAGCGAGCTGCCCTCCTCGTAGCTCACGAAGGCGGCGCCGTGGATCCCGTCGGGGTGCCCGGCCACGCCCTTCACGCGGAAGAGCGAGAGCCACATCTGGCCGACCATGGGCCAGGGGGCGGGGGGATAGGTGCTCATGCCCCCACCCTGTCAGGCGCCGGGGCGCTCAGTCGTCAGGATCGTCGAGCCGGGCCAGCCACGTGGCGAACCTCTCGACCGGCGTCTCGAACTCCGGGTGCGTGTCGGTGAACTCCTGCAGGCGCTCGGCGAGCCACGCCAGGGTGACCTCCTCGTCACCCCGGCGCTTCTCGAGCTCCTCGATGCCGCGATCGGTGAAGTACATGGTGGTTGCTCTTCCTCCTGCGCTCACGGTGTCTCGACACGGCGGTCGCGGCCTCGCAGGCTCGGCCGCGCGCCTGCTCGACCTCCCTGAGATCCGGATCCGTCCTCGTTCCTCGGACGGCTCCGCTCAGTGAAATGCCCGGTCGAGCAGGTCCTTCTGCTCGGCCGTGTGCCGCTTGACGGTGCCGACGGACGGCGAGGACGAGGCCTCCCGGGTGACCGGCTCGACCTGGGCGTCGACCTCGGGCCACACGTTGAGCGCGTAGTGCGGCCACGGGCCCATGTTCGAGGGCTCGTCCTGCACCCAGCGGACCGCCTTGAGGTGCGGGTAGCGGGCGATCTCGGCCTTGATCTCGTCGATCGGGCGCGGGTAGAGCTGCTCCACGCGCGCGATCGCGAACCGCTCCGGGTTCTCGCGCTTGGCCCGGTCGACCATCAGGTCCCACGTCACCCGGCCCGAGCACAGCAGCAGCGTGTCGACCTTGTCCTGGTCGGCCGCGGCGTCGCCGATGAAGGGGCGGAACGTCCCGCTGGTGAAGTCGGACGGCTGCGAGGCCGCCTCCTTGCGCTTGAGCATCGACTTCGGGGTGAAGACGATCAGCGGGCGGTGCTCCTCGCCGAGCGAGTGCTGCCGCAGCAGGTGGAAGTACGACGCGGGCGTGGACGGCTGGGCGACGACGAAGGCCTCGTCGGCGCACATCGCCATGAACCGCTCGATCCGGGCGGAGGAGTGGTCCGGGCCCTGGCCCTCGTAGCCGTGCGGCAGCAGCAGCACGACGCCGGACTCCTGGCGCCACTTGGTCTTGCCGGCGGTGATGAACTCGTCGATGACGGTCTGGGCGCCGTTGACGAAGTCGCCGAACTGCGCCTCCCAGAGGACGAGCGCCTCGGGACGGGCCACGGAGTAGCCGTACTCGAAGCCGAGGGCGGCGTACTCGCTGAGCAGCGAGTCGTAGACGTAGAACTTGGCCTGGTCCTCGGTCAGCGAGGTCAGCGGCGTCCACTCGTCCGCGTTGAGCCGGTCGATGATCGTCGCGAACCGCGAAACGAAGGTGCCACGGCGGGAGTCCTGGCCGGCCAGGCGGACCGGGCGGCCCTCCATGAGCAGCGCGCCGAAGGCGAGGATCTCGCCGGTGCCCCAGTCGATCGGCCCCTCGGTGATCGCGGCGGCCCGGCGCTGCAGCTGCGGCATCACCTTCGGGTGGACGGTGAAGCCCTCGGGCGGCGTGACGTAGGCGTCGGAGATCCGCTTGAGGACGTCGACGGACACGGCCGTCTCCGTCTCGCCGGCCGGCTTGTCCGGGTAGTCCGGGACGGTCGTCCACTCGGACGGCTGGCTGCTGGCCTCGCGCACCTCGGTGAAGACGCGCTCGAGCTGCTGCTGGTAGTCGCGCAGGACCTGCTCGGCCTCCTCGATCGTGATGTCGCCACGACCGATGAGGGACTCGGTGTAGAGCTTGCGGACCGAGCGCTTCTGCTCGATCAGGTCGTACATCAGCGGCTGGGTGTACGACGGGTCGTCACCCTCGTTGTGACCGCGACGGCGGTAGCAGACGAGGTCGATGACGACGTCCTTGTTGAACGCCTGGCGGTACTCGAAGGCGAGCCGGGCCACCCGGATGCACGCCTCGGGGTCGTCGCCGTTCACGTGGAAGATCGGCGCCTGGACCATGCGGGCGACGTCGGTGCAGTAGAGCGACGAGCGCGAGGAGCCGGGCGAGGTGGTGAAGCCGACCTGGTTGTTGACGACCACGTGGATGGTGCCGCCGGTGCGGTAGCCGCGCAGCTGGGAGAGGTTGAGCGTCTCCGCGACCACGCCCTGGCCGGCGAACGCCGCGTCGCCGTGCACGAGCAGCGGCAGCACGGGGAACTCGCCGCCGCGGTTGAGCACGTCCTGCTTGGCGCGGGCGATGCCCTCGAGCACGGGGTCGACGGCCTCGAGGTGGGACGGGTTCGCGGCCACGGAGACCTTGATCTTGTCCTTCGAGCCCGCGACGAACTCGCCCTCGGCGCCGAGGTGGTACTTCACGTCGCCGGAGCCCTGGACCGTGCGCGGGTCGATGTTGCCCTCGAACTCGCGGAAGATCTGGGAGTACTTCTTGCCGACGATGTTGGCGAGCACGTTGAGGCGGCCGCGGTGGGCCATGCCGATCGCGACCTCGTCGAGGTGCGCCTCGGCGGCGGCCTCGCAGAGCTCGTCGAGCACGGGGACCGTGGTCTCGCCACCCTCGAGGCTGAAGCGCTTCTGGCCGACGAACTTCGTCTGCAGGAACGTCTCGAAGGCCTCGGCCTGGTTGAGCTTCAGCAGGATGCGGAGCTGCTCCTCGCGGGGCGGCTTCACGTGCGGCTGCTCGACCCGCTCCTGGATCCAGCGGCGCTGCTCGGGATCCATGATGTGCATGTACTCGATGCCGGTCGTGCGGCAGTACGAGTCGCGCAGGATGCCGAGGATGTTGCGCAGCTTCATGAACGGGCGACCCTTGCCGCCGAACGAGCCGGTGGCGAACTCGCGGTCGAGGTCCCACAGCGTCAGGCCGTGCTGCTCGATCTCGAGGTCGGGGTGGCTGCGCTGGCGGTACTCGAGCGGGTCGGTGTCGGCCATCATGTGGCCGCGCACGCGGTAGGCGTGGATCAGCTCGAGGATCCTGGCCTGCTTGCTGATGTCGTCGTCGTGCGTGGTCGCGATGTCCTTGGACCAGCGGATCGGCTCGTAGGGGATCCGCAGCGACCGGAAGATCTCGTCGTAGAAGCCGTCCTCGCCCAGCAGCAGCTGGTGCAGGCGGCGCAGGAACTCGCCGGACAGGGCGCCCTGGATGACGCGGTGGTCGTACGTCGAGGTGAGCGTCATGACCTTGCTGACGGCGTTGCGCGTCAGGGTCTCCTCGGAGGCGCCTTGGTACTCGGCGGGGTACTCCATCGCGCCGACGCCGATGATCGCGCCCTGGCCCGACATCAGGCGGGGCACCGAGTGCACGGTGCCGATGCCGCCGGGGTTGGTCAGCGAGATGCTGGTGCCCTGGAAGTCGGCCACGGTGAGCTTGTTGTCGCGCGCCTTGCGCACGACCTCCTCGTAGGCGGTCCAGAAGCCGGCGAAGTCCATCGTCTCGGCGGCCTTGATGCTCGGCACCAGGAGCTGGCGCGAGCCGTCGGGCTTCGGGACGTCGATGGCCAGCCCGAGGTTGATGTGCGCGGGGGTGACGAGGTTGGGCTTGCCGTCCTTGACCTCGAAGCCGACGTTCATGTCGGGGATCGAGCGCACCGCCTGCACCAGCGCGTAGCCGATGAGGTGCGTGAAGGAGACCTTGCCGCCGCGGGCGCGGGCGAGGTGGTTGTTGATGACGGTGCGGTTGTCCCAGAGCAGCTTCACCGGCACCGAGCGGACCGACGTCGCGGTCGGCACGGTGAGGGAGGCGTCCATGTTCGCCGCCGTGCGCGCGGGCGCTCCGCGCAGGACGGTGTACGTCGGCTCGTCGCTCGCCGCGGCAGGGGCAGCGGTCTTCGACTCCTTGGGCACCGGGTTGCTGGTGCCCTTGGCGGGCTCGGCGGCCTTCGCGTCGGGGCGCGGCTTGGCCTGGGCGGCCGGCGCGCTCTTGGCCGGCTCGGCCTTGGCGGGCTCGGCCTTCTCGGGGGCCTTCTCGGGGGCCTTGTCGGCGGCCTTCGGCGCGGCCGCCGGCTTCGACGCGGCCTTCGGGGCCTGCTGCTTCGCGGGCTCGGCGGCCTTCGCGGGGGCGGAGCCGTTGCCGGCGCCGTTCGCGGTGCCGTTGCTCAGCCCGTGGTCCTTGAAGTACTGGACCCAGGTGGCGTCCACGCTCCCCGGGTCGGACGTGAACTGGTCGTACATCTCCTCGACCAGCCACTCGTTGGCGCCGAAGTCGGCGGAGGGCTGTTCAGGGGACTGGGGGCCTGACGACTGCGGCACGACTTGCTTCGCCTCTTCCGGGAGCGCGCGGGGATGAGTTCAGTCCTCAAGGCTAGACCCACACGCCAGCAAATGCCGAGGGAAGGGTGGCCTTTGGGGCAGGGTGTTGCGCGAGCCACACGACAGGGAGATTCACGAGCATGAGAACACCCGCCCGAACGGGCGCACCTGTGGCCGCCGTGCTGCTGGTCCTGGCGCTCCTCGCGGGGGCCTGCAGCGGCGACGACGGGGGCGACGGTCCCGGTGCCGAGGCCTCGGCCACCGCGACCGGCAGCGCCGCGGCCGACGAGCCCGCGCCGATCACCACCACCGCGTCGCTCGGCGTGCTGACCGGGAAGCTGGGCAGGAAGGACCGGGCCCGCTTCACGAAGGCCGTCACCCGGGTCGTCGACGACTGGATCGACGCGGCGTACCTCGACGGGGACTACCCGCGCGGCGACTTCAGGGCCTCCTTCCCGCACTTCACGACCGGCGCCCGCGCCGAGGCGCTCCGTGAGAGGGACCTGATGACCAACCAGGACGTCGGCCGCCGCATCGACGGCGTCACCGCGACCCGCCGGGTGCTGCACATCGACGCACTCGTGGTGCGCCACCGGCCGGTCGGGGCCACGGCTCGCTTCGTCCTGCGGCTGCGCACGACCGGCGACCTCGAGCGCCGCATCGAGGTGGCCGGCCGCCTCTTCCTCACCCAGCACCACGGCTGGCGGATCTTCGGCTACGACGTCCACAAGGGAGCCCTGACGTGAGCACGCCCCACCCGCGCCGGAGCACCCGCTACCCGCGCCTGCTCCGCTGGGCCGCCCTCGCGGCCGTCCTCGGTCTGGCCGCGCTGGTCGTGCCGGCCTCCGCGGTGAAGCCGACCGAGGTCGCGCTGGTGAAGGTGCACCGCGGCTCCGGGGTCGACGTGAGCCCGGACGTCGTGTGGATCCTCGCGGTCGGCTCCGACGCGCGGCCGGGGGAGAACATGACGCGCACCCGCGGCGACGCCCTCCAGCTGATCGGGATGAACACCCGCACCGGGGCGGCCGCCGCCATCGGCGTACCCCGCGACTCCTACGTCTCGATCCCCGGCCACGGCTACGACAAGATCAACGCCGCGCTGTACTTCGGCGGCCCCGACCTCCTCGGGCAGGCGGTCGGCAACCTGGTGGGCATCCAGCCGGACTACGTGTTCGTGTCGCGCTTCCCGTTCTTCATCGACATGGTGCGCTCGATCGGCGGCATCGAGGTGCGCAACCCGGTCGCCTTCGCGGACACCTACCTCAAGCCGAAGGGCTTCCGGGCCGGGCGCATCCACCTGAGCGGGTACGACGCCATGGCGTTCGCCCGCACGCGCCACGACCTCATCCGCGGGGACTTCGACCGCTCCGCCAACCAGCAGCGGGTGCTGCGCGGCATCCAGGCCAAGGTGCGGGCCCGCGCGGACCGGCCCGGCTTCATCGAGCGCGGCGTGATGAACGTGATGGAGCACCTCTACACCGACCTGCCGCCGGCCGAGCTGTTCCGGCTCGCGCAGGCGATGGCCCAGGTGGAGCCCGCGAAGATCACCACCTGCGTCGTCCAGGGCAGCATCGGCGAGGCAGGCGGAGCCAGCATCGTGCGGCCGTTCACCAGCCAGGCGCGGATGCTCGGCAACGAGGCCCGCAAGGACGCGACGCTCGAGCACTGCTGAGCCCGCGCCGACGTACGAACGACCCCCCGACCAGCAGGTCGGGGGGTCGTCCGCGTGGGGATCAGTAGGCGAAGATCCGGCTCTGCGCCTTGGCCAGGTCGATGACGAGGTTCTCGTCGACCAGCGTGAGCCGCAGCGCGGTGACGGTGTTGCTGCTCTTCTCGAAGGACAGGCCCTCGAGGTAGCCGATGTCACCGAGGTTGACCGTCTTGCCCGGGCCGGGGGCCGCGACCGTCTCGCCCTGGTAGGTGATCGAGCCGACCGAGCCCGAGTGACCGTTGGTGATGTCACCCTTCCTGTTCATCCGGGCCGTCGACCGCGCGACGATGTCGTTGAGGGTCAGCTGGAGCGAGGGGATGCTGATCTCGCCGATCCGCTGGACCTCCAGGCCGCGCGCGCTGCCGTCCGGGCGCTGCCGGCCCATGAACGTGTAGTCGATGTCGGTGGCGCCGATCAGCAGGCCGCCGGGCGCCACGCTGGCCGAGTCGAGGTGCCGGTGGGCGGTCCGGCCGCGGGTGCCGGCGCACGGGATCGTCTTGGGCTTGACGGCGCCGAAGTGCAGGACGCCGTCCAAAGCGCTCACCTCGAGCGGCATCGACGTGGAGCGGAAGACGCCGGCCGGCGTCGGGCCGCCGATGACCGCCCGCGCCTGGCCCAGCTGGAGCGACTGCTCCTCGCCGGTCGCGTCGATGACGAACTGCAGGGCCTTGGTGTCGGACTCGGCGCCGTACTTGCCGGCGTGGCCCTTCATGTAGCCCATCGCGATGCTGCCCAGCTGCGGGATCTCGATCGGTGCGCCGGCCTGCTGGAGCACGTCGATGACCTGTCCGGTCAGCTGGTTGCCGGTCTGCTCGAGGGTGTCGAGCAGGTCGGTCAGCTCGGGCGGGATCGGGACACCGTTGTCGGTCAGCACGCTGACGTCGATGGCCAGGGTGGGGGCCGTGAACGACTCCTTGTGGCCGTAGCCCTGGGCGGTGTGGAAGGCGTCGGCCGTCGTCTGCAGGCCCTTGAGGGTCACGATCGGGGTCGACTCGTCCTGGCCGGGGAGCGTGCCACCGAGGGTGATGTCGCCCAGCGTGTTGACCGCGCGGACGCCGTACCGGCCGTTCTTCGCGTAGCTCAGCGTCCGGCTCGTCGACTCGGACAGAGAAATGAGGGAGTTCTCCGGTGCCGTCAGCTTCCCGCTCGCGTCGACGACCCGGTCGACCTTGCGGGTGCACCGCAGGGGCGCCTCGGCCTCGCGCAGCGACAGGTTCTCCACGTTGCCGGTGATCAGGCGGGCGCCGACGGCGGTGCCCTTGTAGCCGTAGCCGGTGATCTTGCCCGGGCGCTCGGCCCGGCCCTGCTGGGCGGAGGCGACCGGACCGGCCGTCAGGGTGGCGGCCACGGCCGCGCAGATGGTGGTGGCGGCGAGCGCGCGCCGGACGGTTGGCTTCACTGCGGGATCTCCCTCGGGTGTGGCGACAGTGGGAGGCCGGGATGGGGGCTCCGGCCCGTGCCCGCGCCCCCGAGGACGACGAGCGCTGACTCAACGAGATCTTGTTCCCGTGGTCACGTCGCGGGACCGAGGTCGCACCAGATCGGCCGAGCCGTCTGGACCGCACGGCAAAACTGCCGTGGAAAGGTTCCGCGGGCACGCCCCGCGGGTGCACACTGCTCGGTCCTCCGAGGCGGGGGAGGTGGCTGCGCCGGGGCTGCGCGCGGGCCGGGCAGGGCGGAGCCGGACCCGGTGAGGGTCCGGCCGGCCGGATCTCCGGAGAGATCGAAGGGTGCCCCCGGCAGGATTCGAACCTGCGGCACCTGGTACCGGAAACCAGTGCTCTATCCCCTGAGCTACGGAGGCATGCTGCCGCGACGTACGCCGTCGTGGTGGCTGCCCGAACCCTACCGTCGACCCCCGACCGGGATGCAATCGGCCCGGGATCGGGCGGCGATCCCACCAGCGATATCGATGCGGGGCGGTGAAGCGGGCGCCGATACGCTGGGGTGGTGACTCCCGAGCAGCTCTCCACCACGATCGTCGACGTCCTGACGACCCTCTCCGACCGGGGTGACCTCACCCTGCCCGAGGGCGTCCCCACGACCGTGACGGTGGAGCGCCCGCGCCAGAAGGGGCACGGCGACTACGCCACCAACGTGGCGCTGCAGCTCGCCAAGAAGGCCGGCACCAACCCGCGCGACCTCGCCACGCTGGTCCAGCAGGGGCTCGAGGCGGCCGACGGCATCGCCGCGGTCGAGATCGCCGGGCCCGGCTTCCTCAACATCACGGTGGCGGCCGGCGCCCAGGGCGTGGTGGCGGCGCAGGTCGTCGACGCCGGCGCGGCGTACGGCGGCAGCGACGCGTTCGCGGGCGAGAGGATCAACCTCGAGTTCGTCTCCGCCAACCCGACCGGCCCGATCCACATCGGCGGCGTCCGGTGGGCCGCGGTCGGCGACGCGCTGGGCCGGATCTTCACCGCGACGGGCGCGCAGGTCACCCGGGAGTACTACTTCAACGACCACGGCGCCCAGATCGACCGGTTCAGCCGGTCGCTGCTCGCCAGCGCGCTGGGCCAGCCCGCGCCGGAGGACGGCTACGGCGGCGCCTACATCCACGAGATCGCCGCGGCGGTCGTGGCCAAGGAGCCCCAGGTCAAGGACCTCACCGATGCCGAGGCGCAGGAGGTCTTCCGCGCCGAGGGCGTCGAGATGATGTTCGAGGAGATCAAGCAGAGCCTCCACGACTTCGGGGTCGACTTCGACGTCTACTTCCACGAGAACAACCTGCACCGCAGCGGGGCCGTCGACCGGGCCGTGGCGCGGCTGGGCGAGCTCGGCAACACCTACGAGAAGGACGGCGCGGTCTGGCTCGCCACCGAGAGGTTCGGCGACGACAAGGACCGGGTGATCATCAAGTCGGACGGGGAGGGTGCCTACCTCTCCGGCGACCTCGCCTACTACCTCGACAAGCGCGAGCGCGGCTTCGACCGGTGCCTGATCATGCTCGGCGCCGACCACCACGGCTACGTCGGCCGGATGAACGCCATGTGCGCGGCGTTCGGCGACGAGCCCGGCACGAACCTCGAGATCCTGATCGGCCAGATGGTCAACCTGCTCCGCGACGGCCAGCCGCTGCGGATGTCCAAGCGCGCCGGCACCGTCGTGACCATCGACGACCTCGTCGAGGCCATCGGCGTCGACGCCAGCCGCTACGCCCTGGCACGCTTCAGCTCCGACTCCAACATCGACCTCGACCTGGACCTGTGGGCGCGGCAGACCAACGACAACCCGGTCTTCTACGTCCAGTACGCCCACGCCCGGGTCTCCGGCATCCTCCGCAACGCGGGCGAGCTCGGCATCGCCTGGGGCACCGACTCCTTCGACCCGGCGCTGCTCGCCCACGAGAAGGAGGGCGAGCTCCTGCGGGCGCTGGCCGAGCTCCCGCGCGTGGTCGCCAGCGCCGCCGAGCTGCGCGAGCCGCACCGCGTCGCCCGCTACCTCGAGGACACCGCCGGGGTCTACCACCGCTTCTACGACAGCTGCCGCGTGCTCCCGATGGGGGACGAGGAGGTCAACGACCTCCACCGGGCCCGGCTGGTCCTCGTGGCCGCGACGCGCACGGTGCTCGCCAACGGTCTCGGCCTGCTCGGCGTCTCGGCGCCCGAGCGGATGTGAGCGGCTGATGCGCGCGCACGAAGCAGGCTGGGCCCATGCCGAGGGCGCCCTCAAGGGGCCCTCGTGGCTGCGGGAGCCCGCAGACGCCAACGAGCTGGTCCGCCACCTGTGGTCGACGACGGCTCGCAAGGCCGACGGCGTCCTCGAGGTCGGCGGGGTGTCGCTCGCGGCGCTGGTCGCGGAGCACGGCTCCCCGGCGTACGTCCTCGACGAGGACGACTTCCGGGCCCGCGCCCGGGCCTTCCGCGACGCGTTCGCGGCGTACGACGTCTACTACGCCGGCAAGGCGTTCCTCTGCACCGCCGCCGCGCGCTGGATCGCGGAGGAGGGGCTGAGCCTCGACGTCTGCTCGGGCGGCGAGCTCACCGTCGCCGAGCGTGCCGGGGTCGACCCGGCCCGGATCGGCTTCCACGGCAACAACAAGACCCCCGCCGAGCTGCGCCGCGCGGTCCGGCTCGGGGTCGGGCGGATCATCGTCGACTCCTTCGTCGAGATCGAGCGGCTGGCCGCGATCGTCGCCGAGCTCGGGGCGACCGCGGGCGTGATGGTGCGGGTGACCGCCGGCGTCGAGGCGCACACCCACGAGTACATCGCCACGGCCCACGAGGACCAGAAGTTCGGCTTCTCGATCACCAACGGCCAGGCCTTCGACGCCGTCCGGGCCGTCCTGGACGCGCCGGGGCTGGAGCTGCTCGGCCTGCATTCCCACATCGGCTCGCAGATCTTCGACTCGTCGGGCTTCGAGGTCGCCGCCCGCCGGGTGCTCGCGCTGCACGCCCGGATCTCCACCGAGCTCGGCGTGACGATGCCCGAGATGGACCTCGGGGGCGGCTTCGGGATCGCCTACACGACCCAGGACGACCCGTCCGACCCGTCGCAGCTCGCGACCGAGATGAGCAAGATCGTCGAGCACGAGTGCCGCGCCCTCGGCATCCCCGAGCCGCGGCTCTCGATCGAGCCCGGGCGCGCGATCGTCGGGCCCGCCATGTGCACGGTCTACGAGGTGGGGACGGTCAAGAAGGTCGCGCTCGACGGGGGAGCGGTCCGCACCTACGTCTCCGTCGACGGCGGCATGAGCGACAACATCCGCACCGCGCTCTACGACGCCGACTACTCCTGCACGCTCGCCTCGCGGCACTCGGACGCACCGGCCGTGCTGACGCGCGTCGTCGGCAAGCACTGCGAGGCCGGCGACATCGTGGTCAAGGACGAGTTCCTGCCCGGCGACGTCGCGGAGGGGGACCTGCTGGCGGTGCCGGGGACGGGTGCCTACTGTCGCTCGATGGCCTCCAACTACAACCACGCGCTGCGACCGCCGGTGATCGCAGTCCGGGACGGCGTCGCACGGATCGTCGTGCGCCGCGAGACTGAGGACGACCTGTTGGCAACCGACGTGGGAGACGTTTCGTGAGCACCGGCATGACGGAGGGCGACAAGCCCAGGACCAGCCTGCGCGTGGCGGTGCTGGGCTGCGGCTCGGTCGGCTCGCAGGTGGTGCGGCTGCTCCAGGAGCAGGCCGGCGACCTGGCGGCGCGCGTGGGCGTGCCCGTGGAGCTCGTCGGGGTCGCCGTACGCCGGCTCGACGCGGCCCGCGAGGTCGAGGTCGCCGCGGGGCTGCTCACCACGGACGCCGCGGGGCTCGTGGCGCGCGACGACGTCGACCTGGTCGTCGAGGTGATCGGCGGCATCGAGCCGGCCCGGTCGCTGATCCTGTCGGCGCTCGAGAACGGCGCCAGCGTCGTCACCGCCAACAAGGCTCTGCTCGCCGAGGACGGACCGACCCTCTTCGAGGCGGCCGCCAAGGCCGACCGCGACCTCTACTACGAGGCCGCCGTGGCCGGGGCGATCCCGATCCTGCGTCCGCTGCGCGAGTCGCTCGCCGGTGACCGGGTCACCCGGGTGCTCGGGATCGTCAACGGCACCACCAACTTCATCCTCGACAAGATGGACAGCTCCGGCGCCGGCTTCACCGAGGCGCTCGAGGAGGCCCAGGACCTCGGGTACGCCGAGGCCGACCCGACCGCCGACGTCGAGGGCTTCGACGCGGCGGCCAAGGCCGCGATCCTGGCCTCGCTGGCGTTCCACTCGCGCGTCACCGCGGCCGACGTCCACCGCGAGGGCATCTCCGAGGTCACCGCCGCCGACGTGCAGTCGGCCCGCGACATGGGCTGCGTGGTCAAGCTGCTCGCGATCTGCGAGCTGCGCCCCACGGAGAACGGCGACGACGCGGTCGCCGTGCGCGTGCACCCCGCGATGATCCCGCGCTCGCACCCGCTGGCCTCGGTCCGCGAGGCCTACAACGCGGTGTTCGTCGAGTCCCAGGCCGCCGGCCAGCTGATGTTCTACGGCCCCGGTGCCGGCGGCGCCCCGACGGCCTCCGCCGTCCTCGGCGACCTCGTCACGGTCGCCCGCAACCGCCTCGGCGACACCCGGGGCGCCGGCGAGTCGGCGTACGCCGACCGGGCGGTGCTGCCGATGGGGGAGACCCGCACCCGCTACCACGTGGCGATCGACGTCGACGACAAGGCGGGCGTGCTCGCCGCGGTCGCGCTCGCGTTCGCCGAGCAGGGCGTCTCCATCCAGACGGTCCGCCAGGAGGGCCGCGGTGCGGAGGCCCAGCTCGTCGTGGTTTCGCACGAGGCCACCGACGCCCAGCTCAGCGCCACCGTGGAGCACCTCCGCGGGATGGACATGGTCCGCGAGGTCACCTCGGTGATGCGCGTCGAAGGGGAGCAGGAATGACCACCGCACCGACCGTCGGCCGGACCCGCCAGTGGCGGGGCGTGATCGAGGAGTACCGCCACCTGCTCGAGATCCCCGAGGGCACCCCGGCGGTGACGCTCCGCGAGGGTGGCACCCCGCTGGTGCACTCGGAGTGGCTCTCCGGGCTGACCGGCGCCGAGGTCTGGCTCAAGGTCGAGGGCGACAACCCCACCGGCTCCTTCAAGGACCGCGGCATGACCGCCGCGATCTCGGTCGCCAAGCACGACGGCGCCGAGGCGGTCGTCTGCGCCTCGACCGGCAACACGTCCGCGTCGATGGCGGCCTACGCCGCCAAGGCCGGCCTCAAGCCGCTCGTGCTGGTCCCCGAGGGCAAGATCGCCGCCGGCAAGATGGCCCAGGCCGTCATCCACGGCGCGCAGGTGATCATGGTCCGCGGCAACTTCGACCACTGCCTGATGCTCGCGAAGGGCCTGGCCTGGGACTACCCCGTGGCGCTGGTCAACTCCGTGAACCCGGTCCGCCTCGAGGGCCAGAAGACCGCCGCCTTCGAGATCGTCGACTTCCTCGGCGACGCCCCGGACTACCACCTCCTGCCGGTCGGCAACGCCGGCAACATCTCGGCGTACTGGCTGGGCTACACGCAGTACGCCGACCTCGGCCTGGCCACCCGTCGTCCGGTGATGCGCGGCTTCCAGGCCGAGGGCGCCGCGCCGCTCGTCACCGGCGAGCCGTTCCCCGACCCCGAGACCCGGGCCACGGCCATCCGGATCGGCAACCCCGCCTCGTGGAAGCTGGCCGAGGCCGCCCGCAACGAGTCCCACGGTCGCTTCGCCGCGGTGAGCGACGACCAGATCCTGGCCGCCCAGCGCGAGCTCGCCTCGCACGACGGCGTCTTCGTCGAGCCGGCCTCCGCCGCCGGGATCGCCGGGCTGCTCCAGGAGCTCGCGGCGGGGGAGTCGTACGCCGGGAAGTCGGTCGTCGTGACCGTCACCGGGCACGGGCTCAAGGACACCGCCACGGCGCTCGAGGGCTTCGCGAGCAGCGGCCACAGCATCGTGGACACCGTCATCGACGCCGACGTGAGCGCGGCCGCCGAGGCTGCCGGACTCGCCTGACCGCGTCGTGACCACCTTCGTCACCGGCCCGGTCCGGGTCAGCGTCCCGGCCACCTCGGCCAACCTGGGTCCCGGCTTCGACTCGCTCGGCCTCGCGCTCGACCTCCGCGACGAGCTCACGGCCGAGGTGCTGGCCTCCGGGCTGGAGATCGAGGTCGAGGGCGCCGGCGCCGCGGACGTCCCGCGCGACGAGACCCACCTCGTCGTCCGCGCCATGCGTGCCGCCTTCGCCGAGATGGGCGCCCAGCCGAGCGGCCTGCGCCTGTCCTGCCGCAACGTCGTCCCGCACGCCCGCGGCCTCGGCTCCTCGTCGGCCGCCATCGTCGGTGGCGTCAGCCTGGCCCGGGCGCTGGTCGCCGGGGGCACGCTGCTCCTCGACGACGACGCGGTCTTCCGGCTCGCGGCGCGGCTGGAGGGCCACCCGGACAACGTGGCGCCCGCGTTCTACGGCGGGTTCGTGATCTCGGGCCGGGAGGCGGACGTCTTCTACGCCGTCCGCTCGTCGGTCGACCCCCGGGTCTCGGCCGTCGTCCTGGTGCCGCCCTCGCCGGTGTCGACCGCGGTGGCCCGCGGCCTGCTCCCGGCCGAGGTTCCGCATGCCGATGCCGCCGCGGACGCCGGGCGCACCGCCCTGCTCGTCGCCGCGCTCGCCGGACAGCCCGAGCACCTGCACCTGGCCACCCGCGACTACCTCCACCAGGAGTACCGCCGCCCCGCGATGCCGGAGTCGCTGGCGCTCGTCGACGCGCTGCGGGTCGACGGCGTCCCCGCCCTCGTGTCCGGTGCCGGACCGACGGTCCTGGCGTTCGCCGACGGCGACCGGGTGGCCACCGCCGCGCTCCTGGCCCGCTGCCCGGACGGCTGGGCCGCGCACCACCTCGCCGTCGACGCCGACGGCGTCCGCGTCGGGTGAGCTCCGCCGTCCGCGCGACGCGGCTCGCGGACGATGTGCCCGATGCCACACCGGGCATTCCCGGTGCTACCCTCGGAGCGCGTCAGACATCTCGGCGTAGCGCCATCAGGTGACATCAGTCCCTGGGTGCGCACCTTCCTCGATCCCGTGCGGGCCCCGTCCCGCGCCACCGTCGCTCTGCCCTCTCCCGAGGTCGGACGGCCGGGGAAGCAATGACCAGACGCCGACGGCTCGTCGAGCCGAGCGGCTGATACGTGGGAAGGACCTCACGTGACGGAAACCATCGAATCCTCCACCTCCTCCTCGGACGCTCCGAAGAAGCGCGGTGGCGGGCTCAACTCCCTGCTGATCGCCGACCTGAAGTCGATGGCCGGCGGCATGGGGATCGCCGGCGCCGGCTCCATGAAGAAGGCCCAGCTGGTCGAGGCCATCAAGGCCGCCCAGTCGGGCCCGGGCAAGGCCGCCGGCACGACCGCGTCGAAGCCGGCGCGCAGCGCGGCCCCGACCAAGGAGGCCGCGCCCGAGCGGGCCGCGTCCCCGGACGCCGCGCCGCAGGAGGCGTCGCCCACCCGTGAGGAGCGGCCGCGCAAGGCACGCACCCGCGGGGGTCAGCCGCGCCAGGACGACGCCCGCGCCGACGAGCCGCGTGCCGACGAGTCCCGCCAGGACCAGCCCCGCCAGGCCGAGGGCCGTCAGGACCAGCCCCGCAAGGCCGAGGGCCGTCAGGACGACGAGCGCAACGACCAGGGTCGCCAGGGCGACCAGGGTCGCCAGAACGACCAGGGTCGCCAGAACGACCAGGGTCGTCAGAACGACCAGGGTCGTCAGAACGACCAGGGTCGTCAGAACGATCAGGGTCGTCAGAACGACCAGGGCCGGCAGAGCGACCAGGGCCGCCAGAACGACCAGGACGGCAACGCCGAGCAGGGCGAGGGCAGCCGCCGCAACCGGCGGCGCCGCGGGCGCGACCGGGACCGCGAGCCGCAGCCGCAGCGCGACCAGCCGGCGAACCGCGAGCCCCGCGCCGCCCGCAGCGGCGGCCAGCGCAACGAGCCCGACACCACGATCCTCGAGGACGACGTCCTCGTGCCGGCGGCGGGCATCCTCGACGTCCTCGACAACTACGCCTTCGTGCGCACCAGTGGCTACCTCCCGGGCAGCGACGACGTCTACGTCTCGCTGTCGATGGTCCGCAAGTTCGGCCTGCGCCGTGGCGACGCGATCGTCGGCCAGGTGCGCCAGCCCCGCGAGGGCGAGAGCAAGGCGAAGTTCAACCCGATGGTCCGCATCGAGGGCGTGAACGGCGCCGACCCCGAGTCGGCCCGGACCCGCGTCGACTTCGCGAAGCTCACGCCGCTCTACGCCTCGGAGCGGCTGCGCCTCGAGACCGAGCCGACCAACCTGATCGGGCGGGTCATCGACATCGCCGCCCCGATCGGCAAGGGCCAGCGCGGCCTGATCGTCTCGCCGTCCAAGGCCGGCAAGACGATGATCCTGCAGTCGATCGCCAACTCGATCACGACGAACAACCCCGAGTGCCACCTGATGGTGGTCCTCGTGGACGAGCGTCCCGAGGAGGTCACCGACTTCGAGCGCTCGGTCAAGGGCGAGGTCATCTCGTCGACGTTCGACCGCCCGGCGAGCGACCACACGATGGTCGCCGAGCTGGCGATCGAGCGGGCGAAGCGGCTGGTCGAGCTCGGCCACGACGTGGTCGTGCTGCTCGACGGCATCACCCGCCTGGGCCGGGCCTACAACCTGGCCGCGCCTGCCAGCGGCCGGATCCTGTCCGGCGGCGTCGACTCGGCCGCGCTGTACCCGCCCAAGAAGTTCTTCGGCGCCGCACGCAACATCGAGAACGGCGGCTCGCTCACGATCCTCGCGACCGCCCTGATCGAGAGCGGCTCGAAGATGGACGAGGTGATCTTCGAGGAGTTCAAGGGCACCGGCAACATGGAGATCCGGCTGCGTCGCGACTTCGCCGACAAGCGGATCTTCCCGGCCATCGACGCCGTGCAGTCCGGCACCCGCCGCGAGGAGCTGCTGATGAGCGCCGAGGAGCTCGCCGTGGTGTGGAAGCTGCGCCGGGTGCTCTCGGGCCTCGACGGCCAGCAGGCCCTCGAGCTGCTGCTGGAGCGCCTCAAGAAGTCCTCCACGAACATGGAGTTCCTCCTGCAGGTCCAGAAGTCCACGCCCAAGCCGGGCAGCAGCGACTGACCACGCCTCGGGACCGGACCCGGGTCGCCCCGATCGGGCGGCCCGGTCCGCCGTCGAGGTGGCCGGGCATGCCCTAGGCTGCCACCACACCTGCAGGAGAAGGGGAAATCGTGGCTCGCATTCTTGTCGCTGACGACGACGTCGACATCCGTGAGCTCGTCGAGTTCAAGCTCTCGACGCTCGGGCACGACGTGATCGCCGTTGCGGACGGCGCGGCCGCGATCGACGCCTGCCAGGCCCAGCGGCCGGACCTCGCGGTGCTGGACGTGATGATGCCGGGCGTCTCCGGTCTCGACGCGATCCGCGTCATCCGCGCCGACCCGGCGCTCGCCGACCTCCCGGTCATCCTGCTGACCGCGCGGGCCCAGGAGTCCGACGTCGAGACCGGCTTCGACTCCGGTGCCGACGACTACATCACCAAGCCGTTCAGCCCTCGCGAGCTCGCGTCCCGAGTCCAGGCGTTGCTGTCCCGATCCCGATGAGGGCACCCGGCACGACATGAGCGTCGCGAATCTCGGGTATGTCGCGGCCGTCGTCCTCACGCTGGCCTGCGTCGCGGTGGTGCTGCTGCTGGTGACCATCCGGGTCACCAAGGACCGCAGCGAGGCACGCCGCGTGCACCTGCGCGGGCCGGTCTGGCGCCACGTCATGACCCTCAGCACGGGGGAGAAGGACGAGGTCGAGGAGTCCCTCGCGGTGCTCCTGGCCGCTGGTCCCCAGGACCGTGCCGCCGTCGTCGACGACGCCTTCGCCCTGGTCCCGAAGCTGCGGGGCACGGCCCGCGACCTCCTGCGCGACGTGCTCCGCGAGTGGGGGTCCCTCGACGACGCCGTCGCCCAGACCCGGGCCCGCTCGGCGGTCCGTCGCTGCCGCGGGATCTACCGCCTCGGCGTGCTGCGCTACCCGACCAGCCGCGACCTGGTCCTCGCCGGTCTCGACGACCGCGACTTCGGCGTACGCCGCACCGCGATGCTCGCCCTCGGTGCCTTCCACGAGGCCGAGGTGGTCGAGAACCTCCTGCGCCGGGCCGCGCTGGAGCCGCGGCTGCGCCGCGACTTCCTGTCCTCGATCGACCGCATCGGCAGCGTCGCGGTCCCCGTGCTCCGCGCCGGGCTGCGCCAGTCGGTGTCCGACGGCGAGAGCGGGGACCGGCGCGGCTCCCTGGCCGCGGCCGCCCTCGGCCTGGTCGGTGCCATCCAGGCCGTCCCCGAGCTCGAGCAGGCCCTCGAGGACGGGGACGTCGAGCTGAAGATCGCCGCCATCTACGCGCTCGGCGAGCTCGGCGCCTCGAGCTCGGTCATCGCGCTCGCGGCTCCCCTCGGCCACGGCGACGCCGACGTGCGCCGCGCGGCGGCCCGCGCCCTGGGCCTGATCGGGGGCGACTGGGCCGTGCCGGCGCTCGCGAGCGTCCTGCACGACGACGACAACGTCGAGGTGTCCCGCGCCGCCGCGAACGCCCTGCACCGGTGCGGTGCCGCCGGCCGCGAGGTGCTGGAGCACTCCCGAGCCCCCGTGGCCCGCGAGGTCGTGGCCCTGGCCGCCCTGGGGGGCAGCTGATGCAGGTCCTCCTCCTCGACGGGTTCGTCGCCGGCTTCAGCCAGGTGATGTTCGCGCTCGGGATCGCGTTCGCGATCTACTCCGTGCTGATCAACTCCAGCTTCCTGATCCTCACCGGGCTGGCCCTGAGCGACCTGCTGGCCTACCGCCGCCGCGTCGACTTCGCGGGGTACGACGAGTGGTTCCTCGACCCGCACACCCGCGGTGTCTCGGTGCTGATGCCGGCGTACAACGAGTCCGCCACGATCGTGCAGTCGGTGCAGGCGATGACGTCGCTGCGCTACCCGGACTTCGAGGTCGTGGTCATCGACGACGGCTCCAAGGACGACACCGTCGCGAAGATGGTGGCCGAGTTCGACATGGTCGAGGTGCCGCTGGTGCCGGGCGGCCGGATCGCCACCAAGGGCGAGGTGCTGAGCACCTGGGTGAGCCGCCGCGGCTCGCACAACCTGGCGCTGGTCGCCAAGGGCAACGGCGGCAAGGCGGACGCGCTGAACGCGGGGATCAACTACTCGCGCAAGGAGCTGGTGTGCATGGTCGACGCCGACTCCCTGCTCGACCCGCAGGCGCTGCTCGACGTCGCCCGGCCGTTCGCCGACGACCCGGGGCGGGTCGTCGCCTCGGGTGGCGTGGTCCGGGTCGCGAACGGCTCGCGCGTCCAGCGCGGCCGCGTGACCGACCTGCGGATGCCGGGCGGCTGGCTGGCCCGCATCCAGGTCGCGGAGTACCTCCGCGCGTTCCTCATCGGGCGCGCCGGCTGGTCCCGGCTCGGGGGCCTGCTCATCATCTCCGGGGCCTTCGGCCTCTTCCGCAAGGACGTGCTGCTCGAGGTCGACGGCCTGGCCACCGACTGCATCGGCGAGGACGCCGAGCTGGTGGTCCGGATCCACCGGATGCTCGGCGACGAGGGCCGGGACGCCGACGTGGTGTTCGTCCCGGAGCCCGTCGCCTGGACCGAGGTCCCCGAGGACCGGGCCGTGCTGCGCAAGCAGCGCCGTCGCTGGCACCGCGGCCTCACCGAGATCTTCGTGCGGCACCACCGGATGCTGATGCGCCCGCGGTACGGCGTGATCGGGATGGTCACGATGCCGTGGTTCCTCTTCTTCGAGCTGCTCGCGCCGATCGTCGAGGTCTTCGGCCTGGCCTACTTCGTCTTCCTGATGGTCGGGCTCGGTCTGGAGCACCTGTTCTTCCCGAGCTGGGACGTCGTGAACGTGCCCATCGTGGTGCTCCTGCTGTCCGCCTCGATCCTCTTCGCCTGCTTCGTGACTCTTGTGTCGCTTCTGGCCGAAGAGGTCTCGTTTCGGCGCTACCGTGGACTTCCGGATCTGTTCCGGGCGATGGGTGCTGCGGTCGAGGAGAACTTCGGCTACCGGCAGATCAACGCCTGGTGGCGTCTGGGGGGGATCGTCGAGGTGCTCCGTCGGTCGAGGCACGACTGGGGAGACATGCAGCGCAAGGGGTTCGGTGGGACATGAGCGGTGGACGTCCGGTCGCGCGACTGGTGGCTCCGGTCATCACCCGTGTCTGGGCGCTGGTCGGGCTGATGGCCCTGATCGCGATCACCGGGGTGGTCCTGTCCACCCGCAGCGTCGACTACGTCAGTGACCGGCTGCAGCCGGCGGCCGCCGCGAACCAGGACGTCCTCCAGGACCTGACCGACATGGAGGCCGCCGTCGGGGCCTACGCCCGCAGCGGCGAGACCGCGTCGATCGACGACTACCGCCAGGCCCTCTCGCGGCTGCCGGCCCACGAGCAGCGGGTCGCGCAGTTCGCCCGCGGCGACGTCGAGCTCGAGCTGCTGGTCGCCCGCCAGGAGGCGACCGCCCAGGCCTGGCTCGACCGCTACGCCGAGCCGCGCGTCGCGGCCCCCGGCGGGCCGGAGACCTTCCAGCCCAAGCGGTTCCGCACCGGGCAGGTCCGGTTCGCGGAGTTCCGCTCGGCGCACCAGGAGACGTCCGAGGCCTTCGACCGCCGGGTGCGCCAGGCCAACGCCGACGCCGGGGTCCGGCTCAAGGGCACGATCATCGCGATCCTCGCCCTCGCCGCGGCGGCGTGGTACGTCGTCGCCCGGGCCCGCCGGCGGCTCCTCGACGAGCTGTCGCGACCGCTGGCCGACCTCGAGGCCGTGGTGCAGCGGATGGCGCGCAACGACCCCGACGTCCGCGCCGAGGCGGCCGGCCCCCAGGAGGTCCGGGCCGTGGCGGCGGCGCTCAACGAGTTCGCCGAGGCCCAGGGCCGTGCCCGGGCCGTCGAGCACCGGATCCAGGACGAGCTGCGCACCCTCGACACCGCCAAGGACGACTTCGTCTCCAACGTCTCCCACGAGCTGCGCACCCCGCTGACCACGATCAGCGGCTACCTCGAGATGGTCGCGGAGGAGTTCGAGGACGTCATGGCGCCCCGTCACGAGCGGATGCTCGAGGCGACCCGGCGCAACGTCACGCGGCTCAAGACCCTCATCGACGACCTGCTGACGCTCTCGAAGGCGGAGGCACGCGGCACCGACCTCGAGCAGGTCGACGTGGTCGCCCTGGTGCGCGACGCCGTGACCGACGTCCGGATCACCGCCGCCCGGCGCGGCATCCAGGTCGAGGTCGCGGTCCCCGACGAGCAGCTGATGGTCCTCGGCGACCGCGCGATGCTGCACCGCGCCTTCCTCAACGTCACCGCGAACGCCGTGAAGTTCAGCCGCGACGGCGGGACGGTCGAGGTGGCGGTCGCCCGGGTCCGCCAGCGGGTCACGGTCACCGTCACCGACCACGGCATCGGCATCCCCGCCGCGGAGATCGATCGGCTGGGCTCCCGCTTCTTCCGGGCGTCGAACGCCGTCACCAACGAGATCGCGGGCACCGGGCTGGGCCTGAGGATCGTCCAGACGATCATCGAGAAGCACGCCGGCGACGTCGTCATCGAGTCCGACGAGGGCAAGGGCACGGCGGTCGCGATCGACCTGCGGCTGCAGGGCGAGCCCCGCGCGCGGGTGGCCGCCCCGCCCCCGCCCGAGCCGGTCTTCCGGGCCGAGCCGGGCACCGAGCGCGACGCCGGTCCGGTGCGGGCCGAGGACCCCGAGGTGCTCGTCGAGACGGCCGGCAGCGAGGCCGCCCCGGACGACGGGTCCGTGATTACCGGTTGACCGCGCCGGGTGGCAGAATGGACCACTGGTTCCGGTTCACGCCGTCCGCAGGGCGCGGAGGCGACCCGGCGACTGAGAGGACACCATGAAGAAGGACATCCACCCCGACTACACGGTCACGAACGTCACGTGCACCTGCGGGGCCCAGTTCGTCACGAAGAGCACCTCGGCCTCCGGCTCGATGCACGCCGACGTGTGCTCGCAGTGCCACCCGTTCTACACCGGCAAGCAGAAGATCCTCGACACCGGCGGCCGCGTGGCCCGGTTCCAGGCTCGCTACGCCAAGGCTGGCGACAAGGCCGGCGACAAGAAGTAGCCACCACCGAGCGCCGGTTCCTGCCCACGGGCGGGGACCGGCGCTCGTGTCGTGTCCGGGGGACCGTGCCGGTCCCCACCAGATCGTCAGCGAGGGGTCAGCCGTGTTCGAGGCCGTCGAAGGTCTGCTCGTCGAGCACCGCGAGCTCGAGGGCAAGCTCGCCGCCCCCGAGACGCACGCCGACGCCCGGCTCGCCAAGCAGCTCAACCAGCGCTACTCCCAGCTCTCGTCGATCATCGGCGCCTGGCGCGAGTGGCAGCAGCTCGGCGACGACCTGGGAGCGGCGCGCGAGCTGGCCGGCGAGGACGCCGCGTTCGCCGAGGAGGCCGAGCAGCTCGTCGAGCGCCGGGCCACCGCCGAGGAGCGGCTGCGCCGGCTGCTGGTCCCGCGGGACCCCACCGACGAGAAGGACGCGCTGCTCGAGGTGAAGTCCGGCGAGGGCGGCGAGGAGTCCGCGCTGTTCGCGGGCGACCTGCTCCGTATGTACACCCGCTACGCCGAGGCCCGCGGCTGGAAGGTCGAGATCCTCGACGCCACCGAGTCCGACCTCGGCGGCTACAAGTCCGTGACCGCGGCGGTGAAGGCGAAGGGCACCCCGGAGTCGGGGGAGGCCCCGTTCGCCCAGCTCAAGTTCGAGGGCGGGGTGCACCGCGTCCAGCGGGTGCCCGTCACCGAGTCCCAGGGGCGCGTCCACACCAGCGCCGCCGGCGTCCTCGTCTTCCCCGAGGCCGAGCAGATCGACGTCCAGGTCGACGAGAACGACCTGCGCATCGACGTCTACCGCAGCAGCGGCCCGGGCGGCCAGAGCGTCAACACCACCGACTCGGCCGTGCGGATCACCCACGTGCCGACCGGCATCGTGGCCAGCTGCCAGAACGAGAAGAGCCAGCTGCAGAACCGCGAGCAGGCGATGCGGATCCTGCGTGCCCGGATCCTCGCCGCCGCGCAGGAGAAGGCCGACGCCGAGGCCGGCGCCGCGCGCCGCAGCCAGGTCCGCACCGTGGACCGCTCCGAGCGGATCCGCACCTACAACTACCCGGAGAACCGCATCTCCGACCACCGCACCGGCTACAAGGCGTACAACCTCGACCAGGTGCTCGACGGCGACCTCCAGCCGGTGCTGGACTCCTGCATCGAGGCGGACCTGGCCACCCAGCTCGAGTCGCTCGAGTCCTGATGACCGGCACGGACGCGACCCCGGTGGACCGGCGTCGGCTGCTGGCGGAGGCGACGGCCCGGCTCGAGGCCGGGGGAGTGGCCAGCCCGGCGCACGACGCGGCCGAGCTGCTCGCCCACGTCCTCGGCACCACCCGCGGCCGGCTGGTCCTCGTCGACGAGGTCGCGGCCGACCGGGCCACGGCGTACGACGCCCTCGTGACGCGCCGCGCGGCCCGGGAGCCGCTGCAGCACCTCACCGGGACGGCGCACTTCCGCTTCGTCGAGCTGCAGGTCGGGCCGGGGGTCTTCGTGCCCCGCCCGGAGACCGAGCTGCTGGCCGGCTGGGCGATCGAGCAGGCGCTCGCGGTGGCCGCGACCGAGGGGCGCCCCCCGGTCGTCGTGGACCTGTGCACGGGCTCGGGCGCGGTCGCCCGCGCGATCGTGGACGAGGTCCCGGGGGCCGTCGTGCACGCCGTCGAGCTGGACGAGGACGCGCACGCCTGGGCGCAGCGGAACCTGGACGGCACCGGCGTCGACCTGCGGCACGGCGACATGGCCACCGCCTTCGACGAGCTGGCCGGCACCGTGGACGTCGTGACCTGCAACCCGCCGTACATCCCGCTCTGGGCGTGGGAGTCCGTCGCGCCCGAGGCGCGCGACCACGACCCGCACCTCGCCCTCTTCTCCGGCGACGACGGCCTGGACGCGATGCGCGTGCTGGCCCGGCGCGCCGCGCTGCTGCTGCGGCGCGGCGGGGTGGTCGGCGCCGAGCACGCGGACGAGCAGGGCGTCGAGGCGCCGGCCGTGTTCACCGCCGACGGGCGCTGGTGCGAGGTCCGCGACCACGAGGACCTCGCAGGGCGTGCGCGCTTCCTGACGGCGCGACTGGCACCATAAGGCGGTGACCTCCGAACGTTTCCCCACGAGCACCGAGGACGAGCGCGAGAAGGCGATCGAGGCCGCGAGCCTCGCGGTGCAGCGCGGCCAGCTGGTCGTGCTGCCCACCGACACCGTCTACGGGATCGGCGCGGACGCCTTCGACCCGGTGGCCGTGCGCTCGCTGCTCGACGCCAAGGGCCGCGGCCGCGAGATGCCGCCGCCGGTCCTGGTGAGCAGCGCGACCACCGTCGACGCGCTGGCCGTCGGGATCCCCGGCTACGCCCGTGCCCTGATCGACGCCTTCTGGCCGGGGCCGCTGACGCTGGTCTGCCGGCAGCAGTCGTCGCTGCAGTGGGACCTCGGCGACACCCGGGGCACCGTCGCGGTCCGGATGCCCGACCACGACATCGCCCGCGAGATCCTCGAGCGCACCGGTCCGCTCGCCGTCTCGTCGGCCAACCGCACCGGCATGCCCGCCGCGACCGACGCCGACCAGGCGCTCGAGATGCTGGGCGAGCACGTCGAGGTCGTCGTCGACGCGGGGGAGTCCCCGGGTGGCGAGGCCTCCACGATCGTCGACGTCACCGGTACCCAGGGCCGGGTGCTGCGCCGCGGCGCGCTGTCGCTCGAGGACCTGAACGCCGTCCTCGAACCCCTCGGGGCGACGCTGACGGACGAGGACTGACCGCCCGGTGCGCGAGTACGCCCTCGTCTTCCTGGTCGCCGCCTCGGTGACCTACCTGCTGACCGTCGTCGCGCGCGAGATCGCGCTGCGCACGGGAGCGGTGGCCGAGGTGCGGGACCGCGACGTGCACGCCGAGCCCATCCCGTACCTCGGTGGGCTGGCGATGCTGGGCGGGCTCGTGGCGGCGTACGTCGTGGCGCGGCAGCTGCCGTTCCTCTCCACCAGCAGCCCCTTCGTCTTCCGCGACGCGGGCATCGTGCTGATCGCCGGGGCGCTGATCTGTGCGGTCGGCGTCCTCGACGACCTCTTCGAGCTGGACGCGCTGACCAAGCTGGGCGGGCAGGTGCTCGCGGCCGGCTTCCTCATCGTCTTCGGGATCCAGTACGTCTTCTTCCCGACCCCCGACGGCAGCCAGTTCTCCCTCGACGTCTCCCAGGGCGCGCTGTTGACGGTGCTCGTCGTCGTCTCGACCGTGAACGCCGTGAACTTCGTCGACGGCCTGGACGGACTGGCGGCCGGCGTGGTCGGGATCGGCGCGGTGGCGTTCTTCCTCTTCTGCTACCAGCTCGCCAACATCAACGACGTCTCGCTGGCGACGACGGGGGCGCTGCTCAGCGCCGCTCTCGCAGGCGCGTGCGCGGGGTTCCTCCCGCACAACTTCCACCCCGCCCGGCTGTTCATGGGGGACAGCGGCTCGATGCTGATCGGCCTGGTGCTGTCGGCGAGCGCGCTCACCCTGACCGGACAGTTCTCCGGCACCGAGATCAGCCAGGGTGCCGACGGATCGAGCGCCAGCCTGCTGCCCACGTTGCTCCCGCTGCTGCTGCCGGTCTCGATCCTGGTCGTGCCGATGGTCGACCTGCTGCTCGCCGTCGTACGCCGCACGCGGGCCGGCCGATCGCCGATGGCCCCGGACAAGCAGCACCTGCACCACCGGCTCCTGGAGATCGGCCACTCGCAGCGCCGCGCGGTCTTCATCATGTGGCTCTGGGCGGGCCTGGTGGCCTTCGGGACGGTGCTCGCCAGCCTCTACACGGGGGTGTGGATGTGGACCTCGCTGGCGGTCATGGCGGCCGTCACCGTGGGCCTCACCTTCGTCCTCCCGGTGCTCCACAAGCCCCACCTGTCACTGCCCGAGGAGACCTGATCGGGGCCGGTTCGCAGGCCCTCCGGACTTTGTGCTAGTTTTCACAAGCACCACAGATCCTCCGACGACAGAACGGCCGCCACCATGACGACCGCGACCAGCTGGACGACCTCCGGGCCCTCCGCGAGCACCCCTGGGACCACCCCGGTCCCGAGGTTCGCGGGCCCCCTCGCCTGTGGTAGTTTCACGCCGTCGTCGGACGTCGATGAGTGGAGTGCCACGAGGCCCCACGGTGCCGACGTCTTCAAGCCTGCCGATGAAAGCGACTTGGGTGAATGGTCGATGAGAGCTCCCCGAACGGCCTACGAGGTCGCGACCTCATCGGGCTCGGTGGACTTCTCGTCGGCGCCGTCGTCGCGGGGCTGGTCCTCGGTCTCGTCGTCGACGACCGTGCCGGCACCGCACCGACGTTCGCGCTCGTCGGCATCGCCCTCGGGATCCTGGCCGGTGGCCTCGGTTTCGTCGCGCGGGTCCGTGCCGCTCTCCGGGACTGAGGTCGGGCGATGACCGACCAGACGACGGAGGACACCATGACCGAACCCGCCTCGCAGCCCGTCCCCGCGACCGGCACCGCCTCGCTGGGCCGCGTCCTACGCGACCAGCGCAAGACCTTCTTCGTCGCGCTCGGCCTCGCCGTGGCGACGTACTGGATCGCGGGCCAGCTCGGCGAGTGGGGCCTGGCCGGCTGCATCGTCGCGGGCATCGCCCTCGGCCTGGCGAACCACGTCGCCACCGAGTACTGGCTGCTCAAGACGATCACGTCGGGCGCCCAGCCCTCGCGCAACGAGCTGATCGCTGCGACGCTGGTGCGGCTGGCCGTCCTGTCGGTCGTCGCCGTCGGCATCGCCGTCTGGTTCTGGCCCGACGGGATCGGCCTCCTGCTCGGCCTCGCCATCTTCCGCCTGATCGCACTCGTGATGACCAGCGTCCCCCTGCTCAAGGAGCTGAACCACCCATGACCGGCCTGTTGCTGCCCCTCGAGGGGTCCGAGATCGAGATCGGCAAGCACGTCGAGCGCACGATCGGCGGCTTCACCTTCAACCTCGACACGATCTGGGCGACCGCCGTCGCCGGCACCCTGGTGCTGATCCTGGGCTTCGTGGCGCGCAGCGCGCTCACGAAGAAGAACCCCAGCCACGTCCCCACCAAGGTGCAGCTCATCTGGGAGACGATCGTCGGCCAGGTGAACACCCAGGTCGAGGACAACCTCGGCAAGATCAACCCGTTCGTGGTCCCGCTCGCCGTCGCGCTGTTCTTCTTCATCCTCTTCGCGAACTGGCTCGAGCTGCTCCCGACCGAGCTCAACCACGACGCCCACCTGCTCCCGGCCCCCACGGCCGACACCAACCTCACCTACGCCATGGCGCTGATGGTGATGGTCGGCGTCTGGACCTACGGCATCCGGCAGAAGGGCGTGAAGGGCTACTTCAAGCACTTCCTCGAGCCCTTCCCGATCCTGCTCCCGCTCAACATCCTCGAAGAGCTCATCAAGCCGCTCACGCTGGCGCTGCGACTCTTCGGCAACATCTTCGCCGGTGGCATCATGCTCGCCCTGATCGCGCTGATGCCGGCCTACCTCCTGTGGGCCCCCAACCTGATCTGGAAGCTGTTCGACATGGCGATCGGCGGCATCCAGGCCTTCATCTTCGCGCTGCTCACCGTCCTCTACTTCGGCATGGCCGGAGCGGGCCACGGCGAGCACGAGGACGAGCACGCCGACGAGGAAACCCCCGCACTTGCGCACTGACCGGCCCATCCGGTCCGGCGCACGACCAGGTAAGTGAAAAGCACCGCACGCGGTGCGTAACCAAGGAGAGACATGGCAGACAGCGCAGCACTCGACTCGGCCATCAAGACCGCCGGCGCCTTCGTCGGCGGCGGCATGGCCCTCGCCGGTGGCGCCATCGGCGCCGGTATCGGTGACGGCCTGGCCGGCTCGTCGTACATCCAGGGCGTCGCCCGCCAGCCCGAGGCCCAGGGCCGCCTGCAGACGATCTTCTTCCTGACGGTCGGTCTGTGTGAGGCCGTGTTCTTCATCAACCTGGCCTTCATGGCGCTGTTCGTCTTCGTCCTCGGCAAGTGACGAAGCCCGAACCCACACCGCACCGCCTGACACAAAGGATCCGTAGATGAGTAGCGCAGCGCTCCTCCCGATGGCGAGCAACTTCCTCGTCCCGAACGCTACGTTCTTCGTCGAGCTGTTCGCCTTCGCGCTGATGGTGTTCATCCTCGGCAAGTACGTCATCCCGCCGATCAACAACGCGATGACGGCTCGCCAGGAGGCCATCCGGCAGCAGTTCGCCGAGCTGGACGAGGCGAAGTCCGACGCGCAGGAAGCCGAGCAGGAGTTCCGCTCGCAGATCGCGGAGGCTCGTCACGAGGCTGCGCGCATCCGCGAGGAGGCGCGTGAGCAGGGGGCGACGATCATCGCCGAGATGCGGGAGCAGGCCCAGGCCGAGGCGAACCGCATCGTCGAGCACGCCCACACGCAGATCGAGGCGGACCGCAAGCAGGCCGTCGCGTCGCTGCGTGCCGAGGTCGGCGACCTCGCCACCACGCTCGCGGGTCGCATCGTGGGCGAGGCGCTCGAGGACGAGGCTCGCCAGAGCCGCGTGGTCGACCGCTTCCTCGCCGACCTGGACGCCGAGCCGCAGACCCAGGCGGCTCCGTGATGCAGGGTGCGATGCAGGGTTCGTCGGCCGACTCGCTGGCTCGTCTGACCGACGCGCTGGGCACGGCGATCGAGGGCGGCGCCGACGGCGCGGCCCTCGGCGAGGGGCTCTTCGGTGCTGCCGACGTGCTGCGGGCCCAGCCCGCGCTGCGTCGTGCGACCACCGACCCGTCCATGCCGGCCGAGGCCAAGCGGGCGCTCGCCACCGGGGTGTTCGGCAGTCACCTGGATGCCGCCGCCACGGAGATCGTCGGCACCGCCGCCGGTCTGCGGTGGACGCGCAGCAGCGACCTCGGTGCCGCGCTGGAGCAGCTCGGTGTCGTGGCGCTGGTCAAGGCCGGCGACGCGAAGGGCGAGGGCGACCGGATCGAGGACGAGCTGTTCGCCTTCGGTCGCGCCGTCACCGAGAACCACGACCTGCGTGACGCGCTGTCCGACCCGGGCCGCTCGGACGCGGACAAGCAGGCGCTGGTCCGTGGCCTGCTCGAGGGTCGTGCCAGCGACGGGAGCATCCGCCTCGCGGAGCGCTCGGTCTCCGGTGCGCACCTCACGGTGACCCGGGCCATCGGCGAGTACGCCAAGATCGCCGCCGGCACCCGCAACCGCCTCGTCGCGCTGGTCCGGGCCGCCCGCCCGCTCGGCGACGACGAGCAGCAGCGCCTCGGCGAGGTCCTCTCGCGCCAGTACGACCGCCCCGTGCACATCAACGTCGTGGTGGAGCCGGCCCTGGTCGGCGGCGTCCGCGTCGAGATCGGTGACCAGGTCATCGACGGCACGATCGCCAGCAGGCTCGACGACGCCCGCCGTCGTCTCGTCGGCTGATCCGGTTCGACCAGCTCAACCACAATTTTTCGCAGACTGAGAAGAGAGTAGGGACGAAGATGACGGAGCTCACGATCCGTCCGGAGGAAATCCGCGACGCGCTGCAGAAGTACGTCGCCGACTACAAGCCCGAGGGTGCCAGCCGCGAAGAGGTCGGCACCGTTGCGGAGGCCGGCGACGGCATCGCGCGGGTGACCGGTCTTCCGTCGGCCATGGCCAACGAGCTGCTGGAGTTCGAGGACGGCACGCTGGGCCTCGCCCTGAACCTCGACACCCGCGAGATCGGCGTCGTCGTCCTCGGTGACTTCGACAAGATCGAGGAGGGCCAGACGGTCCGCCGCACCGGCGAGATCCTCTCGGTCCCCGTGGGCGACAACTTCCTCGGCCGGGTCGTCGACCCGCTCGGCACCCCGATCGACGGCCTCGGCGACATCGAGTCCGACACCCGGCGTGCCCTGGAGCTCCAGGCCCCGACGGTGATGGACCGCAAGTCGGTGCACGAGCCGCTCGCCACCGGCATCAAGGCCATCGACTCGATGACCCCGATCGGCCGCGGCCAGCGCCAGCTCATCATCGGTGACCGCGCGACCGGCAAGTCGACGATCGCGATCGACACGATCATCAACCAGAAGCAGAACTGGGAGTCGGGCGACCCGACGAAGCAGGTCCGCTGCATCTACGTCGCCATCGGCCAGAAGGGCTCGACCATCGCCTCCGTGCGTGGCGCCCTCGAGGAGGCCGGCGCGCTCGAGTACACCACCATCGTGGCCTCGCCCGCGTCCGACTCCGCCGGCTTCAAGTACCTCGCCCCCTACACGGGCTCGGCCATCGGCCAGCAGTGGATGTACGACGGCAAGCACGTCCTCATCGTGTTCGACGACCTGACCAAGCAGGCCGAGGCGTACCGCGCCGTGTCGCTGCTGCTGCGTCGCCCGCCGGGCCGCGAGGCCTACCCGGGTGACGTCTTCTACCTGCACAGCCGGCTGCTCGAGCGCTGCGCGAAGCTCAGCGACGCGCTCGGCTCGGGCTCGATGACCGGCCTGCCGATCATCGAGACCAAGGCCAACGACGTGTCGGCGTACATCCCGACCAACGTCATCTCGATCACCGACGGCCAGATCTTCCTGCAGTCGGACCTGTTCGCGGCCAACCAGCGCCCCGCCATCGACGTGGGTGTCTCGGTCTCGCGCGTGGGTGGTGCCGCCATGACGAAGGCCATGAAGGCCGTCACCGGCTCGCTCAAGGTCGACCTGGCGCAGTTCCGCGCCATGGAGGCGTTCGCGATGTTCGCCTCGGACCTCGACGCCGCGTCGCGCCAGCAGCTGGACCGCGGGCAGCGCCTGATGGCCCTGCTCAAGCAGCCCGCGTACTCGCCGTACCCGCTCGAGGAGATGACCGCCTCGCTGTGGCTCGGCACCACGGGTCGCCTGGACAAGGTCCCGGCCGACGACGTGCTGCGCTTCGAGCACGAGTTCCTCGACTACCTGCGTCGCTCGCACGAGGGCGTCCTCGCGGCGATCCGCGAGACGCAGAAGTTCGAGGACGACACGGCGAGCTCGCTCGAGAGCGCCTACGACTCCTTCCTCGACCAGTTCGAGACCTCGGAGGGTGGCTCGATCAAGGTCGGCCACGAGCCCGAGGTCGAGGCGCTGGAGGACGAGGACCAGGAGCAGATCGTCAAGCAGAAGCGGGGCTGACCCATGGCTCTTTCGGTGCGTGAGTACCGTGCGCGGATCAAGTCGACGGAGTCGATGAAGAAGATCACGCGCGCCATGGAGCTGATCGCTGCGTCGCGCATCATCAAGGCGCAGCAGCGGGCCCAGTCGGCCGCGCCGTACGCCCGTGAGCTGACGCGTGCGGTGTCGGCCGTCGCCACCTACGCCAACGTCGACCACCCGCTGACGCGGGAGCCGGAGGACCCCAAGCGGGCCGCCGTGCTCATCGTCACCAGCGACCGTGGTCTCGCGGGTGCCTACTCGTCCAGCGTCCTCAAGGAGTCCGAGCGACTCGCCGAGAAGCTGCGCGAGGAGGGCAAGGAGGTCGACACCTACATCGCCGGACGCAAGGGGGCCGCGTACTACAAGTTCCGCGGTCGCCCGGTCGTCCAGTCGTGGTCCGGCTTCTCCGACCAGCCCTCCAACGCGGCCGCCAGCGACATCGCCAAGGCGTTGATCGAGGCGTTCCTGCTGGAGGACGGCGAGCAGGGCGAGGACGGCAAGCACGGCGTCGACGAGGTGCACGTGGTCTACACGCGCTTCAAGTCGATGCTCGTGCAGGAGCCCACCGCGGTGCGGCTGCTGCCGCTCGAGGTGGTCGAGGGCGAGGAGAAGCCCAGCTCCGACGAGGTCCTGCCGCTCTACGAGTTCGAGCCGTCCGCCGAGAGCGTCCTGGACGGGCTGCTGCCGCAGTACGTCCAGAGCCGGATCTTCTTCGCCCTGCTGCAGGCGGCCGCCTCCGAGCTGGCCGCCCGTCAGAAGGCGATGAAGTCCGCGACGGACAACGCCGACGAGCTCATCAAGAAGTACACCCGAATCGCCAACCAGGCCCGCCAGGCTGGTATTACCCAGGAAATCAGCGAGATCGTCGGTGGCGTGAACGCCCTCGCCGACGCCAACGCCGGGAATGAGTGAGAGCAATGACTGCGACGATTGACGAGACCACGGAAACCACGGGCAAGGGCGGCGTCGGCCGCATCGCCCGGGTCATCGGCCCGGTGGTGGACATCGAGTTCCCCACCGACCAGATGCCCGAGATGTACAACAAGCTGGAGACCCAGCTGGAGCTCGGCGGCGAGACGTCCGTCCTGGCCCTCGAGGTCTCGCAGCACATCGGCGACGGCATGGTCCGCGCCATCTCGCTGCGACCCACCGACGGCCTCGTGCGCGGCGCCCAGGTGACCGACACCGGTGGCCCGATCACCGTGCCCGTGGGCAACGCGACCCTCGGCCACGTGTTCAACACCCTCGGTGACTGCCTGAACCTCGAGGAGGGCGAGACCCTCGACGTGCAGGAGCGGTGGGGCATCCACCGCAAGGCGCCCGCCTTCGACCAGCTCGAGTCCAAGACCCAGATGTTCGAGACGGGCATCAAGGTCATCGACCTGCTCGCGCCGTACGTCCTCGGTGGCAAGATCGGCCTGTTCGGTGGTGCCGGCGTCGGCAAGACCGTGCTGATCCAGGAGATGATCGCCCGCGTCGCCAAGGACCACGGCGGTGTGTCGGTGTTCGCCGGTGTCGGTGAGCGCACCCGTGAGGGCAACGACCTCATCGTCGAGATGGAGGAGGCCGGCGTCATCGGCCAGACCGCCCTCGTCTTCGGCCAGATGGACGAGCCGCCGGGCACCCGCCTGCGCGTCGCCCTGTCGGCCCTGACGATGGCGGAGTACTTCCGCGACGTGCAGAGCCAGGACGTGCTGCTCTTCATCGACAACATCTTCCGGTTCACGCAGGCCGGCTCCGAGGTCTCCACGCTCCTCGGCCGGATGCCGTCCGCGGTGGGCTACCAGCCCAACCTCGCCGACGAGATGGGCACGCTCCAGGAGCGGATCACCTCGACCCGTGGTCACTCGATCACCTCGATGCAGGCGATCTACGTGCCGGCCGACGACTACACCGACCCGGCCCCGGCCGCGACGTTCGCGCACCTCGACGCGACGACCGAGCTGTCCCGCGACATCGCGTCGCAGGGCATCTACCCGGCCGTCGACCCGCTGACCTCCACGTCGCGGATCCTCGACGCGCAGTACATCGGTCAGGCGCACTACGACTGCGCGATCCGGATCAAGCAGATCCTGCAGCGCAACAAGGAGCTCCAGGACATCATCGCGATCCTCGGTGTCGACGAGCTCTCCGAAGAGGACAAGATCATCGTGTCCCGCGCCCGTCGCATCCAGCGCTTCCTGTCGCAGAACACCTACGTGGCCAAGCAGTTCACCGGCCTCGAGGGCTCGACGGTCCCGATCGCCGAGACCATCGACGCGTTCAACAAGATCGCCGACGGCGAGTACGACCACGTCGCCGAGCAGGCCTTCTTCATGTGCGGTGGTCTCGACGACGTCGAGAAGAAGTGGTCCGAGATCCAGAAGGGCATCTGATGGCGTCGGAAGGCGACCAGCTGCAGGTGGAGCTCGTCGCGGCCGACCGGACCGTGTGGTCCGGTCAGGCCTCGATGGTCGTCGCCAAGACGGCGGAGGGTGACATCGGCGTGCTGCGCAACCACGCGCCGCTGCTCTCCCTGCTCGTCGAGGGCCTCGTGGAGATCGACGCCGTGGAGGGTGACCGCCTCGTGGCCGCCGTCGACGGTGGCTTCCTGTCGGTCGCGAACAACCGCGTGTCGATCCTCTCGGAGAACGCCGTGCTGGCCGCGGACATCGACGTCGAGGCCGCTCGCGCGGCCCTCGAGGAGGCCAACGCGGCCGACTCCGACGACGAGGACGCGGCCGCTCGGGGCCGGGCCGCCCAGGCCCGGATCCGGGCTGCGGAACGGGTCTGACCCCGGCGTCCACCTCCCGGGCCCGGTCGCTACAGTGGGCGCCCTCCGGTGCGCACCACGGCGTGCCGAGTCGGGAGGGGACGCATGCCGGTCTGGCAGTGGCTGCTCGACACGGCCGGCGCCCTGCTCCTGCTCGTCCTGCTCTACGGCGTCGCGCTGATCGTGCGGCGCCGTGTGCTCTCCCGCAACGGTGGCACCTTCGAGCTCTCCTACCGCGTCCGTCCCGAGAGGGCCGGGCGCGGTTGGCTTCTCGGGCTCGGTCGCTACTCGGGGGAGACCCTCGAGTGGTTCCGCATCTTCTCGCTCTCGCCACGCCCCAAGCGGTCCTGGCCGCGGGCGCGGCTGGCCTACGGCGACCGGCGCGAGCCCGAGGGCGTCGAGCAGATGTCGCTCTACCCCGACCACGTCGTGGTCTGCTGCATGACGCCCGACGGCGAGGTCGAGCTGGCCATGGGCCCCTCCTCGCTGATGGGCTTCCAGGCCTGGCTCGAGGCCGGTCCTCCCGGAGGGACGGCCCGCCCCCGCTGACCGGTCGTCCGACCGCGTGCGATGGACTGGTCCCGTGCCGTCCGTGATCCCCGCCCGCAACGCGGTCGCCCTGACCTTCGGCCTCAACGGCCTGTGCTTCGCGACCCTGGTCTCGAGGATCCCGGACGTCCGGTCCGACCTCGGGCTCGACAACGGCGACCTGGGCCTCCTGCTGCTGGCGATCGCGGCGGGCTCGGTGCTGGCCCTCCCGTCGAGCGGGCGCCTCATCGAGCGCGGCAGCGCGGCCGGGGTGGTCCGGCTGGGCGCGGTGTTCGCCGCCGGCGGCCTGCTCGTCGCCGCCGTCGGCGCGGGGGTGGTCGCCTCGACCGTCCTCTGCGCCCTGGGGCTGTTCGCCTACGGCATCGGCATCGGCATCTGGGACGTGGCCATGAACGTCGAGGGCGCCGAGGTCGAGCGGCAGCTGGCCCGCACCGTGATGCCGCGCTTCCACGCCGGCTGGAGCGTCGGCAGCATCGTCGGGGCCGGGATCGGCATCCCGATGGCCGCGCTGCACGTGCCGATGCCGGTGCACCTGGGCGGTCTGGCCCTGCTCTCGCTCGGCGTCGTCTGGGTCGTGTCCCGGGCGTTCCTCCCTCCGGTCCCCGCGCCGGAGGTGCCGGTCGTCCACCGCTCGGCGTGGCTCGAGCCGCGAACCCTCGCCGTCGGCGTCATGGTGCTGTCCTTCGCCGTGGTCGAGGGGTCCGCCAACGACTGGCTGGCGCTCGCGCTGATCGACGGGTACGACGCCCGCCACTGGGTCGGGGTGGCCGGCTTCTCCCTGTTCGTGACCGCGATGACGATCGGCCGGCTGGTCGGGCCGGTGGCGCTCGACCGCTTCGGCCGGGCGCCGGTCCTGTGGGGCACGTCCGGGGTCGCGGCCGCGGGCGTGCTGCTGGTCGTGCTGGGCGGCAGCGCCCCGGTTGCGGCGACCGGCATCGTGCTCTGGGGGCTCGGGGCGGCCCTGGGCTTCCCGGTGGGGATGAGCGCCGCGGCCGACGACCCGGTCCGCTCGGCGGCCCGGGTCAGCGTGGTGTCGACGATCGGCTACGCGGCGTTCCTGGCCGGGCCGCCGCTGCTCGGCCAGCTCGGCAACCACGTGGGCACGCTCGACTCGCTGCTGGCCATCGCCGCCCTCATGGCGCCCGCCGCGCTCACGGTCTTCGCCGCCCGCGAGTCGGGCTCGCGGCAGCGCACTGCCTGACGCCGGGTCCTACTCGGGCTCGAGCCCGTCCTGCACCGACGTGATGAGCGTGACGACCGCCTGCAGGTAGGCCTCCACCCGCGACTCCTCGGCCACCACCATGGCCACCGGCACCACGAGGACGACGTCGCTGACGACGCCCTCCGCGCTGTCGTCGTCCCCGCTGGTGTCGTCCTCGTCCTCCCCGGCACCCTCCCAGGCCGAGATCTCCATCTCCTCGACGTCGCGCACGACGACGTGCAGGGCGATCCCGTGGAGGCGGGCCCGCCGGGCGGCGAACTCCTCGTCGTCCAGCAGCACGCCGAGCGCGGCCTCCCACGCCTCGTCGGTGGTCGCGACCAGCGGGAGGCCCGGGTCGTCCCCGGCGTCGTCGTCGGGGCGCCACGAGGTCTCGACGCCGACCGGCACCTGCCTGCTCTTCCACTGCAGGGTCAGGCCGACCTGCTCGAGGTCGGTCAGGAAGCCCGCGACGAGCAGGTGCTCGGCCTCCGCCCAGGCCCAGTCGTCGGGATCGAGGGGGCCACCGGCCGACAGCACGTGCTCGTAGCGCGAGCGTCCGCTGGCCACCACCGCGGCCGCGAGCCACTCGGCGGTGTCGCCGGCGTGCGAGGGCGGGACGGTGCAGGCGGTCAGCAGCTGGCGGACCTTGTCCTCGACGAGGTCGAGGAACTCCTCGGACTCGCCGGACTCGACCAGCACCGCCTCGAGCCGCGGCACGGTGCGGTCGTCGGCGACCCCGCCGAGGACGTCGACGAGCTCCCAGAAGCGTGCGGACTCCATCTCAGCCCTCGCCGCGCTGGCCGCGCTCCCCGCCGGGCACCCAGAGCACGTCGCCCTGCTCGCGGTTCGCGTGGCGGGCCAGGATGAAGAGCAGGTCGGAGAGGCGGTTCAGGTAGGTGATCGCGAGCGGGTTCATCGTCGCGGCGTGCTCCGCATGGGCGGCCCAGGCCGACCGCTCGGCACGGCGTACGACAGTGCGCGCGACGTGGAGCAGCGCGCCCCCGTGGGTGCCGCCATTGAGGATGAAGGAGCGCAGGTTGGGCAGCGTCTCGTTGTAGTGGTCGCACCACTGCTCGAGCCGGTCGACGTAGTCCTGCTCGATGCGCAGCGGCGGGAACTCCGGCTCCGCGACGACCGGGGTGCAGAAGTCGGCACCCACGTCGAAGAGGTCGTTCTGCACGTGCGTGAGCACCTGCACCACGTGGTCGTCGAGGTCGCCCTGCGCCAGCGCCAGGCCCAGGTGGGCGTTCGCCTCGTCGACGTCGGCGTAGGCGTGCAGCCGGAGGTCGTTCTTGGTGGTGAGGCTCATGTCGCCGAGGCGGGTCTCGCCGGCGTCGCCGGTGCGGGTGTAGATCCGGGTGAGGTTGACCATGCAGCGAGACTAGTGGCCATGCCCCGGTCCCGGTTCGCGCTCCCCGTCCTGCTCGCGCTCCCCGGACTGGCCCTCGCGGTGGCCGGGCTCTTCCACCCGCACCACCTCACGTACGCGACGTCCGAGCGCTGGTGGACCCTGCACGTCCCCGGCCTGCTGGTCTTCCCCCTCGTGGGGCTGGCGCTGGCCCACCTCGTCCGCGGGCGGCGCGACGCCGTGGCCTGGGTGGTCCGGCTGACGGCGTACGCCTATGCCACGTTCTACTCCGCGCTCGACGTCATCAGCGGCATCGGCGCGGGCTACGTCACCCACGAGCTCGGTCCCGGCGCCGCACGTCCCGAGGCCGTCAGCCTGATGTTCCGGATCGGCACCGACCTCGGTCGGGTGGGGGAGTACGCCCTGCTCGCCTGCGTCGTGGTGCTCGCCGTCGACCAGGTCGTCCGGCTCGGCGTGCGGGCACTGCCGGGGCTGCTGCTGGTGCCCGGGGCCTGGCTCGTGCACGTCGGGCACATCTTCGCGCCGCAGGGCGTCGCCGGCACGGCGCTGCTCGGCGTGGCCACCGGCTGGCTCGCCTGGGTCGCCGCGACGCGGGGCGCCGTCCCGACCCACCGGACAACTCGCCGTCGGGACGCAACCCAATCGGGGTGATGCGCGTCATAGTGGGTACAGAGGCGTCATCGACATCGACGACCGCGGTTTCTCTGGGCCACGGGGGATGAGGCAACGATGGACATCATGACCGACGGAGCGACACTGGTCCTGAGCGGCGACTTCGACGTGCGCAGCACGTGGGAGGTGCGCAACGCCCTCTACGAGCACCTCGAGGGCCACGACGAGGACGTCGTCATCGACATGACCGACGTGAACGCCGTCGATGTGACCGCGCTCAAGGTGCTGGCCGTCGCCACCCGGCAGGCCGTCCGCGCCGGGCACCACCTCACGCTGCGCGGCTGCTCTCCCGCCGTACGCCGGATGCTGCACCTGTCGCGGCTGATCCGCGTGCTCGAGGTCGAGCGCCAGGCCGTCAGCGCCTAGTCTCGACACGGTCGGTGCGCGACCTGCTCGACCACCGAGGACGGGGCGGCGCCCGAGATGTGTTCCACGTGTCGGATGTCCCACACGCCAGACTCGTGACCCGCCGGTAACCCACGTCCTACGCTCACCCCATGAGCGAAACCGAACGGGCACCGAAGGACCGTCCCTGGGTGATGCGCACGTACGCCGGCCACTCGACGGCCACGGCGTCCAACGCGCTCTACCGCACCAACCTGGCCAAGGGCCAGACCGGCCTGTCGGTGGCCTTCGACCTGCCGACCCAGACCGGCTACGACCCCGACTCGCCGCTCGCCCGCGGCGAGGTCGGCAAGGTCGGCGTCCCGGTGCCGCACCTCGGCGAGATGCGCCGCCTCTTCGACGACATCCCGCTCACCGGGATGAACACGTCGATGACGATCAACGCCGTCGCGATGTGGATGCTCGCGATGTACCAGGTGGTCGCCGAGGAGCAGAACCCGGACAGCACCCCCGAGGAGGTCGCCGCCCAGCTGGCCGGCACGACCCAGAACGACATCATCAAGGAGTACCTCTCCCGCGGGACCTACGCGTTCCCGCCCGAGGCCTCGATGCGGCTGATCGCCGACATGATCGCCTACACGGTCCACCAGATCCCGAAGTGGAACCCCATCAACATCTGCAGCTACCACCTGCAGGAGGCCGGCGCGACGCCGACGCAGGAGCTCGCCTACGCGCTGAGCACCGCGATCGCCGTGCTCGACCAGGTCAAGAACGCCGGCCAGGTCTCCGACGACGACTTCGAGAAGGTCGTCGGCCGGATCTCGTTCTTCGTGAACGCCGGTGTCCGGTTCGTCGAGGAGACCTGCAAGATGCGGGCCTTCAACCAGCTCTGGGACGAGATCACCCGGGAGCGGTACGGCGTCGAGGACCCGAAGATGCGCCGGTTCCGCTACGGCGTCCAGGTCAACTCGCTCGGCCTCACCGAGGCCCAGCCCGAGAACAACGTGCAGCGCATCGTGCTCGAGATGCTCGGCGTGACGCTGTCGAAGAACGCCCGCGCCCGCGCGGTCCAGCTCCCGGCGTGGAACGAGGCCCTCGGCCTGCCCCGTCCGTGGGACCAGCAGTGGTCGCTGCGCCTGCAGCAGGTGCTGGCCTTCGAGTCCGACCTGCTGGAGTACGACGACATCTTCGACGGCTCGCACGTCATCGAGGCCAAGGTCGCCGAGCTGGTCGAGGGCGCCCGCGCCGAGATCGACCGGGTGCAGGCGATGGGCGGTGCGATCGCCGCGGTGGAGTACATGAAGTCCGAGCTGGTCTCCTCGCACGCCGCCCGCCGTGCCCGGATCGAGTCCGGCGAGGAGAAGATCGTCGGCGTCAACGTCTACGAGACCACCGAGCCCTCCCCGCTCACGGCCGACCTCGACGGCGCGATCATGGCCGCCGACCCGCAGGCCGAGCAGTCCGCGCTGACCTCGGTCGATGAGTGGAAGGCCGCCCGGGACGAGACCGAGGTGGCCGAGGCGCTCGCGCGGCTGGCCGCCGACGCCAAGACCGACGCCAACCTGATGGCCGCCACGCTGGCCGCCGTCCGCGCCGGCGCGACCACCGGCGAGTGGGCGGGCACCCTGCGCGAGGTGTTCGGCGAGTACCGCGGCCCCACCGGCGTCAGCGGCGCCGTCGTGGCCGAGGCGGGCGCCGAGCTGACCGCGGTGCGCGAGAGGGTCCGCGCCACCGGCGCCGAGCTGGGCGGGCGGCTGCGGCTGCTCGTTGGGAAGCCCGGCCTCGACGGCCACTCCAACGGCGCCGAGCAGGTGGCCGTCCGGGCCCGCGACGCCGGCTTCGAGGTGATCTACCAGGGCATCCGCCTGACGCCCCAGCAGATCGTCGCGGCCGCGGTGGCCGAGGACGTGCACTGCGTCGGCCTCTCGATCCTGTCCGGCTCCCACATGGAGCTGGTGCCGGACGTGCTGGACGGCCTGCGCGAGGCCGGGCTCGGCGACGTCCCGGTCATCGTCGGCGGGATCATCCCGGACTCCGACGGCCGCCGGCTCAAGGAGCAGGGCGTCGCCGCGGTCTACACGCCCAAGGACTTCGGGCTCACCGAGATCATGGGCGGCATCGTGGACGTCATCCGCCGGGCCCACGACCTCGACGACCAGGACTGAGCCCGACGGGGACGGCGCCGGGCGCGCTAGCTTCGGGCCATGAGCTCGCTGCAGTGCCCGGCCCGCCTCGTCCTCGCCCGCCACGGCGAGGCGGAGTACGAGACCGACCTGGTCACCGACGACGGCGGCTCGCTGAGCGCCGCCGGGCGTCAGCAGGCACGGGCGCTGGGGGAGTCCCTGCGCGGCGAGCGGGTCGCGCGGGTGTGGACCAGCCCGCTGTCGCGCGCCGTCCAGACGGCGGAGCTCGCCGCGGGCGTGCTCGGCACCGACGTGGTCGTCCGCAACGGCCTGCGGGAGTACGGCGTGGGCTCGCTGGCCGGCACCGACGGCGACGAGGGCGCGACCATCGGGCCGGTCTTCCGGGCCTGGGCCGAGGGTGACGACACCGCGGCGATCGACGGGGGAGAGGTCGTCGGCGACATCGTCGCCCGGGTGCACGCCGTGCTCCGGGAGGTCGCGGACGCGCACCGCGGGGAGACGGCGCTCGTGGTCAGCCACGGCGGCGCGATCCTCGCGAGCGTGCCCGGGCTGGTCGGGGCGCCCCGGCTGTCGTCGTACGACCTGGTGCTGCCGAACTGCGGGTTCGTGGTGCTCGAGGCCGACGACGAGGGGTGGCGGCTCGTCAGGTGGGATGCCGCTCACACAGTGAGGTAAGGCTGCCCTTGGTGATGTTAGGCTCACCTACATGGGCAAGAAGAAGGCGTCGGCGGAGGTGCGCAAGCTCCCCAAGACGGAGTGCTGCGTCTCCTCGTCGAAGTGCGGGCGCTGCCCCCTGCGGATGCTCAAGGAGGGCACGCTGCCCGCCGGGTATACCGTCAAGAAGCGCAAGCTCGTCCGGGTCGACGGCAAGAAGGTCACCAAGAAGAAGCTCGCGAAGGCCGCCTGACGCCTCCCGTGGCCGCACCACCCGCCTGATCCGTCGACCCGAGGAGCGCCCCGTGGCCGCCACCCGATTCACCGACCAGCTCAACGTCCAGATCGGGAACGAGCTGGCGGCGCACAACCAGTACCTCGCCTGCGCGGTCCACTACGACGACCTGACGATGCCGCGGATGGCGGCGTTCTTCTACGCCCAGGCGCTCGAGGAGCGGGCGCACGCCGCGATGATGATCCAGTACCTCCTCGACACCGACACCAAGGTCGTGATCCCCGCCGTCGAGGCCCCCGTCAACGACTTCGCCGACGTCGTCGCGCCGGTTGCGCTCGCGCTCGAGCAGGAGAAGCGGGTCACCGACCAGATCAACGGCCTGCTGCGGATCGCCCGCGAGGAGTACGACTTCGCCTCCGAGCAGTTCATGCAGTGGTTCATCAAGGAGCAGGTCGAGGAGGTCGCCACGATGAGCGACCTGCTCGCGGTCACGACCCGCAACCGCGACGACATCGAGGACATCGAGGAGTACGTCGCCCGCGAGCAGGCGTCCGGCGAGGCCGACCCCACGGCCCCGCGCGAGGCCGGCGCCTGACGCGCAGGCCCCGCGCTCGGGTCAGTCGAGCGTGTGCAGCCAGTGCAGCACGCGCGAGCGGGTCCGGGCGGCGGAGGCCTCGAGGGCCAGGGCGCTGCCCGCGCCCTTCACGGTGTGGTGCGTGACGCCGGTCGAGGAGTCGTAGGCGTCGACCTGGGTCTGCCGGGCGTCACGACGGTTGAGGGCGTCCTTGCCGCCGAAGAGCAGCAGCACGGGGGCCTCGATCTTGCGCGTGGTGGTCGGTGCGGACGCCACCATCTGGGAGAGGCTCAGCGCGTCGCCGCACGGCGTGGCCGCGCGGAGGTCGGCACCGTCGCGCTGCACCGTGCGGGCAGCGCTGGCGAACAGCAGGCTGCGGTAGTCCTTCTTCGAGCCGCCGAAGGTGGCGTGGTCCTGCCCCTTGAGGCAGAGCGAGGACTGCGCCTGCGCCGCGTCGAGCGCGCGCTGCGAGGCGCCGCGGTCGGTCCACGACATCACGACCAGGCCGTCGATGTCGTCGTACGTCCCGGCCTCGAGCTCGGCGATGGCCGCCCCCGTGGAGTGGCCGTGGACGACCACGTGCTCGGCGGCGGGGGTGCCGCGGTCGGGGTGCCGCGAGAAGTCGTAGTGGCCGGAGCGCAGGTGCTGGACGACCTGGTGGAGCATGTCGGCCTGCGCGCCCAGGCAGGTGGCGTTGCCGTCGGGGAGGGGGCTGCGGCCGTAGCCGAGCCGGTCGAGGACCAGCGAGGTCTCGCCGCGCTGGGCGAGCTTGCGCGCGTAGTCGACGCCGGGGTGGCGGCGCAGGTGCCACGACCACGAGCCCGTCGCCAGGTCGTGGACGAGCACGTTGATGCGGGGGGCGCTGGCGCTGAGGACCTCGTGGCGGGGACCGACCAGGCTGCCGTGCAGCTCGTAGGACTGGTTGTCGGCGGAGCAGGCGAGGTTCGTGCCGTTCGTGTTGACGACGTCGAAGGTGACCGCGCGGGAGACCACGTCCGTGCCGCGGGCGGACGGGGTCGCCGGCGCGGCGCCCACCGGCGAGGAGAGCGGAACGGCGGCCAGCACGCCGGCGACGAGGCCTGCGGCGACGAGTCGGGCGACGGGTCGGACGGTGAGCATGGGGAACCCCTCAGGTGGACGGTCTTATTGAAGATGTGTCAACAAGAGGGTTCCAGCATGTCATACCGACGGTACGCGAAACGGCCCTGCGGGTGAGTTCTCCATCACCACGCAGGGCCGTCGCAGGGCCGTTCGTTTTGTCGAGGCGGACTCAGCCCGGGGGACGCGAGGTCGCCGTGGAGCGGGGGCAGAACGCCTCGCGGGGCGAGCCGGTGTGCACCTCCTCCGGCAGCGTGAGCGTCACGTCGTCGTCGAAGACGCCGGCCTGCTCGGTGCGCAGGTTGACCTCGGTGACGAAGGCACCGGCGCGGGCCGAGAGCGACTCGCAACCGCCCATCTTCAGGGCCAGGGTGAGGCGGCCGGTCTCACCCGGGCCGAGGTGCAGCGTGCGCGCGCCGTCGGTCGTCGTGAGGCCGGTGTAGGTGAACAGCCGGGTCTTCGGCTGCTCGTCGGCCAGGCCCAGGACGGTCAGCGGCAGCCGACCGTCGTTGGTGACCGGGAACGTGTAGCGGAGCGTGCCGCCGTCGTCGTACCGGATCTGGCGCACCGTGCGGTCGGCGATGGTGAAGACCGTGGTGGCGTCCGTGCCGGCGACCGCGGTGCGCCCGTGGCTGCTGAGTGCCGGGGTGCTGCGCGCCACCGCCACCCCGCCCCCCACGAGGAGGAGGGCGAGGACGGCGAGGGCGACGAGTGCCTTACGCAGCATGGCTCTGGCGCCGGCGGCGCAGGCCGAGGGCCACGAGCAGGGCGCTCACGGCCGTCATGACCGGTGCGGCGACCAGGAAGCCCGAGTCCTGCTCCGAGGCCTCTGGGGCGCCGGTCGTGCTGCCGGAGGCGTCCGGCTTGGTCGGGCTGTCGAACCAGTTGCACCCCTCCGGGTGCGAGAAGTTCGGGTCGTCGCGGTCGTACTGGCTGCAGCTCAGGAAGCCCGCGTCCTTGACCGGGGCGCCCGGCGTGAAGACCGAGCCGCCGTCGGCGCACGAGGGCGGGTCGACGGTGAAGTTGTCCGTCTGCACGCCGCGGGAGTAGGTGTTGTTCTCCCAGCAGTTGCCGTTGCCCTGCTCGTCCCACCAGTGGTCCGAGCCGTTGTGCTCGATCTCGCCCGACTTGGTGAAGCCCATCTGGTTGTCGGTCGTGTGGTTGTGGTGCGAGGTGTCGTTCTGCAGGGCGGGGTCGTACTCGTCGCGCAGCGCCGCCGGGACCCAGAACTGCATGGTGCCGAAGCGCCAGTTGTCGTAGATCCAGTTGTGGTCGGTGCGGTCGAAGTTGCCGCCGGCGATCAGCACGCCGGTGCCGACCGGGGTCGGGACCACGGGGCACACGGTGCCGTTGATGTAGCCGCGCTGCTTCATCGGCTTGGCGCAGACGCCGGTGTCGACGAAGCGGGTGTACCAGTTGGAGTTGTTCGAGTAGATCTCGTTGCGGTTCCAGCGCGCGTGGTCCTGGGGCAGGCCCGGGTGGCCGGGGAACAGCGAGTCCGTCGCGATGCCGGTGGCGTTCTTGTAGAACTTGTTGTCGTGGGCCCAGATCGAGTTGCCCGCCGTGCCGGAGTAGCCCAGCGTGTTGTGGTGGCTCTTGTTGAAGCGGATCTCGATCGCGTAGCGCGTGGCCTCGAGGTTGGGGTTGTCGGCGTTCAGGTCCGAGCCGGAGCCGGGGTAGAAGCCCGAGTCGCCGTTGTAGTACGCCTCCGAGCGCTGGATCAGCCCGTGGTCGCTCGCGAACGCGAGGATGCCGTACTCGTCGTTGCCGCGGGCCATCACGTGGTCGACCACGAAGCCGTCGGTCTCGAGGATGTAGACGGAGTTGAACTCCGCCTGCTCGAAGGTGATGTTCTTGAGGTAGAGCCCGCCCGCGCGGTCGGCGCGGATGCCGTTCAGCTTCGAGAAGCGGTTGTTGACGATCACGTCGGTCTTGCTGCGGCCGGTGCCGACGACCTGCAGGCCGCAGAACTTGCTGTCGCAGGAGATCGACTTGTTCTTCGGGGTGCGGTCACCGAAGACCGCGATCAGGTTCAGGTTGTGCGGGCATGCGCGCTGGTCGGCGTACGACAGGGCGATGGGGTTCGACGTGCCGCCGCTGTCCTCCTTCGCGCCGGTGTCGGGCGAGGAGAGGCTGCCGATGTACTCCGACGCCTCCAGGGGCGACTTCGACGAGGTCTCGAGGTGCGAGCAGTACTGCGAGCGCTTCCGGTGGGCCCAGCGGGCCTCGGTGTAGACGCCGGGGAGCACGTAGACCGAGGTCCTCGGCTTCCTGATCGAGTTGATCGCGGTCTGGATCGACCGGAAGTCGCACTGCTTCAGCAGGCGCTCGTTGCGGGTCTTGAGCTTCCCCTCCGGCATCGCGGCGATGCGGGAGGCGCTGCTGGGCTTGCAGACCACGCGGGCGCGGGGGTTGTCGTAGCCGAGGAACGACGGGCGGTGGCCCGTGCCGTCCGGGAACTGTGCGGGGCGCTCCTCGTGGGCGGAGGCGGCGGTCGATCCGGCAGCGAGGCCGGTGGCGACCAGACCGGGGACGACCACGAGAGCGAGGAGTGCACGACGGAGTCGGGGCATGGGGATCCTTTCGTCAGGCCACCAACGAGCCGGAGGTGATGTGGGTTACGTGCCGGTAGGTCAGACTGCGTCCATGAGCAGGGTGATCGTCGTGGGTGCCGGCGTCGTGGGGCTGTCGTGCGCGGTCCGGCTGCTCGAGGCCGGGCACCGCGTCGACGTGGTCGCCCGCGACCTGCCCCGGGAGACGACCTCCGCCGTCGCGGCGGCGATCTGGTACCCCTACCGCGCGCTCCCGCAGGACCGGGTCACCGCGTGGTCCGGGACGACGTACGCCGTCCTGGACGCGCTGGCCGCTCCGCTGGCGTACGGCGGCTCCCCGGAGTCGGGGGTGCGGATGCTGCCCGGCACCGAGGTCTTCGACCGGCGCCAGCCCGACCCGTGGTGGCGGGCCGCCGTCCCGGCGCTGGAGCGGGTGGACGCGCCGCCGGCCGGCTTCGTCGACGGCTGGTCGTTCACCACGCCGGTCGTGGAGATGCCCGTCTACCTGCCGTGGCTCGCCGGGCGGGTGGAGGAGCTCGGCGGCACCATCACCCGGCTGAACCTGCGGGCGCTCCCGGAGGGCGGTGACCTGGTCGTCAACTGCAGCGGCCTCGGCGCGCGGCTGCTCGGGGCCGACCGGACGGTCGTCCCCGTGCGCGGCCAGGTGGTGTACGTCGAGCAGGTCGGGCTCGAGCGCTGGTGGCTGGACGGCTCCGGGCCGACGTACGTCGTGCCGCGCAGCCACGACATCGTGGTCGGCGGCACCGACGAGGAGGGGGAGTGGAGCCGGACGCCCTCGCCCGAGTCCGCCGCCGAGATCCTCCAGCGGGCCTCCCGGCTGGTCCCCGCCCTCCGCGACGCCAAGGTGCTCCGGCACAAGGTCGGGCTCCGCCCGGTCCGCCCCGCCGTCCGCCTCGAGCGCGAGGGCCGTGTCATCCACTGCTACGGCCACGGTGGCGCCGGCGTCACGCTGAGCTGGGGCTGCGCCGACGAGGTCGCCGCGCTCGCGGAGTAGCGCGGCTTGCTAGCGTCCGCGACCATGCAGGCGAGCAGGGTCGAGGTCGACGGTGTCGAGCTGCACGTCGGCGTGACCGGCGAGGGGCCGGACGTCGTCGTGCTGTCGGGCGGGCCGGGGTGCGTGCACTACCTCGAGCGCGACGAGATCGCGCCGGCCGGGTACCGCTGCTGGTACCCCGAGCCGCGGGGAGTCGGGCGCTCGGGCGGCGGTCCGCACACGATGGAGCGGGCGGTCGACGACCTCGAGGCGATCCGCGCGGCGATGGGGGTGGAGCGCTGGACCGTGCTCGGGCACTCGTGGGGGAGCGACCTGGCGGTCCGCTACGCCGTCGACCACCCCGAGGCCGTCGAGGGCGTGGTCGGCCTGTGCGGTCGCGGCCCGCAGCGGGACCGGCACTGGTCCGAGGCCTACGAGGCGGGCCGGCCCGACGAGCCGGTCGTGGACATCGCGTTCGACCCCGGGGTGCACGCGTCGCTGGGGGCGTCGTTCACCGAGTGGATCCACACGCCCGACCTGTGGCGCGGCCTCGCGGACTGCGACGTGCCGATGCGCTTCATCGCCGCCGAGCACGACATCCGTCCGTCGTGGCCGCTGGCCCAGCTGGCGGCCCTGGTCCGGCACGGCTCCTTCGAGACGGTGCCCGGGGTGCCGCACGACTTCTGGTCCACCCACCCCGACGTCTGGCGGGCGACCGTCGCGCGGGCCTGCTCGATCCCGTAGCCCGGTCGTTTGTGTGTGGTTGATCGGTGTCACCAGGTGACAGTGATCCACCGCAGAACGGGCCGGTGCCACGGCTTCTGGCCCCCGAGACCGGTGCGCGAGCGCTTGTGTGGTGGATCCGGTTCACCAGGTGAACCGGATCCACCACACAAGCAGTGAGGAGCGGCCCCGCGCGGTGCTCGCGTGTCAGGATCGTCGACATGGCGTCCTCACGAGCAACCAGCTTCGGCGCGTGGGCGGACGAGTACGACGAGTGGCGGCCCACCTACCCCGAGTCGGCCGTCGACTGGCTCGTCCCGTCGGGCCTGGCCAGCGTCGTGGAGGTCGGAGCAGGGACAGGGAAGCTGACCGACCACTTGGTGGCGCGCGGGCTCGACCCGGACGTCGTCGAGCTCGACGGCCGGATGCTCGCCGTCCTCCGGCGTCGTCACCCAGGGCTTCGGACCCACGAGGCCGCCGCGACGGCCCTCCCGTGTGGAGACGCGACCGTGGATGCGGTGCTCGTCGCGGACGCCTGGCACTGGTTCCCCCGTGACGAGGCCGCCGCCGAGGTGTCGCGAGTGCTTCGCCCGGGAGGCTGGCTCGGCTGTGTCTGGAACGTCCCGGTGCTCGACCACGAGTGGGAGTGGCGTGCCCTCGGGCTCGACCCCGCCCTGCAGCGACCCGCCGACCTCGACCCGCTCGAACGGCTCGGACTCACGAGCGGTTCGGCGGAGCAGCGGACGTTCCGTTGGACGTGGTCCCTGACCCCGCAGCAGTGGCGAGGCTTCGTGTCGACCGTGTCGCACGTCCGACTGCTCCCAGCTGACGAGTGCGCCGATGCCCTCGACGAGACCGAACGTCTCGTGGCGCAGGCGTGCGCGGACGCCGGGTCCGGGGCCGTGACCCTCACGCATGACGCGCTGTGCGTCCGGTGGCGCCCCGATCAGGACAGCGGGCGGACCTCGACGACGGCGGCGGGGTCGAGCGGGCCGTAGATGTGGGGGAAGGTCTCGGTCGTGCCGGGGGCGGGGGCCTCCTCGACCAGCGGGACGCCGAGCAGGTCGGGGTCGATGACCAGGAGGACGAGGGGCTCGGTCACGTCGGCGTAGTAGCGGGCCCGGACGCCCTCCCACTGGTGGGCGTGGCTGGCGTGGAGGTAGCCCTCCTGCTCGAGGGTCACCCCGAGCGTCGAGGTGGTGTAGCTGCCGCTCGCCAGCGCGGCCTCCCACTCGGAGGCGAGGGCGAGGTGGTAGATCGCCATCAGAAGAGCCGGTGCTCGGAGTCGTCGATGCCGCGCAGGGCGTCGTAGTCGACGGTGGCGCAGGCGATGCCGCGGTCGGTGGCGAGGACCCGCGCCTGGGGCTTGATCTCCTGCGCGGCGAAGATGCCGCGGACGGCGCCCTTGCGGGTGAGGGCCGGGTCGCGGTTGAGCAGCTCGAGGTAGCGGGTCAGCTGCTCCACGCCGTCGATGTCCCCGCGGCGCTTGATCTCGACGGCGACGCTGAGGCCCTCGGCGTCGCGGCACATCAGGTCGACCGGGCCGATCGCGGTGGGGAACTCGCGGCGTACGAGCGTCAGGCCCGTCGCCAGCGTGGCGGGGTGCTCGGCGAGCAGCTCCTGCAGGTGCTTCTCGACGCCGTCCTTCTGCAGGCCGGGGTCGACGCCGAGGTCGTGCAGGGAGTCGGAGACGATCTCCTCGAGCAGGATGCGCAGGGTGTCGCCCGGGCCCTTGGAGCTGGCCTTGCTGGACACCGTCCACTCGACCTGCCCGTCCTCCGTGGTGCCCTCGCGGAAGGTGCACGGCGGCGACATCCAGTTCAGCGGCTTGTAGGAGCCGCCGTCGGAGTGCACGAGCACCGACCCGTCGGCCTTGATCATCAGCACCCGGGTCGCCATCGGGAGGTGGGCGGTCAACCGCCCGGCGTAGTCGACCTGGCAGCGCGCAACGACGAGTCTCACGGGCGCCGAATCTACAGTGACGTCATGTCGTACGACGTCCGGCGGGCCACCCGCGAGGACCTGGCCGCCCTGCAGTCCGTCGAGCTGAGCGGCAACCCGATGTTCGACGAGCTGTTCGGGCCCACGGGCTGGGGCGCCCCGACGGGAGCCGAGCGGGCCGCCCAGCCGGGCTTCGTCCTCGTGGCCGGGGACCCACCCGTCGGCTTCGCGCACGTCCTCGACCTCGAGGGGACCGCCCACCTGGAGCAGCTCTCCGTGCTGCCGGACCTCCTCCGCCAGGGGATCGGCAGCGCGCTGGTCCGGGCGGCGCAGGCGGAGGCGGCGGCGCGCGGCCACGCCGCGCTCTCGCTGTGCACCTACCGCGACGTGCCGTGGAACGCGCCGTTCTACCGGACCCTCGGCTTCGTGGAGGCCGAGCGGCTGACGCCCCTGCAGCGCCGGCTGCGCGACCACGAGCACGACGCCGGACTGGACCGCTTCGGGGTCCGCGTGGTGATGGTCGCCCCGCTCGCCGGGCCGTAAGTTACCGGCCAGTGAACTTGCTCACGGCGGGGTCCCGGAGGCCGTGCCATGATGCGGCCCATGACGAGCACCCCTCCTGAGTCCGCCGCGCCCGCAGCCGGTCGCGAGTTCCGCACCATCGGCGTGATCGGCCTGGGCACCATGGGTGCCGGCATCGCCGAGGTGTTCGCCCGCGAGGGCTTCACCGTGGTGGGCGTGGAGCGGGACGAGGACGGCCTGGCCCGCGGCCGTCAGCACCTGCAGCACTCGACCGCCCGCGCGGTGAAGCGCGGCAAGATCACCGAGGCCGAGCAGGGCGAGATGCTGGGTCGGATCACCCTGACCACCGAGATGAAGGACCTGGCCGAGGCCGACTTCGTCGTCGAGGCCGTGGTCGAGTCGCTCGAGATCAAGAAGGCCATCTTCCGCGAGCTGGACGGCATCGTCGGCAAGGACGCCGTGCTCGCGACGAACACCTCCTCGCTGTCGGTCACCGAGATCTCGACCGCGAACTCCAGCCCCGGCCGCGTGATCGGCGTCCACTTCTTCAACCCCGCGCCGGTGCAGAACCTGGTCGAGGTCATCCGCACCGTCGTCACCGAGCAGAGCGTGCTCGACGACGTCGCCGGCCTGGTCACGAAGCTCGGCAAGAACCCCGTGGTCTGCGGCGACAAGGCCGGCTTCATCGCCAACACCCTGCTCTTCGGCTACCTCAACCACGCCGTGTCGATGTACGAGGGCAGCTACGCCTCCCGCGAGGACATCGACGCCGCCATGCGCTTCGGCTGCGGCTACCCCATGGGCCCGCTGGCGCTGCTCGACCTGATCGGCCTCGACACGGCGTACGAGATCCTCGACACGATGTACAAGCAGGGCCGCGACCGCCTGCACGCACCGGCGCCGCTGCTCAAGCAGTACGTCACCGCGGGCCTGCTCGGCCGCAAGTCGGGCCGCGGCTTCTACACCTACGAGTCCGCCGACAGCCCGGTCGTCGTCGACGACGCGCACACCCCGAGCGCCGACGACCAGCCGCAGCTGCGCCACGACATCAAGCTCGTGGGCGTCGTCGGCACGGGCACGATGGCCAGCGGCATCGTCGAGGTCTTCGCCAAGAGCGGGTACGACGTGCTCTTCGTCGGCCGCAGCCAGGACAAGGTCGCCGGCGTGCACGCCGCGATCACGAAGAACTTCGACAAGCAGATCCAGCGCGGCAAGACGACCGAGGAGGTCAAGGCCGAGGTGCTGGCCCGGGTCACCGGCACCACCTCGCTCGACGACCTCAAGGACGTCGACATCGTGGTCGAGGCGATCGCCGAGGACCTGACGATCAAGACCACGCTCTTCGAGAACCTCGACGAGATCTGCAAGCCGGGCGCGATCCTGGCGACCACGACCTCCAGCCTGCCGATCATCTCGATGGCCCGCGTGACCAAGCGTCCCCAGGACGTCATCGGCATGCACTTCTTCAACCCGGCCACGATCATGAAGCTGGTCGAGGTCGTCTCGACCGTGGCGACCGACGAGAAGGTCACCGAGACGACGCGCGCCCTGTGCGGCGCGGTCGGCAAGGTCGCGGTCTCCTGCGCCGACCGGGCCGGCTTCATCGTCAACGCCCTGCTGTTCCCCTACCTCAACGACGCGGTCAAGATGCTCGAGGCGCACTACGCCACGGCCGACGACATCGACGTGGCCATGAAGCAGGGCTGTGCGCTGCCGATGGGTCCCTTCGAGCTGCTCGACGTGGTCGGCAACGACGTGTCGCTGGCGATCCAGCGCGAGCTCTACCTCGAGTTCCGCGAGCCGGGCTTCGCGCCGGCGCCGCTGCTGGAGCACCTGGTCACGGCCGGCTACCTCGGTCGCAAGACCAAGCGCGGCTTCCGGGACTACAGCCAGCGCTGACCTGCGCCGGAACCGGCGTGCAACGATCGGCGCCGTGCCGGACATGAGCCTGACGTGAGCCAGCGCCAGGAACGCTTCCGACGTCTGTACGCCGAGCAGTTCGACCCGCTCCTGGGCTACGCCCTGCGCCGGGTCGACCGGCCCGAGGACGCGGCCGACGTCGTGGCGGACGCGTTCCTGGTCGCGTGGCGCCGGCTCGACGACGTACCCCCCGGCGACGAGGCGCGCCTGTGGCTGTACGGCGTCGCGCGCCGGACGCTGGCCAACCACCGTCGCGGCGACGGCCGGCGCGGCGCGCTGGGGGAGCGGCTGCGCCAGGACCTCGCCACCTCGGTGCCCGACCACGCCGACGGCGTGACCGAGCGCGAGACCGTCCGCCAGGCGCTGCACCGGCTGGCCGCCCGCGACCGCGAGGTCCTCGAGCTGGCCGCCTGGGAGGGGCTGGAGCCCCGCGAGATCGCCGAGGTGCTGGGCATCTCGCCGATCGCCGTGCGCAGCCGGCTGTCGCGCTCCCGCGCCCGGCTGCGGGCCCTGGTCGACCAGGACGCCGGCAACGATCCCGGGCCACCCGGACATGTCCCCAGCAGACAACCGCAGCTCGCCCGGAGGGAGGACCGATGAACGACCAGGACCCGCTGATCCCCGCACGGATCACCGACGACGAGGTCGCCCGTCTGCCCGTCCACGCCGGGCGCGCCGACCTGCTGGAGGACCTCATGGCCACGCCCGTCGTCGACCGAGTCGACCACCGCCCCACCCGCCCGCGCCGCCCGGTCTCCGCCTGGCTGGCCGTGCCCGCCGCGGCCGCCGCCATCGCCGCGATCGCCCTCGTGCCCGTCCTGCGCGGAGGCGCGGACGGCCCGACCCCCGACCGCCAGGGGCCGGCCGGCGGCAACGTCCCGTCGGCGTCGCCGTCCACCCCGACCACCGAGGCCAGCCCGGCCGCCGAGGGCGTGCGCTCGGTCCCCGGCGGTGAGTACGTCGCGCTGGACGCGCCCGGCTGGACGGTGGAGTACGTCGCCGAGGACGGCGTCACCTTCGCCCACGACGGCCAGACCCTCGAGATCGTCAGCTACCCCGCCGACGCGCACGCGAGCTACTACGAGGACCGCGAGCACGTCAGCGACCCGGTGCCGCAGGAGCTGCTCGGGCTGGCCTCGTCGACCTTCACCTACAGCGGCGACGACCACGCCACGATCCGGCCGGCCGAGGGCGACCGCTTCCTCGAGGTGCGCGGCTCGGGCATGGGGCTCGCGGCCTACCGGCGGCTGCTCGGGCAGCTCGTGCAGACCGACGCCCGCGGCTTCGCCGACGCCGTCCCGCCGGCGATCGTGACGCCGTACGACAAGGACGAGGCGATCGCCGACCTGCTCCGCGGCGTCGACGTGCCGGACGGCTTCTCGGCCGCGGACGTCCGGCTCGACGGCTTCCACGACCGCTACCAGGCGGCGGTCGCGGTCGCCGGCGCCGTCGGCTGCGCGTGGCTCGACGTGTACGCCGGGGGAGGCGCGGCCGGCCGCCAGCAGGCGCTCGCCGCGCTCGACGGCAGCGGCGGCTGGCCGTTGGCGGACGACCTGGCCAGCGGCATGTACGGCTCCGTCCTCCGCGACACCGCCGACCAGCTCAGGAGCGGGGCGTCCACGCAGGACCTCCGCGGGGGCCTCTGCTGACCCACCCGGGTGACCGCCGTCGCGCGCCGGAAATTCGACGGGTGTGACGGTGGTTACCCTAACGGGTGAGTGGGTACGCCCTGCGACATGGCAGTAGAAACAGGACGCATCACGACCGACATCCCGGCCCGGCTCGACCGGCTGCCCTGGGCGAAGTTCCACTGGATGGTCGTCGTCGGCCTCGGCACGGTCTGGATCCTCGACGGGCTCGAGGTCACGATCGTCGGCTCGATGTCGACGGCGCTCGCCGACCCGAAGACCGGCCTCGGGATGAGCAGCTACCAGGTCGGGCTGGCCGGTGCGGTCTACGTCGCCGGGGCCTGCCTCGGGGCGCTGTTCTTCGGGCAGCTGACCGACCGGCTCGGTCGCAAGAAGCTCTTCCTCATCACGCTCGCGGTCTACACCGTCGCGACCGTGCTGACGGCGTTCTCGATGAACGTGATGTGGTACCTCGCCGCCCGCTTCCTGACCGGCGCCGGCATCGGTGGGGAGTACGCCGCCATCAACTCCGCGATCGACGAGCTGATCCCCGCGAAGTACCGCGGCCGCGTCGACGTCGCGATCAACGGCTCCTTCTGGGTCGGTGCCGCGGGCGGTGCGATCCTCACGATCCCGCTGCTCAACCCGACCGTCATCGACCAGAGCTGGGGCTGGCGGCTGGCCTTCGGTCTCGGCGCGATCCTGGCCGTCGGCATCCTCGTCGTACGCCGGCACGTGCCCGAGAGCCCGCGCTGGCTCTTCATCCACGGCCGCGAGGACGAGGCCGAGTCGATCGTGAAGGACATCGAGCGGACCGTGAAGGACGAGACCGGGCGCGAGCTGCACGGCGTCTCGGACTCGATCACGATCCGCCAGCGCAAGACGATCAGCCTGGTCCTGATCGCCAAGACCGTGTTCACGATGTACCCCAAGCGCACCGTGCTGTGCTTCTCGCTCTTCGTGGGCCAGGCGTTCCTCTACAACGCCTTCTTCTTCACCTACGGCGACAGCCTCACGACGTTCCTCGACGTGAAGCAGACCGGGTGGTACATCGCGGTCTTCGCCCTCAGCAACTTCGCCGGGGCCCTGCTGCTCAGCCGGCTCTTCGACACCGTCGGCCGGGTCAAGATGATCACCGGCACCTACGTGCTCTCGGGCGTGCTGCTCGGCATCACGGGCCTCTTCCTCGGCAGCGTCACCGCCGTCACGCTCACGCTCATCGGTGCGATCATCTTCTTCTTCGCCTCGGCCGGCGCCAGTGCGGCGTACCTCACCGCCAGCGAGGTCTTCCCGATGGAGACGCGGGCCCTGTGCATCGCGTTCTTCTACGCGATCGGCACCGCGGTCGGCGGCATCAGCGGCCCGCTGCTGTTCGGCAAGCTGATCGACGACGCGTCCGCCAGCGGTGACATCACCGGGCTCGCACCGGGCTACTTCCTCGGCGCCGCGCTGATGGTCGCCGGCGGCATCGTGGCGGCGTTCCTCGGCGTCAAGGCCGAGGGCCAGTCGCTCGAGAGCATCGCCGCGCCGCTGACCGCCGAGGACGCCGACGAGCCCGGCGGGCGCAAGACGCCCCAGCCGGCCTGACCCCCCCCCACGCAGAGGAGAGCCACCATGCCGATGCCGCCCCCGTCCCCGTCGACGGACCGTCGCGACCGCCACACCTTCCACGAGATGGGCCAGATCGTCCGGGCGCTCGAGTCGCGCGGGCCGCTCACGCCCGAGGCCCTGGGCGAGGCCCTCGGCGCGGAGTTCTGGGAGGCCGGCCGCTTCGAGCGCGCCGTCGCCCTCGCCGTCGCCGACGGGCTCGTGCAGCGCACCGACGAGGGGACGCTGGCGGCGGTCTGAACCGCCGCCGCGCCGGCCGGTCGCCCCGCTAGTCGGCCGGCCGCCAGGGCTTCAGCCAGTCGGTCTCCGGCCAGCCCTCCCGGCCGGCGACCAGCTCGTACATCGTCGCGCCGTCGACCGCCTCGCGGACCAGGTCGGCGTGCCCCGCGTGCCGGGCCAGCTCCTCGATGAGGTGGAACCACACCCACCGCACCGACCACGCGTCGATGTCGGTGGGGTTCCACGGCGCCGGTGGCACCGGCACGGGCGTGTCCAGGTCGCGCTCGGCGACCGCCGCCTGCACCTGCGCGCAGACCTCGTCGTACGCCGCCAGCGCGGCCTTCACGGTGTCGTGGTCGTGCCAGGTCCAGCCGTCCTGGTGGGCGGCGTACTGCTCCTCCATGGTGCGGGTGTCGTCCGGGCGGCCGGGCGCCGCCAGCACCCGCTGCAGCCAACCGTCCTGGGTCTGGGTCACGTGCTTGAGCAGCGAGCCGACCGTCAGCGTGCTGGGGGCGACCGAGGCCGTGCCCGCCTGCTCGTCGGTCAGGCCGAAGATCGCGGCGCGGAAGGCGTCCTGCTGCTGGACGAGGTAGGCGGCCAGGGCGGAGCGCTCGTCGGCTACGGGCGGGGCTTGTGCGGGCAAGTCAGGCGTCCTTCGGGTCGGTGGTGGGGGTGCTGGGGAAGCGGTGGGCGTACAGGTCGCGGAGCAGGCAGATCTCCGCACCGTGGTGGATCACCTCGCGGTGGATGTGCAGGACGAGCGCGGCCATCGGCAGGTCGCCGAACGGCCCCTCGGCCGGGCCGCAGGGCCGGGCGAGCCCGTCCTCGCCGAGCGCGAGGACACCGGCGCGCCAGGTGTCGACCTCGCGGTCGAGCTGCGCGAGCGCCTCGGCGGCGGTGCCGGCGTACGCCCACGACTCGTAGTCGGTCGCCTCGCGCCCGAAGTGCGAGGCGCTGCGCATGGCCAGCACCTCGACGGTGATGTGCGCCAGCCGCCACGCGATCGTGGTGACCGGTGCCGGGTCGGGGTCGTCGGGAGCATCGTCCCTCTCGAAGGCGCCGACGCCGATCGGGGCCGGCGAGGTGCTGGTCCCGCGGGGCCGGATGCTCCAGGCGCCGTCGGCCGGCTCCCAGAGGTACTCGTCGTCGGTGAGGCCCTCGAGGCGGGGTCGCAGCGCGTGCTCCCAGTGGAAGGTGAGCTGGTCGAGGAGGAGCTCGTTCCAGCCCGGTGTGGCGGTGGGGTTCGTCGTCATGCCACCAGTCTGCGGATCAACTAGGACAGGTTCTGTCCGCTAGGTGTGGCACCGTGGGCCCATGGACCAGGGGACCGGGACCACCGAGCGGGTGCTGCAGCTGCTCGCAATGCTGCAGCGGCGACCCGTGTGGACGGGGACCGAGCTGGCCGAGCGGCTGGGCGTGACGACGCGGAGCATCCGGCGCGACGTGGAGCGGCTGCGGGCGCTGGGCTACCCCGTGAACGCCACGCAGGGCTCGGGCGGGGGCTACCAGCTCGGGGCCGGCCGGGCGCTGCCGCCGCTGCTGCTCGACGACGAGGAGGCGATTGCCACGGCCGTCGCCCTGCGGCTCGCGGCGGGCGGCACGGTGGCCGGCGCGAGCGAGGCGGCGGTGCGGACGCTGGCGAAGCTCGACCAGGTGCTGCCCGCGCGGCTGCGCGGCGAGATCCGCGCGATCCACGACGCGATCGTGACGCTCGACGGTGGCCGCGTGGAGGTCGACGCCGATGCGCTGCTGGGGCTGGCCCGGGCGTGCCGGGACACCGTGCGCGTGGAGTTCGGCTACGTCGCGCTCCGGGGCGAGCGCACCGAGCGCCGGGTCGAGCCCTACCAGCTCGTCGCCACCGGACGGCGGTGGTACCTCCTCGCCTACGACCTCGAGCGCGACGACTGGAGGTCGTTCCGGCTGGACCGGATGAGCGAGGTCCGGGCCGGCACCTGGCGCTTCACCCGCCGCGAGAGCCCCGACCCGGCGGAGTACGTCCAGCGAGCGGTCACCGTGGCGGCGTACCCCCACCAGGCGCGGGTGCTGGTCCACGCGCCCGCCGCCGAGGTGCGCGAGCGGACCACGGTCGGCAGCGCGACGGTCGAGGAGGTCGACGAGCGGACCTGCCTGCTGCTGGCCGGCTCCGCGAGCCTCTACTCCCTGGCGCTGCACGTCGGGATGCTCGGCTGGGACTTCGAGGTGCAGGAGCCGCCGGAGCTCCGCGAGGCCGTCGCGGAGCTCGCCGGACGTTTCGCCCGCGCCGTACCCTGAGGCCATGGGATACGTGCTGCTGCTCCTCCTGGTCGCGATCGGCGTCGCGGTGTTCGTGTCGTCGCGCAACGGCAAGCAGCGGGAGCTGGAGCGGCGCACGGCCGAGCTCGAGCCGGTCAAGAAGTTCGCCTTCGAGGACATCACCGCGCTCGGCGTGGAGCTCCAGTCGCTCGACGGCGAGCTGGCCGGCCACGACCTCGACGCGGGCGCGAACGCCGACTACCAGCGGGCCCTGGACGCCTACGAGGCCGCGAAGACCGCCGGTGACGCCATCGCCCGCCCGGAGGACCTCAAGCACGTCACCGAGATCCTGGAGGACGGCCGCTACGCCATCGCCTGCGTGCGGGCCCGGGTCGCCCACGAGCCGCTGCCGACGCGTCGGCCGCCGTGCTTCTTCGACCCGCGGCACGGGCTCTCGGTCGAGGACGTGCCCTACGCGCCGCCCGGTGGCGCCACCCGCGACGTCCCGGCCTGTGCGCTGGACGCCGAGCGGGTCCGCGCGGGTGCCGACCCCGACATCCGCAAGGTGATGGTCGGCGCCCAGCGGGTGCCCTACTGGCAGGGCGGGCCGGCGTACGCGCCGTACGCCAGCGGCTACTTCGGCCGCTTCGGCGTCATGGACATGATGTTCATGGGGATGATGTTCGGCGGCCTGGGCGGCTTCGACGCGCTCGGCGACGGCATCGGAGCCCTGGGCGACGGCATCGGCGACGGGCTCGGCTCGATCGGCGACGGTGTCGGCGACATGTTCGACGGGTTCGACGGCTTCGACTTCTGAGGGTGGTGGGCGCCAGCCCCCGCCCCCGCGAGCACGCACGGCCCGCCACCCCCAGCCGGGGTGGCGGGCCGTCGTCGTTCGCCGCTCGCGACGGCGACGTCTCAGTCGCGGACCAGCTGGGCCGCCTGGAGGAACACCACGCGGCCGTTGACCGAGTCGCTGTCGACCGTGTCGGGGTCGCTGGCGGCGTAGTCACCGGTGACGGTGATCGTGTAGGTGCCGGCCCGGACGCCCTTGACCAGGACGTGCGCGATGCCGCTCGTGTAGAGCACGTCGGTCGTCGTGACGCCGACCTGCTTGCCGGCGGCGTCGGTGACTGTCGCGGTGAAGCCGGCGAGGTTGGCCGCCGTGCCGGGGGTCGGGTAGACGAGAGCGACCTTGAGGGCGTCGGTGCCGCGCTTCACGCGGACGCGGTGCGTGGCGGTGTACGAGCCACCGACCGTGGCGGCGGGGGCGTCCTCCTGCCAGAGGTCCGCGCGGGTGACCGCCCAGGCGTCCTGGCCGAGCACGCGGCGGTCGGCCTTCCGCGACCGGGTCGTGAGCGCCGTACGCCACGAGTCGCGGCGCACCAGCGCGACGGCCTTGTCGAGGTTGACGTGGCCGTAGCCGACCTGCCAGCCCGTCAGGGCCCCGGATCCGGAGCGCACGGGGGAGGCGGTCGCCGTCAGCGCGTCCTGGACCTGGCGCACCCCCAGCTTCCGGTTCGCCTGGAGGAGTACGGCGGCGGCCCCGGCGATGTGCGGGGCGGCCATCGAGGTGCCGGACGCGGTGGCGTTCTCGCCCGGGCCGCACGGCCCGATCACGCTGCCGGTGCTGTCACAGGTCGACGAGATGTCGGCGCCGGGGGCCATCAGGTCGGGCTGGGTGTTGCCGACCCGGTCGCCCAGCAGGACCGTGTGGCCGCCGGCGCCGATCGGGACGGCGCGGCCGTTGTCGACCTCGAGGCCGTTGGAGGAGAAGTCGGCGCGCTCGCGCTTCAGCGAGCCCGCGGCCACCGAGACGACCCAGGGCGCCTGGTTGAAGGGGCTGACGCTGGCCTCGCCGTTCGCGGAGCCGGAGTTGCCGGCGGCGAAGACCACGACCACGCCCTTGTCGGCCACGGCCTTCGTGGCGACGTTGACCGGGTCGCGCGGGTCGAACTGGCGGAAGCTGTTGCCCCACGAGTTGTTGATGACGTCGATGCCGAGCAGCTTCGGCTGGTCGAGGATGTAGTCGAAGCCGGTGACCACGGCCGTCGTGGTGATGACCGCGCCGATCGAGAAGCAGGCGAGCTCGGCGTCGGGGGCCACGCCGAGGTGGTCGGGGCTCGTGGTGCCGTCGGCGGCGATGATGCCGGCGACGTGGGTGCCGTGCCCGCTGCCCAGGTCGGTGTTGTTGTAGGGGCCCTGGTCGATCGGGACGACCAGCGTCGGGTCGGTGCCCTGGTTGGCGTACTCCGGGCTGTAGAGCGTGATGTTGTGCTTCACGTGGTCGGCCAGGTCCGGGTGGGTCCCGTCGCAGCCGGAGTCGATGACCCCGACGGTGGTGCCCTTGCCGGTGAGGCCCTGGGCCCGCAGCCCCTTCGCCGCACCGAGGGTGGAGGACATGGCGTCGGAGGACGCGGTGTCGGTGTACTGCAGGACCTCGTCGGGGTACACGTCGGTCCCGATGCCCTGCGTCACGGCGCTCGCGATCTGGGCGACGGAGCCCTGGACCAGCGCGAGCGGGAGGCGGTGCATCGGCTGCACCGTCAGGCCGAGCGCCTCGAGGCGGTCGACCTGCGCGGCCGTGGGAACGGCGTCGAGCTCGACGATCCCCCGGCCGGTCGGGGTGCCGGACGACAGGAGGCGGTCGAGCCCCGGGCGCGTGGCACGGAGGACGTCGAGCGAGCTGCCCGACGCGGCGACGGTGCCGGCGGCGGTGGCCGGGCCGGCGGTGGTGATGCCGGCCGTCGAGAGCACGGCTGCCGCGGCGCAGGTGAGCGCGAGGAGCCGGGTGCGGAGGTGCGACATGGAGGAGGTCCCTTCGGAGGTCGTGACCTGACAACGCCGGGCCGCCCGCGCGGGTTACGTTCTCCCCATGAGACGTCCAGCCCGGTTCGCCGCGCGCCTCGTCGCGCTCGTCCTGCTCGGGAGCGGGCTCGCCGCGGCCCCGGCGTACGCCGTCGATCCGACGCTGCCGCCGGTCGGCACGGACTTCGACTACCAGCTGGGCGGCAACCGTCCGGTGCCCGACCGCGTGGGCATCGAGGTGCGCGACCGCGGCGCCGCACCGGCCGACGGGCTCTACAACGTCTGCTACGTCAACGGCTTCCAGACGCAGGAGGACGAGAAGGACTTCTGGCGCGAGCAGCACTGGGACCTGGTGCTCAAGGATGACGGCCGGGCCGTCGTCGACGAGGGTTGGGGCGAGTGGGTGCTCGACCTCCGGACGCCCGCCAAGCGCCGCGCCCTGGCCCGGATCGTGGGGCGCTGGGTCGCCGGCTGTGCCGACGACGGGTTCGCGGGCGTGGAGCTCGACAACCTCGACTCCTACTCCCGCAGCCACGGCCTGATCTCCCGGACCCAGACGAAGAAGTACGCCGCCCTGCTGGTGCGCCGCGCGCACCGGGCCGGCCTGGCCGTGGCGCAGAAGAACATGGCGCAGTGGGACGGCACCACCGTCGGCTTCGACTTCGCGATCGCCGAGGAGTGCGCGCATTGGCGTGAGTGCGGCAGCTACGTCGAGCACTACGGCCGCCACGTGCTCGCGGTGGAGTACACCCGCAAGGACTTCCGTCGCGCGTGCCGCACGGTCGCGGACGAGATCGCCGTGGTCCGTCGCGACGTCCCGCTCAGCCCGCACGGGGTGCGCCGCTGGTGCTGACCGCGGGTGCCGGCCGTCCCCGCGCCGCTCGGTAGCCTCGGGACATGCCCACCCCGCCCCGCGCCGCCGGCCTGCACACGACCTCGCTGGGGGAGTCCGGGCCCCGGGTGGTCTTCTGCCACGGCCTCTTCGGGCAGGGCAAGAACTGGACCCGGATCGGCAAGGAGCTCGCCGTCGACCACCGGGTGCTGCTCGTCGACATGCCCGACCACGGGCGCTCGGCGTGGAACGACGAGTTCGACTACGTCCGGGCCGCCGACCAGGTGGCGGACCTGCTGGCCGACGACGACCCGGTCGCGCTCGTCGGGCACTCGATGGGCGGCAAGATCGCGATGCTCGTGGCGCTGCGGCACCCCGCCCTGGTCGAGCGGCTGTGCGTCGTGGACGTCTCGCCGGTGACCTACCGCCACACCTCCGAGTTCGCCGGCTACATCGCCGCGATGCAGGGGCTGGACCTCGGCGCGCTCGAGCGGCGGGCGGACGCGGACGCCGCCCTGACCGAGGCGGTGCCGAACCCGGTCGTGCGCAGCTTCCTGCTGCAGAACCTGCGCCACCACGACGAGGGCTGGTCCTGGCAGCCCAACCTCGCGGTGCTCGGCCGCGACCTGGAGCGCCTCGGAGGCTGGCCCGAGGACCGGCTCGAGCCCGGGACGACGTACGACGGCCCGGTGCTGTGGGTGGCGGGGCAGACGTCCGACTACGTCACGGGCGAGTACGCCGCCGCGATGGACCGGTGGTTCCCGCGCAACCGCAGGGTGACGATCAAGGGCGCCGGCCACTGGGTGCACTCCGAGCAGCCCGAGGTATTCGGTGAGGTGCTGAAGCGGTTCCTGGCCTGAGGCCCGGGCGGGCTCTCAGGACTGCGTGACGCTGCCGATGAGCAGGGCGAGCAGGAACGCCCAGCCGCCCGTGATCCGGCGGTGGCTCCGCGGGCTGAGCGGGGGGCCGGCGAGCACCAGGAAGGCCGCGAGCCCGACCGGGGAGCCGAGGAACATCAGCCAGAACCACGCCCAGCGGGTGCCGCGCCACGGCTCCGGGCCCGACACCAGCAGCCACAGCGTCGCCAGGGCCAGGCCCAGGCCGACCCAGCGCCACCACGAGGTCATCGGCAGGCCGAAGATCGTCCAGCCCGACCGGTGGACCTGCTCGGCCCGGGTGACGTCGAGCCCCGGCTGGAGCCCGGTCAGCTGCGTGATGACCTTGCCGCTGACCACGCTCGTCCCGCTCGGCGGTGTGACCGGACCCCGCGCCAGCCGCGCAGGGGGCACCTGGAGCACCGTCGCGACGCGGCGGAGCACGCCGTCGCGCCAGGCCACCTCGACCGTCGTGCGTCCGCCCCCGGCCTCGTCGTAGGCGTCGCCACGGACCGTCACCTGCTGCACGTCGCCGGCGGACACCCGGGACACGAGGTCGTCGTACGAGCCCGGGTGCTCGACCGTGACGGCGTAGCCGGCCCCGAACACCAGCCAGCCGACGACCACGACGAGGCGCAGCCAGCTCCAGCCGCTGCGGCGCTGGTGCTCCCAGGTGAGCGGGGCGAGCGGCGCGAGCCGCGGGCGCGCCCGCAGCGCCTGGTCGTCCGTCGTCCCCGAGGTCATGGGCGGAGTCTAGGTCCCGGCAGCCGTCGCGGCTGGCCGAACGGGGCCTGGCAGGAGGGCGGTCAGGCCGGGGTGTCGGCGGCCTGGCGGGCGCGGTAGGCCGCGACCGCGTTGCGGTTGCCGCAGGAGGTGGAGCAGAAGCGTCGCGACCGGTTGCGGGACAGGTCGAGGACCACGCCGCCGCAGGTGTCGTCGGCGCACAGGCCCAGCCGCGACATCTCGTCGGCGCGGATCACGTCGATCATCGCCATGGCGGTCTCGATGAGGATCCGGGTTGCGAGCGGGGCGTCCTGGGAGACCGCGTGCAGGTGCCAGTCCCAGCTGTCGTGGCGCATCAGCTGGGGGAGGGCGCGGCCCTCGAGCAGCATCGCGTTGACCAGCTCGACGGCCCGGTCGCGGTCGCTGGTGAGCAGCTCGCGCAGGGCGGGTCGCAGGCGGCGTACGGCGTCGAGCTCGGCCTGGTCGTGGTCGCGGCGGCCGGCGTACTCGAACTCCGCGTAGAACGCGTCGAGCTCCTCGAGGGTCTCCAGCGTGTCCGGGTCGCACGCGGAGTTGACCAGCGTGGCGGCGGCCAGCAGCGACATCTCGGTGTCATGGGCGAAAACCATGTTGACAGGTTACCGCACCGCTCCGTAGTGTCATCGACCATGACGGCGATGACTGATGACGTGACGACGCCGCTCGTGCCCGGGGGCTCGCGCCTCGTCAGCGGGCTCGCGTTCGCGATCCTGTCCGCCTCGACGTTCGGACTGTCCGGGGCGCTGGCCCGCGGCCTGCTCGACACCGGCTGGAGCCCCGGCGCCACCGTGCTGGTCCGCGTCGGAGTGGCGGCGCTGGTCGTGCTGCCGTTCGGGATCCGCGCGCTCCGCGGCCGCTGGCACCTGCTGCGGCGCAACGCCGGCCTGATCGCGGTGTACGGCGTGCTGGCGGTCGCCGGCGCCCAGTTCTGCTACTTCTCGGCCGTCTCGCACATGCAGGTCGGTCCCGCGCTGCTCATCGAGTACACCGCTCCCGCCGCCGTGGTCGTGTGGCTGTGGCTGCGGCACGGGCAGCGGCCCGGCGCTCTCACCCTGGTCGGGGCCGGCCTGGCCGCCCTCGGGCTGGTCCTCGTCCTCGACCTGCTGTCCGGCGCGGACCTGAGCGTGGTCGGCGTGGCCTGGGCGCTGGCCGCGATGGTCGGCGCGGCGACGTACTTCGTCATCTCCGCCGACGAGAGCAACGGTCTGCCGCCGATGGTGCTGGCGGCCGGCGGCCTCGTGGTCGGCGCCGTCGTGCTCGGCCTGCTCGGCCTCGTGGGGCTGCTGGCGATGGACACCTCGCGCGCCGACGTCACCTACTCCGGCACGACGGTCGTCTGGTGGGTGCCGCTGCTGGTGCTCGGCATCGTGACGGCGGCGATCTCCTACACCTCCGGGATCGCCGCGGGGCGGCGGCTCGGCTCGCGGCTCGCGTCGTTCGTGGCGCTGCTCGAGGTGCTGGCCGGGGTCGGCTTCGCCTGGCTGCTGCTCGACGAGCTGCCAGGCGTCGCCCAGCTCGTCGGCGGGCTGCTCGTCCTGGCCGGCGTCGTCGCGGTCAAGCTCGGGGAGCGGACCATCACGCCGGTGCCGCCGCTGGCGCCGACGGCGACCCCCGCCTGATCCCCGCCTGATCCGGCACGGAGCTTGTAACGCCCGGTTATGGGCTCTGGGGGCCCGTTCGAACGGGTCCCCAGATGCGACAACCGGGCGTTGCAAGCGGCGGGTCGGCCGGACTAGCGGTCGTCCTGCCGCGCGATGAAGACCTCCTTGGTCAGCAGCAGGATCGCCGCCGCCGTGGGGATCGCGAGCAGGGCGCCGACGACGCCGAGCAGGCCGGCGCCGACGAGGGCGGCGATCACGATGACCGCACCGGGGATGTCGACAGAGCGGGACATCACGCGGGGGTAGATCACGTAGTTCTCGACCTGCTGGTAGATCACGTAGAAGATCAGGCAGGCGACGCCGATCTTCGGGTCGGTCGCGAAGCCGATCGCCACGACGATGACCGCGCCGATGGTGGCGCCGATCATCGGGATCACGTCGAGGAGCGCGACCACGAAGGCCAGCGCGACGGCGTACTCGCCGAGGCCCACGACGAACAGGAACACCAGCGACGAGAGGCCCGCGGCCACGGCGACGATGAAGGCGCCCGAGACGTAGGACCCGACGTTGGAGAGGATCTGGTCGCCGAGGAGGCTGACCCGCGGGCGGCGGCTGGCGGGGGCGAGGCGGTACATCGCGGCCTTGGTCTTCGGCAGCGACGAGAGGAAGTACAGCGTCAGCACGGTGATGATGAACGCGTTGAACAGCGCGCCCAGCACCGCGATGCCGATGCCGAGGACCCCGCCGAAGGCGGCCGAGGCGAAGTTGCCGTCGGCGATGTACTGCTTGGCCTTGGCGATGATGTCGTACTGCTCGTCGAGCTTCTCGACCTGCGAGTTGTGCTGGAGCTGGTCGAGCCAGGTGGGGGCGTTCTTGGCCAGCTGCGTGACCTGGTCGCTGATGACCGGGACGATCGCGACGAGGAAGAGCGCGAGCGCCACCACGACCAGCGCGATGACGACCACGACCGACCACGACCGCTTCAGCCCGCGCCGCATGAAGAACTCGACGAGCGGGTTGAGGCCGACGGCGAGGAACGCCGCCACCACGATCAGGATGATCGTCGAGCTGACGACCAGCACCTGGTGGCCGAGCCAGATCGCGAGCAGGGCGCCGACGGCGCCGAAGAACCCGACGTAGAAGGGCGAGTGCGGGGAGAGCGGCGGACCGGGCTCGACGTGGGGCGTCTCCTCGGGGATGAGGAACTCCTCGTCGAACGCGACGGCCTCCTCGGCGACCTCGGCCGCCGTCTCGGCGCGTTCCGCGGCGTCCTCGGCCCGCTCGGCTGCTTCTTCCGCCTTCTCGACCTCGGGCGTCGGGTCCTTGCTCAACTGGTGGCCTCGTCGTCCTCGTCGTCGTCGCCGAAGCCGGACACCACGTCGCGCAGGGAGGCGAGCTGGGCCGAGATCGCGTCGCGGCGCTTGGTCATCCGGCCGAGCTCGGCCCGGACGCTGGCGAGCTGGCGCTCGGCCTCGGCGTTGCCGGACGCGGTGATCGAGTCGGCCTGGGTCCGTGCGGAGGCGACGATCTGCTCGGCCTCGCGGCGGGCGCGGGTGAGCAGGGCCTCGGACTCGGACGCCGACTGCTGGCGGTGCTGGGTCGCCTGCTGCGTGGCCTCGCGGGCCCGCTGCTCGGCGGCGGCCGCACGCTGCTCGGCCTCCTCGACGAGGCGCTTGGTCTCGGCGGTGGCGCTGCTGTGGTGGTCGGTGGCCTCGCGGGCGAGGCGCTCCTTCTCGACGGCGAGGGTGCGGCGGGCCTCCTGGACCTCGCGGTCCGCGGCGGCACGCAGCTGCTCGGACTCGCGCTTGGCCGAGGTCCGCGCCTCGTTGGTCTCCTGCTGGGCGGCCAGGCGGACCTGGTCGGCCTCGCGGCGGGCGGCGGCCAGGATGTCCTCGGCCTCGCCGGTGGCCAGGGCCTTCTCCTGCTCGGCGTCGGCCAGCAGCCGGGCGCGGGTCTCGTCGAGCTCCTTGAGCTGGACCATCCGCATGTCCTCGGCCTCGCGGGACGCGTCGGCCCGGATCGCCTTGGCGTCGCGCACGGCCTGCTCGCGGATCTCCTTGGCGTCGCGCTCGGCGATGGCGCGCACGTCGGTGGCCTCCTCCTCGGCGAGGCGGAGCATCGCGCTGGCGCGGCCGCCCAGGCCGGCGTACGACGGGTTCTTGTTCTCCTCGAGCTCCGTGCGGGCGCTCTCGAGCTGGGCCTCGAGCTCCAGCACGCGCTTCTCGGACTCGGTCAGGCTCGCGGAGAGGCCGGACTTCTCGGTCACGAGCTGGCGGACCTGCGCGTCGACGGCGTCCTTGTCGTAGCCGTTGCGCCGCACCACCGGGAAGCCGGCGGCCGGCGGGACCATCCGCTGCATGGCGTCGGTGGGAGCGGGGCGCTGGGCGGCCGGGCGCGCGGCCGGGGGGATGACCGGGGCGGGCTTCGCGGCGGCCGCGGGCGGCGGCACCACGGGGCTCTCCTGGGTGCGCTGGGCGTCTCCGGGGGCCGGCTTGCGGCTCGTCACGGGGATCACCTGGGTCGCCTCGTCATCGGCAGGCGTGTCGGTGCCTTCCGGCTCGTTGTCGAAGATGGACAGACCCTGGTTGCTCATGGTCGGCAGTACCTCTTCCCGTGTCGGTGTGCGTCCCGACCAGTCTCCCCGATACCCCGCAAATGACCCACCCCGGCTCGCGGACGAATCGCGGGCCGGGGCGGATGGGGCGGGTGAGGTGGGTCTCAGACCCCGCGGAAGCGGTTGATCGCGTCCAGGTGCTGCTCGCGCATCTCGTGGTTGCGGACGCCGAGGCCCTCCTCGGGGGCCAGGCAGAGGACGCCGACCTTGCCCTGGTGGGCGTTCTGGTGGACGTCCAGCGCGGCCTGGCCCACCTCGTCGAGGCTGTAGGTCCGCGAGAGCGTCGGGTGGATCATGCCCTTGGCGATCAGGCGGTTGGCCTCCCACGACTCGCGGTAGTTGGCGAAGTGCGAGGAGATGATCCGCTTGAGGTTCATCCACAGGTAGCGGTTGTCGTACTCGTGCATGTAGCCGCTGGTGGAGGCGCAGGTGGTGATGGTGCCGCCCTTGCGGGTGACGTAGACCGAGGCGCCGAAGGTCTCGCGACCCGGGTGCTCGAAGACGATGTCGATGTCCTCACCGCCGGTGAGCTCGCGGATCTTCGCGCCGAAGCGCTTCCACTCCTTGGGGTCCTGGGTGTGCTCGTCCTTCCAGAACTTGTAGCCCTCCTCGGAGCGGTTGATGATCAGCTCCGCGCCCATCGAGCGCGCGATCTTCGCCTTCTCCTCGTTGGAGACCACGCAGACCGGGGTGGCGCCGCCGTTGAGGGCGTACTGCGTCGCGAAGCCGCCCAGGCCGCCGGAGGCGCCCCAGATCAGGACGTTGTCGCCCTGCTTCATGTCGCCGCCGTTCTTGCTGACGAGCTGGCGGTACGCCGTGCAGTTGACGAGCCCGGGGGAGGCGGCCTCCTCCCAGGTCAGGTGCGCGGGCTTGGGCATCAGCTGGTTGGACTTGACCAGCGCCACGTGGGCGAGGCCGCCGAAGTTCGTCTCGAAGCCCCAGATCCGCTGCTGCGGGTCGAGCATCGTGTCGTCGTGGCCGTCCGGGTCCTCGAGCTCGACCGAGAGGCAGTGCGCGACGACCTCGGTGCCGGGCTTCCACTTGGTGACGCCGGGGCCGGTGCGCAGCACGACGCCCGCGAGGTCGGAGCCGACCACGTGGTAGGGCAGGTCGTGGCGCTTGGTGAGCTCGGAGAGGCGGCCGTACCGCTCCAGGAAGCCGAAGGTCGAGACCGGCTCGAAGATCGAGGTCCAGACGGTGTTGTAGTTGATGGCCGAGGCCATCACCGCGACGAGCGCCTCGCCGGGGCCGAGCTCGGGGAGCGCGACGTCCTCGACGTGGAGGGACTTGCGGGGGTCCTTGTCCTTCGAGGCGATGCCCTCGAACATGTCGGCCTCGTCCTTGTGCACCGTGACGGCGCGGTAGGACTCGGGGAGGTCGAGGCTCGCGAAGTCCTGGGGCGCGGCGTCGCCGGCCTGGATCGCGTCGAGGATGTTCTGCACGTTCTGCTCCTGGGGTCGGGGGCGATGCGCCGAAGATTACTGGTGGGTAACCGCTGTGGATACCCGGTGTGACCTACTTCGCGGCGCCGGCGGGCTGGACCAGCTCCACCAGGACGCCGCCGGCGTCCTTCGGGTGCACGAAGTTGATCCGCGAGTCCGAGGTCCCGCGGCGGGGCTCGTCGTAGAGCATCCGCAGCCCGCGTTCGCGCAGGATCGCGCTGACCTGCTCGACGTCCGTGACGCGGTAGGCGACCTGCTGGCAGCCGGGGCCGTTGCGGCCGATGAACTTCGCGATCGTCGAGGTCTCGTCGATCGGGGCCAGCAGCTGCACGCAGGAGGTGGAGTCGCCGACGGCCATCATCGCCTCGCGGACGCCCTGCTCCTCGTTGGTCTCCTGGTGGGCCAGCGTCATGCCGAAGGTGTCGCGGTAGAAGGCGATCGCCTCGTCGAGGTCGGGGACCGCCATGCCGACGTGGTCGATCGCGGTGAACAGGTGCTCGGGGATCAGGGTCTCGCTCATGCGGCACATCGTCGTACGACGGGAGCCGGGCCCGCACCGGCTTGTGACATGTTCCTCACCGCAGGGGGCGGGACACCCTCGCCCGGGGTCCGCGCCGGTGGGTATCGTCCCCGGGAGGGCGCCGGACGGCGCCGGCTCGACCAGACCAGCACCAGCCCAGCATCAGATCAGCATCAGATCAGCACCAGCCCAGTACCGGCCCAGCAACAGCTCCGTGGAGGCACCTCATGACCGAAACCGTGATCGTCGCAGGGGCTCGCACCCCGATCGGCCGCCTGCTCGGCGGCCTCAAGAGCCTCTCCGCGGCCGACCTGGGCGGCGTGGCCATCAAGGGCGCCCTCGACAAGGCCGGCGTCAGCGCCGACCAGGTCGACTACCTGATCATGGGCCAGGTCATCCTGGCCGGCGCGGGCCAGAACCCCGCCCGCTCCGCCGGCATCGCCGCGGGCCTGCCGATGAACGTCCCCTCCATCACCATCAACAAGGTGTGCCTCTCGGGCCTCAACGCGATCGCGCTGGCCAGCCAGATGGTCAAGACCGGTGAGGCCGAGATCGTCGTCGCCGGCGGCATGGAGTCGATGACGAACGCCCCGCACCTGCTGCCGAAGTCCCGCGAGGGCTTCAAGTACGGCGACACCGCGCTGGTCGACTCGATGGCCTACGACGCGCTCTACGACCAGCTGACCAGCCAGGCGATGGGTGGCCTCACCGAGGACTACAACGCCGCCGGCACGAAGCTGACCCGCGAGGAGCAGGACGAGTTCTCCGCCCGCTCGCACCAGCGCGCGGCCGAGGCCTGGAAGAACGGCGTCTTCGACGACGAGGTCGTCCCGGTCGAGATCCCGCAGCGCAAGGGCGACCCGGTCGTCGTCTCCGCCGACGAGGGCGTGCGCGGCGACACCACCGCCGAGTCGCTCGGCAAGCTGCGTCCGGCCTTCAGCAAGGACGGCACGATCACGGCCGGCTCCGCCTCCCAGATCTCCGACGGCGCCGCCGCCGTCGTCGTGATGAGCAAGGCCAAGGCCGAGGAGCTCGGTCTCACCTGGCTCGCCGAGATCGGTGCGCACGGCCAGGTCGCCGGCCCCGACTCCTCGCTGCAGCTGCAGCCGGCCAACGCGATCGCCAAGGCCGCCGAGAAGGACGGCATCGCCGTGTCCGACATCGACCTCTTCGAGCTCAACGAGGCGTTCGCGGCCGTCGGCATCGAGTCGGCTCGCCAGCTCGGCATCTCCGACGACCAGGTCAATGTCAACGGCGGCGCGATCGCGCTCGGCCACCCGGTCGGCATGTCCGGCACCCGCGTGGTCCTGCACCTCGCCCTCGAGCTCCAGCGCCGCGGCGGCGGCACCGGTGCGGCCGCCCTCTGCGGCGGCGGCGGTCAGGGTGACGCGCTGATCGTGCGAGTTCCCGCTGTCTGACGAGGGGTCCGGCACGGCCGCGGCCCGCGGCGGCCGGCGCCGCTCCACGGCGTCGGTCCCCGACCTGGTCGGTCGGGCCCGCGAGGGGGACGCCCGCGCGGTGGCGCGGCTGATCTCCCTCGTGGAGGACGAGTCGCCGCTGCTGCGCGAGGTCATGAAGGCGCTCGCCCCGCACGCGGGGCACGCTCAGATCATCGGGATCACCGGCTCGCCGGGCGTCGGCAAGTCGACGTCCACGAGCGCGCTCGTGACCGAGCTGCGCAAGGCCGGCAAGCGCGTGGGGATCCTCGCGGTCGACCCGTCCTCGCCGTTCTCCGGCGGGGCCCTGCTCGGTGACCGGGTGCGGATGCAGGACCACGCCCTGGACCGTGAGGTCTACATCCGCTCGATGGCCTCGCGCGGCCACCTGGGCGGCCTCGCGTGGACCACGCCGCAGGCGCTGCGCGTCCTCGACGCGGCCGGCTGCGACGTGATCCTCATCGAGACTGTCGGCGTCGGCCAGAGCGAGGTCGAGGTCGCGGGCCTCGCCGACACCACGCTGGTGCTGATCGCCCCCGGCATGGGGGACGGGATCCAGGCCGCGAAGGCCGGCATCCTCGAGATCGGGGACCTCTACGTCGTCAACAAGGCCGACCGCGACGGCGCCGACCAGGTCCGCCGCGACCTGCGCTCGATGCTGGCACTGGCCGAGCGGCCCGAGGGCTCGTGGAAGCCGCCGATCATCAAGACGGTCGCCCAGAAGGGCGACGGCGTCGACGAGGTCGTGGCCGCCATCGACGAGCACTTCGCGTGGCTCGAGACCTCCGGCGAGCTGCGCAAGCGTCGCACCCGGCGTGCCCGCGACGAGATCGAGGCGATCGCGGTCACCGCCCTGCGGGCGCGCTGGGGCGACGTGCACGGGCGCTCCGAGCTCGACGAGCTCGCCGAGTCCGTTGGCGCGGGGGAGTCCGACCCCTATACGGCCGCCGACGTGCTGCTCGACGCCTTCACCGACTGACCTCCTCGGCCACCCGGCGCGCAGCCGCGGGGTCGAACAGGATCGTGTAGTGGTTCGTGCCCGGCACGGTCTCCACGCGCAGGCCGGCCAGCTCGTCGTCGTACCGCTGGACCGCCTCGGCGGGGAGCAGCCCCGGCGGCTGGCCGAACATCCCGGCCGGGGCGACGAGCAGCGAGGCCGGGACCGGCACGGCCCGCAGCGCCGCGTCGAGCACGTCGGCCGAGACGAGCAGGTCGCGACCGTCCGCGCGCACGGCCTCCTCGAGCGCCCGGGAGCGCACGCCCGCCGGCGTCTCGAGCACGTCGTAGCGGACGTAGTCGGCGATGGTCTCGTCCCAGCTGGGGCCGAGCGCGGGGTGGGCGCGGTAGAAGTCGAGGTACGCCTCGACCGAGGGGTACGTCGTGTGCAGCCGCTCCAGCGCCGGGCCGAGCGTGGCGGCCAGGACCTCGTCGGGGTCCACGCCGCCCGGGAGCACCAGCGGCACGCCCCCGTCGACCAGGGTCAGGGTCGTGAACAGCTCGGGCCGGCGGGACGCGGCCAGCGCCGCGACGTAGGCCCCCATCGAGTGCCCGGCGAGCGCGACCGGCCCGCCCAGGGCGGTGGCGGCCGTGGCCACGTCGTCCGCGTGCGTCGCGAGCCCGTAGGGCCCGGGCAGGTCGCGCGACGCGCCCCGGCCGCGCAGGTCGAGCGCGACCAGGCTCCAGTCCGCGGGCAGCGCGGCCGCGACCGCGGCCCACGCCATCGCCGAGGCGCTGATGCCGTGCACGGCCAGGACGGTGCGCTCGCCGGTGCCGAAGCGCAGGGCGTGCAGGGGGCCGCCGGGGACGTCGAAGGTGAGGGGCGTCATGCCCCGATCATGCCTGCCCGGTGGTGCAGGAGCCGGCCCCGCGGCGGGGACGCCGGTCGGGTGGACTTCGCACGACACCCACGTCGGCGTCACCACGCGTTCAACCGCCCTCGTGACCGTGGAGGCATGCGCGTCGCCATCGTCACCGAGTCCTTCCTCCCGCAGGTCAACGGCGTCAGCAACACCGTGCGCCACGTCGTCGAGCAGCTCGCGCTGCTCGGCCACGAGACCCTGGTCGTCGCCCCCGGCGCCGGCCCCGCCCACCACCACGGGACGCCGGTCGTCCGGGTCCGCTCCGTCGGGCTGCCGGGCTACCGCTCCTTCGCGGTCGGCCTGCCGGACGCCGCCGTCGAGCGCGCCCTGGCCGACTTCCGCCCTGACGTGGTCCACCTCGCCTCACCGGTCGCGCTCGGAGCCGTCGGGCTCCGCGCCGCACGGCGCCTCGGGATCCCCACGGTCGCGGTGTTCCAGACCGACATCGCGGGCTTCGCCCGGCACTACGGCGTGCACGCGGACCTGCTCACCTCGCGCTGGGTCGGCCGCATCCACCGGCGCTCGGACCGCACGCTGGCACCGTCTCGCGCGTCGTACGACCAGCTGCGCGCGATGGGCGTCCGCGACGTGCACCTGTGGCGGCGCGGGGTCTCGCTCGACCTGTTCTCGCCCGCGCGTCGCGACGAGTCGCTGCGGGCGTCCTGGGCGAGGCCGGGGGAGACGCTGGTCGGGTACGTCGGCCGGGTCGCGCCCGAGAAGCAGGTACGCCGCCTGGCGGAGGTGGCCGCCGTGCCGGGCGCCCGCCTCGTGGTCGTGGGCGACGGGCCGGAGCGGGCCTGGCTGGAGCGGCACGTGCCGGAGGCCCGCTTCACCGGGATGCTCGGTGGCGAGGAGCTGGCCCGCGCGTTCGCGAGCCTCGACGTCTTCGTCCACCCCGGTGAGGCCGAGACCTTCTGCCAGACCGTCCAGGAGGCCCAGGCCAGCGGCGTGCCCGTCGTGGCGCCGGCCGCCGGGGGTCCGCTCGACCTGGTCGACCACGGCCGGACCGGGCTCCTCTACGCGCCGCGCGAGCGCGGTGCCCTGGCCGCCGCCGTCGGCTCGCTCGTCGACGACCCGGGGCTGCGGGACCGCCTCGCGACCGCCGGGTGCCGCGCCGTCGCGTCCCGCACCTGGGCGCACGTGGTCGGGGAGCTCGTCGAGCGGCACTACCGGCCCGTGACGTCCTCGCGCTCGGGCGCCGCTGCCTGAGGCGTCGCCGTCGTCCGGGCGGTCCAGCCCGTGATGGCGAGCCCGCCGGCCAGCAGGCCGATGCCCGCCGGCACGTAGCCCAGGGGCGCCGCCACCCCCAGCACCAGGCAGGCCCAGGCCAGCAGGGCGGTGCCGCGCGGGCCGAGGCGGGCAACGGCGAGGAACGGCACGCACCACAGGGCGTACCACGGGTGCACGACCGGGCTGAGCACGACCGTGGCCGTGAGGGCGGCCGCCGTGGCCCGGAGCGCGGTGAGACGGTCCCCGGTGCGGGCCACGAGTGCGGTGGCCGCCACGAGCAGGAGTGCCAGCCCGGTGCCGGCCGCCCGCGCGCCCGGCACCAGGTGGCCGAGCAGGGACGTGACCGACAGCGCGCTGTCCAGCGTGCCGGGCACGCCGAGCGCCTCCACCCAGCCCGTCCCGACGCCGGTGAGCACGCCCGCCGCCACCACGGTGGCCCCGCTCACCGCGGCCACGCCGAGCAGGCGGCGTACCCGTTGGGCGAGCGGAGCGAGGGTGGGCAGCGTGAGGACGGCGATGCCGATGCAGACGAGGCCGCCGGGCACCTTCACCGAGGCGGCGAGACCGCCGACCACGGCCCCGGCGACCCAGCCGCGCTCGGCCGCCACGACCAGCGCGGTGGCGGCGAGGCCCACCATCAGCAGGTCGTTGTGGAGCCCGCCGACCCCGTGGGCGAGGACGAGCGGGCAGCCCAGCACCAGCGCGCTCACCGCCGCCGGACTGGCGCCGGACCAGCCGGCCAGCCGGGGCAGCGCCCGGGCCAGCAGGACCAGCCCGGCCAGGGCCAGGAGCCGGTGCGCCACGACGAGCAGCCAGGGGTCGCGGACCAGGTCGGCTGCGAGGGCGCCCCAGAGCAGCGGCAGCGGGCCGTAGGGCGTCGCGGTCGGCAGCCAGCGCGGGTCCACCGCGTCGACGAGCGACCCGTGCAGCACCCCCGGACCCCAGACGTACGGCGAGAGCCCGATCCGGGTCAGCTCGCCCTGGGCGACGTAGCTCCACCCGTCGCGGCTGAACAGCGGCGGCGCCAGCAGCAGCGGGACGCACCAGGCGGCGACGGCCCGGCGTACGTCCCCGACGTCGACCCGTCCGGCCACGGCCGCCCGCCACAGCCGCAGCCAGGCCGCCGCCAGCAGGGCCAGGCCGACGAGCACCGTGACCGTGCCGAGCAGCCGCCCGCCCGCCGAGAGGCGCAGCGGGAGCCCGGCAGCCCAGGAGTCCGCGGGCAGCGTCGCGGTCACGAGGCCGCCGGCGAGGATGAGCACGGCGCCGAGGACGCCGGGACGGGTGTGCGGGGATCTCACGGGGGGCACGGTAGGGAGGCCGGGCGAGCGGCCGGCCTCGGCGCGGTGAACGGGCGGGCAAGCCCGGGCGACGGAGCGTCCGCCGCGGGCCGGCGCACGACACGGACCGGGCGCGCCTCACCCCGCCGGCGGTCTAGCCCTGCTAGACATGTCTGGACCTGTCGCCCGCCTTCCCCCGGACGGAGATCTGCCATCAACGGCAAGAAGGTGTTCCTCACCCTGCTCGTGGTGTTCCTCGGCTTCTGGATGTACCACGACCCGCACGGCTTCGCCGTGTCCGCCAAGGCCCTCGGGTCCGGGTCCTGGGACGCGCTGAGCTCCCTGTTCACCGGACTGATCCGCTTCTTCGACCAGATGCGCTGAGCGGGCGGCGAGGCGTGGGCCGCGGGGGGCGTCGGGCCTTGGACCCGGACATCCGCAAGCACCTGCTGCGCGACGAGGGCGAGGTCATCGTCGACGAGGTGCGCCACCACTGGGTGGCGTTCGTGCGGCCGGTGCTGGAGACCGTGCTCGGGATGCTGCTGCTGGTCTCGTCGGCGTACGTCCCCGTCGAGATCGGCTGGCTGCCGCTGCTGCTGGCCCTCGCGGTGTTCCTGCACGCCGCGTGGATCGCGCTGCGCGAGCACCGGGACCGCTTCGTCATCACCAACATGCGGGTCTTCCGCGTGCACGGGGTGCTCTCGCAGAACCTCGCGACCATGCCGCTGAGCAGGATCCTCGACATCACCGTCGTGAAGCCGCTGCACGGCCGGATCCTCGGCTTCGGGCACTTCTGCTTCGAGTCGGCGGCCCAGGAGCAGGGGCTGCGCGACATCCGGTACGTCGGCCAGCCCGACCAGCGCGACCTCGCCATCCAGCGGGTCGTCCAGCGCTCCGGGCTGCGCGGGCCGCGGGTCAACTGAGCGGGCGGCGGACCGGTCCGCTCGTCCGGCGGCACTAGTCTGCTCCGCATGTCCACGGGTGCCCGCTTGCCGTTCGACCCGATCGACGAGGCGGCCCGCCAGTGGGGCGAGCGCTGGGACGGCGTCCCCGCGATGCACGCGGTGACCTCGCTGATGCGCGTCCAGCAGCTCGTGATCGGCCGGCTGGACGCGATCCTGAAGCCGCACGGGCTGACCTTCGCGCGCTACGAGGCGCTGGTGCTGCTGGTGTTCTCCTCGCGGGGCTCGCTGCCGCTGGGCAAGATGGGGGAGCGGCTCCAGGTGCACCCCACGTCGGTCACCTCGATCGTGCGGCGGCTGGAGTCCGCGGACCTCGTCGTACGCCGTCCCCACCCGGAGGACGGCCGCGCCGTCCTCGCCGAGATCACGGCTGCGGGGCGGGCGCTGGTCGAGGCCGCAACCGCCGACCTGGTCTCCTCGGACTTCGCCCTCGAGGCGCTGTCGACCGAGGACCTGCAGCGGCTCTCGGCCCTGCTCGCGCCGGTGCGGGAGTCCGCCGGCGACTTCTGAGCCGGCGGCTGGCCCCAACTACTTGCACGTCCTACTATCTGAGCATGGTCGATGACACCGCACGCTCCCGCTGGCAGTCCCGCTACGACTCCTCGCGGGTCCGGGACGTCGACTTCACGACGCTGAGCGGGCTCGAGGTGGAGCCGGCGTACGGCACCGACGACAGCGAGTGGCCCGGCCAGTTCCCGTTCACGCGTGGGCTCTACCCGACCGGCTACCGCGGGCGCACCTGGACGATCCGGCAGTTCGCCGGCTTCGGCAACGCCCAGCAGACCAACGAGCGCTACAAGATGATCCTGGGCCGCGGCGGCGGCGGGCTCTCGGTCGCCTTCGACATGCCCACGCTGATGGGCCGCGACTCCGACGACCCCAAGTCGCTCGGCGAGGTCGGCCACTGCGGCGTGGCCGTCGACTCGGTCGCCGACATGGAGGCGCTCTTCGACGGCATCGACCTCGGCCAGGTCACCACGTCGATGACGATCAGCGGCCCGGCCGTGCCCGTCTTCTGCATGATGATCGTCGCCGCGGAGCGCGCGGGCGTCGACACCGGGAAGCTCAACGGCACCCTGCAGACCGACATCTTCAAGGAGTACATCGCCCAGAAGGAGTGGCTCTTCACGCCCGAGCCGCACCTGCGCCTGATCGGCGACCTGATGGAGTACTGCGTCGAGAAGATCCCGGCGTACAAGCCGCTCTCGGTCTCCGGCTACCACATCCGCGAGGCCGGCTCGACGGCCGCGCAGGAGCTCGCGTTCACCCTCGCCGACGGCTTCGGGTACGTCGAGCTCGGGCTGTCCCGCGGCCTCGACGTCGACCTGTTCGCGCCCGGCCTGTCGTTCTTCTTCGACGCGCACGTGGACTTCTTCGAGGAGATCGCGAAGTTCCGCGCCGCCCGCCGGATCTGGGCGCGCTGGATGCGCGACGTCTACGGCGCCACGACCGAGAAGGCCCAGTGGCTGCGGTTCCACACCCAGACCGCCGGGGTCTCGCTCACCGCCCAGCAGCCCTACAACAACGTGGTCCGCACCGGCATCGAGGCGCTCTCGGCCGTGCTCGGCGGCACCAACTCGCTGCACACCAACGCCCTCGACGAGACGCTGGCGCTGCCGTCCGAGCAGGCCGCCGAGATCGCGCTGCGCACGCAGCAGGTGATCATGGAGGAGACCGGCGTCGTGAACGTCGCCGACCCGCTCGGCGGGTCGTGGTACGTCGAGGCGCTCACCGACAAGATCGAGGCCGAGGCCAACGCGATCTTCGACAAGATCCTCTCGATGGGCGGCTCCACGCTCACCCACGCCGACACCGAGGACCTCGCGGCCGCGATGACCGAGGCCACCGGTGCCGCGGACGCGGCCCAGTGGCCGATGACCCGCGGCCTGCTGCGCGGCATCGAGGAGGGCTGGTTCATGGGCGAGATCGCCGAGGCCGCCTTCCAGTACCAGGTGGCCCTCGAGAAGGGCGACAAGCGGATCGTCGGCGTCAACTGCCACCCCGACTCGGTCACCCACGACCTCGAGATCCTCCGGGTCTCCCACGAGGTGGAGGTCGACCAGGTCCGCGACCTGGCGGCTCGCCGCGGCGCCCGGGACGACGAGGCGGCGGTCGCGGCCGTGCAGCGGATGGTCGACGTGGCCCGCACCGACGGCAACATGATCGAGGCGATGCTCGAGGCCTGCCGCGCGGAGGCCACGCTCGGCGAGATCTGCGACGCGCTGCGCGCCGAGTGGGGCGAGTACCGCGAGCCGGCCCGCTTCTGACCCGCCGCCCACCTGACGCGATGGGTCCTCGCAGCGGCGCCACGCTCGACCTGGCGACCCGGAAGTGGTGGCGCGCCGTCGGCCGGCGCGTCGACCTCGCGGGCGAGCACGCCTGGCTGGCCGCGCCGGTGTCACGCGGCCCCCTCGTGGGCGACGGGTGGCTGCACGACGAGGCCGCCCGCCTCGGTGGGCAGGTGCGCGACGGCGTGCCCGGCGCCGGGCTGCTCGCCGACGTCGCAGTGCTCGACGGTCCGGGCTTCCGCGCCGCCGACCTGGCCCCGGAGGTCCGGGCGTTCTACGAGCACACCGCCGACTGGCGGATGGAGGTGTGGACCGGCTGGACGCCGCTCTTCTGGCCCGGCGGCGAGCTGGTCTCGCGCCTGTTCGGGCGCCGGGTGGGCCAGCTGGCGCTGCCGATGCGACCGCTCGACGTCGCGCACGGGATGGACAGCCGGGTCTCGGTGATCAGCGACGCCGACGGCACCCAGCGCGCCGCCGGCTGGCTGCGGACCCTGCGCTCGACGGGGGAGTACGTCTTCAGCGGGTGCTACTCGGCCCGCCGGCTCCCGGGCGCCGACCGCCCGAGCGTCCACGTCGCCTTCCCGCTCGAGCACGGCAACGTCCAGGTCTTCCTGCGGCCCGACGTCGACCCGGACGGCTCGCTGTGGCTGCGCTCGCCGGGAGGCCGCTTCGGGACGGACGGCGCCTACGTCGTGGTGGAGGACGGCGGGGCGTCGTACGCCGCCCGCGCGCCGATCCACGAGGAGTTCCACGTCCACCTCGACCGCGAGGGCGTGCTGCGCACCGACCACGACCTGCGGCTGTGGGCGGCCGACGTGGTGCGGCTGCACTACCGGCTCGAGCCGAGGGCGCGGGCCTGAGCGGGGCTCTCTAGGATTGGCGGCATGACGCAGCAGCCGTTCAGCCGTCCCGGAGCGATCGACCTCTCCGCCCTCAAGCGCCCCGCGCAGCCCACGCCCGCCCCCGGTGGCGGCGCGCCCCGCGCACCGGGCGGCGGGGCGCCGGCGGGTGGCGCACCGGCCGGCCCGTCGTCGTACGCCGTCCAGGTGACGGAGGAGAACTTCCAGGGCGTCATCGAGGCGTCGATGGGCGCCGCGGTGCTGCTGGCGTTCTACTCGCGCACGCGGATGCCGGAGAGCGGCGACCTCGCCGCCGACCTGGTGACGCTGTCGGCGGAGTTCGAGGGGCGCTTCCTGCTGGGGCTCGTCGACATCGACGCGGCGCCGCAGATCGCCCAGGCCATGCAGATCCCGTCCATCCCGCTGGTGGTCGCGGTCGTGGACGGCCGCCCGATGCCGCTGTTCCAGGACGTGCTGCCGATCGAGGAGCTGCGCACCGCGCTGACCCAGGTCGCCCAGCAGCTCACCACCCAGGGCATCACCGGCCGGCACCAGCCGCGGGCCGCGGCCGGGGCTCCCGGTGCCGACGGGGCCGGTGCGCCCGGTGCCGAGGGCGAGGACGCCGAGCCGCCGGTCGACCCGCGTTACGCCCCCGCCCAGGACGCGCTGGGCGACGGCGACTTCGACCGGGCGGTCGAGGAGTACCACAAGCTCGTCACCGCCAACCCCGCCGACAGCGAGGCCGTCGCCGGGCTCGCGATGGCGCGGCTGCTGCAGCGCACGGCCGGCGTCGACCTCGACCACGCCCGCGCCGCGGCCGACGCCGCGCCGGACGACCTCGATGCCCAGACCCTCGTCGCCGACCTGGACCTCCTCGGTGGCCAGGTCGACGAGGCCTTCACCCGGCTGATCGAGCTGGTCCGGCGTACCTCCGGCGACGAGCGCAACACCGCCCGCGAGCACCTCGTCGCGCTCTTCGGCGCCGTCGGCAACGACGACCCGCGAGTGCTCAAGGCGCGCGGCCGGCTGGCCTCGGCGCTCTACTGAGCCTGGGCGCGCTTCATCACGGGATGCAGGTGAAGCGCGGCTTCCCTCGGCGAATCCACCGGGGGAACCTCCACTCCGCCTGCATCCCGTGATGAAGCAGCTACTCGGCCCCCAGCGCCGAGCGCCCGGCCTCGAGGCGGGCGACCGGCACCCGGAACGGCGAGCACGACACGTAGTCGAGCCCCGCGTCGTCGAAGAAGTGGATCGACGCCGGGTCGCCGCCGTGCTCGCCGCAGACCCCGAGGTGCAGGTCCGGGCGGGTGGCGCGGCCGCGCTCGACGGCGGTCCGCACCAGCTCGCCGACGCCGGCGGTGTCCAGCGACTCGAACGGTGAGACCGGGAAGACGCCCTGCTCGAGGTAGGTGCTGAAGAACGACGCCTCGACGTCGTCGCGGGAGAAGCCCCAGGTCATCTGCGTGAGGTCGTTGGTGCCGAACGAGAAGAACTCGGCCGACCCGGCGATCTCCCCGGCGGTGAGCGCCGCGCGCGGCAGCTCGATCATCGTCCCGATCTTCACGTCGAGGTCCAGCCCGGACTCCTCGGCCACCTCCCGGGCGATCACGTCGATCCGCGCCCTGACTAGGTCGAGCTCCTTCACCGACGCGACCAGCGGGATCATGATCTCCGGGCGCGGGTCGCCCCCGGCCCGCTTGCGGGCGACGGCGGCCTCGAGGATCGCCCGGGCCTGCATGGTGAAGAGACCGGGGATCACGATGCCGAGGCGTACGCCGCGGAGCCCGAGCATCGGGTTCTGCTCGTGCAGCCTGCTGACCGCGTCGAGCAGGCGACGCTCCCGCTTCTTGCGGTGACCGCGGGTGTCCGCGATCGCCATCGCCACCGACAGCTCGGTGATGTCGGGGAGGAACTCGTGCAGCGGCGGGTCGATCAGCCGGATCGTCACCGGCAGGCCGTCCATCGCCTCGAGGATCTCGGTGAAGTCCTGCCGCTGCAGGGGCAGGAGCGCGTCCAGCGCCTTCTCCTGGCCCTTCTCGCCGTCGGCGACGATCAGGTCCTCGACCAGCTGGCGCCGGTCGCCGAGGAACATGTGCTCGGTGCGGCACAGCCCGATGCCCTGGGCGCCGAACCGGCGGGCCCGGGCCGCGTCCTCGGCCGTGTCGGCGTTGGTCCGCACGCGGAGGCGGCGTACGGCGTCGGCCCGCTCGATCAGCCGGGTGACCGCGTCGACGAGCGGGTCGTCCACGTCGTCGCCCTCGAAGTACCGGACCACGTGCGAGTCGACCACGTCGACGGCGCCGTCGAAGATCTCGCCGGTCGACCCGTCGATCGAGATCAGGTCGCCCTCCTCGACCGTCTTCCCGCCGCGGACCGTGAAGCGGCCCTCCTTGGTGTCGACGTCGAGCGCCTCGGCGCCGCACACGCAGGTGCGGCCCATCCCGCGCGCGACGACCGCGGCGTGGGAGGTCTTGCCGCCGCGGCTGGTCAGGATGCCCTTGGCGACGACCATGCCGTGCAGGTCGTCGGGGCTGGTCTCCTTGCGGACCAGGATCACGTCCTCGCCGCGCTCGGCCCACTCGACGGCCGTGCCCCAGTCGAAGACGGCCCGGCCGACGGCGGCGCCGGGGGAGGCGTTCATGCCCTTCGCGAGCAGCGTGCGCCGCGCCTTCGGGTCGAAGCGCGGGAACATCAGCTGGGCGAGCTGGGCGCCGCTCACCCGGCGTACCGCCTCGTCGAGGTCGATCAGGCCCTCGTCGGCCATGTGCACCGCGATCCGGAACGCCGCCTCGGGCGTGCGCTTGCCGACGCGGGTCTGGAGCATCCAGAGCTTGCCGCGCTCGACGGTGAACTCGATGTCGCACATGTCGCGGTAGTGCTGCTCCAGCGTGCTCATGATCTCGAGCAGCTGGTCGTGCGAGGCCCGGTCGATCTCGCCCATGTCCGCGAGCGAGACGGTGTTGCGGATGCCGGCGACGACGTCCTCGCCCTGGGCGTTCTGCAGGTAGTCGCCGTAGACGCCCTGGTTGCCCGACGCCGGGTCGCGGGTGAAGGCGACGCCGCTGCCGGAGGTGTCGCCGCGGTTGCCGAAGACCATCGCCTGGATGTTCACCGCGGTGCCGAGGTCCTCGGGGATCTGCTCCTGGCGGCGGTAGAGCACGGCGCGCTCGGTGTTCCACGAGTCGAAGACCGCGCGGACGGCGAGGTCCAGCTGCTCGCGCGGGTCCTGCGGGAAGTCGCGGCCGGCGTGCTCGCGGATGGCCTGCTGGTACGTCGACACGAGCTCGCGCAGGTCGTCGGGGGTCAGCTCGGTGTCCTGGTCGACGCCGCGCTGCCGCTTGAGGTCGTCGAGCGCGTCCCCGAAGACCTCGCCCTCGATGCCCAGCACCGTGGCCCCGAACATCTGCAGCAGCCGGCGGTAGGAGTCCAGCGCGAACCGCTCGTCCTCGCTCTGGGCCGCCAGCCCGGCGACGGACTCGTCGTTGAGGCCGATGTTGAGGACCGTCTCCATCATCCCGGGCATCGAGAACTTCGCCCCCGAGCGGACCGAGACGAGCAGCGGGTCGGCCGGGTCGCCGAGTCGCCGGCCCATCGCCTCCTCGAGCGCGGCGAGGTGCTCGCTCACCTCACGGGAGAGCGCCTCCGGCTCGCGCCCCTCGGCGAGGTAGGCGCGGCAGGCCTCGGTCGTGATCGTGAAGCCGGGCGGCACGGGCAGCCCGAGGTTCACCATCTCGGCGAGGTTGGCGCCCTTGCCGCCGAGGAGGTCGCGCTGGTCCTTGTCGCCCTGGGCGAAGTCGAAGACGTAGGTGCTCACCAGGCATCTGTACCGCAGATCGGGCGGCTTGGGCAGGGGCTGAGGTCAGTTCCCCGACTCGGTGTACGTCGTCCCGCCCGGCGCCGCGAGCGACCGCAGCGCGGCCTCGATCCGGCGCGCGGTGAAGTCGGCGCAGCGCTCGCGGACCTGCTCGACGGTGAGGAACTCCGCCGAGCGGATCTCCCGGGCCTGCTTGACAATCCCGTCGGTGATCGACGCCGGGTGCTCCCCGCCGTCGAAGACGAGGCACAGGGCGTCGTCCCAGCCGCCCCAGGGGGGCAGCCAGTCGGTGAGCAGCAGCCGGCCGGCGGGCAGGTCGAGCGCGAGCTCCTCGGTGACCTCGCGGGCCACCGCCAGCTGGGGCGACTCGCCGACCTCCACGACCCCGCCGGGGAGGTCCCAGTCCTGCTTGTAGGTCAGCTGGCAGACCAGCACCCGGCCGTCCGGGTCGCGGACGAGCATCTGGCTGATCGCGCGCTTGCGGGGGAGGAACGAGTTGAGGAGCGCGCGGAAGCTGGTCGCGTCGCTGAGCGGCGGGTCGTCGGCCAGCCGGGCGAGGACGACGTACTCGGTCGTCGCGGCCCGGTCGCCGGTCCCGGCCACCACCCGGCGTACGCCCTCGCGCCGGAGGCCGGAGCGGGTGGCCACCCGCAGCGACGCCTCGTTGCCCGGCTCGACCTTGGCCTCGAGGCGGCTGACGCCCCACCCGCCCTGGCCGGTCCCGGTGGTGGCCCAGTCGGCGAGCACGCGCACCGCGCGGGTGGCGTGGCCCCGGCCGCGGTGGCCGGCGTACAACGCCCACGACAGCTCGCCGGTGTGCTCGTCGGTGCGGCGCACCTCGCAGCAGCCCACGACCTCGCCGTCGTGCTCGATGACGAAGCTGACGACGCTCCCGTCGGCCCAGCCGCGGCGCCAGCGCTCGACCGCGGCGGTCTGCGCCTCGTGGCTCGGCGTCACCGTGTCGAAGCCGAACCAGTGCGCGATCACCTCGTCGTGGCCCGCGACCGCCACGTCCACGTCGGCGTCGCGCCACGGTCGCAGGGTGATCGCGCCGTCGGTCAGGGTCGGCTGCTCGGTCACCTCGTCACCCTACCGAGGGGGTGTGGGGCTGGTGCGCCTCCGCCGCTTGCTTCATCACGGGATGCAGTTGAACTGGTGCTTCTCATGGTGAGTTCGCCGGGGGAACCTCCGCGTGGTCTGCATCCCGTGATGAAGCAGTGACAGGAGGGGAGAACCGCGGCAGCACAGGGAGTGGTTACCCAGCTCGGCGCAGCAGCCGCTCGAACCGCGCTCGCAGGAGTCTCGGCCGCTCGAAGTCCGACCAGACGATGCGGATCATGCGCATGTCCGTCACCTCGCGGAGCAGGTCCTCGCGCTGCTTCTCGGCGAAGACCACCGGTCCTGGCTCCTGCCCGTCCTTCAGGAGCCGGCCGTACTTCAGCTTGCCGTCGAACTCCCCCAGCAGGCGGTGCTTCTTCCAGACCCAGTCACACGTGCCGATGAGACGGCCGTCGGCCGAGTAGACCGCGAACTGTGGCTCCGGTGCCGGGAAGCTGTTGTGGAAGAAGAAGTTCACCCCACGCGACTCACCGATGCTGCCGGTGCGCTTGTCGGCCAGCCGCACCGGGACGTGGAGGTGCTGGGTGAACGGCCAGAACTGCATCGTCTTGAACTGCTCCGCCAGCTCGTCCGCGTTGCACAGCTCACGCCTGAGGAGACTGTCGAAGTGGCAGAGGGCCACTTCGCTGGAGCTGCGGCCGACGGCTTCGATCGCGGCTCGGGGCGCTGCCATCACCAGCATTCCGTCGATCTCCACGATGTCGTCCTCGATCGCCCGTCCCTCGTGGTGCACGACATCGCCTTCGATACGACCAGCACCGCCGTCCAGTCTCGTGACGTGCACCTTGTCCAGGGGGATGCCCCAGATGTCCAGGCCGTGCACGATCGAGGCGGAGACGTGACTCAGGGCGACGACGCCGGGGCCGAGTGCGTCCATGACGGCGCGCGCTCGCACCGCGTGCTGCTGCTCCTCGCTCAGCGACCGCCATCTGCTTCCGAGGCAGTAGTAGCCCCGTCGGAATCGATGCCAGTGACCCGAGCGTGCCGCCGAGGCGATCTGGGTGTCGCTGTAGCCGGCAGACCGCGCCTCGGCTCGGGTGAAGAACCCGCGGTCCTCGCAGAGCACGTCGATGATGTCCATGCCGTCGAGTGGCTCACGGCGGGACCATGTGGCGCACCCGCGTCGCGCGGGCCTGGGGACAACCGGTGCTGCCAGGGCCTGTGTGGACTGTTCGTGGCTGCTGACTCGCTCGTGGCGGTCGTTGCTTCATCACGGGATGCAGGTGAAGCGGAGCTTCCCACGGCGAATTCGCCGTGGGAACCAGCACTTCGACTACATCCCGTGATGAAGCGAGCGAGCCGCGACCCCGCGGGAGCCCCTCAGCCCCGCCGCCGGAACCACACGGTCGCGAGCGGCGGCACGGTGATGTCGGCGTACGCCGGCTGGCCGACGTGCTCGCCCGCGACGGCGGTGACCGCACCGAGGTTGCCGACGCCGGAGCCGGTGTAGGTCTCGGCGTCGGTGTTGACGAGCTCCTCCCAGACCCCGGTGGCGGGCAGGCCGAGCCGGTAGCCCTCGTGGGGGACCGAGGCGAAGTTCGACACGCAGACGACGTCCGCCTCGCCGTCACCGCTGCGGCGGATGAACGAGTAGACGTTGCGGCCGGCGTCGTTGGCGTCGATCCACTGGAAGCCCGCGGGCTCGTGGTCGAGCGCCCACAGCGCCGGGGAGGAGGAGTACGCCGTGTTGAGGTCGCGCACGAGGGAGTGGACGCCCTGGTGCTCGGGGTGGTCGAGCAGCCACCAGTCGAGCTCGCGGGCCTCGGCCCACTCGGACTCCTGGCCGAGCTCGACACCCATGAAGAGCAGCTGCTTGCCGGGGTGCGCCCACATGAAGGCGAGGTAGGCACGCAGGTTGGCCAGCTGCTGCCAGCGGTCGCCGGGCATCTTGCGCAGCAGGGAGCCCTTGCCGTGCACGACCTCGTCGTGGCTGATCGGCAGGACGTAGTTCTCCGACCACGCGTAGACCAGCGAGAAGGTCATCTCGCCGTGGTGGTGGGCGCGGTGCACGGGCTCGTGGGCCATGTAGTCCAGCGAGTCGTGCATCCAGCCCATGTTCCACTTGAAGCCGAAGCCGAGCCCGTCGTTCGCGGTGGGCTTGGTGACGCCCGGCCACGACGTGGACTCCTCCGCGATCGTGGTGATGCCGGGGACCCGCTTGTAGACGGTGGCGTTCATCTCCTGGAGGAACTGCACCGCCTCGAGGTTCTCGTGGCCGCCGTGGATGTTGGGCGACCACTCGCCCTCCTCGCGGGCGTAGTCGAGGTAGAGCATCGAGGCGACGCCGTCGACGCGGAGCCCGTCGGCGTGGAACTCCTCGAGCCAGTAGAGCGCGTTCGCGTAGAGGAAGTTGCGGACCTCGCGGCGGCCGAAGTTGAAGATGTGGGAGCCCCACTCCTTGTGCCACCCGCGCTGGGGGTTGGGGTCCTCGTAGAGCGGGGTGCCGTCGAAGTTGGCCAGCGCCCAGGGGTCGGTCGCGAAGTGCCCGGGCACCCAGTCCAGGATCACGCCGATCCCGGCCTGGTGCAGCCGGTCGACGAGCAGGCGGAAGCCGTCGGGGTCGCCGAAGCGGGAGTCGGGGGCGAAGTACGACGTCACGTGGTAGCCCCACGAGCCGCCGAACGGGTGCTGCATGACCGGCATCAGCTCGACGTGGGTGAACCCCAGGTCGGCCAGGTAGGGCACCAGGTCGTCGGCCATCTCCGACCACGACCAGAAGCGGCCGTCGGGGTGCTTCTTCCACGACGCGAGGTGCATCTCGTAGATGCTCATCGGCGCCGCGACCGGCTGGCGCGCGGCCCGCTCGGTCATCCAGGCGTCGTCACCCCAGGTGTAGGACGACTCCCACACGCGCGACGCGGTCTGCGCGGGCACCTCGGCCCACTCGGCCATCGGGTCGGCCTTCTCGCGCCACTCGCCGTCGGCGCCCAGCACGGCGTACTTGTACGACGTGCCGGAGCCGATGTCCGGCACGAAGAGCTCCCAGACGCCGGACGTGCCGAGCTGCCGCATCGGGTGCTCGCGGCCGTCCCAGCTGTTGAAGTCGCCCTTGAGCCGGACGGCCCGTGCGGACGGCGCCCACACGGCGAACGCCGTGCCGGTGACGCCGGCGTCGTAGCGGTGCACCCGGGCGCCGAGGACCTTCCACAGGTCCTCGTGGCGCCCCTCGTTGATGAGGTGCAGGTCGACCTCGCCGAGTGTCGGGAGGAAGCGGTAGGGGTCGTCGAGCTCGATCGTGGTGGTGTCGTAGGACACCGCGAGCCGGTAGTCGGGCACGTCGCTGACCGGCAGCACGCCGACCCAGATGCCTTCGTACTCGTGCTCGAGCCGCGTCTCGGTGCCGCCGTGGCGGACCACGACGCTGGAGGCCAGCGGCTTGAGGACGCGCACGGTGACGGCGCCCTCGTGCACGTGCGGGCCGAGCACGGCGTGCGGGTGGCCGTGCTCGCCGCGGACGACCTGGTCGAGCTCGTCGCGGCCGACGGGGGCCGCCGTGGGGGAGGTGCTGGTCATGAGGCTCCGATCCTCGCCACGGCCTCGAGCGGGATGGCCACCCAGGTCGGACGGTTGCGGGTTTCGTAGACGGTCTCGTAGACCGCCTTGTCGGCGACGTACGCGGCGAGGAGGGTCTCCTCGTCGGCGGTCAGGTCACGACCGGCGTACGCCGTCAGGAAGGCGTTGCGGTTGCGCGCGGCCCACTCGGCGGAGCGGTAGGCGCGCTGGTCGGCGCCCTCGTCGAGGCCGTCGCCCCAGGTGCGCTCGACGACACGGGGCGCGTAGTCGAGCGAGCGGAGCATCCCGGCGACGTCGCGCCAGGGGGAGTCGGGCAGCACCCGCTCGGCGAGCGTCTTGGCGGGCTCGCCCTCGAAGTCGACGATCTTCCAGCCCCGCGCGGTGCGCAGGGTCTGGCCCAGGTGCAGGTCGCCGTGGATCTGCTGGACCCGGACCCCGTCGAGCGCGCCGAGGGCGTCGTAGGCGCCGCGCAGGTCGTCGGCGTACGCCGTCAGCTCGGGCGCAACCGCGAGGGCGGCCTCGAGCCGCCGGTGCATCGCGTCGGCCAGCGCGCGGGCCGCCTCGGCGGGGCGGTCCTCGGCGGGGAAGTGCTGCTCGAGGGTCCGGTGCGTCTCGGCGAGGGCCTCGCCCAGCCGGGCGGCCTCGCCGGCGAAGTCGCCGCCGACCTCGTCGGCGTGCAGGTCGGCCTCGGCGAAGAGGTTGCGGACGCTGGCGAGCGCGAGGTCCCAGCCGTCGGTGGCGGTGCGCAGGAACTGCTGCAGCATCGCGAGCTGGAGCACCCGGTCCTGCGGCTCGCCCTCGGTGGTGATCGAGGGGGTCTCGAGCCAGCCGTAGAGCGCGGCCACGTGGTCGGAGCCGGCGCGGGTCAGCACCTCGTGGATCGAGATGTCGGGGTTCGCGCCCGGGGTGATCTTGCGGAAGACCTTCATCAGGGCGTCCTCGCCGAACGCGACCGAGGAGTTCGACTGCTCGCCGCTGAAGAGCGTCGAGTGGGCGTCGAGGTCCAGGTCGTGTCCCGGGAGGCGGTGGAAGGCCAGCGGCCCGTCGGCCGGCGGGTTCGCGAAGGAGCGCAGCCAGCAGGCCATCGCCTCGCGGTCGTGCACGGCGTCGTAGACGTGGCAGGTGCCGAAGTCCTCGTCGCCCCACTGCCCGAGGTGGGCGTGGGCGAGGCGGTCCTGCGGCTCGGCGTAGAACGCGAGCGGCAGCTGGTAGTACTCGTCCTCGCCGCCGTCCTCGAAGGTCACGGTGACCAGGTCGATCGCGACGTGCGGGCCGTCGGCGACGTGGCCGGGCACCTCGCCCAGCCGGCGTACGCCGCCGATGGCGAAGGCGCGGCCTTTGCCGCCGAACCAGCGGGCCTCGGCCACGAAGGGGTGCAGCAGCTCGCGGAGCCCGCTCGGGTCGTCGGTGGGGTGATCGGTGGGGTGATCGGTCACGTGGTCATCCCGTCGTCGGTGTCGGCCCCGGTCAGCCGGAACCAGTAGAAGCCGTACCCACCCAGCGTCAGGAGATACGGCAGCTCGCCGATCGCCGGGAAGGGCACGCCGCCGAGCAGCTCGACCGGCACCATCCCCTCCCAGCGGCGCAGGTCCAGCTCGACCGGCTGGGGGAAGCGCGAGAGGTTGTTGATGCAGACGATGATGTCGCGTCGGCCGTCGTCACCCAGGTGCTCGCGGACGTACGACAGCACGGTGGAGTTAGAGCCGCCGAGGTCCGTGAACGAGCCGAGCCCGAAGGCCTGGTGCTGGCGGCGGGCCTGGATCATCCGTCGCGTCCAGTGCAGCAGCGAGGAGGAGTTCTCCAGCTGGGCCTCGACGTTGACGCTCTGGTAGCCGTAGATCGGGTCCTGGACGGCGGGCAGGTGCAGCTTGCCCGGCGTCGCGGAGGAGAAGCCGGCGTTGCGGTCGGGGGTCCACTGCATCGGGGTCCGGACGCCGTCGCGGTCGCCGAGCCAGATGTTGTCGCCCATCCCGATCTCGTCGCCGTAGTACAGGACGGGGGAGCCGGGCAGCGAGAGCAGCAGCGCCGTGAACAGCTCGATCTGGTTGATGTCGTTGTCGAGCAGCGGGGCCAGCCGCCGGCGGATGCCGATGTTGGCCTTCATCCGGGGGTCCTTAGCGTACTCGCCCCACATGTAGTCGCGGTCCTCGTCGGTGACCATCTCGAGGGTCAACTCGTCGTGGTTGCGCAGGAAGATGCCCCACTGGCAGCCGTCGGGGATCGGCGGCGTCTGCTCGAGGATCTCCGAGATCGGGAAGCGCGACTCGCGGCGCACGGCCATGAAGATGCGCGGCATCACCGGGAAGTGGAAGGCCATCTGGCACTCGTCGCCGCCCACGGCGGGGTCGCCGAAGTACTCGACGACGTCGGCGGGCCACTGGTTGGCCTCGCAGAGCAGGACCCGGCCGGGGTACTTGTCGTCGACGAACCGGCGGACCTTGCGGAGGAACTCGTGGGTCTCGGGGAGGTTCTCGCCGTTGGTGCCGGGCCGCTCGTAGAGGTACGGCACCGCGTCGAGGCGGAAGCCGTCGAGGCCCATGTCCAGCCAGAAGGACATCGCCTCCATCATCGCCTCGTGGACCTTCGGGTTGTCGAAGTTGAGGTCGGGCTGGTGCGAGAAGAACCGGTGCCAGAAGTACTGCTGGCGGACCGGGTCCCAGGTCCAGTTCGAGGGCTCGGTGTCGACGAAGATGACCCGGGCGTCCTGGTAGAGCTCGTCGGTGTCGGACCAGACGTAGAAGTCGCCGTACGGCCCCTCGGGGTCCTCGCGGCTGGCCTGGAACCACGGGTGGGCGTCACTCGTGTGGTTCATGACGAAGTCGATGATCACCCGGATGTCGCGCTTGTGGCACTCGTCGAGGAAGTGGTGGAAGTCCTCGACGGAGCCGCACTCCGGGAGGATGTTCGTGTAGTCCGCGACGTCGTAGCCGCCGTCGCGCAGCGGCGAGGTGAAGAACGGCGGGACCCACAGGCAGTCGATGCCGAGCCACTGCAGGTAGTCCAGCTTCTCGGTCAGGCCGCGGAAGTCGCCGGTGCCGTCGCCGTTCGAGTCGCGGAACGAGCGGACCAGAACCTCGTAGAAGACGGCGGTCTTGAACCAGTCGGGGGTGCTGCCGACGGAGTCCGGGAACGGCTCGGTGTCGTCGGCAGGGTCGGAGTGGTCGTTGGTCGAGCTTGTCGAGACCATCTCGGTCAACGGGGGCTCCTCACGGTCAGGATGTGGGCGGGCTCGTGCGCGGGGTCGAGGCGCACGTAGTTGTGCGCGCCCCAGCTCCAGTCGGCACCGGTGATCTCGTCGTGGACGACGAAGGAGTCGTGCCACTCGAGGCCGAGCGCGGGGAGGTCGAGGTGGACGGTCGTCTCGCGGGTGGCGTGCGGGTCCAGGTTGATGACCACGACGACGGTGTCCGTGCTGCCGTCCGGCAGCGTGGCGCTCTTCGAGAACACCAGGACCGACTCGTCGTCGCTGCCGTGCACGCGCAGGTTGCGCAGCAGCTGCAGCGAGCGGTGCTGGCGGCGGATCTCGTTGAGGCGGGTGAGGTACGGCGCCAGGGTCCGCCCCTCGGCGGCGGCACCGTCCCAGTCGCGGATCCGGATCTGGTACTTCTCCGAGTCGAGGTACTCCTCGCTCCCGGGCTTGACCGCGACGTGCTCGTAGAGCTCGTACCCGGCGTACACGCCCCAGCTCGGGGAGCCGGTCGCCGCGAGAGCGGCGCGGATCTTGAACGCCGCCGGGCCGCCGTACTGCAGGAAGCCGTGCAGGATGTCGGGGGTGTTCACGAAGAAGTTCGGCCGCATCAGGTGGTCGGACTCGGTCGCGAGCTCGCGGAGGTACTCCTCGATCTCCCACTTCGAGGTGCGCCAGGTGAAGTACGTGTAGGACTGCTGGAAGCCGATCGCGCCGAGCCCGCGCATCATCGCGGGGCGGGTGAACGCCTCGGCGAGGAAGAGCACGTCCGGGTCGGTGCGGCGGATCTCCTTGAGCAGCCACTCCCAGAACGCCACCGGCTTCGTGTGCGGGTTGTCGACGCGGAAGATGCGCACGCCGTGCGCCATCCAGTGCCGGACCACGCGCAGCACCTCGCGGCAGATGCCGGTCGGGTCGTTGTCGAAGTTGACCGGGTAGATGTCCTGGTACTTCTTCGGGGGGTTCTCGGCGTAGGCGATCGTGCCGTCGGCCCGGGTGGTGAACCACTCCGGGTTGGACGTCACCCACGGGTGGTCCGGCGCCGCCTGCAGCGCCAGGTCGAGGGCCACCTCGATGCCGAGCTCGCCGGCCCGCGCCACGAAGGCGTCGAAGTCCTCGAGGGTGCCCAGGTCGGGGTGGATCGCGTCGTGCCCGCCGTCCTTGGAGCCGATCGCCCACGGCGAGCCGGTGTCCTCGGGGCCGGGCGTCAGGGTGTTGTTCGGGCCCTTACGGTTCACCTCGCCGATCGGGTGGATCGGGGGCAGGTAGATCACGTCGAAGCCCATCGCGGCGACGGCGTCGAGACGCTTCGCGGCGGTGCGGAAGTTGCCGCTGGTGACCTTGCCGGAGGCGTCCTTGACGGCGCCCTCGGAGCGGGGGAAGAACTCGTACCAGCTGCTCGCCAGGGCGGTCACGCGGTCGGCGTACGCCGGGTAGGGACCCTCGACCGTGACGAGCTCGCGGACCGGGTTGGCGTGCAGCAGGGCGGCCAGCTCCGGGTCCTGGAGGGCGGCGAGACGGGCGCCGACGGGACGCTCGGTGTCGCTCGCGGCCACCAGGCCGCCGGCGACCAGCTCGTGGCCGCGGGTGTCGGCCGGGTCGAGCGCGGCCTGGACCCGCTCGAGCAGCAGCCGGCCCTCGGTGAACATGAGGTCGACGTCGACGCCGGCGGGGATCTTCAGCCCGGCGGCGTGCTGCCAGGTGCCGATCGGGTCGGACCAGGCCTGCACCTCGAAGGTCCACGGCCCGGGCGCGTCCGGGGTCACCCAGGCGTCGTACCGGTCCGGCACGTCCGCGTGCTTGACCATCCGCACGGGGTCGCGCCGCCGGCCGTCGGGTCCGGTGAGGACGACCTCGGCGCCGAGCTTGTCGTGTCCTTCCCGGAACACGGTTGCGGACACGGGGAGAGGTTCTCCCACCGTGGCCTTCGCCGACTGCCGACCGAGATCGACGACGGGCATGACGTTCATGACGGGGATGCGTCCGACCATCCCCCAACACTTGCGGGTTGCCGGTGGCCACGCAAGCCGGGACCCCCTCGGAGTCCGCAGGCCGGTCATCCCGACCCGGAAATGCAACCGGACGGGTGAACCCGCGAGGGTCCACCCGTCCGGTGCCGGGTCACGTGGAGGAGCGGGTCAGTAGACCTGCAGCTCCGCGGCGTGCACGATCGAGCCCCGGTCCGACGCGGTCCGGCAGTCCGTGTCGTTGGTCGGGTCGTTGTCCTGCTCGCCGGCGTACGCCGGAGTGCCGGTGCACTGGTTCTCCAGCGCCACGAACCGGATGGCGGCCGCCTTGGTCGGCTTGACCTTGAAGGAGCGCAGGATCAGGTCCGGCGCCACCGGCCGCGGGGCCAGCGACGGGAACGCCGCCGCCTTCGAGGTGTAGAACCGCTTCCACTTCGCGCCGGCAGAGCCGCACTTCGCGACGCAGGCCTCGAGCGCGAACCGGCGCAGGGCGGTGAACCGCGAGCCCGAGTCCGGGTCGGCGGCCAGCGGGATCTCGCTGGGGTCGGCGGGGGCCGGGTTCAGCATCGCGCTGACCTGGACCCGCTTGACGACGTGCTTGCCACCGGCGAGGTCGACGACGACGAAGGGGCTCTTGTCGTCGACGTTGGTCGCGTCGGCGTTCACGCCGCCCCAGTTGGTGGCCTCGGTGCCGTCGATCAGGGACTTCGGGTTCAGCGAGCCGTCGCTGGCCCCCAGCACCTTCGCGCCGGACGCGGCCGCCGCGAGGTTGCGCGGTGCGGCGACCTTGACCTTCGTGCTCCGGCCGGGCGCCACGGTGATGCTGAAGCGCTTGAAGCCACGGTTCTTCGAGACGTAGAGCATCGAGTAGCGGCCGGCCACGAACGGGACGGTGGCGTCGAGCTTGGTCTTCTTGACCGTGTCGGCGACCGGGGTCACGCGGGCTTCGTACTTGCCGACGTAGATCGTGCCGCCCTTCGGCGCCTTGAACGTGACCTTGCCGTTGTGCGAGCGGAACTTCGAGGCGAAGCTCGGGGTCGGCTCGTCGGAGTCGGCGTTCTTGGTCTTCGCGCCCTTGCCCATGCCGCGGGAGGCGAACGCGTCCCACAGCACCTGCTGGTTGGAGCCGTCGAAGCGCATCCGGTCCGAGGCGAGCATCGCGTCGCGGGCGTCGAGCATCGACGTGGCGCCCTGCTGGAGCAGGAAGGCGTCGAAGATCATCTGGATCCAGCGGCGGTTGCCGGGGCACAGGTCGGCGCGACGCGGACCGCGGGTCTCGCGGTCCTCGGCGCACTTCCGCTGCAGCTTGTCGTTCGCGTAGGGGTACTTCTTGTTCCACTTCTTGACCAGCGCCTGGCGCACCGACCACTGGGTGCCGTTCCAGATCTCGCCGTCGGCGTGGACCTCGGGACCGGTGCTGTCGAAGCCGTAGTCCGAGTAGTTCAGCGGGTTGGCGAAGATCGCGTAGTCACGAATACCGACCTTGCGGTTGCCCGTGGCGTAGCCACCCTCGACGAACGGCTTGGTGCCGGTGTCGTAGCCGTGGCTGAACTGGTACTCGCTGGCGGTGAGGTCGCCCCACGACTCGCCCATCGCGCCGCCCTGCTCGGACGTGATGCCCTGGTCCGGGCCGCCGATCATGCGGTTGCTGATCGCGTGGGTGTACTCGTGGCCGACCACGCCCATGTCGAGCGAGCCGTCGGCGCACGGGGCGTAGAAGGCGCCGGCGATCGGCTGGAAGAGGTACTGGTTGGTGATCCCGGGGATCCCGTCCTGCAGCGCGATCTGGTTGGCGTTGTCGCGACCGAGGTACGACGGCTGGCCACCCGAGAGGGCACCCGCCTGCGCGTTGCCGATCTCCTGGTCACCCTCCGCGCCGCCCCGACCGAGGTTGTCGAGCTGCAGGTTGTAGTTCTTCTCGGTGAAGCCGAGGTAGTACGAGTAGTCGTGCATCCGGTTGTGCGACACGAAGAGGTTCCCGACCGACTGGTCGATGTCGTTGCCGCCCGGGGTGAGCTGCGACGGGTCGCACTTGGAGTTGTTCCAGATGTCCTGGAAGGCGGTGGTGTACTCCCGGGTGGGGGAGACCGGCGCCTGCAGCGTGCCGCCGGGGGTCAGCGGGCTGCCCCAGGCCTCGTGCGTGTTGGCGGCGTTGCCGACGGTGGTGAGCGTCGGCTGGCCGGTCTTGGCCGTGGTGTCCCACGGGCCCGGGTCGGCGACGCTGACGAGCGGACCGGTGCCCAGCGTGCAGGCGTCCTTGTCCTTGCTCTCGAGCCAGCAGCCGATGACGCTGTTCTTCGGCGTCACGGTCGAGCTCAGCGACGCGAGGCTCGGGTTGGCGGCGAAGAAGAGCCAGCGGGGCGAGAACTGCGCGTCGGCGGCGTTCGGCGTGCCCTGGTCGCTCGTCGTGGCGATCGCGGCGTAGTTGCCCGGGGGCGTGAACGGCGCGGTCGGGTTGAGGAACGGGCAGACCTGCATCGAGTAGATGCCGGCCGGGATGTTCGACGACTCGTACGTCGCGGTCTCGGGGCTGGTGCCGAGGTCGCCGGTCGTGAGGACCTGGCCGTTCGGGTCGAAGATCTTGACGATGATGTCGTCGGCCGAGTTGCCCATGGCGGCGACCGCGTCGATCCGCTTCGTCTTGTCGTCGGTGATCTCGAACTCGTGCTTCGGGCCGCAGTCGGTCGCGGTGATCTCCCCGTTGAACGGGAAGGCGTCGCTGCTGTTCTCGACCTGGTTCTCGCGGTGCAGGACCGCGCCGGTCGCGGCGTCGACCATCGAGGTGTAGGCGAAGGCCGAGCCCTTCTCGGCGTCGACGACGTTCACCTCGAAGACCGGGCGGACCGAGCCGTCGGCCAGCGCGAGCGCGCGCAGCCGGGCCTGCTGGGTCTGGGCGAAGCCGGGCACCGTCAGCTGCGTCCAGCCGTCGGCGGAGGTGGTCTTGACCGCGGCGAGGTCGGTGGGGCTGAGCGTGCGGCCGACGTTCGCGGCGGCCTTGAGCCAGGCCTGCAGCGGCGAGAGCGTCGCGGCGGCCGGGGTGCCGGTGGTCTTCGTCAGCGAGGAGGAGACGTAGGCGATCTGGCCGTTGGCCACGCCCACCGTCACCATGCTGTCGAGCGCCGGGGTGAGGTCGCCGAACTTCTGGCGGAACAGCACCGCGTGGGCGTCGCTCTGGGCGAAGCGCTGGTCGTTGACCAGCTCCAGGCCCGCCATGGCGGAGCTGCTCAGGCCGAAGGTCGCGGCGTGGCTGGTCAGCCAGGCGCGGGCGGCGGAGACGGGGTTGCCGGGAGCGGCACCGAGGGAGCCGTCGGCGGGCAGCAGCGAGGACGGCGTACCGAACTGGTTCCAGCGCACGTCGACGGTGTCGAGGCGCGCGACGGCACTGCGCTGCGCGGCGCTCGGGAGGGCCGTGCCGCGGGTGTCGAGGTTCGACAGGCCGGGGACGGAGTCGGCCAGGGTCAGGACCTGGTTGTCGGACGCGGGGGCGGGGGTGGCGCCGGCCGCGATGGCGGGGAGCTGCGCGAGGCCGGGGACCAGGGATGCGGCCACCAGGGCGAGGCCGGCGGTGACGAGCCGGCCTCGGCGCACGGGAGAGGGAGTCATGTGGATCACAACGGCGCCCGGGCGGAAGCGTTATGTGGCGAAACCTTGGATCGATCCAAGAATCACGCTACCGTCCTCGGGTGCGCGCCATTCGACGGTTCACCGTCCGCCCCGTCCTGCCCGTCGCCCTTGCCGCCCTCGGCGAGCTCGCGGGGAACCTCAGGTGGTCCTGGCACCCGGAGACGCAAGACGTCTTCGCGGCCGTGGACCCCGACCTCTGGGAGTCGACCGGGCGGGACCCGGTCAAGCTCCTCGGTGCGGTCAGCCGCAGCCGGTTCGAGGAGCTCGCGGCCGACGCCGCGTTCCTCGAGACGCTGCGCGGCGCCCGCGCCGGCCTCGAGGCCTACCTGACCAACGACCGCTGGTTCCAGAAGAAGATGTCCGACGGCCCGCGCGCCATCGGCTACTTCTCGCCGGAGTTCGGCATCGCCGCGGTGCTGCCGCAGTACTCCGGCGGCCTCGGCATCCTCGCCGGTGACCACCTCAAGGCCGCGAGCGACCTCGGTGTGCCGATCATCGGCGTCGGCCTGCTCTACCGCCACGGCTACTTCAAGCAGGCCTTCTCCCGCGAGGGCTGGCAGCAGGAGACCTACCCGGTCCTCGACCCCGACGGCCTGCCGATCTCGCTGCTCCGCGAGGAGGACGGCTCCCGCGCCACGATCACGATCGCGATGCCCGGCGGCCCCGACCTGATCGCCCGCATCTGGGTCGCCAGCGTCGGCCGCGTCCCGCTGCTCCTGCTCGACACCGACGTCGAGGGCAACCCCGACCACTACGTCGACGTCACCGACCGGCTCTACGGCGGCAACAGCGAGCACCGCCTGCGCCAGGAGCTGCTGCTCGGCGTCGGCGGCGTGCGCGCGCTGCGTGCCTACTCCCGCATCACCGGCGCGCCGGCGCCCGAGGTCTTCCACACCAACGAGGGCCACGCCGGCTTCCTCGGCCTGGAGCGGATCCGCGAGCTCACCGTGGCCGCCGACGGCCCCGGCCTCGACTTCGAGACCGCCCTCGAGGTCGGCCGCGCCTCCACCGTCTTCACCACCCACACGCCCGTCCCGGCCGGCATCGACCGCTTCCCGCGGACGCTCGTGGAGCAGTACTTCTCCGAGGGCGGCGCGACGCCGGGCGTCCCGCTCGACCGGATCCTCGGCCTCGGCGCCGAGGACTACGACAACGGGGACGCGTCGGTCTTCAACATGGCCGTCATGGGCTTCCGGCTCGCGCAGCGCGCCAACGGCGTCTCGGTGCTGCACGGCGAGGTCAGCCGCGGGATGTTCAACGGCCTGTGGCCGGCCTTCGACGAGGCCGAGGTCCCGATCGGCTCGATCACCAACGGCGTGCACGCGCCCAGCTGGGTCGCCCGCGAGGTCTTCGCGCTCGCCGAGGGCCAGGGCGCCGACCCCGACTCCGACGACGCCGAGGCCTACTGGGACGCCGTCGACAAGATCCCCTCCGGCGACATCTGGGCCACGAAGCGCCAGCTGCGCGAGCGGCTCGTCGTCGACGCCCGCAAGCGCCTGGCCCGCTCCTGCGAGAAGCGCGGCGCGGCCAAGGCCGAGCTCGGCTGGATCGAGACCGCGCTCGACCCCGACGTGCTCACGATCGGCTTCGCCCGTCGCGCCGCGTCGTACAAGCGCCTCACGCTGATGCTGCGCGACCCCGAGCGCCTCAAGCGGCTGCTGCTCGACCCCGAGCGCCCGGTGCAGCTGATCATGGCCGGCAAGGCGCACCCCGCCGACGACGGCGGCAAGAAGCTGATCCAGGCGATCGTGCAGCTGGCCGACGACCCGGAGGTCCGGCACCGGATCGCGTACCTGCCCAACTACGACATCGCGATGGCGCAGCCGCTCTACCCTGGCTGTGACGTCTGGCTGAACAACCCGCTGCGCCCCTACGAGGCCTGCGGCACCTCCGGCATGAAGGCCGCGCTCAACGGCGGCCTGAACCTGTCGATCCTCGACGGCTGGTGGGACGAGTGGTACGACGGCAACAACGGCTGGGCGATCCCGTCCGCCGACGGCGTCGACGACGCGGACCACCGTGACGACCTCGAGGCCGCGGCGCTCTACGACCTCATCGAGAAGGAGGTCGCGCCGCGCTTCTACGACCTCGACGCCGAGGGCGTGCCGACCCGCTGGATCGAGATGGTGCGGCACACGCTCAAGTCGCTCGGCCCCAAGGTGCTCGCGACCCGGATGGTGCGCGACTACGTGCGCCAGCTCTACACCCCGGCCGCCGGCAACGCCCGCCTGCTGAACTCCGACTACCACGGTGCCGCCGAGCTCGCGGTCTGGAAGAAGCGGGTCAAGGGCGGCTGGCCGGCCGTCCGCGTCGAGCACGTCGAGAGCAGCGGCGTCGGCGACGCCCCCGAGGTCGGCGCCACCATGAGCGTCCGCGCCTTCGTCGCCCTGGGCGACCTCGCCCCGGCCGACGTCGAGGTCCAGCTCGTCCACGGCAAGATCAACAGCGAGGACGAGCTCGTGCAGACGAGCGTCTCCCCGCTGACCGCGGTCGAGTCCTACGAGGGCGGCCGGCACCGCTTCGACGGCGACGTCGTGCTCGAGCAGGGCGGCGCCTTCGGCTACACCGTGCGCGTCGTCCCGTGCAACGACCTGCTCACGTCGCCCGCCGAGCTGGGTGTGGTGGCGCTGGCCTGAGGGCTGCCAGTTTCCCCGGATATCCGGGGAAACTGGCGCTTTCCGGGGGTTGCAACACCCGGAAAGTGACTGCTTTCCCCGGGCAGTGGTGCCCGAGTGACGGCTGGGACCGGCCAGATCAGCCGCCGGTCGCGCCCGTCAGCCAGCCGCCCGGCGGCCGCCGACCAGCGGCCGCTCAGGTCTGGCGGAACACGACGACGCTCCGGCTCCCGAGCGACAGCCGGTCGCCGGCCTTGATCGGCGTGCCGACCGGCAGCTTGAAGTCCGTGCTCAGCACGACCTCGCCGGAGTGCACCCAGTCGTTCTCGGGCAGCTCGAGCCGCAGCGGCTTGGCGCTGGAGTTCAGCCAGATCATGAAGGACCGGTCGACCTGCTGCTCGCCGCGCGGGCCGGGGGAGCGCAGCGGGTCGCCGGACACGAACATGCCGACCGTGGTGAGCGAGTCGTCGTGCCAGTCGTCGCCGGTCATCTCGCGACCCGACGGGTGCAACCAGGCGAGGTCCTTGGGGCCGCCGCGCATCGTGGGCCGGCCCTCGAACCAGTGCCGCTGGCGCAGCGCGGGGTGCTCGCGCCGCAGCCGCAGGGCGGTCTTCGTGACGTCGTACACGTCGAGCCACGCGTCGTCCGGACGCCAGTCGATCCACGACGTCTCGTTGTCCTGGCAGTAGGCGTTGTTGCTGCCGCGCTGGGTGCGGCCACGCTCGTCGCCGGCGGTGATCATCGGGACGCCGTTGGACAGGCACAGGGTGGCCATCAGGTTGGCCGCCTGCCGCCGCCGCAGCGCGACGATCCCGGCGTCGTCGGTCTCGCCCTCGGCGCCGTGGTTCCAGGCGCGGTTGTTGTCGGTGCCGTCGCGGTTGTCCTCGCCGTTGGCCTCGTTGTGCTTCTCCTGGTAGCTCACGAGGTCGCGGACCGTGAAGCCGTCGTGGGCGGTCACGAAGTTCACCGAGGCGTACGGCGAGCGGCCGTCGTCGGCGTACAGGTCCGACGAGCCGGCGAGCCGGGTGGCGACGGTGCGGATGCCCGAGGAGTGGTTGCGCCAGAAGTCGCGGATCTCGTCGCGGAACTGGTCGTTCCACTCGATCCACGGCGGCGGGAACTCGCCGACGCGGTAGCCGTCCATCGAGGTGTCCCACGGCTCGGCGATCAGCTTCACGTGGCGCAGCACCGGGTCCTGGCCGATGGCGGTGAGCAGGTGGCAGCCCATGTCGACGTCGTAGCCCGTCCGGGTCAGCGCGGAGAGCAGGTCGAAGCGGAAGCCGTCGACGTGCATCTCGGTGACCCAGTAGCGCAGGGAGTCGAGGATCAGCCGCAGCGCGAAGGGGTTCGACGCGTCGACGGTGTTGCCGCAGCCGGTGACGTCCCAGTAGGTGTCCTTGGGCTTCTGTCCGGGCTTGCGCGGCGCCACGCGCTTGTAGAAGCCCTTGTCGTCGAGGCCCCGGAAGGACAGCGTCGGTCCCTCGGTGCCGGCCTCGGCGGTGTGGTTGTAGACCACGTCGAGGATCACCTCGATGCCCGCGGCGTGGAAGGACCGGACCATCTCCTTGAACTCCGTGACCTGCTGGCCGCGGTCGCCGGAGGCGGCGTACTGGTGGTGCGGCGCGAAGAACCCGATGGAGTTGTAGCCCCAGTAGTTCGTCAGGCCACGGGACGCGAGGAACGGCTCGGACACGAACTGCTGCACCGGCAGCAGCTCGACGGCCGTGATGCCCAGGTCGCGCAGGTAGTCGACCACCGCGGGAGTGCCGAGCCCGGCGTACGTCCCGCGCAGGTGCTCGGGGACCCGGTCGTGCAGCGCGGTCATCCCCTTGACGTGCGCCTCGTAGATCACGGTGTCGCGCCAGCGGGTGTGCGGGTGCGCGTCGTCGCCCCAGTCGAAGTCGTCGCGGACGACCACGCTGCGGGGGACGTACGGCGCGGAGTCGACCGTGCTGCGCTCCTCGGGGGCGCCCACGACGTACCCGAAGACCGCCGGGTCCGGCACCAGCTCGCCGGAGACGGCGTGCGCGTAGGGGTCGAGCAGCAGCTTGTGCGAGTTGAACCGCAGGCCGGCCTCCGGGTCCCACGGCCCGTCCACGCGGTAGCCGTAGCGGGTGCCGACCGCGACGCCGGGCAGCGCGCCGTGCCAGATGCCGAGCGAGCGCTCGGTGAGCCGGTGCCGGGTCTCGACACCGTCCTCGTCGAAGAGGCAGACCGACGCGGCGTACGCCTCGGGCGCCCAGACCGCGAAGTTCGTCGCCTCCTCCGACCAGGACGAGCCGAGGGGGTAGTTGCGGCCGGGCCACACGGCTGCCGTCTCGCCGCGCTTGCGCCAGAGTCCAGGGGTCACCCGCGCCATTCTTCACGATGACGGCACAATGCCGGGGAGCATCCAGATCAACCGAGATCGTGGGTCGCTGCCGCCCTCGGGGGCAGCGCCCGACCGACACAGAGGTGGAGACACAGCATGGGTGAGTTCGTCAGACTGGAAGTCGCCGACGGCGTGGGCACGATCCGGCTGGACCGGCCGAAGATGAACGCGCTCGACGTGCAGATGCAGGAGGAGATCCGCGCGGCGGCCGCCGAGGCGACCGACCGCGACGACGTCAAGGCCGTGGTCGTGTACGGCGGGGAGCGGGTCTTCGCGGCCGGCGCCGACGTCAAGGAGATGAACGCCATGTCCTACACCGACATGGTCAAGCGCTCCGGCGGCCTGCAGTCGGCCTTCACCGCGGTCGCCCGGATCCCCAAGCCCGTGGTCGCGGCCGTGACCGGCTACGCGCTCGGCGGCGGCTGCGAGCTGGCGCTCTGCGCCGACCTGCGCTTCGCCGCCGACAATGCGGTGCTCGGCCAGCCCGAGATCCTGCTCGGCATCATCCCCGGAGCCGGCGGCACCCAGCGGCTCACCCGCCTCGTCGGCCCGAGCACCGCGAAGGACCTGATCTTCACCGGCCGCTTCGTCCAGGCAGACGAGGCGCTCGCCATCGGCCTGGTCGACAAGATCTTCCCGGCGGAGTCGGTCTACGAGGAGGCGCTCGCCTGGTGCCGCCAGTTCGCCGGCGCCGCGACGTACGCCGTCCGGGCCGCCAAGGAGAGCATCGACCGCGGGCTCGAGGTCGACCTCGACACCGGCCTCGAGATCGAGCGGCAGCAGTTCGCGGCCCTGTTCGCCACCGAGGACCGGGCGATCGGGATGGGCTCGTTCGTGGAGAGCGGCCCGGGCAAGGCACAGTTCACCGGCCGCTGAGCCGCCGCACCCTCCTCATCGGCCTCACCAGGAGACCTTGACCCGCGGGACGGGCGTGAGCTTGGCGGTGCGCACGGCACTGTCGAGCCCGACGGTGCCGAGCGCCCGAACCGTGAGGTTGCCACCCGTGAAGGACGTGACGCCCGGCAGGGTCACCTGGGTTCCGCTCACCTGGGTGCGGACCGTGCGACCGTCGGACAGGACCCCACGGACCTCGTAGGTCTTCGCGCCGGGGACCGGCTCCCACGAGGCCTTCGACGAGCCGCCCTGCACCACGACCTGGAGGTTGGCCGGGACGGCCAGCTTGCTCGCGGGCGGTGCCTGGTAGGAGTCGACCGCGATGGTGCGGTAGGGGATCCCGTTGCGCTCGATGATCGCCGTGACGGTGCGCTGCTCGGCGACGCCGGCGGTCGGGATCGCGAACGTGTGCCCGGCGGCCGCGGCCGAGCCCAGCAGGCGGGTCCCGAAGGGGCCCTGCTCCTGCAGGACCAGGTCGTCGCCCGGATCGAGCTGGGCGTCGTACTGCAGGGTGCGCTGGCTCCCGCTGCCGGTGACCGTGCCGGTGACCACCGGCTCGGGGATCGGCGTCTGCAGCTCGACGGTGATGTTCGGCGTGGTGGTCGTGCACCCCGCCCCGCCGCACGTGGTCGACGACTTCGCGGTGATGTCCCAGGTGCCGCCCAGCGGGTGGTCCAGGGTGATCGTGGTGACGTCGTCGGCCGGGAACTTCGTGATCGTCGCTCCCTCGAGCTCCTGGTAGCCCTTGCCGTCGTCGGTCAGCCGCGTGCCGTCAGGGCGACCCACCACGAGGTCCGGGGGCGCGCCGCCGTCACCGTGGACGACGTACGCCGCCTTGGCCAGCCCGTTCGGCATCTCGCTGGTCGCCGAGGTGCCGCGCTGCGTGCTGTGGATGCCGCGCTGCACCGCGAGGTACTTCTTGAGGTCGCACGAGGCGAAGAAGACCTTCCACCCGTGGTCCTTGAGGTAGACCACACCTCCCAGGCTGGCGCAGGCCCCGTAGCCCTTGCTCGACACGCCCACCTGCGCGTTGGCGCAGAACTCGATCCCGAAGTCGGCGCAGAGCTTCAGCCCACCGATCAGGGAGTAGGCGAACTCGGGCTCGAAGATCATCGTGCCGTCGACGAACGCGCTGCCCTTGAAGACGTCGAAGTCGACGCCGACCTCGCCGTGCACCGCGGCCGCCTGGTAGCTGGAGCCCATGGTGACGTCGATCGACCCCTTGGCCAGGTCGACGACGCCGAGGAGCCTCACCAGACCGGTGGCCCGGAACCACACGGTGTCCTCGCTCGCGACCAGGGTCTTCTCGCAGCCGCTGCCGGACTGCCCGGCGTGCAGGACCGCGAACGCCAGGCACGCGTCGATCGTCAGGAGGGGCGCGGTCACGGGGAACTGGGCCTGGGCCTTCCCGCTCATCACGAAGGGATCGGACGACCCCTTGATCGCCAGGCACGTCAGCCCCACGGGGCCGATGGCGAGCGGTGGGTTGAAGAGCGCCTTGACGCCGCCGTACTCGAAGCCACCGCCCGACGTGAGCGAGACCCCCGACGGGCCGGTGGTGGACGGGCAGTCGCCGGCGTCGTCCGCCGGCGGGGCGAAGGGTGCCTCGAACGTGCCGAGGTTCGCGACGTCGAGGGTCACCCTCCCCACCCAGCCCCCGGTCTTGCGGTGCCCCAGCGCGCCGGTGGTGACCGTGAACGCACCGAGGTCCATGCCCGAGAGGTCGATCTCGAAGTCCGTGTCGACCCCGGGGAAGCTGCCGCGCTCGGCAGCCGACGGTGTGGCACCCGCTCCGCTCGGGGCGATGACCGCGTGGGTGAGGGGGTCGGTCACGACCAGCGGTGGCGTCGAGCCCGTGAGCGGAGCCGGCATCTCGGTGAAGAGCTTCTCGCGGGGGTCGCCGTTCGGGGAGAGATACACCTGGGCGGCCGTGATCCCGAGTCCATACACTTGGTTGCCGAGGGCCTTCGGGTCCGCCGCGACCGCGGGCAGCGCCGCGAAGGAGCCGCCGAGCTGTGCGTCGTACGTCGGCTCCGGCACGACGATCGTGCTCGTCGGTCCCGCGACGACGCGGTCGCGGCCGACGCCCGTGCCCTCCAGCGCGGTGTACTTGGCGGTCAGCTGTCCCGCGGTCACGGTCACGGTCGCGGTGGCCGGGTCGATCACCGGCTGGACGCCCTGGGTCGACGTGACCGGCACCCCGTTGAGGCGCAGCTTCTGGCCGCCCGTGAGGTAGACGTCGTGGGTGTCGTCCAGCGACCGGCGTACGCCGAAGCAGCCGATCGGCCCCTTCGGGCCGGCGGACCCCTCGAGCGTCGCCGCGATCCCGTTCAGCTTCACGGCCCCGCACAGCGACTCGCCGACGACGATGGTGCGGGTCGTGAAGGCCGTGAAGCGCTTGAGCTTGTCGAACGTGTGGTTCTCGCCCTCCAGGAAGTAGGGGACCTTCGTGGTGAGCTTGACCTTGTACGTCCCCGGCTCGTCGTAGGTGTGGGGGTAGACGAAGCCCTTCCCCGACTCACCCACACCGCCCTGGGTGACGGTGCCGTCGCCCCAGTCCCACGACTGGGTCAGTGCGCCCTCCTGCACGCACTTCTGCTTCGGACCTCGCCGCTGCTCGGCCTGCGCCGGACGGTTGCCGGGATTCGCGTTCAGCCCCCCGATCGCGATCGTCACCGGCGAGGGGTAGCCGAGGTTCTTCGTCTCCGAGATCCGGACCTCCTTGACCCTCGGCTGGGAGACCTCCGTGTGGCAGACCTCGATCGTGGGGGTGGCGTCGTAGAAGACCGCGGGCACGTGGGCCAGGGGTTGGTCGGCGCCTCCCATGGCCGCGCACGGCCAGGCCGGCACCCCGGCGGGCACCTTGTCGCAGTTGATGGCGGCCTTGCCCTGGTACGGGTCGCCGACCAGGCCCCCGTAGACGCTGTCGAGCTTCACCGAGCGGCCCACGCTGCTCAGCTGGCCGGAGTCGTTCACCGCGGTCACGTCCACGGTGATCACGTCGTGGAGCCGCTTCTTGCCGCCGGGCATGGTGAACGAGAACTTCGGGTCCGCGGTGACGTCGAGCCCGCTCCCGCTCAGGTCGAGGACCTGCGCCGGGCTGCCGGCGGTCTTCCCCCGGACCTGCGTGCTCGAGTCCTGGGCCTTGACGCCCTTCACGTCCCAGACGTAGGCGCTGAACCCTGCGGGGCGGTCGGAGCGGGTGACCACGCGCGCGACGACCTTCTGCCCCGGCGCCGGGTTCGGCGGGTCGAGCACGACCCGCATGGTGTCGGGGCGGGCGACCGTCACCTTCTGGCGCGCGACGGTCTTGGTGCCCCCTGCGGTCATGCGCACCGAGACCGTGCGCCGCCCGCCCTGCGCGAAGCCGAACACGGTGGTGGGCGTGGTGCCCGTCGAGGTCTCGAAGCTGCCGTTGCCGTCGAGGTCCCAGGCGTACCTCGCCCCCTCCGGCCCGCCGGTGGCGACCGCCTGGACCGGGTCGCCGAGGACGGCCGACGCCGGCACCTCGAGCCCGAGCGTCGACACCGCGGCCTGCGCCGGAGGGCTGCCCGGCACCGTGAGCAGGGGCGTCAGGGGCGCCAGAGCCAGGACGACGACGGCGGCGAGGGTGCGGTGCTGGGCACCCGGGTGGAACGGTCGCATGCTGGCTCCCCGGATCGTGGCGACGGTGCGCCCAGACTCGGTCCTGGGGAGGCCGATGGGTACTGGTCAATCGACGATCGGCTGATCACCTGGGGCGATCACCGGCTCCGCGAGCCAGCCGCGCTCCCGGGCCACGTCCAGCGCCACCTGCCAGGCGGTGAGGGCCATCGGGTTGGCCGCCCGGCGCAGCCGCACCAGCGAGGTGCGCCACGCGGGGACGGGGTGCAGCGGTCGCCACACGACGCTCGGGCGCAGGTTGGTGAGCTCGGGCCCGCACAGCACCGCGTCACCCCGGGCCACGACGTTCATGGCGTTGCCCAGGCTCTGGGCCGAGCCGGTGTACGGGTCCGCCCGCACCCCGTTGGCGCCGAGGATCTGGACGAGGAACGCGTGGTACTCCGGGAAGCGGTCCCGCGGAGGGAAGAGCAGCGGCTGCCCGGCGAGGTCCGCCGGGCGGAGCGAGGCCCGGTCGGCGTACGGGTGCGAGGCCGGCACGAAGACCCCGACCGGCTCGAGACGCAGCAGGGTGGCCTCGAGGTCGCGGCCGAGCGGTGCCTGGTCGTGCGGGTGGCCGAAACCGAGGTCGAGCCGTCCCTCGGCGAACATCCGACGCTGCTCGAGGGGGCTGCCGTCGACCTCGTGCACCACCACGGACGGGTGGCGGCGCCGGATCTCCTCGGCGATCACGGGCATGGTGTCGATCGCCCCGTCGCCGATGCAGAGGGTGAGCTCGCCGGTGGCCCCGACGCGAGCGGCGGTCCTGGCCCGGGCGACGGCGGCGAGGACCTGCCGGGCCTCGCGCAGGAAGGCGTCCCCGGCGGGGGTGAGCCGGACGTGGTGCGTCGAGCGGCTGAAGAGGCGTACGCCGAGCTCGCGCTCGAGCCGCTGGACCTGCTGGCTCAGGGCGGACTGCGCCACCGACAGCCGGTCCGCGGCGCGACGGAAGTTGAGCTCCTCGGACAGGACGACGACGTACTCGAGCTGTCGCAACTCCATGGACGCAGCATGCGGGCGCGGTCGCGGGTGGGCAAGAGCCGCCTGCGGCCGGGCCCCGCATTCCGAGCGCGCCCGGCGATCCGGACGGACGTGTGCGATCCTTCGTCGCAGGGGAGCCCGGTCGACGGCAAAGGAATGCGCGTGGCAGATCAGAAGTCGGACAGCAAGGCGGACGCCAAGGCGGCCAAGGCAGCCGCCAAGGCGGAGGCGCGCGAGGCCAGGGGCAAGCGTGCCGAGGAGCGGTCCGGAGGCGGCGTGAAGGCGGGCGTGAGCACGCTGCGCACCCGCGTGGCGCAGGTCGTCTGGCTGGTGTTCGTGGTGGCGGCGCTGTTCCTGGCCGTGGGCGCCCTGCTCATCGCGCTGGACGCCAACCGCGACAACGGGCTCGTGAAGTTCATCCTCGACGGCGCGAACACCGTCGACCTGGGGATCTTCTCGCGCAACAACGGCATCAAGGACTTCACGGGGAACAACGCCGACGTCAAGAACGCGCTGTTCAACTGGGGGATCGGGGCGATCGTCTGGCTCGTCGTCGGTCGCGTCCTCGAGCGGATCATCCGGCCCTGACCGTCGGTCGGGGACCGGTCTCCGGCAGCATCTCCGGCAGCACCAGGTCGCGGCGGCGTGTGACCCATTCGTCGCTGTGACTGACCCCACCGCGTCAGCGGTTCCGCGCGGGGGTACTCGCTAGTAACGTCACGATTCAACCGAGTGCACAGGAGGGGCCCTTCGCTGGGCCACACCACCATGAACATTGTTGTCTGTGTGAAGTACGTGCCCGACGCCACTGCCGACCGGCAGTTCGAGTCGGACAACACCGTCGACCGCGTTGGCGTCGACGGGCTGCTGTCGGAGCTCGACGAGTACGCCGTCGAGCAGGCCCTCCAGATCAAGGAGAAGGCCGACGGCGACGACATCACCGTGACCGCGCTCTGCGTGGGTCCGGAGAAGGCCGTCGACGCCGTCCGCAAGGCGCTGCAGATGGGTGCCGACCAGGGCGTCCACGTCCTCGACGACGCGATCGCCGGCTCCGACTACGTCGCGACCTCGCTCGTGCTCGCCAAGGCCATCGAGAAGCTCGGTGCCGAGAAGCAGGTCGACCTCGTCGTCTGCGGCATGGCCAGCACCGACGCGTCCGGCTCGGTCGTCCCGGCGATGCTCGCCGAGCGCCTCGGCCTCCCGCAGGTCACCTTCGCCTCGGTCATCGAGACCCAGGGCGACCAGGTCCGCATCAAGCGCGACGGCGACACCGCCACCGAGGTCATCGGCGGCACCATGCCGCTGGTCCTCTCGGTCACCGACCAGACCGGCGAGGCGCGCTACCCGTCGTTCAAGGGGATCATGGCCGCCAAGAAGAAGCCGATGGAGACGCTCTCGCTGAGCGACCTCGGCGTCGAGGCGGACCAGGTCGGCCTCTCCGTGGCCTGGACCGAGGTCGAGGACACCACGGCCCGCCCGCCGCGCACCGCCGGCGAGATCGTCACCGACGAGGACGGCTCGGGCGCCACGGCGCTGACCGAGTTCCTCGCGTCCAAGAAGTTCATCTAAGGAGAGCTGACATGTCCGAAGTTCTCGTCCTCATCGACCACGTCGACGGCGCCGTCCGCAAGCCGACGTACGAGCTCCTCACCATCGCCAAGCGTCTCGGCGAGCCGTCCGCGGTCTTCATCGGCCCGGCCGACAAGGCCGCCGAGGCCACCGAGTCCGTGAAGAAGTACGGCGCGGAGAAGGTCTACGTCGTCGACGATACGGAGATCAAGGGCTACCTCGTGGCCCCCAAGGCCGAGGCGCTCCAGCAGCTCGTGGAGAAGACCTCGCCGGCCGCCGTGCTGATCACCTCGTCCTACGAGGGCAAGGAGATCGCCGGTCGCCTCGCGATCAAGATCGACTCCGGCCTGATCACCGACGCCGTCGACGTGCAGGAGGGTCCGGTGACCACGCAGAGCGTGTTCGCGGGCAACTACACGGTCACCGCGAAGGTCACCAAGGGCACGCCGATCATCACGGTCAAGCCGAACGCCGCGACCCCGGAGGCCGCCGACGGCGCCGCCGCCGTCGAGGAGTTCGCGGTGACCATCTCCGACGCCGCCAAGACCGCCCAGATCGTGGCCTCGCAGCCGCGCAAGGCGACCGGTCGCCCCGAGCTCACCGAGGCCGCCATCGTGGTCTCCGGTGGTCGTGGCACCGGCGGCAACTTCGAGCCCATCGAGGGTCTTGCGGACGCGCTCGGCGCGGCCGTGGGTGCCTCGCGCGCCGCCGTCGACTCGGGCTGGATGCCGCACAGCTTCCAGGTCGGCCAGACCGGCAAGACGGTCTCGCCGCAGCTCTACGTCGCCAACGGCATCTCCGGTGCGATCCAGCACCGCGCCGGCATGCAGACCTCGAAGACCATCGTGGCCGTCAACAAGGACGACGAGGCCCCGATCTTCGAGCTGGTCGACTTCGGCGTCGTGGGGGACCTGCACACGGTCCTGCCCGCGGCCACCGAGAAGATCACCGCGCACAAGGGCTGACCCGCCCCACGACGTACGAACGAAGGAGGATCTCCGGCACCAGGTGCCGGAGATCCTCCTTCGTCGTTCTCCACAGGTCCGGTCGCCGCGGGTGCGGACCGGCGCCGGGCGGGGCACCGTCCCGTCATGGACGACCTGCAGATCGCCGACCTGCTCCAACAACAGCACCGGATCGTCTCGCGGCGGCAGGTGCTGGCCGCCGGGGGCACCGACGTGGACATCGAGCGGCTCCTGCGCCGGCACGCGTGCGCGCCGGTACACGCAGGGGTGTACGCCGCGCACACCGGCCCGCTCGACGCCTTCGCCCGGTCGTGGGCCGCGGTGCTCCGCTGCTGGCCGGCCGCCCTGGCCGGCCCGTCCGCGCTGGCGGTGCACGGGATGCGCACGCCGGGAGCGGGGGACGGGCGCGTCGAGGTGGCGGTCGCCCAGTCCCGCCACCTGGCACCGCCCCCGGGCGTGCGGGTGACCCGGGTGGGTCGTTTCGACGAGGTGGCCCAGCTGCACCTGACGCCGCCCCGGGTGCGGATCGAGCACGCCGTCCTGGCCGTCGCCTCGCGGGCCGCCACCGAGGACGCGACGGTCGCGGTCGTGGCGGACGCGTGCCAGACCCGGCGTACGACGGCCGAGCGGCTGCGCCTGGAGCTGGCCCGATCACCCCGGCTCTCGCGTCGGCGACTGCTCGGCGAGGTGCTGGAGGACGCGGCCGCGGGCGCCTGGTCGGCACTCGAGCGGCGCTACCTCGTGGAGGTGGAGCGCGCACACGGGCTGCCGACCGCGGAGCGCCAGCGGGTGGTGCGACCGGGGCGGACCGTGGCGCACCGCGACGTGGACTACCTCGGCCTGCGCACCGTCGTGGAGCTCGACGGGCGGCTGGGCCACGAGTGGGCCCGTGACCGCTGGCGCGACCTCGACCGGGACATCGCCTCCGCCGCGGCCGGCGACCTCACCCTGCGGGTCGGCTGGCGCCAGGTCCTCGACCCGTGCCGGCTGGCCGCCGCGGTGGGGACGGTCCTGCGGGCCCGCGGCTGGCCGGAGGCACCCGTCCCGTGCGGACCGCGGCGCGGGCTGACGGACGAAGGAGGATCCCCGGCACCAGGTGCCGGAGATCCTCCTTCGTCGCGTGGCGGGTCGTGACCGGTCGCGTCACTTGCCGTCGTACACGGGCTCCTCGATCACGCCGACCTGGGGCACGCGGACGGTCCGGGCGCCGGGCTTGCCGCCGAGGATCACCTTGCGGAGCGACACGTTGTTGGCCGTGGAGCCCTCGACGAGGCGGTTCTCGGGGTTGGCGATGACCGCGATGTAGTACTTCCCGTTGGGGAGGCCGTCGAGGTTGAAGGACTGGCCGGCGCGGAACTGGCCGTAGGTGTCACCCCACCCGGAGGCGAGCACCTCGCGGATCGAGAGCGAGCCGTAGTCGCCGCACGAGGTCGACAGGTCGGTGTTCTCGGGGTTCCAGTTGGCGTTCGGGACGGTCTGGTCGACCGCGTCGGTGTTGGCCAGGCAGAACGCCTCCTTCTTGGAGCGCACCGCCTCGGTCTTGTCGGCGCGCAGCAGCGAGTAGCGGGCGAAGTCCTCGAAGTGCCAGTGCTGGTGCGTGGTCCGGGCGTCCCAGTGCATGTGCCCGACCTGCTGGTAGCCGGTCTGGTTGCCGTCGCCGTCGAAGAAGTACTGGTAGGCGTCCATCTCGTCCTCGTCCTCGCGGCGGAAGCCGTCGACGACCAGGGGGCTGTCGCCGCCGTTCCACACGGTCGCCGAGAACTGCAGGAAGCGGCCGCTGTTCGAGACCTGGATGCCCCAGGCCGGCAGCGAGCGCAGGTCGGGGACGGGGCTGCCCGGGGCGCGGTGCCCGCCGCTGGCCGACGTGGGCTCGTGCGCGGCCGGACGGGCCACGGACGAGGCGTGGCCGGTCGGGCGGTAGTCACTCTCGCCGCCCTCCTTCTTGACGACCAGGCGGAACTTCCGGGTCGCGTCGGACGGCGCCAGCCCGAAGGTCCGGGCGTAGGCCTTCGTGATCGTCGCGGTGACGGCGTACCGCCCCGGCGCGAGGTGCAGCGGCCGGTCCACGGAGACGAGCGGCGCGGCCCAGCCCTCCTCGACGCCCTGGACGGAGCCGAGGGTGTACGGGTTGTAGTAGCAGCTGCGGGGGTACGCCGAGGTCGCCGGCGCGTCCGGTCGGACCCGCTCGGACCACGTGTTCAGGCAGGCGGTCCGCCTCGAGGTGCGGACCTGGTCGCTGCCGACCTTGCGCATCTCGACCTTGAGGAACTTCGCCATCCCGCTGAAGTCCTTCATCACCCCTGCCGGCAGCGCGACGTCGCCCCCGGCCGAGCGCCAGACGGTCTGGATCGGCTGGTCGTACGACGGTCGCGTGGACCACAGCTCGAAGGGCGCGCCCTGCGCGATCACGCGCAGGCCGAGGTCGGACCAGACCTCGCCGCCGTAGGAGTAGGTGACGACCTTCTGGGGGGCCCACAGCACCAGCGGCGACGCCGGGTCGGGGGCGGCCTGCGCGCCGGAGGAGGCGGAGGCGGAGCCCAGCGGGAGAGCCAGGGCGGGCAGCGCGAGCGCGAGCGCTGCGGTCACACCGGCGAGGCGGCCGGCGCGGCGGAACGGGTGACGGGGCACGTGACGTCCTTCGGTGACGAGCGGTGGTGGGTGAGCTTCTGTGAGCGTAGGACGCGGCGAGCCCGGGTTTGGTTGCTTCCCGGGAAGACACGGATCGGTCACGGTCCGCGGCGCCGGTGACGCCTCGTTAGGCTCGGCCCATGAGCACCGAGCGAGACGTCCTGGACGCCGCCGCCCGCGCCCGCGAGGCGAGCCACGGCCTGGCCCTGGCGACCCGCGCCCGGAAGGACCGGGCGCTGCTGGCGATGGCCGACGGCCTGGTCGCCGCGCACGACGACCTGCTCGCCGCGAACGCCGAGGACGTGGCGCGCGCCGAGGCGGGCGGTACGCCGCCCAACATCGTCGACCGCCTGCGGCTGACCGCCGAGCGGCTGGCCGGGATGGCGCAGGGCCTGCGCGACGTCGCCGCCCTGCCCGACCCGGTGGGCGAGGTGGTCCGCGGGAGCACCCTGGCCAACGGGCTCGAGCTGCGGCAGGTCCGGGTGCCGTTCGGCGTCGTGGGGATGATCTACGAGGCCCGGCCGAACGTCACCGCGGACGCCGCCGGGATCTGCCTGAAGTCCGGCAACGCGGTGCTGCTGCGGGGCAGCTCGAGCGCCCGGTCGAGCAACGCGGCGATCGTCGGCGTGCTGCGGGAGGCGGCGGTGTCCGCCGGGCTCGAGGCCGACGTCGTCCAGCTGGTGCCCGGCGACTCCCACGACAGCGTCAAGGCGCTGATGCGGGCCCGCGGGCTCGTCGACGTGCTGATCCCGCGCGGGGGAGCGGGGCTGATCCGCTCCGTCGTCGAGGAGTCGACGGTGCCCGTGATCGAGACCGGGGTCGGCAACTGCCACGTCTACGTCGACCGCGCCGCCGACCTCGACAAGGCGCTCGCGATCGTGCTGAACGCCAAGACCCACCGCACCTCGGTCTGCAACGCCGCCGAGTCGCTGCTCGTGCACGCCGACGTCGCGGACGCCTTCCTCCCGCGCGTCGTGACGGCGCTCCAGGACGCGGGCGTGACCATCCACGGCGACACCGCGTTCACGGCGTACGACGGGGTGGAGGCGGCGAGCGAGGAGGACTACGCCACGGAGTACCTCTCCCTCGACATCTCGGCCGCCGTCGTCCCCGACCTCGACGGCGCGATCCGCCACATCCGCCGCTACTCCAGCCAGCACAGCGACGCGATCGTGACCGAGGACCAGTCGGCCGCGCGCCACTTCACCGCCGCCGTCGACTCGGCCGCCGTGCTCGTCAACGCCTCCACCCGCTTCACCGACGGGGGAGAGTTCGGCTTCGGTGCCGAGATCGGGATCAGCACCCAGAAGCTGCACGCGCGCGGCCCGATGGGGCTGCCCGAGATGACCTCGACGAAGTACGTCGTCACCGGCGACGGCCACGTCCGCCCCTGACGCGCTCGTTGGTCGAGCAGCGAGCGGCGGCCGGATCGCTCGATGGTCGAGTAGCGAGCGCAGAGCCGATCGGTCGTTGGTCGAGGAGCGAGCGCAGAGCCGATCGGTCGTTGGTCGAGTAGCGAGCGCAGCGAGCGTATCGAGACCCGGTAGGCTGTCCCCATGCTGAGCGCCTTCGCCCTCCACGTCCAGGAGATCAACGAGAACGTGCCGAACCACTGGCTCGTCGGGGGCATCGCCCTGGGGATCCTGCTGGCGATGGTCTTCGCCCTCCTGATGTTCGGTGCGGGACGAGAGCACAGCTGAGCACCGCACCGGACCACCAGGTCCAGCCGGCCGTGTCCGGGTCCCGACGCGTCGGGGTCATGGGCGGCACGTTCGACCCCATCCACCACGGCCACCTCGTGGCGGCGTCCGAGGTCCAGGCCTGGTTCGACCTCGACGAGGTCGTCTTCGTCCCGACCGGCGACCCGTGGCAGAAGTCCGACCGGCCGGTCTCGCCGGCCGAGGACCGCTACCTCATGACGGTCATCGCGACCGCCGCCAACCCCCGCTTCAACGTGTCCCGCGTCGACATCGACCGCCGGGGCCCGACGTACACCATCGACACGCTGCGCGACCTCCGCGCGGCGATGCCGGACGCGGAGCTCTACTTCATCACCGGTGCGGACGCGCTGGCCGAGATCTTCACCTGGCGCGACGCCGACGAGCTCTTCGAGCTGGCCCGCTTCGTCGGGTGCACGCGCCCGGGCTACACGATGGACGCCGCCACGCTCGGCTCGATCCCGTCCGACCGCGTGACCATGGTCGAGATCCCGGCCCTGGCCATCTCCTCCACCGACTGCCGCGCGCGCAAGCAGCGCGGCGAGCCGGTCTGGTACCTCGTGCCGGACGGTGTCGTCCAGTACCTCGCCAAGCACGACCTCTACCCCAGCAAGGACCAGCAGTGACTGCCACCGACCATGCCCTCGAGCTCGTCGTCGCCGCCGCGCGTGCGGCCAGCGACAAGCTCGCCACCAACATCATCGCCTTCGACGTGAGCGAGCAGCTCGCGATCACCGACGCCTTCGTGCTCGCCTCGGCCTCCAACGACCGCCAGGTGAAGTCGATCGTCGACGAGGTCGAGGACAAGCTGCGCGAGATCGGCGCCAAGCCGATCCGGCGCGAGGGCGAGCGCGACGGACGCTGGGTGCTCATCGACTACGGCGAGATCGTCGTGCACGTCCAGCACGAGGAGGAGCGCCAGTTCTACGCCCTCGAGCGGCTCTGGCGCGACTGCCCGTCGATCAAGCTGCCCGCCGACGTCGTCTCGCATGAGCGCTGAGCGCCGCCTGGTCCTGCTCCGCCACGGCCGCACCGCCTGGAACCACGCCCTGCGCATCCAGGGCCAGGCCGACGCGGAGCTGGACGACACCGGTCAAGCGGAGGCCGCGGCGACCGCCCCGGTGATCGCCGCGCTGCGCCCGTCGGTGCTCTGGTCGTCCGACCTCGCCCGGACGCGCCAGACGGCGGCGTACGTCGCCAAGGAGACCGGCCTCGAGCCGACGTACGACGCCCGCCTGCGCGAGTTCGCGCTGGGGGAGCGGGAGGGCCTCACGCACCCGGAGTACGCCGAGCTCGCCCCCGACGAGTTCGCCCTGTTCCGCCGCGGTGACTTCGACGCCGTGCTCGGCGGCGAGCGCACCTCCGCCGTCCGCGAGCGGATGGTCGCCGTGGCCCACGACCTGCTCGACACCCTCGCCCCGGGCGAGCTCGCCGTGGCGGTCTCGCACGGTGCCGCGATCCGGGTCGCGGTCGCCGGGCTCCTCGGCTGGCCCGACGACGCCCTGCACTCGCTGCACGGCCTGGCCAACTGCGGCTGGGTCGAGCTCGGCCTCCGCGAGGGGGACCGGCTCCGGCTGACGGCGTACAACCGGGTCGTGGGGGTCTGAGACCACCCCCCGATTTCTCTTCGTCGGGCCGGTTGGCTAGTATTCCGCGAGTTGTCACCCCGCAGTTCTGGGGGGAAGCAATGGGGCTGTGGCGCAGCTGGTAGCGCACCTGCATGGCATGCAGGGGGTCAGGGGTTCGAGTCCCCTCAGCTCCACCGGATCATCGAAGTGCAACCCTCGACCTCGTCGGGGGTTTCCTTCATTTCGGGGCGGCGCGAGCGGCTCCGACGGCGCGATCGTCGACCCGCTCGTCCACCGCATCCGCCACGGCTGAGCGATCATGTCCTCAGCCCCGGCGCCGGGGCCAGGACGGACGGGGGACCGGTGAGACGCAAGGCAGCCTGGGCGGGGTCGACCGTGGCCCTGTGCGCCGCCACCGCGATCGCCGCCGGCTCCGTGGGGCTGGGTCTGACGGTCACCATGAATGATTCGGCCTGGGCAGTGGCGACCCTGGGGTCGATCGCCCTTGCGCTCGTCGGTGGGCTCGCCCTGACCGTCCTGCCCGCCACCCGGGCCGTCGGTGTCGGGCTGATCGTGGGTGCGGTCCTGGCCGTCGTGGTGCTGCTGACACTGGCGTTCACGGTCCTGGGACCACAGATGGAGTGACATGAACGTGCGGGCTGTCACGCGTCGTCGTCACTGTCGTCCAGCGACGCGGCTCGAGGCGTGACAAGCCGGGCGGGCGAGGGTTTATGTGCATGAGATCAAGGGTCCGGCGCGGATTCCTTGATCTGGCGCACAATCGTTGCTGGTGCGGGTCGGCCTACGTCCGCCGGGTGAAGGCGATCTTCCCACCGGGGAGCTGGGCCATCTCGAAGGTCGGGTCGTGGGCTCGGGCGTGATGTCGTGGGCAGAGCAACCGGCCGTCTTTGAGGTCGGTGTTGCCGCCGTGCGCCCAGGGGTGGTGGTGGTGGGCGTGGCACATGCTGGGTGGCCAGTCGCAGCCGTCTGCGGTGCAGCCGCCTTGCTGGATGCCGAGGGCCAGGAGCTGGGCCTTGGAGAAGTAGCGGCGGGTGCGGCCGAGGTCGAGGACCTCGGACTTCCCGCCGAGCACGGCCGGGACGATCCCGGCCTCGCAGGCGAGCCGTCGGGCCTGGCTCGCGGTGATCTTGTCGCCGGTGTCCAAGGTGGCGGCCTTCTCGGCACCAAGGAGCGTCTCGAGCGGCATCGTGATGACGACGGTGGCGTTCACGCCACCCGCGTTCGGGAGCCGGTCGGTCGGGTAGCGCTCGATGAGCTCGCAGAGCGCTGCTCCCATGCGCTCCGGGCTGGGCTTCCGCTCGATGGTGGCTCCGGCGCCGTGCACGGCGGTCTGGTGCTTGGGGGCCGCGATGCCTTGGAGGATCTTCTTCAGCATGGCGCCTTGCGCGGCGGGGATGGTGAACCTCCCGTGGCAGGCACCGTGCCCGTCGTCGCTCATCGTGAGCCGCCTCTTCTGGCGGGCCTTGCGCTCCTCCTCCTCGAGGCGGCGGCGCTCTTCTTCCTCACCGGCGGCGGGGTCGATGACGTCGAGAAGTCCGCGGCCGAGCCGTCGCAGGTCGATGGCGTCGTGGTCGGCGGCGAGGTCGACGAGGTGCTTCTCCGCCAGGACCCGGGTCTCGGCGTCGATGTCGTCGGGGAGGTCGTCGAGGGCCTGCATGATGACTTGGGCCTGCTCGGTCAACAACGCGCCGGATGACAAGGCCTGACGGACGACGTGCCAGCGGCCGAGGGCCTCGGCGAGGTGCAGCTTCGCTGCCGTGCTGCGGTGGGTCTGGATGGTCTGGGTGGCCCACCACGCCGGGGTCGAGGTCGCCCCGACGGAGGCACCCACCTCGACCGCGGAGGCATGAAGGGCGACCCTGGCTTCGAGCTCGGCGACTCTCGCCGAGAGTCGAGTCAGCTCCACCAGCGTCGCACCGGCCTCGTCCGGAGTCATCGACCAGACGGGAGCCTCAGCGACGTCGCTGAGGCGCTCGCCGACGTCGCGCACGGCACGCGAGATCGCGTGGCGGGGACCGTCGTCGGTGAACGTCTTCATGAGGAAAGTCAAGCAGGGGCCACCGACAGTCCAGGGGTCAGAATGAGCCAAAATCGACCCTCTGAGGAAAATAATCAAAGAAAGTTTCGAACGGTGACCACGGCGGGCAAGTGGCACCCACGGAGAGTTTGAAAGCGACCGCAAGGAGTAGTTGCCCCGGCACCCACGGCAACCACATATCCAACAAATCCCCTACAACGGAACTACGTCCAGGCGCGCACGGGCCGGACCACAGGCGACCCCGGGTCGCGGCAGGGTGGTTTCGAGACAGGCGCTAGCGCGCCTTCCTCAACCACCGGGAGGCACCTCAACCTTCTCAACCACCGCCGGGGTGGTTTCGAGACCGTTGCTAGCGCAACCTCCTCAACCACCGGGGGTGGAGCGTCAGGCGTCGAGCGCCGCCAGGAACGCCAGGACCCGCTCGGTGGCGAGGGTCGCCGCCTCCGGGCGGTACGACGTCAGCGAGCGGTCGGCGAAGAGGTGCTGGTCGCCGGGGTAGAGGAACAGCTCGGCGCCGTCGCCGACGACCTCGACGATCTCGCGAGCGGCGTCGACGTCGCCCTCGCCGGCGAAGATCGGGTCGGCGTCCATGCCGTGGATCTGCACGGGCACGCCGGCGGGCCAGGGGCCGAAGGCCCAGTCGCCGGTGACCGGGATGGCGCCGTCGAAGAGGATCGCGCCACGGGCGCCGGGGCGGGTCTGGGTGAGCTTCTGGGCGGGCATCACACCGAGCGAGAAGCCGGCGTACACCACCTCGGCCGGCAGAGCCTCGCCCGCGGCGACGCCGCGCGACAGGAGCTCGTCGAAGCCGACCGACTGCGCGTGCGCCATGCCCTCCTCGAGGGTCTCGAAGGTGCGGCCCTCGAAGACGTCGGGGGTGTGCACGGTGTGGCCGGCCGCCCGGAGGTCGTCGGCGAAGGCGGTGACCCCGGTGGTCAGGCCCTGCACGTGGTGGAACAGCACGATCTCGGTCATCTCAGGAGCTCCCCGTCGGTGGTGTCTGGGTGGTAGGTCGGCGACGCGGCCGTTCGCGACCACGAATGATCCGTCACTCTAGTATGATCCAACTATGTCGATCAATAGTCCGGGTGTCGCGACGGGAGCGTTCCCGGACTACGAGCTCGCGGACCGTGTCCTGCTGACCGGTCCCGCGGAGATCCGGGCGATGGCGGACCCGCTCCGCAGCACCCTGCTGGACCTGGTGCTCGAACGGGCGGCGTCGGTCACCGAGCTGGCCGCGGCCGTGCAGCGGCCCAAGAGCACCGTGGCCCACCACGTGAAGGTGCTCGTCGACGCCGGGCTGCTGCGGGTGGTGCGGACCCGCCGGGTCCGCGCGATCGACGAGCGGTTCTACGGCCGGACCGCCCGCCTCTTCCAGATCGGGGCGGTGCCGCTGGAGCAGGTCTCCCCGCCGCCGTGGAGCAACTACCTGGCCGACGCGGCGGTCGAGTCCGACACGGCGTACCGCGACGACACCCTGTGGGCCAACCACCGCCACGCGCGGATCAGTCGCGCCCAGGCGAACGCCTTCTGGCAGCGCGTCGACGAGGTGATCCAGGAGTTCTCGCAGCTGCCCCGTGAGGGGGACGTGGTCTACGGCTTCGTGGCCGGGCTCTACCCGACCGAGCACCCGTCGCTGCCGGATCCTCGGGAGTCCCAGGACCCCGAGGGCCTGCAGAACCCCGAGGACCCCCGAGACGCCTAGGAGGCCGCCGCCACCGGCAGCTCCACGGTGACGGTGGTGCCGGTGCCCCGGGCGGAGGACACCTCCAGGGTGCCGCCGTGCAGGCCGACGATCGTGTGGGCGAGGGCGAGACCGAGACCGGCGCCCTGGATCTCTGCCTGCTGCGACAGCGTCGAGCGGAAGAAGCGCTCGAAGAGCCGGTGCTGCTCCTCGACGGGGATGCCGATCCCGGTGTCGCTGACCTGCAGCCGCACCGCTGCGTGGTCGCCCTCGAGCCGGACGCGGACCCGACCGCCGTCGGGGGTGAACTTCAGGGCGTTGCCGACGAGGTGCGAGACGACCCGGTCGAGCTGCTCGCGGTCGCCGAGGACCGCCGGCAGCACGTCGGGCACCTCCACGTCCACCACGAGGTCGCCCGAGGGCGTCGCCGCCTGCATCGTCCGGACGCAGTCGACGACCACCGGGGTGAGGTCCAGGGGCGAGGTGTCCAGCCGGATGCTGGTCGCGTCGTGGGCCGAGAGCAGGAGCAGGTCCTCGACCAGGCTGCGGAGCCGTTCGGTGTTGCGGGCGATCACGCCGATCGCCCGCTCGAGGGGGCCGTCGAGCGGGCCGAGCGCGCCCTCGGCTACCAGCTCGACGTACCCGCTGATGCTCGTGAGCGGGGTGCGGAGCTCGTGCGAGACGTTGGAGACGAAGGCGTGCCGGACGAGGTCGATCTCCTGCAGGCGCTGCACCGACTCGCGCTGCTGGTCGTAGAGCTGGACCTGCACGAGGTTCGTGCCCAGGTCGGCGGCGACGCCCCGGCAGACGGTCAGCACCCGCTCGGACCAGGAGCGGGGCTGCTCCGACGCCACGACGAGCCACCCGACGTGCTGCCGCCCTGCGCGCAGCGGGACCAGGCCGAGCGCCCGCACGCCGAGCGCGCGACGGACGGCGTTCGCGTCGGCCGCGGTCAGGCGCGCGTCCGCGTCGACGTCGTCGACCTCCACCGGGAGGCCGAACCCGTCACCGTCCTCGGTGAGCAGGCCCGCCAGGGCGGCGGGCAGCGCCCCCGAGGGCGGTACGGCGGGGAGGTCGACGCCCGGTGCCTGCCAGTCACCCCGGACCGAGAGCACGCCGTCCTCGACCACCGCGACCAGGCAGCGGTCGACGGCCGTGGCCTCGCCGACCGCCCGGCTGGCGTGCCGGGCGAGGTCGGCCGGGTCGGTCTCCTGGCGCAGGGCCCGCACCAGCCGGCCGACCTGCGTGGCCCGCTCGGCCCGCTCGAGGATCTCGGCCTGGGCGGTCCGGAGCTCCTGCACGGTCGCGAAGAGCTCGGCGGTGGCGCGCTCGCCGATCGACTCCGCCTCGAGGCGGCGGACGCGTTCGCGGGCGAGCTGGCGGCGCAGCAGGGCCGCTTCGGACGGGAGGTCGCTCACGGCTCAGGCGGCGAACGAGGCGGCGAACGAGGCGTGGATGACGCAGTGGTCGGCACCGTCGTTCATGCACGACGTCTGCTCGAGGGTGGCCGTCTGCCCGTAGTGCGCGGCGGCGCCGACGATCATCCCCTCCGCGAGCGCGCACAGGCGGCGCCGCGAGCGGTAGTGGATCACGAGGCTGTCCGGTGTCTGCCCGTCGAACCAGAAGTCCGGCGGGCTGGCGTTGCGGTGCAGCTTGCGCACCTCCGGGTGGATCACGTCGTTGAGGGTCAGCAGGAAGTCGCCGGCCGAGGTGTGGGGCTCGAAGAACTGGGGGTAGCGGCGCTGCAGGCCGAGGAGCGCGGCGCTGCCCAGGTGACGGGTCAGGTCGTCGGGGGTGACGTCGAGGGCTGCCGCGCCTGCGCCGACCAGGGCGACCAGGTCGGCGTCCGGGTAGTCGCCCAGGGCGGTGTAGGCGCCCTCGAGCCCGGCCGCGTCGAGGAGGGTGTCCCAGACCGCCTCGCCGTGCTCGGCGACGACGGCGTCCTCGACGAGGTTGAAGATGATGCCCTTCATGCTGCTCCGTCCTGGATCTGCGAACGGTGACCTTAACTTTCCGGGCGGCGTCCGTCCGGTGAAATCAGATCATCGTGACTCAACCGATCTCCTCCAGCTCGTCCCAGGCGACGACGGAGGTGCGGCGCTGGTACTCCCGCACCTGGCCCGGCCAGTTCGTCGTGATCCGGGTGCCGTCGCGGTACCACGACGTGCACCCCGACCAGACGCTCGACGACAGCCGCGTCTGCATCTCGCGGTCGTAGGCATCGGCGACGTCGGGGCGTACGCCGAGGGCGCGGGCGTCACCGTCGGCGATCCGGCGCGCCACCTGCGCGACGTACGCCGACTGCGCCTCCTGCATGGCGATGATCGAGCTCCCGCCGAGGTTGGTGTTGGGGCCGTAGATGCAGAACAGGTTGGGGAAGCCCGGCACGGTGATGCCGAGGTGGGCGCGCGCGCCGTCGGACCACTCCTCGTGCAGGTCCCGCCCGCCGACGCCGGTCACGGTCATCGGCGCGAGGAACTGCGTCGCGGCGAACCCGGTGCCCCAGATGACGACGTCGACCTCGTGCAGCACGCCGTCGGCCGTGCGGACGCCGGTGGGCTCCAGCCCGGTCACCTCCTCGGTGACGACGTCGACGTGGTCGCGCGCCAGGGCGGGGTACCACGCGTTGGAGAAGAGCAGCCGCTTGCAGCCGAGCGTGTAGTCCGGCACCAGCTTCGCGCGGAGCACCGGGTCGGGCACCTGCCGGCGCAGCATCAGCCGCCACGCGTTCTCGACGGCGGCCAGCAGCGGCCGGGTGACGGGGGAGGTGCCCTCCAGCGCGGCGTTGAAGCGCTCGGTCACCCAGAAGACGGCCCGCCGCTCGGCGGCCAGCGTCGCCGGGAAGCGGCGGAACATCCGCCGGTGCCGCTCGCCGTAGGCGGCGTCGGGCTTCGGGACGACGTACGGCGCGGACCGCTGGAAGACGGTCATCGCGCCCACCCGGTCGACGATGCCGGGCACGAACTGGATGGCGCTGGCGCCGGTGCCGACGACCGCGACCCGCTTGCCCTTCAGGTCGACGTCGTGTCGCCACTGCGCGGAGTGGAACGACGGCCCGTCGAACGAGCCGGGGATGCGGGGGATCACCGGGTTGGACAGCTGGCCCACCGCAGAGACGAGCAGGTCCGCCTCGAGCTCGCCCGTGGTGGTGCGGACCCGCCAGCGGTGGCGCTGCTCGTCGTACGTCGCCGCCGTCACCGTGGTGCCGAACCGCACGAGGTCGCGCAGCCCGTGCTCGGCGGCCGTGCGGCGGATGTAGTCGAGGATGTCGGGCTGGCCGGAGTAGCGGCGCGACCAGTCCGGGTTGGTCGCCCAGGACCAGGAGTAGAGCGGCGACGGCACGTCGCACGCGGCGCCGGGGTAGGTGTTGTCACGCCAGACCCCGCCCACGTCCTCGGCCCGCTCGAGGATCGTGACGTCCGTGATCCCGACGCGCCGCAGGGCGGCGGCCGCGCCGAGACCGCCGAAGCCGGCTCCGACGACGATGACCGAGGGCGGGCCGGGACGGGAGGGCTGGGGGGACCGTGCCGCTGCATCCATGTCGCGACCCTAGGGGGCGGGGACGCAGCGGCACGGTCCGGGTCTCACGCCGTGCGCCGCACCTGCACGACGGTCGGGCGCGGGCCGGCGAAGTCGCCGGGGGCCTCCGCGCCGGGCGTCGCGAAGTCGGGGAAGTGCGACTTCTGCGCGTCCCACGTCCCGTCCTCGCCGGGGTGCTGGACCGCGACGAACACCGAGGTGTCGCGGTCGTGGACGACCGGGCCGCAGGTCTCGGCGCCGGTCGGGACGGCCAGGAACTGCCGCACCCGGCCGCGGGTGGGGCCGTCCAGGTCCACCTTGAAGAGGCCGTCGCTCTGCTTGATGCTGCTGGGCTGGCCGTCGGTGGCGATCCAGAGCTGGCCGGTGCTGTCGAAGGCCAGGTTGTCCGGGCAGGAGATGGGGGAGACCGCGCCGGTGTACCCGCCGAAGTAGGTGCCGGCGTCCTCCGGCCGGCCGCAGACGAGCAGCAGGTTCCAGTGGAAGAAGTCGTCGGTGTGGTCGCCCTTGTTCGGGAGGATCTCGACGATGTGGCCGTCCTTGTTCGCGTTGCGCGGGTTCGGCTCGGTCGTGCCTTCCTTGTCGGTCTTGCCGCGGTCGGTGTTGTTCGTGCACGCGACGTACACGCGGCCGTTGACGAGGTTGGGCTGGACGTCCTCGGGGCGGTCCATCTTCGTGGGCTGCACCGCGTCGGCCGCGAGCCGCGTGAAGACGAGCACCTCCTCGAGGCTGAAGCCGGGCACCTGCGACTGGCCGTCGCGGGTCAGCGGGAGCCAGGTGCCGGTGCCGTCGCTGACCCCGTCGCCGAGCCCGTCGCCGGTGAAGCGGGCCACCGACAGGTCACCCTCGGAGAGAAGCTTGCGGTTGTGCGCCGCGGCGGCCTTGCCCTTGCCCGGCTTGAACTTCTTGCGGGACACGAAGCGGTAGACGTAGTCGAAGCGCTCGTCGTCGCCCATGTAGGCCACGACGTGGCCGCTCGCGTCGACGATGACGTTCGCGCCCTCGTGCTTGAAGCGGCCCATCGCGGTGTGCTTGACCGGCGTCGAGCGCGGGTTCGAGGGGTCGACCTCGACGATCCACCCGAAGCGGTTCGGCTCGTTGGCGAACGCAGGCTTCGTGGCGTCCCAGCGCGCGTCGACCGAGCGCCAGTTGCGGGTGTCCTGCGCGCCGAGGCCGTACCGCTTCTCGCGCGGGTCGGTGCCGGTGGCGAGGAAGTACTGGTTGAAGTTCTCCTCGCCCGACAGGATCGTGCCCCACGGCGTCGTGCCGCCCGAGCAGTTGTTCATGGTGCCGCGCACCTTGGTGCCGTCCGGGTCCTGCGCGGTCTTCAGAAACTCCGAGCCGCGGGCCGGGCCGTCGAAGACGAAGGGCGTCTCCAGCGTGATCCGGCGGTTGAGCCGGGCGCCGGGCACGTAGCGCCACTTCCCGTTGCGCTTCTTGCGCTCGAGCTCGACGACCGAGAGGCCGTGCGCCTCCCACACCGTGCGGATCAGCTGCTCGGGGTCGGTGCCGGGCGGGAACATGATGTTCTCGTTGGTGTACTCGTGGTTGCACACGAGCAGGCCGCGGGTGCCGGCCCGGTTGGTCTCGATGATGTCGAGGTAGTCGTTGTTGTAGCCGAACTGGGCGGCCTGGGCCTCCGGCGTCTGGGCGTTCGCGTCGAACGCCGGGGCGCCCTTCAGGATCGGGTCGCCCCACCGGATGATCGGGTGCCAGTCGTAGCCGGCCGGCACGGTCATGTCGTCGACGGTCGTCGCGACGGGCTGGATCGGGGTGAACGGCAGGCGGTGCGGGCGGGCCGCGGCGTTCGCGGCACCGCGCGGGGCGCCGGACGCCTGCGCGGCGGCGGGCTGGGCGTACGCCGTGGCGGCGACCGCCCCGACGGCCAGGGCTCCGCCGGCGGCGACCACGCTGCGGCGGGTCAGGGCGCGGGTCGCCACGTCGCGGAAGTAGGCGTTGTCGGTCTCGTTGGGCACCGGCTTGAAGCACGCGTCGCCACAACGCAGGTGGCACGTCACGGGGCTGCGGCCGCCATGGGTGAGCCCGGTCATCGGCAGGGTGGTGCGGTGGTCGGGAACGACGCTCACGTGGGATCTCCTCGAGGGATCGATGGTTCGGTGGCCGCACGGTCGCAAGTGCTGCCAGCCGTGCGGGGCCCTCGAGGTGTACGTCGGGTGAAGAGCGGGCGACGTGCCGGTCAGGTGATCGGTCAGGTGATCGTCATGCCGCCGTCGACGGCGATGGTCTGGCCGGTGACGTAGCCGCCGGCGTCCGAGGCCAGGAACAGCACGGCCGCGGCCAGCTCGGCGGGGTCGCCCTTGCGGCCGACGGGGATGCGCGGCCCCTGCGACTCGAGGTAGCCCTCGGGGTACTGCTCGGTCATCTCGGAGGCGAAGAACCCGGGGGCGATCGCGTTCACGCGGATGCCCTTGCGGCCGGTCCACTGCTGGGCCAAGTCGCGGGTCAGCCCGATCAGGCCGGCCTTCGACGCGGCGTACGCCGCCTGGGGGAGGCCCGCGGTGGTGAGGCCGAGGACCGAGGAGATGTTGATGATGCTCGAGCCGGGCTGCATCACGCGGCCGCACGCCTGCGCCATCCAGTAGCAGCCGTTGAGGTTGACGTCGATGACGCTGCGGAACTGCTCCGGCGTCTCCCGGGTCGCCGGGACGGCGGTGCCGATGCCGGCGTTGTTCACCAGGACGTCGACGCGACCGAACTCCTCCATCGCCAGCGCGACGAGGTTCGTGCACGAGCCCGGGTCGGCGACGTCGGTCGCGACGGTGAGCGCGCGGCGGCCGGCGGCCTCGACCAGGGCCGCGGTCTCGGCGAGCCGGTCGACGCGGCGGGCGCCGAGCACGAGGTCGGCCCCCGCCTCGGCGAGGCCCTGGGCGAAGGCGACCCCGAGGCCGCTGGAGGCACCGGTGACGACGGCGACGCGGCCGTCGAGGCGGAACATGTCGGGAACGGTCATGGGCGCACTGTAGCCACGCGACGTCCGGCGACGGGGTTCGCTAGGATGGGGCACATGCGCAGGAACCTGCTTCTTACCTAGCCGCGTCGGTACGCACACCCGGCGCGGCTGCCCCTCGTCCCGAGGGGTTTTTTTGTGCCCCCAGGTCGAGCGGAGAAACCCCTACGCAGAAAGAGACGACGATGAGCCAGCAGGACACCCGGCCGGACGCCGAGACCTACGACGTGCGGGCGGTCGAGCAGAAGTGGCTGCCCGTGTGGGAGCAGCTGCAGCCCTTCCGCGCCGACGACGACAGCCCGCGCGAGAAGCGCTACGCGCTGACGATGTTCCCCTACCCGAGCGGCGACCTGCACATGGGTCACGCCGAGGTGTTCTCGCTGCACGATGTCGTCGCGCGCTACTGGTGGCAGCGCGGCTACGAGGTGCTGAACCCGATGGGCTTCGACTCCTTCGGGCTGCCCGCGGAGAACGCCGCGATCCGCAACGACGAGCACCCCGCGACCTACACGCGCGGCAACATCGCGCGCTCGATCGAGTCGTGCCGCCACCTGGCGACCTCCTTCGACTGGTCGCGCACGTTCAACACCTCCGACCCGGAGTACTACCGCTGGACGCAGTGGCTGTTCCTGAAGCTGCGCGAGCAGGGGCTGGCCTACCGCAAGAAGTCGCCGGTGAACTGGTGCCCCAACGACCAGACCGTGCTGGCCAACGAGCAGGTCGTGCAGGGCATGTGCGAGCGCTGCGGCGCCGAGGTGACCAAGCGCGACCTGACGCAGTGGTACTTCAAGATCACCGACTACGCCCAGGAGCTGCTGGACGACCTGGACGTGCTGGAGCCGACCTGGCCGGCGCGCGTCGTGACCGCCCAGCGCAACTGGATCGGCCGGTCCGAGGGCGCCCACGTGCGGTTCGTGGTGCCCGGGCGCGAGGAGCCGCTGACGGTCTACACCACGCGTCCGGACACGCTGTTCGGCGCGACGTTCATGGTCGTGGCGGCCGACGCCGCGCTGGCCGGTGACCTGGTCACCGACGAGCAGCGTCCGGCGTACGACGACTACCTGGCCGAGGTGCGCAAGGCCACCGAGATCGAGCGGCTGGCGACCGACCGCCCGAAGACCGGCGTCTTCCTGGGCGTGCACGCGGTCAACCCGGTCACCGGTGCGGAGATCCCGATCTACGCCGCCGACTACGTGCTGGCCGACTACGGCACCGGCGCGATCATGGCGGTGCCCGGCCAGGACCAGCGCGACTGGGACTTCGCGCAGGTCTTCGACCTGCCCGTCGTGCGCACCGTCGAGCCGCCGGAGGGCTGGGAGGGCGACGCCTTCACCGGCGACGGCCCGGCCGTCAACTCGGCCAACGCCGACATCTCGCTGGACGGCCTGGGCGTCGACGAGGCCCGGCGCACCACCATCGCCTGGCTGGAGCAGCAGGGCCTGGGCAAGGGCACGGTCAACTACCGGCTGCGCGACTGGCTGGTGAGCCGGCAGCGGTTCTGGGGCCCGCCCATCCCGATCGTGCACTGCGACGCGTGCGGCGAGGTCGCCGTCCCCGAGGACCAGCTGCCGGTCCGGCTGCCCGACGACCTGAAGGGCGCGGACCTGAAGCCCAAGGGCGTCTCGCCGCTGGCCGCGGCCGAGGCCTGGGTCAACGTCGACTGCCCGCAGTGCGGTGGCCCGGCGAAGCGCGACAGCGACACGATGGACACCTTCGTCGACTCGTCGTGGTACTTCCTGCGCTACTGCTCCCCGCACCTGGAGGACCGGGCCTTCGACACCGACCTGGTCGACGCGTGGGGACCCTGCGACATCTACATCGGCGGCGTCGAGCACGCCGTGCTGCACCTGCTGTACGCACGCTTCGTCACGAAGGTCCTGGCCGACCTGGACCTGGTCGGCTTCCGCGAGCCCTTCGCGGCCCAGCTGAACCAGGGCTTCGTGATCAACGAGGGCAAGAAGATGTCGAAGTCGCTGGGCAACGGCGTCAACCTGGGGGACCAGCTGCGCGAGTTCGGCGTCGACGCGATCCGGCTGACGCTGGTCTTCGCCGGCCCGCCCGAGGACGACATCGACTGGGCGGACGTGTCGCCGGGCGGCTCGCTGAAGTTCCTGCAGCGCGCGTGGCGGCTGAGCGGCGACGTGACCTCCGCGCCGGGCACCGACCCGGCGTCCGGGGACGTCGCGCTGCGGCGCGTCACCCACCGCACCGTGCACGACTGCGAGGAGCTGATCGAGGGGCACCGCTTCAACGTGGTCGTCGCCCGGACCATGGAGCTGGTCAACGCCACCCGCAAGGCCATCGACTCCGGCTGCGGGCCGGATGACCCGGCCGTGCGGGAGGCCGCCGAGACGGTCGCGATCCTGCTGTCGCTGGTGACGCCGTACGTCGCCGAGGAGATGTGGGAGCGCCTGGGCCACGAGCCCACGGTCGCCCGGGCCGGCTGGCCGGTCGTCGACCCCGCGCTGCTGGTCGAGGAGTCCGTGACCGCGGTCGTGCAGGTCCAGGGCAAGGTCCGGGCGCGCCTGGAGGTGTCGCCCGAGATCTCCGACGCGGACCTGGAGGCGATGGCGCTGGCCGACGCCGGGGTCCAGCGGGCGCTGGAGGGCAAGACGGTGCGCAAGGTCATCGTGCGGGCACCGAAGCTGGTGAACGTCGTCGCCGGGTAGCCTCCGCAGCATGCCCAGCGGCCGTCCCGTGATCGTCACCGACTCGACCGCCATGCTCCCCGCGGAGCAGGCGGTCGAGCGGGGGATCGTGGTCGTCCCGCTGCAGGTGGTCATCGGCGCAACGTCGTACGACGAGGGCGCCGACGGCGCGACGCCGGAGCTGGTCGCGGCCGCCCTCAAGGAGTGGACGCCGGTCAGCACGTCGCGGCCGACGCCGGCCGCGCTGCTCGAGGTCTACGAGCGGGCCGCGGCGGACGGGGCGACCTCGGTCGTCTCGATCCACCTCTCCGGCGACATGAGCGGGACGTTCGAGTCCGCCCAGGTCGCCGCGCGCGAGGCCTCGATCCCGGTCGTCGCGATCGACAGCCGCCAGGTGGGGGTCGCGACGGGGTACGCCGCGCTGGCCGCCGCCGACGTGCTCGACGCGGGAGGCTCCGCCGAGGAGGCCGCCGACGCCGCCCGGGCGCGGGCGGCAGCGAGCTCGTCGCTGTTCTACGTCGACACGCTGGAGTACCTCCGTCGCGGGGGCCGGATCGGCGCGGCCGCGGCCCTTTTCGGCGGCGCGCTCGCGGTCAAGCCGCTGCTGCAGATCGAGGACGGCCGGGTCGCCACGCTGGAGAAGGTGCGCACCGCGGCCAAGGCGCTGGCGCGGCTCGAGGAGCTGGCCGTGCAGGCGGCCGGCGACCAGCAGGTCGACCTCAGCGTCGCCCACCTCGCCAGCCCCGACCGGGCCGCGCACCTCGTGGAGAGGCTGACCGAGCGGCTGGCCGACAACCTCGACGGCCGGGCGCCGTGGTGCGGCGAGCTCGGCCCGGTGCTCGGCGCGCACGTCGGTCCGGGCATGCTCGCGGTCTGCATCGCGCCGCGCCTCTGACAGGCGCATGATGGAGCCATGCAGCAGCACCGCGAGGACACCGCGCTCGTCATCGGGTCGACGCTGGCGCTGTTCGTCCTGATGCTGGCCGCCACGGCGGCCGTGACCTGGACGGCCGGCTGGCTCGGCGCCGGCGACGACGTGGTCCCCCCGCTCGCGCTGGGCGGCGTCCTGCTGGGCGTCATCCTCAGCGTCCGCTACCTGGTGCGGCAGCGGCCGCCGGGCTGATCCGGCGGCGGTGGGTCAGACGGAGCGCCAGGTCGCCCGGGCGATCTCGGCGGCCACCTGCTCGAGCGGCTGCGCGCCGTCGACACGGGTGACGCCCAGAGCGGCCCAGGTGGCGTCGTACCCCTGCGCGTGGCCGGCGAGCTGCTCGGGCGTGCCGGGCCACGGCTTCCGGGCGGCCGCGGCGTCGCTGCCGACCGCGAGGTAGAACGCCGCCAGTGGCCGCGGCGAGAGCAGCCGGACGAGTCCGATGCCGATCGAGCGGCCGAGGCCGGGCGGGTAGTCCGTCGTCAGCTGGACGGCGGTGTCGAGCACGTAGCGGTCGCAGATGACCAGGCGACCGGCCAGCGTGTGGCGGCGCACGCTGCGCACGTGCGCGATCGCGTTGGCGAGCGCGACGACCACGACCCACAGGTTGCGGGCGCCGCGCGGCGTGCTGGCCGCCGAGCCCCCGACCGACTCGGGAGCACCGGCGTCGTGCGGATCCGGGGTGGGGGAGCCCCGACGGACCAGGCGCTTGAGGGGGCGCGCGACGGCGTCGAGCCAGCGGTCGTGCGAGACGCGGTTCCACTCGACGGCGACGTCGAAGCCGGCGGCCTCGAGGGTGTCGCGGAGCCGGGTCGCCTGGGTGGACTTGCCGGAGCCGTCGACGCCGGACAGGGCGATCACGCCGGCCTGGCGGACCCGCGTCACGCGGCCGCGGAGCCGGCGGGGGAGCGGCGCCGGCCCCGGGGCTCCGGCGAGCGCAGCGGCGAGGCCGTCCAGGTCGGCTGCGCCGTCGGGGTCCGCACGGCGACGCGCCTCGTCCCAGACCGCGCGCGGCGCCGCCGGTGCGGTGGCGCGGGAGCGGCGCGACGGCGTGAGGCGACGGTCGGCGGCGTGGTCGCCGGCGAGCAGGAGCAGGGCGTCGGCCGGGTCGGGCAGGCAGAGGTGGGTACGGCCCGGCAGCGGCGTCGCGCGGGCCAGCAGGTCGGGGTCGTCCAGCTCCTGGAGGTCGACGAGCTCCAGCGGCTCGAAGGCGGCCCACGTGGAGCCGCGCCGCTCGTAGCCGTCCTGCTCCAGGGCCCGAGCCAGCGCCCGCAGGGTCGCGGGCGGGCCGGCCAGGTCGAGGTCCCGACCCTCCGGGGGCAGGGCGCCGGTCACGACGACCCGACCCGGTGCGGCGTCGTCGAGCAGGGCGAGCGCCCTCACCGGTCGCGCACCGACCGGAACAGCGTGCGCAGGTAGGACATGCTCGGCTTGGGGTCGCGCAGGCTCCACACCGAGTGGGTGGCCCGCCAGGACTTCACCAGGGGGCCCAGCACGTCGCGACCGGAGCGCCAGCCGCGGCGGACGTCGCCGTACAACCACTGGTAGCGGACCCCTGCCTCGGCCGCGGGCGCGATCACGTCCTCCCCGATCGACGAGGTCGCCCAGACCGCGGCCAGGTCGACGCCGGCGGCGGAGGCGAGCGCCATCGAGCCGTAGCAGCGACCGTTGACGTCGATGAGCAAGGGGCCGCGCCGGGTCTCGAGGAACTGGGCCTCGGCGAGCCCGCGCCAGCCGATCGAGTCGAGGAAGCCGGCGAGCTGCTCGACGAGCACCGGGTCGGTCTCGACGGTCTCGGCGCTGACGCTGATCCCGGCCTCGGGCGGCCACAGGCCGGTCGCCTGCTGCTGCACGGCCGCGAGCACCCGGGCGTCGTCACCGAGCACCAGCGAGACCGCGATCAGCCGGCCGTCGCAGTGCTCCTGGAGGATCGGCTCGGCGCCGCTGGCGCGCATCGCGTCGGCGGCCGCGCGCAGCTCGGCGGGGTCGTCGGAGACGAGGGTCTCGGAGCGCAGCAGCGCGTGCGAGCGCGACTTGAGGACCATGGTCGCGGTGACGGTGTCGATCTCCTCGTCGGTGGCCGGCCGGGTGCGGGGCACACCGAGGCCCACGCGGGCCGCGGCCTCGGTCATGGCGAGCTTGTCGAGGATGCAGCGGACCGACTCACGGGTGCCGTACGGCACCACGCACGGGATGTCGTCGCGGGCCTCCGAGAGCGCCAGCAGCTCGGCGTCACCCCCGGGCAGGACCACGTCGTAGCCGCCGGCGGTGACGGCGGAGGTCACGGAGGCGACGACGTCCTCGCCGAGCTCGTGCCACTCCACCGCGTGCTTCGAGGCGCCGACGAGCGTGTGCCGCGTGGGCGTGCAGACGCCGACGTGCCAGCCGAAGTCGGCCAGGGAGCGGACGGCGGCCAGCAGCCCCCGCGAGTCGTCGCTGCCGACGACCAGGACGCTGCCGGCCGAGGGGAGGGGACGTCGCGCGTGCGTGGCGGGGCGGCGTGCGTCGAACCGCTGGCCTCGTGCAGGACCGATGGCAATCCTCCTGTGGCGCGCGCGGGGTCGGGCACTCGAAAATTTAGCAGGGCCCGGGTGGCGGGCGGCTGCGTCGCCCGGTTGCTGGCGGCCCGTCGTCCGTCCACAGGCAGGCCCGCGGGCCCGGTCCTCCACAGCCCTCCGGTCGTGGCGGGCGGCCGGGGCCGCGGATTCCTAGGTTGGCCGGCATGCGTCCTCGTCGTCCCAGCACCGAGCACCAGGAAGCCGTGTCCCGTCGGCTCGCCCTGCTGAGCGCCGAGCTGGCCGCCGCCCGACCGGCACCGCCGGGTGCGGGACCGGACGAGCCCCGGGCGGAGGCGGGACACCCGCAGCCGGACTGGTCGGACGGGCACACGCGGGTCCCGCCGGGCCGTGCGCCCGTGCCGATGTGGTCACCGCCGGAGCCGCCACCGGCACCGGGAGCCGTGACCGGTCCGGCGGACGAGGCGCCGCTCGTGCCGGTGCCCGGACGGCACGCGTCCCGCCGCGCCGGCCGGGTGGTGGCGGGTCTGGTGCCGGAGACGATGCGCGGCCGGGTGCTGCTCGGGCCCGCGCAGGTGACGGTGGTCGCGTTGCTGGTCGCGGCGGCCCTGGTGGTGACCTGCTGGTGGCTGGTGCGGGGCGACGCGCGCGAGGTCGAGGCGCCACGTGTGGTCGCGACGACCGGCGCACCGCTGGCTCCGCTCTCCCCGGCGGCCGGTGAGGCGTCCGGCACCGGCACCGCCGGCGCGGTGGCGACCGGGACCGTCACGGTGGACGTGGCCGGCCGGGTGCGGCACCCCGGCATCGCGGTGCTCGACGCCGGCTCCCGGGTGGTCGACGCGCTGGAGGCGGCAGGGGGCGCCCGACCCGGGGTCGATCTCGTCGGGCTGAACCTGGCCCGGGTGCTCGTCGACGGCGAGCAGATCCTGGTCGGGGCCCCGGCACCGGCGGGGGTGGCCGCGTCGGCCGTGCCGTCCGCGGGTGCCGCGCCCGTTGCCCTGGTCAACCTCAACACCGCCTCGGAGACCGACCTGGAGGGGCTCCCGGAGGTGGGCCCCGTCACCGCCCAGGCGATCATCGCGTGGCGCACCGAGCACGGCGGGTTCAGCGCGGTCGACGAGCTGCTCGAGGTCGACGGGATCGGCGACGCCACGCTCGGGCAGCTCGCGCCGTACGTCACCGTCTGAGGTGCCCCGGCCCGACGACGACGGCGCGACCGTCGACCTCCGGATGCCGCTGCTGGCGCTCGCGGCGTGGCTGGGCGCGCTGGTGGCCCACGGCCTGGGCGCGGTCGGCCTGTGGGTGGCGGCCGCGGTGCCCGTGGCGGCGGGTGCCGGGCTGCGTCGCCGTCGGGGAGCGGGCCGGGCGACGGAGCAGGGATCATCGGCCGCCCCGGCCGTCCCGGCCGCCGCGGCCGTGGCGGCGCTGGTGCTGGCGGTGTCGGGTGCGGTGACCCTGGTCCACGAGGCACGGGTGGCCCACAACCCGGTGGCCCGGCTGGCCCTCGACGGTGCGGTCGCGACCGTCGAGGGCGTGGTCACCAGCGACCCGCGCACGGTGGCGGGTCGCTTCGGCGACCGGGTCCTGGTGCGGCTCGACGTCCGGACGGTGACGGGCCGGGGCCGCACCCACGCGCTGTCGACGCCGGTCGTGCTCATCGGCGGCGACGCGTGGCGGCAGGTGCCGCTCGGCAGCCGGGTCCGGACGAGCGGGCTGCTTCGTCCCTCCGACGGCTCCGACGCGGCCGCGCTCCTGCTGGCGCGCGGCGACCCGGTGCGGGTCGCCCGACCACACCCGGGGTGGCGGGCGGCCGCGGCCGTCCGCTCCTCGCTGCGGCGGTCGGTCGCCCACCTGCCGGACGACCAGCGGGCGCTCGTGCCGGCCCTCGTCGACGGCGACGACACCCGGGTGGACGAGGACCTGGCCGACGACTTCCGGGTCACCGGGCTCACGCACCTGCTGGCCGTGTCCGGCACCAACCTCACCCTGCTCGTCGGCTTCCTGCTCGTCCTGGCGCGATGGGTCGGGGTGCGCGGCCGCTGGCTGCACCTGGTCGGAGCGCTCGGCATCGCCGGGTTCGTGCTCCTGGCCCGCACCGAGCCCAGCGTGGTCCGGGCCGCGGTGATGGGTGCGGTGGCGCTGCTCGGCCTCGGTCGCAACGGCCGGCAGCGCGGCACCCGCGGCCTCGGCGTCGCGGTGGTCGTGCTCCTGCTCGTCCAGCCCGGGCTCGCGGTCTCGGTCGGCTTCGCCCTCTCGGCGCTCGCCACCGGCGGCATCCTGCTGCTGGGGCCGCCGTGGCGCGACGCCCTGGCGCGCTGGCTGCCGCGTTGGGTGGCCGAGGCGATCGCCGTGCCGGCCACCGCCCAGCTCGCGTGCACGCCGCTGGTCGCGGCGATCTCGGGCCAGGTCAGCCTGGTCGCCGTCGCGGCCAACCTGGCCGCCGCGCCGGTCGTCGGCCCGGCGACCGTCCTGGGGCTGGCGGCCGGGCTCCTGGGGCTCGTGTCCGACGCCGTCGGCCGGGTCGCGGGGACCGTGGCCGGTTGGTGCGTGGCCTGGCTGGTGTCGGTCGCCCGCCACGGCGCCGCCCTGCCCAGCGCGGCCCTCGACTGGGGGACCGGGATGGTCCCGCTCGCGGTGCTGACCGTGCTGACCGTGGTGGTGGCGCTGGTCGGGCCCCGGCTGCTGGCCCGGCCGACGACCGGGCTGGCGAGCGGCGCCGTGCTCCTGCTGGCGGTGCTGGTGCGTCCGCCCGTGCCCGGCTGGCCACCGGACGGCTGGGTGATGGTGGCCTGCGACGTCGGGCAGGGCGACGCCCTGGTGCTCCGCGCCGGCCCGCACACCGGGGTGGTGGTCGATGCCGGGCCCGACCCGGGAGCGGTCGACGACTGCCTGCGCCGCCTCGAGGTGACCCGGGTGCCGCTGCTCGTGCTGACCCATTTCCACGCCGACCACGTCGACGGCATCGACGGGGTCCTGCACGGCCGGGCGGTCGGTGCGGTCGAGACGACGCGGCTGCAGGACCCGCCGCAGGGCGTCCGCGAGGTGGCCGCGGCCACGGCGGCGGACGGCCTGGCGGCTCGCCCGGCGACGTACGCCGCCACCCGGACGATCGGCGACGTCACCCTGCAGGTGCTGTGGCCGACATCCGACTCCCCGACGGTCGGGCCGGGCGACGGGTCGACCGCCAACGAGGCCTCGGTGGTCCTGCTGGCCGAGGTCCGCGGCGTGCGGATCCTGCTCAGCGGGGACATCGAGCCCGAGGGGCAGGAGGCCCTCGCGCGCTCCCTGCCCGGGCTGCGGGTGGACGTGCTGAAGGTGCCGCACCACGGCAGCCGCTACCAGGACCTCGACTTCCTGCTGTCCCTCGGCGCCCGGGTCGCGCTCGTGTCCGTCGGCGCCGACAACGACTACGGCCACCCGTCCGCGGACACCCTGGTCCCGCTCGAGGCGACCGGCGCCCGGGTGCTCCGCACCGACCTCGACGGCGACCTCGTCGTGGTCGAGCGCGACGGGCACCTCGGCACCGTCACCGGGCGCTGAGGGCTGTCGGCCCGCTGTGGGAGGCTGTCCGCACCATGGCCGGCCCCTCCGCACCCCCTCGCGCAGCAGACGTCCTCGGTCGGGTCACCCTGGTGACCGGCAAGGAGGAGTTCCTCAACGAGCGCACCGTCGTCGCGGTCCGCGACGCGGTCCGGGCGCACGACCCCGACGCCGAGATGGCGGAGAGTCCAGCCGCCGACCTGACGCTCGCGACGCTGGGGGAGATGTCGGCGGCCTCGCTCTTCTCGAGCATCCGCTGCGTGGTGGTCCGCAACCTCGAGCACCTGCCCGAGGAGTCGGTGGCCGGGCTGCTCGACTACTGCGCCGAGCCCGTCGAGGACGTCGCGCTGGTGCTCGTGCACGGTGGCGGCGCCAAGGGCAGCGGGGTGCTGGCCAAGCTGCGCAAGCTGAAGACCGTCACCGACGCCCGCTCGGGCGAGCTGAAGGCCTCGGAGTTCCCGTCGTTCGTGGCGGCCGAGGTGCGCCGCCACGGCTCGAGCATCGACGGGGAGGCCGCGACCTTCCTGGTCACCGCCGTCGGGCAGGACCTCCGCTCGCTGGCGGCCGCCGCCCACCAGCTCACCAACGACTTCCTGGGGGAGTCGCTGACGGTCGAGCGGGTCAAGCAGTACTTCGGCGGCCGGGCCGAGGCCAAGTCCTTCGCCGTCGCGGACGCGGCCTTCTGGGGGCGGCGCGAGGCCGCCCTGGAGGAGCTGCGCTGGGCGCTCGACGCCGGTACGGCGTCGGTACTGGTCACCTCCGCCTTCGCGGGCAGCGCCCGGGGCGTCGCCCGCTACCGCTCCGCGCCGCGCGGGATGCGCGAGGCCGACCTGGCCCGCGAGGTCGGCGTGCCGCCGTGGAAGCTCCGCACGATCCGCGACCAGGCCCGGGGCTGGTCCGACGGCGGCATCGCCCGCGCGATCCGTGCGGTCGCCCAGGCCGACGCCGACATCAAGGGGGCGGCCAGCGACGCGTCGTACACCCTGGAGCGGCTGGTCCTCACGGTCACCGGGCTGCGCGAGTCACGCTGAGGGCCTCGGCCGCCCGACCCGGCCGGCGCGTCCGGGCACGCAAAAAGGCGCCGCCCCGAGGGGACGGCGCCTGGAAGCGAGGGGCCTCAGAGAGAGGCGGCCTTCTTGGCGATCGCCGACTTGCGGTTGGCGGCCTGGTTCTTGTGGATGACGCCCTTGGACGCAGCCTTGTCGAGCTTGCGGGCGGCAACGCGCCCGGCCTCGACGGCCTGGTCCTTGTCGCCGGTCTCGGCCAGCTCGCGGAACTTGCGCACGGCGGACTTGAGGCCCGTCTTGACGGCCTTGTTCCGCTCGTGGGCCTGCTCGTTCTGCCGGTTGCGCTTGATCTGGGACTTGATGTTCGCCACTACTGCGCCTTCGTCGTAGGTGTGGGGTGCTGCTCAGGAAGTTCTGGTGCTGTCCGCGACCCTGCCCACCAGGTGGTGCCGGGCGCCGGACACGCGACGGGAAAGATTAGCAGTGGCCGGCTCGGCGCCCCAAATCACGGTCCGGCTCACGAGGGGTCGTGCCCCAGGCGCCGGGCCGCCGCTCCCAGGAAGCGCGCGGACTCGGTCCGGCGGAAGGCCCGGAGGCTCGGCAGGTTGAGGTCGACCGCGGTGTGCGCCCGCCACGCCAGGTGCACCCCGACCCCCACGAGCCAGGACGTCACGAGCTCGTCGCCGGCGCGCGCCAGGGCCGGGGAGGCCGCCAGGGAGGCGTCGAACCACGGCCGGTCGACGCGCTCGAGCCGCGCGAGCAGCGGGTCCAGCCAGTCCGGGCCGACCCCGAAGGCGCCCCAGTCGAGGAACACCAGCTCGCCGGACGGCCGCTGCAGCAGGTTGTCGTTGCGGATGTCCCAGTGGACCGCCCGGTCCCGGGGCTGCTCGAGCAGGTCGAGGAGTCCCGCCCGGAGGTCGTCGCGGTGCGCGCCGACCCAGGAGGGCAGCAGGTCGGCCGGGACGTCGCCGACGCGGTCCACGGCGTCCAGCCAGCCCCCGAGGACCTCGCCGAGGTCGACCGGCCCCGGACGGTAGAGCGGCGGGACCGACGGGTCCGCGACGGCCGGGACGGCCGGGGCGGTGGGCAGCCGCTCGCGCATCACCCGGCCCAGGTCGTCGGTCGCGTGCAGCAGCGCGTCCATGACCGCGTCGTCCGCGAGGTCGGGGTGGGTGCCCTCGACGTCCTCGAGCAGCAGCGCGACCCAGTCGCCGTCGTCGTACGACGTCAGCAGCCCGGCCCACGACGGGTGCTCGCCGAGGAGGCTGAGCGCGTCGACCTCGCGGCGGAACAGGCCCGGGGTGTCGGGGTTGAGGTCCGTGCCGACCGCCTTGACGAAGGCCCGGGAGCCGTCGGCGCAGGTCAGGCGCGTCGCGCACCCGGGAGACATCCCACCGACCTGCTCGCTGGCCCGCACCACGGGCGAGCCCAGGGCCTCGTCGACCCAGGCGCGCACGCGGGCGGGCACCGCGGCGTACGGTGCGCGCACGCCGACGGCGCGAGGGGCGCTCACACCCAGCCCCGCCGCTCGGCCAGCCACTCCCACAGCACCTCGCCCTGCCAGCGCTGGGCGCTGCGCAGGTGGGGGGACGTGGGCGGCACCGGCTCGTCGGCCTGGCGGAGGAAGTAGCCAGCGAGCAGGGCGAGGACGACGTCCACGTGCTCGGTGGGGACGTCCCGCGTGAGACGGCGGGCGGCCAGGACGGCCTCCACGTCGAGGCCGTCGCCACGGGGGCCGATCATCAGCAGCACGGTGTCCAGCCAGGCCGCCCCGCGGCACGGGAAGTTCCAGTCGCAGAGCAGGGCGGTCCCGTCGGGACGCAGCAGGATGTTGTCGTCGCGCACGTCGGTGTGGACCAGGGTGTCGCCGGCGCAGACGTCCGCGAACCGGGCCGCCAGGGCGGCCGCCTCGGCGATGTGGACGGCGTCGAGGTCGGGGCGGGTCGAGCGGACGTGCTCCCAGTAGCCGGGGAAGTCCGCGAAGTCCTGGGTGAAGTCATCGGTCGTGACGGCCTGCGGCGCCGGGGTCAGGGTGTCGGCGACCCGCTCGAGCAGGTCGAGGGACGCGTCGAGGTCCGCGGACCGCCACGGTCGGCGCGGCTGGCGGGACTCCACGTGCTCGAGCCCCAGCACGACCCAGTCGTCGGCGTCGTACGACCACAGCAGGCGGGCCGCAGGCACGTCAGGGGGGAGTGCCGTGAGCTTCCGGGCCTCCTCGCGGTAGGCCTGCGCGAACGCGCGCTGCGCCTTGGTCGAGGCCGCCTTCACGAAGTAGCGCGACCCGTCCTCGCAGGTCAGCACCGAGGCGAAGCCCGGGGTGAAGCCGGCGCCCTGCGAGACCGCGTCGACCACGGGGGAGCCGCAGCGGTCCGCGACCAGCCGGCGCACGTGCGGGGGGAGGAAGCTCCACTGGAGGCGTCGGGCCGTCTTGCCGTGCGGGATCGTCGAGGGGATCACCGGCCCATCCTGTCCCACGGGTCACGGTCAGGCGAATGGCAGCGACGGGGTGGTAGAACCGACGACGTGCTGCGCTTCTTCGTGCTGGGTCTCCTCGTCGTGCTCGGTGCGTTCGCCGCCCTGGCCGCCTCGATCGGGGGTCCGGGCTGGTGGGGGCTGCTGGTCCTGCTCGCGCTGCTGCTGCTCCTCGGGGTGTACGACGTCGTGCAGAAGAAGCACGCGATCCTGCGCAACTACCCCGTCCTCGGGCACATGCGCTACCTGCTCGAGGGCATCCGCCCGGAGCTGCAGCAGTACTTCATCGAGCGGAACTTCGACGGCCGGCCCTTCGACCGCGACACCCGCTCCTCGGTCTACCAGCGCGCCAAGGGGATCAAGGGGGAGCAGCCGTTCGGCACCGAGCGGGACCTGTACGCCGTCGGCTACGAGTACCTCCTGCACTCCACGGTCCCGGTCGAGCCGATGAAGGAGCCGCCGCGCATCCGGATCGGCGGCCCCGGCTGCACGCAGCCCTACGACATGGCCCTGCTGAACGTCTCGGCCATGAGCTTCGGGTCCCTGTCGGCCAACGCGATCACCGCGCTCAACCGGGGAGCGGCGCAGGGCGGCTTCGCCCACGACACCGGGGAGGGGGCGATCAGCCCCTACCACCGCAACGGGGGCGACCTGGTCTGGGAGATCGGCTCGGGCTACTTCGGCGCCCGCACGAAGGACGGCGGGTTCGACGAGCAGGCGTTCGCCGAGAAGGCCGCCGACGACCAGGTCAAGATGGTCAGCCTCAAGCTGAGCCAGGGCGCCAAGCCCGGCATCGGGGGCGTCCTGCCGGGCGCCAAGGTGACCCAGGAGATCGCCGAGACCCGGGACGTCCCGCAGGGCAAGACCGTGATCTCCCCGGCGTACCACCAGGTCTTCTCGACGCCGCGGGAGCTCGTCCAGTTCCTCGGCCACTTCCGCGAGCTGGCGGGCGGGAAGCCGGCCGGCTTCAAGCTGTGCCTGGGCTCGCGCACCGACTTCCTGGCGATCTGCAAGGCGATGGTCGAGGAGGACGTCACGCCGGACTTCATCGTGGTCGACGGCGCCGAGGGCGGCACCGGTGCGGCCCCGCTGGAGTACGAGGACCACGTCGGCATGCCGCTGACCGAGGGCCTGATGAGCGTCCACAACGCGCTGGTCGGCGCCGGGCTCCGCGACCGCGTCAAGATCGGTGCGAGCGGCAAGGTCGCGACCGGGATCGACGTGGTCAAGCGGCTGGTCCAGGGCGCCGACTACACCAACTCCGCCCGGGCGATGATGATGGCCGTGGGCTGCATCCAGGCCCAGACCTGCCACACGAACACCTGCCCGGTCGGCGTCGCGACCCAGGACCCGCGGCGGATGCGCGCCCTCGACGTGCCGGACAAGACCGAGCGGGTCGCGCGCTACCAGCAGGCAACCGTCGAGCAGGCGATGCAGGTCATCGCGTCGATGGGCCTGCACTCCTTCGACGAGCTGCGCCCGCACATGCTGCGCCGCCGCACCGACCCCGGCACGATCCGGTCCTACGCCGAGATGTTCGAGCACCTCGCCCCCGGCCAGCTGCTGCGCGACCCGCCCGCATCGTGGGAACGCGACTGGGTACGAGCCGACCCCGACCGCTTCCGCCCGTGACCGCCCCCGGACGGCTCCCGACGCCCTGACAGGACCTCCATGCCCACCGTTGCCGAACTCCTGATCGAGACCCTCGCCGAGCACGGCGTGACCCAGGTGTGGGGCGTGGTGGGCGACGCGCTGAACCCGGTGACCGACGCGATCCGCCGCGAGGACCGCATCGAGTGGATCGGGGTGCGCCACGAGGAGGTCGGCGCCTTCGCCGCCAGCGCCCAGGCCCAGCTCACCGACCGCTTGGCCGTCTGCATGGGCACCGTCGGCCCCGGCGCGATCCACCTGCTCAACGGTCTGTACGACGCCAAGAAGTCGCACGCGCCGGTGCTCGCGATCTGCGGGCAGGTCCCACGTGAGGACATCGGCAGCGACTTCTTCCAGGAGGTCGACAACGACGCGCTCTTCGCCGACGTCGCGGTCTTCAACCGGACCGTCACCAGCATCGACCAGCTGCCGGGCCTCATCGAGCAGGCCGGCAACGCCGCCCTGCAGCACCGCGGGGTCGCGGTGCTCACGCTGCCGGGCGACGTCGGCGGGCTGGACCTGCCGAAGCACACGCCGGTGCCCCGTCTGGTCGCCGAGCTCCCGCAGGTCACGCCGAGCGACGAGTCGCTCCGGGCGGCGGCCGACGCGATCAACGACGGCGACAAGGTCACGCTGCTCGTCGGCCAGGGGGCCCGCCACGCCCGGGCGGAGGTGCTCCGCCTCGCCGAGCTGCTGCGGGCGCCGATGGTGCTGACGCTCAAGGCCAAGGAGGGGCTCGAGGACGACAACCCCTTCGAGGTCGGCCAGTCCGGGCTGCTGGGCAACCACGCGACCAAGGTCGCCTTCGACGGGTGCGACGTGCTCGTGCTCGTCGGCACCGACTTCCCCTACCGCGACTTCCTCCCGACCGGGAAGACCGTCGTCCAGCTCGACCTGCGCGGCACCCACATCGGCCGTCGCACCCCCGTCGACCACGCACTCGTCGGCGACGCGCAGCGGGGTCTGGCCGCGCTGCTGCCGATGCTCGAGCCGAAGACCGACGACGGCCTGCTGACCGACGCGCGCTCGTCGTACGAAGCCTGGCGCGAGCGCCAGCAGCAGTTCGTCGACCCCGACTACGACCGGAAGCCCAAGGGCCTGCTCCGCCGCAAGGTGGACAACCCGGAGTCGCGGATCCGCCCCGAGCTCCTCGCCGCGGCGGTGGACCGCCACGCGGCGTCCGACGCGGTCTTCACGACCGACACCGGCATGTCGACGGTCTGGCTGAGCCGCTTCGTCCGGATGACGGGGACCCGCCGCCTGATCGGCTCCTACAACCTGGGCTCGATGGCCAACGCCCTGCCGCAGGCGCTGGGCGCCTCCGGCCTCGACCGGCGCCGCCAGGTCGTCGCGTTCTGCGGCGACGGCGGGCTCTCGATGCTGATGGGCGACCTCATCACCGCCGTCAGCCACGACCTGCCGGTCAAGCTCGTGGTCTTCGACAACGGGCGTCTCGGGATGGTCAAGCTGGAGATGGAGCAGGTCGGCCTGCCCGAGTTCGGCACGGTCCTGCACAACCCGGACTTCGCGAAGGTCGCCGAGGCGGTCGGGATGCGCGGGATCCGGGTCGAGGACCCCCACGACGTGGACGCGGCCGTGCGCGAGGCGCTGGCCCACGACGGCCCGGTGCTCGTGGACGTCCTCACCAACCCGGACGAGATCGCGCTCCCGCCGAAGCCCACGCTCGAGCAGGGCTGGGGATTCGCCATCGCCAAGAGCCGGGAGTTCGTCGCCAGTGCGGAGTGAGTGGAAGAATGAGGGCGTCCACCCGCATTCCTGAGCAATCCTGACGAGAGCAGTTCGTGGCCACCTCCTCGACCACCACGCCCCGCCCGGGCTACACCGATCCCGCGATCATCCGGAACTTCTGCATCATCGCGCACATCGACCACGGCAAGTCGACGCTCGCCGACCGGATGCTGCAGCTCACCGGTGTCGTCGACGAGCGCGCCGCCCGGGCGCAGTACCTCGACCGGATGGACATCGAGCGCGAGCGCGGCATCACGATCAAGAGCCAGGCCGTCCGGATGCCCTGGACCGTGCCGGCCGACAACGACGAGGGTGCCGAGCCCGGCAGCTACGTCCTCAACATGATCGACACGCCCGGCCACGTCGACTTCACCTACGAGGTCTCCCGCTCGCTCGAGGCGTGCGAGGCAGCGGTCCTGCTGGTCGACGCCGCCCAGGGCATCGAGGCGCAGACGCTGGCCAACCTCTACCTCGCGCTCGGCGCCGACCTCCACATCATCCCGGTGCTCAACAAGATCGACCTGCCGTCCGCCCAGCCGGAGAAGTACGCCGCCGAGCTGGCCGGCATCATCGGCTGCGACCCCTCCGACGTGCTGCAGACCTCGGCCAAGACCGGGCTCGGCGTCGAGGCGCTGCTCAACGAGATCGTCAAGCAGACGCCCGCCCCGGTGGGTGACCCGGACGCCCCCGCACGGGCCCTGATCTTCGACTCCGTCTACGACACCTACCGCGGCGTCGTCACCTACGTCCGCGTCGTCGACGGCAAGCTCAGCCACCGCGACCGGATCAAGATGATGTCCAACGGCGTCGTGCACGAGATGCTCGAGGTCGGCGTGATCAGCCCCGAGCCGGTCAAGGCCACCGAGATCGGCGTCGGCGAGGTCGGCTACCTCATCACCGGGGTGAAGGACGTCCGCCAGTCGCGGGTGGGTGACACCGTCACCAGCCAGCACCACGGCGCGACCGAGCCGCTCGGCGGCTACAAGCACCCGAACCCGATGGTCTACTCCGGGCTCTACCCGATCGACGGCGACGACTACCCGACCCTGCGCGACGCCCTCGAGCGCCTGCAGCTCAACGACGCGGCGCTGGCCTACGAGCCGGAGACCTCGGGCGCCCTGGGCTTCGGCTTCCGGTGCGGCTTCCTCGGGCTCCTGCACATGGAGATCGTGCGCGAGCGGCTCGAGCGCGAGTTCAACCTCGACCTCATCTCGACCGCGCCCAACGTGGTCTACGAGGTCACCATGGAGGACGGCACCGTCCACGAGGTGACCAACCCCAGCGAGTACCCCGACGGCAAGATCCGCGAGGTCCGCGAGCCGATGGTCCGCGCCACGATCCTGTCGCCGTCCGACTTCATCGGCGTGATCATGGAGCTGTGCCAGACCAAGCGCGGCCAGCTCCAGGGCATGGACTACCTGTCCGAGGACCGCGTCGAGATGCGCTACATGCTGCCGATGGGCGAGATCGTCTTCGACTTCTTCGACCAGCTGAAGTCCAAGACCAAGGGCTACGCCTCGCTCGACTACGAGCGGCAGGGCGACCAGGCCGCCGACCTCGTGAAGGTCGACATCCTGCTCCACGGCGAGCCGGTCGACGCGTTCTCCGCGATCGTGCACCGCGAGGCGGCCTACTCCTACGGCGTGATGCTGGCCGGCAAGCTCAAGGACCTCATCCCGCGCCAGCAGTTCGAGGTGCCGATCCAGGCCGCCATCGGCGCGCGCGTCATCGCCCGCGAGACCATCCGCGCGATCCGCAAGGACGTGCTCGCCAAGTGCTACGGCGGTGACATCACCCGCAAGCGCAAGCTCCTCGAGAAGCAGAAGGAGGGCAAGAAGCGGATGAAGATGGTCGGTCGGGTCGAGGTCCCGCAGGAGGCCTTCATCGCTGCCCTCTCGACCAGTGCGCCTACCGAGAAGGCCGGCAAGAAGTAGTCCCGCGTCACTTCCGCCCCACTCGTTCGTTTAGCCAGGAGCACCAGCGGGCACACACCCTGCAGGTACGCTGCAAGCGCGGGATCTCGGCTCGTGCAGTTCCGTACAGCCGAGGGTCCATGGGGGGACCCGCCAACACGTCGGGGGATCGATGACCACCACACCGCACCGGACCATCGGGCCGCAGCTCGACCACGCCTTCGTGGAGCGACTCGCCGCCCGCAGGCCCACGCGCTTCCAGCACAACCTCCCGGGGCACCCGCTGCTGAGTCTCGACGAGATCGCGCGCCTGGGGGAGGAGCTGCCGCCCGCCTCGGTGTCGGTCGAGGTCGGCGAGAAGCCGATCGCCGCCGGCGCGGCCGAGGGCGTGGCCGTCCAGGTCGACGACATCGGCGCCGCGATCCGGAACATCGCGACCACGAGCTCGTGGTTCACGCTGCTCCACATCCACCAGGTCGACCGCTACCAGCTGCTGGTCGACGAGATCATCGACGGGCTCGCCGCGACCAGCGGCCTGTCGCCCGCCAGCCTGCGCCGCCGGATGGGCTTCCTCTTCGCGAGCTCGCCGCGCGCGGTCACCGCGGCGCACTTCGACATCGAGCACAGCTTCTGCATGCAGCTCCAGGGCACCCGCACGCTCGGCTTCGGCAAGTGGGCCGACGACGACGAGCGGGCCAAGGACGTCCGGGACTACTGGAACGGCGACTTCGGCCGCTTCCACACGATGCCCGCGACCACCGACGAGTTCGAGATCGGCCCCGGCGACGGCTGCTACATCCCGCCGTGGACCCCGCACTGGATCACCAACCACGACGAGACCTCGCTCTCGATGACCGTCACCTTCTTCAACGACGACAACGAGGACGAGTCGCTCGTCCAGGCCTTCAACACCAAGTTCGAGAACCGCGGCCTGCACCCGCGTCGCTACGGCGTCTCGCCGGGTCGCGACCGGGCCAAGGTCCGCTTCATGCGCGCGTACGGCGCCACGAAGCGTCGCCTCGGCATGTCGGACTCCGGCGGCGGCTCGCACTGACGCCTGCCCGCCGGCACCGCGGGGCCGTCAGGTCGAGCGGCGCACGCGGGCGAGCAGGCCCTCGACGTACGGCCGGAGCCGCACCACGCCCCTCCGGGCGCTGACGAGCGCGCGCGCCGGGGCGCCGTGCCCGGCGCGCAGGCGGTGGACGCCGCGCACCTCGTCGGCGAAGGACGCCTTGTAGGCCTCCGCGCCCCGCAGCATGTCGACCTCGCTGAAGCCCGCGGCGACGGCCTCGTCGATGAGTCGCGCCAGCAGCACGGTGGCGGCGCTGCCGTGACGCCGGTCGAGCGACCGCGCGGTCTGGTAGAGGCTGAGCCGGCCGACCGCCTCGAAGGCGATCGACACCGCCACGACCTCGGTCGGCGACTCGAGCACGTCGACGCGGGCCTCGCCCCGCTCCAGGCCGGCGGCCAGGGCCCGCTCGAGTCGGGGCAGCTCGGCGAGGAGCGGGCCGCGTCCCTCGCGGTCGCCCGAGAGCCGGCGGAACGACGCCACGTCGGCCGAGAGAGTCGCTGCCGTCGCACGCCGGTGGACGACGCCGTCCTCCACGAGCCGCCGGTCCGCCTTGCGGGTCGCGCGGCGGAAGTTGGACGAGCGGGTGGACAGGTAGTCCTCACCCGTGGGCGGGAGGGGTTGGTACGGCGCGCTGTCGACCCGCTCGGGCATCAGGCCGAGGGCTGCGCAGAGCCGCGAGTCGTCCGTGAGCCCGGTGAGGTCCAGCACCCGGGTCCCGGACGCGGTGAACCAGCGGGCGACCGCGGTGGCCACGGCGTCCTCGTGCCCGGGCAGGGCGAGCAGGTCGAGGTGGTCGGGGCAGAGCACGCCCTGGCCGGCGAAGCGGAAGCGGGGCACGCCCAGCAGCCGATCACGCACCAACGGCAGCCCGCCGACGAGCTCGCCGTCCTGCTCCACGAGGAGGTGGTGCGCGCGGTCGCCGGCGACGACGTCGAGCCACCAGGCTCGCAGGAAGGGGGAGGGCACCGGGGCGTGGTCGACGAGGGCGTCCCAGGCCGCCGAACGCGGCGCGAGCGCCGTCGTGACGAGCAGTGACGTGCGTCTCGGTTCCCCCACGCTCCGAAGACTAGGTGACGGGAAAGGTTTGCTCGGGGATCCCAGCGGGCACCATCCGCTAGGTATGTTGACATCGTGACTTCCCATCTCGGGACCGGGGACGGTCGCAAGCTGCGAAACCACGAGGGGATCTGCATGAGCAAGGAATCGTCGACCAAGACCGACGGCCAGGCCGAGGAGGCCACGCCCGACGCCGCCGACGAGAAGCAGGCCGAGGGCTCGGAGGCCACGGCCGCCGAGGTCACGCCCACGCCGTCGGGATCCGACGGGCAGGGGACCACCAGCGAGCGGGCGACCGCGATGCGCGCGACGCTCAGCGCTCGCCGCGACGCGGAGTCGCTGCTCGCCGAGGCGAGCGCCCTGCGGCGTACGGCCGCCAACGACGCCGACGCCATGGTCGCCGAGGCGGAGACGCTGGCCGAGCAGCTGCTCGCGGAGAGCAAGCAGTCGGCCGAGAAGACCACCGTCGAGGCGCAGGAGCGCGCCGAGGGCATCGTCGCCCGCGCCCGCACCGAGGCCGCCCAGGTCAAGCAGGACGCCGAGGCCGAGGCCGAGGAGGTCCGCGCGAGCGCGAAGGCCGAGGCCGACGAGCTCCGGGCCAACTCCGACGCCGAGCGCGAGCGGATGCGGGCCGAGGTGACCGAGGAGGTCGAGAAGGCCAGCCGCGCCCAGCTCGAGGAGCTCCAGACGAAGTCCGACATCCTGCTGCGGCAGGTCGAGCTCGGCGTGCACGGACTCGGTCCCGCCCTCGAGGGCGCGATGTCCGTCGTCGGCGACGTCATCGGCTCGCTCGAGAAGCTCCGCAGCGTCACGCCGGGGGAGGCCCCGGACTTCGCCGAGCTCAAGCAGGCGCTCGACGCCGTCGAGATGCCCGAGCCGCGCGCCGGGGACGACGTGATCGTCGGCGAGGCCGAGGCGTCGGACGACCACAGCCCGCGGTCCGGTTCGGCCGAGGTGGCCGTGATGGGCGAGAAGTCGCTGGCGACGGCCGACCGGTCGGACTCACCCCAGGGTGACGACGCCGGCGCCCGCCCCCTGGGCTGGCTGTTCCGCGCCTCGCAGAGCTGAGGCGGGGGTGGCCGGCCGGCCACCCCGCCCCCGGTCAGGACTCGTTGCGGTAGCTGCAGTCCGGGCTGGGGCGCGCCGGGTCGTGCTCGACGGGGTGCACCCGGATCGCCTCGACGACCGTGCCGGGCGGCACCGGGTGGAAGAGCTGCATCCGGATCTGGCGGGTGCCCGGGACGAAGCAGTCCCAGCGACCCGAGACGACGGCGATGAACTTGCCGTCCTTGTCGTTGAGGAACGCCTGCGCGCTGACCTGCGGCGTCCTGGCACCGGTGGTGACGACGTCCGCGACCACGACGGCGCCGACGGAGTTCTTGTCGATGCCGGTCGGCTTCGCCGTGAAGGTCGCGTCGGGCTTGCCGCTCGCCGTCGCCCACGCGACGTCCTGGTAGGCGACGTCGAGCTTCGCGATCGCGTCGGCCGACGAGCCCACGTCGAAGTAGAACCCGAACTTCTCACCGGCGGGCAGGTCCACGACGTCGCAGCAGGTGCCGTCCGTGACGACCGCGGAGGAGGCGACGATGACGTCCTGCTCGTCGCGCGCCGTGATCACGGCGTTCGCGAACCGCAGCGTCCGCTGGCTGGTGTTGCGCACGACGACGGACAGCATCCCGTCCACGACGCCCCACTGCTGGGTGACCAGGATCGGGCCCGCGTCGGGGTCGAACGAGCTGCTCTCGGTCGCGGTCGACGCCTGCTCGCCCGACATCTGCGCCGAGATCTGCGAGCATCCCGAGAGCATGACTGTGGCCGCGAGCACCCCCATGAGCCAGCGCATGGTCCCCCCGTTGTTCTCGTCCGGCACGCCGTGTCACCCCCTATCGTAGGCTGTGAGGTGCGAGGCGGACACCGATCCGGTCGGATCGACCGTGGACAGCCGCCCGCTCGACGGCCGGGGGGCTTGTGATGTCTGAGTACGCCCCTGTGTCCGCGGACCCCGCCCAGCGCCCGCACTGGACGGTCGGCGACCGGCTCGCCGCGTTCACCGCGCTGCTGCCGGCCGACCCCGCCGGACCGGTCGTGCTGGCGCTGTCGGACGAGCTGTCCCCGCACGTGCAGCTCGTCTACCCCGAGGCCCTGGTGCTGGTCGAGAGCGGTCGCGACGCCGCCTGGCCGGACGGGTCGCGGGTCGTGGCGTGGGACGGGCGCACGCCGCCGGTCCGAGCGGGCAGCGCCGGTCTCGTGGTCGTCGACGCCCGTCGGTACGACCGCGCCGCGCTCGCCACCCTGCTCTCGCCCGAGGGTGTCCTGGCGGTGCTCGGCCCGGACGGACCCTTCCTCGTCTACCCCAGCGCCGAGAGCCCCGAGCTCGTCTGGCGCCGCTCGTGGCCGGTGAACATGCCCGCCGGTCCGGTGCCGTGGCTGCGTCGTCGCCTCGGCCTGTCCGTCGGCCGCGGCGACGCGGTGCCCCGCCTGTCCCTCAGCGGCGTCTCCCGGCCGAGCCTGGCCGACGAGGTCCTCGTCGAGCTGCAGGAGGCGACCGGTCGTCCCGGTGAGCTGGTGGGGCTGGTGACCGCGGGGCACGCGGTCCTCCGGGTGCGCTCCGCCGACGGCGACGTCGCCGTCCGCCTGTCGCTGACCGACGGGGACCGGCACGACGTCGCGGACCGGGTCCGTGCCGACGTACCCGCCGTCGAGCCGTACCTCGCCCCCGTCGTGGCGCGCGGCCGCACCCGGGGACACCCGTGGGTCGCGACCCGCTGGACCCCGGGCCGGCGCGGCCCGCTCACGTGGCCGTGGCCGCGACCGGAGCGCCAGTGGGCCGTCGCCGACGAGGTCGTCGACGTCCTCTCGGCCCGCGTCACCGGCTCCACCGGACCCGGCTGGGCCCAGGCCTGGGCCGAGGCCGCCCACGTGGTCCCGCCCGACGTGCGCGCCCGGTGGGCCGCCGCCCTCGCGCCGCTCGAGGCCGAGCTCCCCACGGCTTGGTGCCACGGCGACCTGTGGCCCGGCAACGTGCTGCTCGACGGCGGCACGAGCGCCGTCATCGACTGGGACAACGCCTCCGAGGACGCCGTCCAGGGGCTGGACCGCCTCCTCGTCCCCGCCCTGCGCGCGCTCTCCGAGCCCGGGCGCAACGCCTCGACGGAGATCCTGCGGTTCGTCGACGACGTCGCGCCGGTGGCCGACGCGGTGGTCGGCGGCCGGCGGTGGGCCGACTGGGACCGCCCGGCGCGCGTCGCGCTCGCGCTGGCCACGGTCGTCCTCTACCTGCGCAACCGCTCCCTCCACGACCTCGGCCAGGAGGCGCTCGACACGCACCTCGCGGCCGTCGCCGCTGCCCTCGAGCCGAGCGGCCCCGACGACGCGGTCGTGGCAGCAGCCGCACCGGCGCCCAACGTCGAGGCCGCACGCACCGCCCGCGGTGCGCTCTGGCTGGCCACCAACGGGGTCGTCGTCAAGGCGTCGCAGACCATCGTGCTGCTCACCCTGGCCGCCATCCTCGCGCCGTCCGCGCTCGGCCTGGTCGCGCTCGGGACGCTCGTCGCGAACATCTCCGTGCAGCTCAGCAGCCTCGGGACCGCCAGCGCGCTCGTCTACTGGCGCGGCGACGTGCAGCGCGCGGCGCGGACCGCCGTCACGATCGGTGTCGGCATGGGCGCGGGGCTCGCGGTGCTGCTCTGGGTGGCCGCCCCGTGGCTCGCCACGACCCTCAGGGCCGAGGACGGCGGGGCCGCGGTGATCCGGGGCCTCACGGTGGTGCTGCCGTTCACGGCCGTCGCCGCCGTCACCAACGAGCTGCTGCGGCGCGAGCTGCGGTTCCTGCGCCGCATCATCCCCGACACCGTCTCGTCGATCACCGGCGCCGTGGTCGCGATCGCGCTCGTGACGCAGGGCCACGGCGTCATGGCGCTGGTCGCCGGACAGATCGTCCAGGCGACGCTCACCATGCTGCTCTCCTGGGTCGTGCACCCGCCGGTCCGACCGGGCTGGAACCGTGAGGACGCCCGCGGCCTGCTCGGCTACGGCGGGCCGTACGCCGGCGCGCAGCTGCTCGAGATCATCCAGCTCAACGTCGACTACCTGATCGTCGCGCGGGTGCTCGGTGCCGTGGCCCTGGGTCAGTACTCCCTCGGCTTCCGCCTGGCGTTCATGCCGTACCTCATGATCGTCGTGGTCACCACGGGTGCGGCCTTCCCGTACCTCTGCCGGGTCAGCGGGCCCGCGCTGGGGCGGGCCTCGACGGTCGTCATGACCGCGACGCTCACGATGGTGGTCCCGCTGTGCGCGGGGCTCGCGCTCTTCAACGACGACCTGACCCTGCTCGGCGACAAGTGGTCGCCCGGCGTGCCCGTGGTGGGCTGGCTCGCGCTGTACGCCGTGCTGCTGAGCGTCGGCCAGATCGTCCAGACGGCGCTCAACGCCGGGGGACGACCCGGCGTGGCGATGCTCCTGCGGCTCTCGCACCTCGTGCTCCTGCTCGGGACCCTGCTGGTCGTGGCCTCGCACGGCATCACCGCCGTGGCCGTCGGCCAGGTGGTCGCGGCGTCGCTGGTGGCGACTCTCGCGCTGACGCTGGGACGCATCCACCTGCCCGGCTTCTCGCTGCGCGGACTGGCCGTCTCGCTGCGCCCCGCAGCGGCCGGCGTGGCCGTCATGGTGGTGGCCGTGCTGGGCCTGCGGGCCCTCTTCGACGTAGGGTCACCGTCACTCAGCGGGCTCCTGCTCGTTGGCAGTGCGGGGGTGGTTGCCTACGCGGGCACCGTGTGGATGCTGGACCGCGCCCATCTGAAGGAAGCATTCCAGCTCGTGAGGAGGCCGTCGTGAGAGCAGAGCTGCGCGCTCTGGGCTCCCTCGCGCGACCCGTCGCGGCGGGCCTGCGACGCCTGCGCAGGACGCCCGGGCTGACCGTGATCGGCTGGCACCGCGTCGACGGCACCAGCAACGGCCTGTCCACGGGCGTCGACGACTTCCGGCGTCACCTCGACGAGATCGAGGCCTGGGGCGCCACCGTGCTGCCGCTCGACACGGCGGTCGCCGCGCTGGACGCGGGCACGCTCCCGGAGCGCGCCGTGGCGCTGACCTTCGACGACGGCTACGCCAGCGTCCTCGAGACGGCCTGGCCGCTGCTGCAGGAGCGCCGGATGCCGGCGACCTTCTACGTCGTCAGCGGCTACCTCGACAGCGGCGAGCGCTTCCCCTGGGACCGCGACGAGGCGCCGCACGACCGCTTCCGCCTGGTCCGCGCCGACGAGGTCGTGGCCGCCGCCGACGAGGGGCTCGCGATCGGCTCGCACACCGTCTCCCACCCGTGGCTGCCGCGCCTCGACCGCGCGGAGGTACGCCGGGAGCTGCACGACTCACGCGTCCTCCTCGAGGAGCTGCTGGCCCGTCCCGTCACCTCGCTGGCCTACCCGACGGGCGGCTGGAGCCGCGAGGTCCGGGCGGTGGCCGCCGAGGTTGGCTACCGCGTCGCCATCACCGTCGATCGCGGCCTCAACACCGTCCGCACCCCACGGCTGTCCCTGCGCCGCGCGTTCGTCCCGCACGACCCGCGCGACCTGCGCCTGGTGCTGGACGGTGCCCTGACCGCGCTGCGCCCGCTCGACACCTGGCGCGCCCGAGGAGGCCCGGCATGGTGACGCCGTCCACCCCCTCCACGCCGTCGACCCACGAGGTCGGCCGCGAGCTCGCGCCCGTCGGCTGGTCCGGCCCGCCGACGGTCGCCCCGCGCCCGCTCGTCGCGACGACGATGCCGCTGATCCTGCCGATCAAGCAGCGACGCCGCCGGCGCCTGCACCTGCCGCACTGGCCGTCCCGGGTCCCGACCTGGTGGACCGTGGCCGGGCCGCTGCTGCTGGCCCTGGTCGTCGGCTTCGGCTCCGGCTACGTCCCCGAGAAGATGCTGCTCCTCGCCGTCGGGGCGGCTGCCCTGGGCGGCCTGCTGCTGCGGGTCGAGTGGGCGGCACTGGCGGTGGTGGGCACGGCGGTCTTCGAGGACTACCTCGTCCAGGTCGACCCACGCGTCGTCAAGGGCCTGGCCGTCCTCCTCATCGGCTCGTGGCTGCTGCGCCGGTGCGCCGGACGCCTGCACAGCCGCCCCCGCAGCGCGGTGCTCGTGGCCGCCCTGGTCTTCGTCGTCGTGCTGCTGCTCAGCACCGCCGTGCACAACAACGGGACCACGGGGCTCGCCGTGCTGCTGCGGTACGCCGGCTTCCTCGGCGTGCTGTTCGTGCTCACCGACGTGCTCCGCGGGATCCTGCCGCCCGTGCGGCTCGCCCGTGTGTACGTCGCAGCCTGCGCGCTCGCCTCGCTGTGCGGGATCGTGTCGTACTTCCTCGGCGAGGACCGCCGGGTCGGCGGCCCGATCGGTGACCCCAACGACTTCGCGTTCTTCCTGCTGCCGGCGATCGCGCTGGCCATCGGCGTACGCCGCTCGGGCAAGCGCCGCTGGCCCTACGACCTCGCGGCGGCCGTGATCGCCTTCGGCGTGATCGGCACGCTCTCGCGGGGTGCCCTGCTGGGAGCCGCCGTGATGCTGCTCTTCGGGCTGTTGACCCGGATGGTCCGCGTGCGTGCGGCGGTCGGCCTGCTGGTGGTGCTCGGCACCGCGGTGTCCTTCACCGCGGCGGCGTTCCCCGAGCTGGTCGACGTGAGCCTGCACCAGAAGAGCTACGTCGCCGGGCAGAACGTCTCCGAGCGGCTCGACCTCTGGAAGGCCGCCGGCCAGATGACGGTCGAGAACCCCGTCCTCGGGCTGGGCCCGGGGTCCTTCTCGCTCTACCACCGCGACTACATGGGCTCGCTGCCCGTCGACATCAACCACCCGCTCGACGTCGCCCACAACACCTGGCTCGAGGCCTCCAGCGAGCTCGGTTTCGCGGGGCTGCTCGCCCTGGTCGCCATCTTCCTCGTCGCGTTCGCGGGCGCCTGGTCGCGCTGGCGCCGGGACCACGACCCGCTCGCCGGCGCCGTGTGCGCGGCGATGCTGGGCACCATGACGGCCGCCTCGTTCGTCAGCGAGCAGTACTACCTCCCGCTGTGGCTGCTCAGCGCCTTCGGTGCGGCCCTTGCGGTGCACCGCTCCGACCCGGTCGAGCCGACCGGTGCCACCGATCCCACGCGGCCGACCCGCTGATGCGCGTCGTCCAGCTGCTGACCCAGGAGGTCGGCGGACCGGTCGACCACGCGGTCGACGTGGCCGTGGGCCTGGCCGCCCGGGGGATCGACAGCCACCTCGTGGGGCCGGCCTCCGCCGGGACCGACCGGGCCCGCGCCGCCGGGGTGACCTGGCACGACCTCGCGATGCGGCACAAGACCGACGCGTCCGGCGGGATCGCGGTCGCCCGCCGGCTGCGTGACCTCGCACCGGACGTCCTCCACCTGCAGGACCGCCGGGCCGGCTGGGTCGGGCGGGGCCTCGGGCGCACCTTCGGGGGCGCGGCGGTGGTCTACACGCTGCACGGCGTCGCGGACGGGCTCTCGGACCTGGTGCCGGGCAACACCCGCGCCGCGCCGCGGCGGCGCCGCGACCACCTGTACTACCTCACCGGCGAGCGTGCGGTGACGCGCTGGGGCCGCGCCCGCGTCGTGGTGCCGAGCGGCGCCGTGGCCCGCTTCGCGACCGACCACATCGGGCTGGACCCGTCGATCGTCGACGTGGTCCCGAACGGCGTCGACGAGCAGCGGTTCCGCCCCTCCGCGCCACCCGCCGGTCCCACCACCGCGCTCTGGCTGGGCGTGCTGACCGAGGTGAAGCGCCTCGACACGCTCCTCGACGCCGCCGAGGACGTGCCCGACCTCCGGCTGCTCGTGGTGGGGGACGGCCCCCTCCGCGACCAGGTCGTACGACGGGTGGCCGGCGCCGCCCTGGCGGGGCGGGTGGACCTCCGCGGCCGCGTCGCGGACCCGGTGCCCGTCTTCGCCGAGGCACACCTCTTCGCGCTGACGTCGGCCGCCGAGAACTGCCCCCTGGCGATGCTCCAGGCGATGTCGGCCGGGCTGCCGGTGGTCTCCACCGCGGTCGGCGGCATCCCCGAGGTGGTCCGCGACGGCACCGACGGCGTCCTGGTCGGGGTCGACGACAGCGCCGGCCTGGCGGCCGGGCTGCGCCGGCTGACCGACGACCCGGCCCTGCGCTCGGCCATGGGGGCGTCGGCGCGGGCCCGGATCCTCGACGGCTACACCCTCGACCAGTGCGTCGACTCTCTGCTCGCGGTCTACGCGAAGGCGCGCAGGTGAGGCTGCTCACGGTCATCGCCGAGCTCGGCTCCGGAGGAGCGGAGACGGTGGTGGACGACCTGGCCCGCCACGCCCTGGCCGGGGGCGACCTGGTCGACCTGGCGAGCGACGGCGGGTGGCGGGCCGACGAGCTGGCCCGGGAGGGCGCGGCGCTGGTCCGGCTGCCGCTGCGCTCGTCGGACCCGGCCGACCTGGCGCGGTCGGTGCTGCGGCTGCGTCGCCACGTGCGGCAGGCCCCGCCGGACGTCGTGCACGCCCACAACGTCCGCGCCACGCTGGCCGCGCACCTCGGCACCCGGTGGCCCCGGCGCCGTCCGCCCCTGGTCACAACCGTGCACGGGCTGGATGCCGGCGACTACCCGCGCGCCGCGCGGGTGCTGCAGCGCTGCGCGGACCGGGTGGTCGCCGTCTCCGACGACGTGGCCGAGCGGCTTCGGGCGGCCGGGCTGCCCGACGACCGGCTGGTCGTGATCGAGAACGCCGTCCCGGCTCCCGTGCTCCCGGCGCCCGCGGTCGCCCGCGCCGCGCTCGGCCTGCCGGCCGACGCGCCCGTCGGCCTGTGCGTCGCCCGGCTGGAGGCGCCCAAGCGCCACGACCTGCTCGTGGAGGCCTGGCGCACCCTCCCGGACGACGCGGTGCTGCTGGTCGCGGGGGAGGGCAGCGGCCGTGCGGCGCTGGAGCGGCAGGTCGCGGCCGCCGGGCTGGGCGCGCGGGTCCGGCTGCTCGGCGAGCGCCACGACGTACCCCTCCTGCTCGCCGCGGCGGACCTCCTGGTCCTGCCGAGCGACCGCGAGGGGCTCCCGATGGCGGTGCTCGAGGCGATGGCGGCCGGTGTCCCCGTCGTGGCCAGCGCCGTTGGAGGTTTGAGGTCCCTGGATCGGGCTACACTCGAGCTGGTGGCCCCCGGCTCGGCGGAGGCGCTGGCGGCGGCCCTCGGGTCCGTGCTGGCGGACCGACCCGGAGCCGCGGTTCGGGCCCACCGCGCCCAAGAGGCCGTTTCGCAACGGTATTCGTCGTCTGCGATGCGGCTTGCCTACCAGAACCTCTTTACTGTTCAGATTGGTTGAACGGGGTCGTAACCTGACCGTGACCCGTTCGTTGAGCACGTGTAGGTCCACACCGGGTCGGCTGATCGCTGTGCCCGGTCGCTACAAATCGTTCTCCGCTCGGGGGGGAGTGCGGTTCGGGAAGATCTTCCGGATCGAACTGGTCGTGTGCGTGCCGCACACGTTGGGGGAGCAATGGAACTGAGGGATGTCGCAGGAGCGCTGTGGAGGCAGCGTCTCCTCGTGCTGCTGATCCTCGTCGCGGTCGGCGCTGCCGTCGCGCTGGGACTCAAGGCCGCGCCGAAGACCTATGACGCAACCGCCACCGTGTCCACCGTCGCGGCTCCGGGGGTCGACACCCCCAGCGAGGACCTCGACGCCCTGCGCGGCACGCTCGGCGAGCTCGCCAACTCGCGCGCCGTCCTGCAGGACGTGCAGGCCCAGGTCGACTCCGGCCGCTCGCTCGACGAGCTGCGCCGTGAGATCTCCGGCCACTGGGTGACCGGGACCGTCCTCATCGAGATCACGGTGTCGGACGCCGACCCCGTGCTCGCGGCGAAGATCGCCAACACCGTCGCGGCCGTGCTGCCGCAGCACGACCCGAGCAACAACGCCTTCGGGTTCACCACCAGCAACCCGGCGCAGCCGCCGGTGACGTACTCCAGCCCGAACCTGCTTCTCGGGGTCGGCGTGGGCGGTCTGCTGGCGCTGGTCCTCGCGACCTGCGGCGCCGTGGTCCGCGACCGTCGTACCAACACCGTCGACGACGCCGCCGGCATGGAGGAGGCCGCCGAGGCCCCCGTCCTGGCGCACGTCGCCCCGCCGCGCGACCCCACGACGCTGCCCGCGCTCTACCCGGGCACGTCGGCCGCCGACGTCTTCCGCCACCTGCGCATCGCGCTCGAGGCGGAGGCCAGTTCGGAGCCCGTCACCCAGGTCGTCGTCACCGGCGTGACCAGCGGCGACGTCAACGTGTGGCTCGGTGCGAACCTCGCCATCTCCCTGGCCAACGTCGGGCGCCGGGTGCTCCTGGTCGACGGCCGGATCGGTGACCGTCACGGTCGCCCGATCGCCGCCGAGCCCGACACCCCGGGCCTCTACGAGCTGCTCACCGGCGGCGACTTCGACGCCGCGCTCAGCCCCGGCCCCGTCGAGCTGCTCACCGTGCTGCCCTCGGGCAACTGGGGCGGCGCGCCGACCGAGACCCTGGTCGAGACGCAGTTCGCCCGGGCCATGGCCCAGGCGAAGGAGCGCTTCGACATCGTCGTCGTGCTGGCTCCGCCGCTCGACGTCTCCGACGACGCGCGGGTGATGGCGGCCGGTGGGTCGCTGCTGCTCGCCGTGCCGGAGGGCGGGCTCTCGCCCGCCGACCTGCGCACCCACGTGGACCGGATCCGCTCGGTGGGCGTTCGCATCCTCGGCACGGTCCTCGTGGGCCGTCGCGCCGAGCGCGTCTCCGCCTGATCCTGACCCGACCCATGCCGTCACGGGAAACCGGCGCGTCCGTACCCGGCCGCCTCCACGTCCTGCACGTCGCCCAGCCCACCACCGAGGGCGTGGCCGGCGTGGCGCTGACGTATGTCCGCGACCAGCTCGAGCGCGGCTGGGACGTCTCGGTGGCCTGTCCCTCGGACGGGTGGCTCGGCTACGAGACCCGCGAGCTCGGGGCCGGCGTGAGCTGGTGGGACGCCACCCGCGAGCCGGGCACCGACGTGCTGGGGGAGTCCCTGCGCCTCGGCCGGATCATCGCCCGTCGCCGTCCGGACGTCGTGCACCTGCACAGCGCCAAGGCCGGTCTCGTCGGCCGCCTGGTGCTCCGGGGCCGCACCCCCACGATCTTCCAGCCGCACGCTTGGTCGTTCCTGGCGGCCACCGGCGCCACGCGTCGCGCCGCCCTGGCCTGGGAGCGCTACGCGATGCGCTGGACCAGCGAGCTGCTGTGCGTGAGCGAGAGCGAGCGCGAGCTCGGCGTCGAGCACGGCATCACCGGACCGACCACGGTCGCGGCCAACGGCGTCGACCTCAGCATCCTGCGCCCGGTGAGCGACCAGGGCCGCAAGGCCGCGCGCTTCCGGCTCGGCCTCACCGACGCGCCGACCGTCGTCTGCGTGGGTCGGCTGGCCCGCCAGAAGGGACAGGAGGACCTCCTCGCGGCCTGGCCGAAGGTCCGCGCCCGGATCCCCGACGCCCAGCTGATGCTGGTCGGCGAGGGGCCCGACCGGGAGCTGCTCGAGCGTCAGGTCGAGCCCGGCAGCGGCGTCCGGCTGGTCGGCAACCGCACGGACGTGCCCCTCTGGCTCGCCGCCGCCGACGTGGTCGCGGTGCCCTCGCGCTGGGAGGGCATGGCGCTCGCGCCCCTCGAGGCGATGGCCTCGGCCCGCAGCGTGGTCGTCACCGACGTCACCGGCATCGCCGAGAGCGTGCCGCCGCTGGCCGGCGCCATGGTGCCCCCGGGCAGCCCCGACGACCTCGCGATGGAGCTGGCGACCCGGCTCGAGGACCCCCAGCTCGCGGAGGACGAGGGCTGGTCCGGCCGCGCCCACGTGGAAGAACACCACGACGCCGCCCGCTCCGCCGCGGACCTCGCCCGGATGTGCCTGCGCCTCACCGCCCAACGCCAGCGCCGCTCGCTCGTCTGAGCGACGACCGGGTCGTCAGTCCTGCACGGCCTTGGCGATCGCGATGCAGCGGGTGATCCAGTCGCGCTCCCCGGCGTCCAGCGCCCGGCGCTCGCGCTCGGCGTCCTGCAGCGACCAGCTCGCGTTCACGACCATCCGGACCACGACCCAGTCGCGGGCCAGGTCCTCGTCGAGGCCGGCGGTGTCCACCAGCGTGTGGAAGCGGTGGCGTACGCCGGCCCGCACGTCGCCCGCCGCCACCAGGCGCTCCCAGCAGTTCCACAGGGCCGGCGCGGGCTCGTAGTGCTGGTCGCCGGCCATCGGCTTCGGGTCGATGACCAGCCAGGGCTCGCGGTCCGCCGCGAGCACGTTGTGCTGGTGGAGGTCGCCGTGCACGATCACCGGCCGCTCGGGCGGTGCCGCCAGGAGGTCGGCCGCGAGGTGCCGGGCCTGGTCGACGAGGCGGTGCGGGAGGGGTGCGTCGCGGGGGAGCGCGGCCAGCGGCTCGACCCAGCGCCCGACGTACGACCCGACCGTGGCCAGCTGGGGCGGCGCCGGTCGCCGGATCCGGCCGTAGAGGTCGCCCAGCACCTCGCAGGCCGCGGTGTCGTCCAGGTCGGCGAGGTCGCGCTCGTGCAGGCGCTCGAGCAGCAGTGCGCGGCGACCGGGGTCGGCGCGGACCAGGCGGACCACCCCGTGACCGCCCCAGTGCTGGAGCGCGAGCGCCTCGTGCCGCGACTCGTCGTCGCCGTCGAAGGTGATCTTGAGGGCCTGGCGCTCGCCCGTCCGGCCGGTCACGGGCAGCACCAGCGAGCAGTGGCCGTGCCACGCCGCGCCGTCGGGGGCCAGCTCCCACTCGTCGAGGAGCACGCCGGCGAGGGCGGGGAGCCGGTCCAGCCAGGCGCCCCAGTCCGGCCCGAGCGCACGCTGCTGCTCGAGGCCGGCGGGGATCGGGGGGCGGACGCTCACGCCCCCATGGTGACCGGTGACCGGTGAGGCGCCGTCACACCCGCCTCATTCGGTGATCTGCGTCCCATGTGCCACAAAAGGTGTCACACAGCGTGACAACAGGCGTTCTTTGCCGTTGTATGGGGTACTAGTTCGAAATAACTAGGTATCGCCTAGTCATTTCGAACTAGATCGGCTCCAGCACCGCCAACTCGGGGACCGTCGCCCCATGCGACGGATCGGTGCTCGCGCCACCAGTTGAGTTGCCGGGGGGCAAACTGTGCGCGTACGTCTGATCGACATCCTGCCGTGGCTGCGGAGCATTCGTCCGCTGCTGACGCTGGTCGACCCGGTCGCCGTCCTGCTGGCGGGGCTGTTGGTCCACGGCAGCGTCCCGCTGCTCGCGACCGTCGGCGCCGCCGGCGCCGCCACCCTCGTGTCCCGCGGGGCCGACCTGCACCGCTCGCGCCTGGTGCTGTCCGTCCTCGAGGACATGCCCAAGCTGCTGATGGCCGCCGTCGTCGGCACCGTCACGATGGCCGCGCTCACGCCCCGCCCCGACCTCGGTCCCCGCGGCAGCTGGACGCTGCTGGCGACCTTCGGCGGCCTGTCGTTCGTGCTGCTCGTCGTGCTCCGCGTCGCGGTGTACGCCGGTGCGCACTCGCTGCGCCGCAGCGGCCGCAGCGCCCACCCCGTGATCATCGTCGGCGCGGGCGTCGTCGGGCGCCGGCTGGCCGAGGCCTTCGCCACCAAGCGCGAGTACGGCCTCGTCCCCGTCGGCATGATCGACACCGCGCCCGAGCTGAGCGCCCGCGACCTGCCCGTGCCGCTCCTGGGCGGTGTCGGCGACCTCCACCGGGCGATGGCCGACCTCGGCGTCGACGACGTCGTCTTCGCCTTCCCCGGCCCGCCTGACGACGAGACCCTGTCGGTCGTCCGCGACTGCGTGAAGAGCGACCACCAGGTCTTCGTGGTCCCGCGCTTCTTCGAGATGATGGGCCTGGACCACCACCGTCGCGTCGAGGTCGTCCGCGACGTCGCCGTGATGCGGCTGCGCCGGACCGGCCTCCGCCCGCACACCCTGCTGCTCAAGCGCCTCGTCGACGTGGTGCTCTCCGCCGGCGCCCTGGTCGCCCTGTCGCCGATCCTGGCGGTGTGCGCGATCGCCGTCCGCCTCGAGACCGGCCCCGGCGTGATCTTCCGCCAGACCCGCGTCGGCCTGGGGGGCCGCACCTTCACGCTCTTCAAGTTCCGCTCGCTCAAGCCTGCCACGGAGTCCGAGAGCGCCACGCAGTGGAACATCGACCTCGACGACCGGCTCGGCCCGGTAGGCCGCTTCCTGCGCCGCACCAGCCTCGACGAGCTCCCGCAGCTCGTGAACGTGCTGCGCGGCGACATGAGCCTCGTCGGCCCGCGCCCCGAGCGCCCGTTCTTCGTCCGCGAGTTCTCCAAGAAGCAGCGCCGCTACGACGACCGTCACCGCGTGCAGACCGGCCTCACCGGCTGGGCGCAGGTCAACGACCTGCGCGGCGACACCTCGATCGACGACCGCGTGCGCTTCGACAACTACTACATCGAGAACTGGTCGCTGTGGGGCGACGTCAAGATCATGTTCCGCACCGTCGGTGCCCTGGGGCGCTCCGAGCCCGAGGCACGGGTCATCCCGCTCACGGGCTCCACCGCGAAGCCGCTGCCCCCGGCACAGCAGGCGAGCCCCGGTCGCCAGGCCGTCCCCGGTCCGCGGGCGCCGCGCAGCATCCAGGCGCCGACCCGCGACAAGCGCCCGTCGCGCAACGTGCCGTCCGTCCCGTCCGGGCCGGACAAGCGCGACGGCATGGACACCACGCGGCTGCTGGGCTGACCCGCCTGGCCGCTGTCCTCTGACTGAGCCTCTGCCTCGTGGGCGGGGCGATCAGCGGGTGCGGGTGACGCGCAACGTCGCGCGCAGGTCCTCGAAGGCCGTGCGCTCGTCGGCCCACTGGGTCGGCGTCGCGCGCCAGGTGAGGCGTACGCCGCCCTGCTGCACGACGGTCACGTGGAGCGGCGTGCTGCCCGGGGTGGAGTACTCCAGCCGCTCGACCCGGCCTCCGGCGCCCAGCCCCGGGACCCCTGTCCGGGACGCAAGGACCCGGCTGCCGCGCGGCAGCAGCGCGCGCTCCTGGGCGAGCGAGCGTGCCGGCCGCAGGTCGAGCGACGCCGTGTGCGACCGGGGGACCGAGGGGGCCAGCCGGAGCGTGCAGGAGCCGGCGTACGACGTGGTGGCGCGGGCGCCCTCGGGGACGAGCGAGCGCACCGTGACCAGGGCGCCCTGCGTGCGGGCGCTGCAGAGGTCGGTGGTGCCGTCGAGCACGCCGAGCGACGCGACCGCCGCCGTGACCTCGTCGCGCTGGTCGTCGAGGCGACCCGCGCCGGCCTGCCACTGGATCCGGACGCCGCCGGCCTGGAGGGCCACGACGTCCACCGGACGGCCGCCGACCCGGGTCGACCAGGCGAGCCGCTCGCCGTCGTCGTCCGCGAAGAACCCGACGTCGGCTGTGTAGTCGATCCCGGTGACCGCGTCGTCCCGCGTGCCCGTCCCTGCCCTCGGCGCGAGGACGCGGTCGCGGAAGTCCGCGAGGCTGCGGGCGACGCCCACGGTCACGACCACCTCGTTGGTCGTCGGGGTGGTCGGTGCCGGGCGGGGAGCGGCGCCCCCGAGCCGGGCGGTGCGGAACGTGCAGGTCCGCCGGGCGGCCACCTGCACGGCGAACCGGTCGGGCAGCACCAGGCTGACCGTCCGGTCGGGGCGCTCGCGGCCCAGCCACGGGCACAGCTCCACGTGCGTCGTGCCCGGGGATCCCGCGTCGGGCGACCCGGCGTCGGGCTCCCGGAGCGCCGGCACGACCGGGCCCGTCGGCCCGCCGTCGTACGGGCTGGGCGGCGGAGCCGCGGACGGCGGGCTGCCCGACGTACACGCCCCGGCGAGCAGCGCCACGGCCAGCGCGACCGTCGCCAGCACCGCCCGAGAGGTCCCCATCCGCCCATGATGCACGCGCGGACCTCGGCAAACCGGTGGTTGGCTCAGGTCCCGCTTGAGAGGATCGACCCATGATCGGCACCGTGCTCTCCGTCAACGTCGGCACCCCACGCGAGGCGGACTGGGCGGGCATCGGTCGCACGTCCATCGACAAGCAGCCCGTCGCCGGTGCCGTGCACTGCGGGCCGCTGGGCCTCGACGGCGACCAGGTCTCCGACACCAAGCACCACGGCGGCGTCGACCAGGCGGTCTACGTCTTCGCCCGCGAGGACCTCGACTGGTGGGCCGGCGAGCTCGGCCAGGAGATCCGCGACGGCCAGTTCGGCGAGAACCTCACCACCTCCGGCCTCGACGTCAACGAGGCCGAGATCGGGGAGCGCTGGCAGGTCGGCGAGGTGCTGCTCGAGGTCGCCTCGATCCGCACGCCCTGCAACGACTTCAAGAACTGGATGGGGCTCTCGGGCTACGACAACAAGGCGTGGGTGAAGCGGTTCGCGCTCGTCGGCCGCCCCGGCCCCTACCTCCGGGTGCTCGGCGAGGGCTCGATCCGCGCCGGCGACCCTATCGAGGTCCTGCACCGCCCCGGCCACGGCGTCACCGTCAGCACGATGTTCCGCGCCCTCAACACCGACCGCACCCTGCTGCCCGAGCTCCTGCAGGTGCCCGGCCTGGTCGACGAGGCACGCATCGCGGCGGAGCAGTACGTCGCCAACCAGTCGCTCGCCTGAGCGTGCCCGCGGGTGGGTGCGCAAGGCGCCGCCTTCGGTGGTTGAGGAAGGCGCGCTAGCGCCTGTCTCGAAACCACCCCATGCGGTGGTTGAGGAGGTTGCGCTGGCAACCGTCTCGAAACCACCCCACCCCTCCACGACTCGAGGCGGTCGGTGGTCCGGCCTGTGCGCGCCTGGACGTAGTTCCGGTGCAGGGGATTTATTGGATATGTGGTTGCCGTGGGTGCCGGGGCTACTCCTCCTTGCGGCTGCTTTCACAGTCTCCGTGGGTGCCACTTGCCCGCTTGGGTCACCGTTCGAATATTTCTTTGATTATTTTCCTCACAAGGCTCGATTTGGGCTCATTCTGACCCTGGATTGTCGATGGTCCCTGATTGACTTTCCTCATGAAGACGTTCACCGACGACGGCCCCCGCCACGCGACCTCGCGTGCGGTCCGCGACGTCGGCGAACGCATCACTGACGTCGCTGAGGCACCCGTCTGGTCGATGACCGCCGACGAGGCTGGCGCCACGCTGGTGGAGCTCACCCGCCAGATTGCCCGGCTCACCGAGCTCGAGGGCCGCATCGCGATGCAGGCGGCTGCGGTCGAGGTCGGTGCCTCCGTCGGGGCCACTTCGACGCAGGCGTGGTGGGCGAACCAGACCGGCCAGACGCATCGGAGCACGGCGGCGAAGCTGCACCTTGCCGACGCCCTGGGCCGCTGGCACGTCGTCCGCCAGGCCTTGTGTTCCGGTGCGCTGTTGACCGAGCAGGCCCAGGTCATCACCCGGGCCCTTGACGACCTCCCCGACGACGTCGACGCGGAGACCCGCGTGCTCGCGGAGAAGCACCTCGTCGACCTGGCCGGCGATCACGACGCCGTCGACCTGCGACGGCTCGGCCGAGGTCTTCTCGACGTGATCGACCCCGCCGCCGGAGAGGAGGAAGAACGCCGCCGGCTGGACGAGGAGGAGCGCAGGGCCCGCCAGCGGATGCGCCTCACGATGTCCGACGACGGCCACGGATCCTGCCACGGCCGATTCACCATCCCCGCCGCCCAAGGGTCGATGCTCAAGAAGATGCTCCAGGGCCTCGCCGCCCCGAAGCACCAGACCGCCGTCCACGGCGTCGGCGCCACCATCGAGCGCAAGCCGAGCCCAGAACGCCTGGGTGCGGCATTGTGCGAGCTGATCGAGCGCTACCCCACCGACCGGCTCCCCAACGCGGGTGGCGTCAACGCCACCGTCGTCATCACCATGGACATGGCCACCCTGTTGGGCGCCGAGAAGGCCGCCACCCTCGACACCGGCGACAAGATCACCGCGAGCCAGGCCCGCCGCCTGGCCTGCGAGGCCGGGATCATCCCGGCCGTCCTCGGCGGGAAGTCCCAGGTCCTCGACCTCGGCCGCACCCGCCGCTACTTCTCCAAGGCCCAACACCTCGCCCTCGCAATCCAGCAAGGCGGTTGCACCGCCCAAGGGTGCGACTGGCCACCCAGCATGTGCCACGCCCACCACGACCCCTTCTGGGCGCACGGCGGCAACACCGACCTCAAGGACGGCCGGTTGCTCTGCCCCCGACACCACGCCCGCGCCCACGACCCCACCTTCACGACCACCAAGCTCCCCGGCGGCAAGGTCGCCTTCACCCGGCGGACGTAGGCCGTTCTGCGCGCCAACGTGGGGCAATCGTCCCGCAACCGCGGGTTTGGCTACCGCCGCGTAACCGAGTGATCTAGGTTACTCACCCAAAGGCGTCATCCCGGGTGACGTGCCTTTTCGCCGTCCCCGATGCAGCGCAGGAGTGTCATGGCCGTCAACACCGACACCAGTTTCCTCGAGAACCTCGCCCCGAACGTCGCGGTGCAGTTCCTCGACCGGGTCGCGAGCTCGCCGAACAGCGAGGCGTACCGCTACCCGAAGGGCTCGGACTGGGAGTCCGTGACCTGGGCGCAGACAGGGGAGATGGTCGAGCGGCTGGCAGCGGGCCTGCTCTCGCTGGGCATCGAGCCCGAGCAGCGGGTCGGGATCGCGTCCGGCACGCGCTACGAGTGGATCCTCGCCGACCTGGCGATCATGTGCGCGAGCGGCGCGACGACGACGGTCTACCCGTCGACGAACGGCGAGGACACGGCGTACATCCTCAGCGACTCCGAGTGCCGGGTGGTGTTCGCCGAGGACGACGAGCAGCTCGCGAAGCTGACGTCGCACAAGGCCGAGCTGCCGCACCTGCTCAAGGTCGTGACCTTCGACGGCGCGACCGACGGCGACTGGGTGATCGGTCTCGAGGACCTCGCGAAGCTCGGCGACGCGTTCCTCGAGAGCCACCCGGGAGTCGTCGCGGAGACCTCGCGGGCGATCGGCCCCGACCAGCTCGCCACCCTGATCTACACCTCCGGCACGACCGGCCGCCCCAAGGGCGTGCGGCTGCGGCACAAGTCCTGGGTCTACGAGGGCGCGGCGATCCAGGTGCAGGACATCCTGCACGAGGACGACCTGCAGTTCCTGTGGCTGCCGATGGCGCACTCGTTCGGCAAGGTGCTGCTCTCCTCGCAGCTGGCCTGCGGGTTCGCGACGGCGATCGACGGACGCGTCGACAAGATCGTCGAGAACCTCGGCGTCGTGAAGCCGACCTTCATGGGGGCGGCCCCGCGCATCTTCGAGAAGGCCCACGGCCGCATCGTCACCATGCAGGCCGCCGAGGGTGGCGCCAAGGAGAAGCTCTTCAAGCAGGCGTTCAAGGTCGGCCTCGAGGTCGACCGACTGACCCGCGAGGGCAAGAGCATCCCGCTCGGCCTCAAGCTGCAGCACGGCCTCTTCGACAAGCTCGTCTTCAGCAAGGTCCGCGACCGCTTCGGTGGCCGCGTCCGCTTCTTCATCTCCGGCGCCGCGGCGCTCAACCAGGAGATCGCCGAGTGGTTCCACGCCGCCGGCATCGTCATCCTGGAGGGCTACGGGCTGACCGAGTGCTCGGCGGGCGGGTTCGTGAACCACCCCGACGACTACAAGTTCGGCACGGTCGGCCCCGCCCTGCCCGGCAGCGAGGTCAAGCTCGGTGAGGGCGACGAGATCCTGATCAAGGGTCCGCACGTCATGGACGGCTACCACAACCTCCCCGAGGAGACGGCCAAGACGCTGACCGAGGACGGCTGGCTGCGCACCGGCGACAAGGGCAGCCTCGACGCCGACGGCTTCCTGACGATCACCGGCCGCATCAAGGACCTCTTCAAGACCTCCGGCGGCAAGTACATCGCCCCGTCGGCGATCGAGTCGAAGTTCAAGGCCGTGTGCCCCTACGCCAGCCAGTTCATGGTGTTCGGCAACGACCGCAACTTCTGCGTCGCCCTGGTGACCCTCGACCCCGACGCGATGGACGGCTGGGCCGCCGAGAACGGCATGGCCGGCGCGTCGTACACCGACATCGTCCGCTCGGACAAGGTCAAGGAGATGGTCGGCGGGTACGTCGACGAGCTCAACAGCCGGCTCAACCGCTGGGAGACCATCAAGAAGTGGGAGCTGCTCGACCACGACCTGACGATCGAGTCCGGCGAGCTGACCCCGTCGATGAAGGTCAAGCGCAACGTCGTCGAGGACAACCACAAGAAGCTCATCGACGCCTTCTACAGCTGACCGGCAACGGTCTCGGGGGAGCGGTGAGATGGGGCGCACGGGGGCGGTGCTGCGCGAGACCGGGTCGTCCCTGACCCTGGTCTTCAGCAACCCGCGCCTGCGCCGCGTCCAACTGGCCCTGCTCGCCTCGCTCGTCGGGGACCTGGCCTACGCCACCGCCGTCACCGTCTGGGCGTACGGCGTGGGCGGGGCCACCGCGGTCGGCATCTGGACCGCGGTGCGGATGGCCGCGGCCGCCGTCACGGCCCCGCTCGGCGCGGCCGTCGCGGACCGGGTCTCGCGCCGCGGGCTGATGCTGGCCACCGACGCGATCCGCGCGGTGCTCGTCGGTCTCGCGGCGATCAGCCTGGTCACGGGGCTCGGCGACCCGGCGGCGGTCTTCGTGCTCGCGACCCTGGCCGGACTGCTGACCGCGCCGTTCCGCTCCGCCCAGCGCGCGTGGATGCCGTCGCTGTGCTCGCACCCCTCCGAGCTCACCGCGTCGAACGCCGCCAGCGGGACGCTGGAGAGCATCGCGTTCTTCGTCGGCCCGGCCATCGGTGGGCTGCTGCTCGTCGTCGCCGACGTCCCCACCGTGTTCGTCCTCAACGTGATCACCTTCGGCGTCTCCTTCGCGCTCGTGCTGGCGGTCCGGACGCCCGAGCGCGAGGTCCTGGGCGACGACGTCGAGCCCGACGCCGGTGCCCGCGAGGGCTTCCTGGGCGAGCTGTCCGCGGGCTTCCGCCTCGTCGGGCGCGACCGCGACCTGCGGCTGGTCACCGGCGAGGTGTGCGCGCAGACCTTCGTGGGCGGCGCGTCCAAGGTGTTCCTCGTCGTGATCGCGGTCGAGGTGCTGCGCACCGGGGCCAGCGGGGTCGGCTTCCTCGACGCGGTGCTGGGGGTGGGGGCGGTGCTCGGCGGCCTCGCCGCGATCGCCCGGTCCTCGCGCCAGCGCCTCGGCGTGGACATGACGGTCGGGGTGCTGCTCTGGTCGGTCCCGCTGGTGCTGATCTCGCTCGTCCCGGTGCCGGCCGTGGCGATCGCGGCCCTGGTCGTCGTCGGCGCGGCCAACCCCGTCGTCGACGTCAACCTCGACACGATCGTGCAGCGGATGACGCCCGACGCCCTCATGGCCCGCGTCTTCGGGGCGCTCGACACCTGCTACATCGCCACCGGCGCCCTGGGGTCGCTGGTGATGCCCTACCTGCTCCACGCCGTGGGGCTGCGCTGGAGCCTGGTGGCGGTCGCGACGCCGGTGGCGGTCGTCGCGCTGCTCGGGCTGCGCCGGATGCACGAGCTGGACGGCCGGCTCCGGCCGCCGCCGGCGCTCGACCTGGTCCGCGGCGTCGGGCTCTTCGCGCCGCTCACCCAGGCCGTGCAGGAGACGATCGCCCGCGCCCTGGTGCCGATTCCGCTCGCCAGCGGCGACGTGGTGATCCGGATGGGCGACGTCGCCGACGCGTTCTTCCTCATCGAATCGGGCCGCGTGCGGGTGACCCAGGGCGACGTGGTGCTGCGCGAGCAGGGCCGGGGGGAGTTCTTCGGCGAGATCGGCCTGCTCCACGACGTACCCCGCACCGCCACGGTCACCGCGATCGAGGACACCCTCGTGCAGCGCCTGGACCGGGGCGCCTTCCTCGCCGCGGTCACCGGCCGCTCGCGGTCGCTGGCCGAGGAGGTCGCGGCCACCCGACTGGCCCACCGCGGCGACGCCTGAGCGGCCCGACCGCACCGGCGGCCACCTCATCGCCCCCGCTGGGAGGACGCACAGGGAACGCACAGCCGCGGACCGTCGAATGGGGCCAGGCGCGAGAACGTCGCGTCGTACGCCGACCCAGGAGCCCCCATGCCGCAGCGTCCCGCGACCCCGCCCACCCCCGACCACCGGCAGCCCCACGGCCACGCCCACGGCCACGGGGACGAGCTCGAGGACCACGACCTCGGCCTCTCGCACGACCTGCCCCGGATCGTGGAGCGGAACCGGCTCGGCCGCCGCGGCGTGCTCGGCATCTTCGGCGGCCTGGGCGTGGCCGCGGTTGCCGGCTGCGGGCTGACGGACAGCACGAGCACCAAGACGATCGCGACCGGCACCGCGTCGTCCGCCGCGGGGGACCGTCCCGGTGCCCCGCCCGCGGGCGGAGGCGGCGGCGACACCGCGGCCGTGGACGTCGCGGACGGCGAGATCCCCGAGGAGACCGCCGGCCCCTACCCGGGCGACGGCTCCAACGGCGTCAACGTGCTGACCGAGAGCGGCATCGTGCGCAGCGACATCACCTCCAGCTTCGGCGATGCCTCCGGGGTCGCCGAGGGCGTGCCGGTCACGATCAGGCTGAAGGTCTACGACCTGAACGGCGAGGACGCGACGGCGCTGGCGGGCGCCGCGGTCTACCTGTGGCACTGCGACCGCGAGGGCAACTACTCGATGTACTCCGAGGCCGTGGCCGACGAGAACTACCTGCGCGGCGTCCAGGAGACCGACGAGCAGGGACGCGTCGAGTTCACCAGCATCTTCCCGGCCTGCTACGCGGGCCGCTGGCCGCACATGCACTTCGAGGTGTACCAGTCGGTCGCCGACGCGACGAGCTACAGCAACAAGCTGCGCACCTCCCAGCTCGCGCTGCCCCAGGACGTGTGCGAGGACGTCTACGCCACCACCGGCTACGAGCAGTCGGTGACCAACCTGTCCCAGATCAGCCTCGACTCCGACGGGATCTTCTCCGACGGCTACTCCCTGCAGATGGCGGCGGTGACCGGCTCCACCGACGCCGGCTACACGATCAGCCTGAACGTACCCGTCTGAGCCTCCGGCCGGGTCCCCGTCTGACGGACTCGGCCCCGCGCCCGCGGCGGACTCCCTAGGATGCGGGAACCGCACGCCGTACGCCGCGTGCGCGGACGAGCTCGGGATCGGGGGATGCCATGGCGCGGTGCGCGACCTGCGGCGCGGACCTGCCCGAGGTGGCCCGCTTCTGCATGAGCTGCGGCACGGCCCAGCCGGAGCCGACGGAGGGACCGCGGCCCGGCGCACGCCCGCGGCCCGTCGCCTCGCGGCGGGTGACGAGCGTGCTCTTCGGCGACCTGGTCGGCTTCACCTCGCTCTCGGAGGACCGCGACCCGGAAGAGGTGCGCGAGCTGCTCTCGCGCTACTTCGAGGAGTCGCGGCGGGTCATCGAGCGGTACGGCGGCACGGTGGAGAAGTTCATCGGCGACGCCGTGATGGCGGTCTGGGGCGTCCCGACCGCGCACGAGGACGACGCCGAGCGGGCGGTGCGGGCAGGGCTCGAGCTGGTCGACGCGGTGACCGCCTTCGGCGCGGACGTCGGCGCCGAGGGGCTCGCGATGCGCGTCGGGATCGTCACCGGCGAGGTCGCCGTGACGGTCGGCGCCGAGCACCAGGGCATGGTCGCGGGGGACGCCGTCAACACCGCGGCCCGCGTCCAGTCCGCCGCCGAGCCGGGGTCGGTGTGGGTCGACGAGACCACCCGCTCGCTGGCCGCCGCGGCGATCAGCTTCGTCGACGTCGGCACGCACGCCATGAAGGGCAAGGCCGAGCCGGTGCCGCTGTGGGCGGTGCAGAGCGTGGTGGCGTCCGTCGGCGGCCTGCAGCGGGTCGACGGCCTCACCGCCCCGCTGGTCGGGCGCGAGCACGAGCTCCGCCTCGTCAAGGAGCTCTTCCACCGCTGCGAGGAGTCCGGGCGTCCCTCGCTCGTGGTCCTCGACGGCGAGGCCGGGGTCGGCAAGAGCCGCCTGGTCTGGGAGCTCGAGAAGTACGCCGACGGGCTGGCCTCCTCGGTGCGCTGGCACCGCGGCCGCAGCGTGGCCTACGGCGAGGGCGTCGCCTACTTCGCGCTGGCCGAGGCCGTGCGCGGGCGGCTGCTCACCTCGCTGCGGTCCGACCCGGACCGGGTCGTGGGCGACGACGACGCTCCCGGCGTCGCCGAGCTGCTCGACCAGCTGCCGCGGCTCGTCGGCGACGCCGAGCAGCACGCGTGGATCCGGCCGCGGCTCGAGGCGCTGCTCGGTGCCGGGTCCGGGGCGACGTACGCCCGCGAGGACCTGTTCGCGGCCTGGGCCGCGTTCCTGGCCCACGTCGCCGGCGATGCCCCGCTGGTGCTGGTCGTCGAGGACGCCCACCACGCGGACGAGGGCCTGCTGGACTTCGTCGAGCACCTGGCCGGGGTCGCGACCTTCGGCTGCTTCGTCCTGCTGGTCGCGCGGCCGGCGCTGCTCGAGGGCAGGCCCGGCCTCGCCGCGCACCGCCGCGCGACGGTCGTCCGCGTCGACGAGCTCGGCGCGGACGAGATGGGCCTGATGCTCGACGGGCTCGTCGCCGGGCTGCCGGGGCGGCTGCGGGCCGGGCTGGTGGCGCGGGCCGAGGGGCTGCCGCTCTTCGCGATCGAGACGATCCGCTCGCTCGTCGACCGGGACGTCGTGGTGCCGCGCGACGGTCGCTACGTGCTGGCCGACCCCACCGTCGACCTGGCGGAGCTCCGCGTCCCGGTCTCCCTTCAGGCGTTGCTCGCCGCCCGTCTGGACGCGCTGGGGCGGGTGGAGCGCCGGCTGGTCGACTGCGCCAGCATCCTCGGCGACACCTTCACCGCCCGGGCGCTGCGCTCGCTGTGGGGCGAGGAGGCGGGCTTCGAGGCCGGCCTGGCCGAGCTCGTCCGCCTGCAGGTCGTGCGCCGGGACACCAGCCCGACGAGCGCCGACCACGGGAACCTCGCCTTCGTGCAGTCCGCGCTGCGCCGGGTCGCGAGCGGGATGCTGTCGCGCCGCGACCGCAAGGCCCTGCACCTCGCGGTGCTGGCGTGGTTCGACGCCGAGGGCGGCGAGGTCGACGACTTCGCGGCGATCCGCGCCCAGCACTACCTCGAGGCGCTGCACGCCGTCCCGCGCGACCCGGACGTCGCCGACCTGGCCGCGCACGCCCTCGAGCAGCTGCGCCGCGCGGCGGTGCGGGCACGCACCCTCGGCTCGCCGGGGGAGGCCGTCCGGCACCTGGCGGTCGCGCTGCCGCTGGCCGTCGAGCCGTCGCTGCGCGCGACGGTGGGCGCCGAGCTCGCCCGGGCGGAGTACGTCGTCGGGCAGCACGACGCCGCCGACGCCCACGCGCTCGAGGCCGGTGCGGTCTTCGCGGAGCTCGGCGACCGGGCCGGGGTCGGCCTGGCGGCCGCCTGCCGGGCCTCCGCGCTGACCTCGCGGGGCCGCAACGAGGAGGCCGTCGAGCTGGCCGAGCCGCTGTGGCACGAGCTGCGCAGCCACCCGGACGCCGTCACCGCCCGGCGCGACCTGAGCTGGGCGCTGTCGGTCGCGCTGCGGATGCTCGGCCGCGACCCGCGCGAGGTCAACGAGGAGATGGTGCGGCTGGCCGAGATCACCGGCGATCCCGCCGACCTCGCGAGCAGCTACCTCCAGCTCGGGGCCGAGATGAGCAGCCGAGGCCTGGTCGGGCCGGCGTACCTCATGCTCGAGCGCTCCGCCGACATCGCCCGCGCCGGTCGTCAGCCGCTGCCGCTGGCCTTCGCGTTGACCAACCTGACCGCCGGCCACGTCACCGACGACCTCCCGGCCGCGCTCGGGCCCGGGCGCGAGGCGCACGCGATCGCGGTGTCGACCGGGCGGCAGCGGGTCATCGACTTCTGCCGCAGCAACCTGCTGCTGACGCTGTGGTGGACGGGCGACTGGGACGAGCTCGCGGTGCTGGTCGCGCCACCGGCCGAGGACGAGGACGACCTCGACCCGCGCTCCGCCGGCCCGCTCGAGGCGCACCTGGCGCTCGACGACGCCGCCGAGCAGCTGGCGGCCGCCGCGCGCGGCCTGGCCCCGACGCCGGCGCCGGACTTCGAGGACCCGGGCGACGACAAGTCCGACCTGGCCTGGCGGGCCTGCTCGGACGCGGTCCGGGCCTCGCGGGCGGGTGATGCCGCGACCGCGCTGGCCCGGGCGATGACGGCGGTCGAGGTGATCCACGAGGTCACCGGCATCGCCGACGACATGACGCACTTCTGGCCGCTGGCCGCTCGCCTGGCGCTCGAGACCGGCGACGGGGCTGCCGTCGACCGGCTGCTCGAGCTGCTCCCGGTCCAGGGCGCCGGCCAGTTCCCGGGGCTCATGGCGCACCGCCACGAGCTGCTCGCGCGGCTCGGCCTGCGCGACGGGGCGCCGTACGACGAGGTGGTCGCCGGGCTGCGGGCCGCGGTCGCGTCCTTCGAGACCTGGGGCGCCGGGCCCGCGCGGGCCCGGGCGCTCGGCCTCCTCGGCCGGTGCCTCGCGAACGCCGGCGACGCCGACGGGCGTGCCCTGCTCGACGAGGCGCGGGCCGAGCTGACCCGCTTCGGGGCGATCGCCTGGCTGGCCGAGCTGGAGGAGCCCGCCGGCCTGGCGCGCTGAACCCGACCTGAGCCCGGTCCCTCGGGTCCGCCCCGGTCCGCTCGGCGCGGGCCGGGTGGGAGGATGGGGGGATGCCCTCCGCCCTGCCCTCCGGCGACCCGGTGCCCGAGGACGGGTCGCTCCCGGCGTCCGCCCTCGCCGGCCTGGGCGAGCAGCCGTTCGGGATCTACGTGCACGTGCCGTTCTGCACGGTGCGGTGCGGCTACTGCGACTTCAACACCTACACCGCCGAGGAGCTCGGTGGCGCGTCGACCGCCGCGGGTGCGTCGCGGACGACGTACGCCCAGGCCGCGATCGCCGAGATCCGGCGCGCCCGCCGGGTGCTCGGTGACGTCGACCTGCCGGTCTCCACGGTCTTCTTCGGCGGCGGGACGCCCACGCTGCTGCCCGCCGAGGACCTCGCATCGGTCGTCGGTGCCGTGGCGGCGGAGTTCGGCCTCGTCCCGGGCGCCGAGGTCACCACGGAGTCGAACCCGGACAGCGTCGGCCCGGCCGAGCTCGCCACCCTGCGGGAGGGCGGGATCAACCGGATCTCCTTCGGCATGCAGTCCGCGGTGACCCACGTGCTGGCCACGCTCGACCGCACGCACGACCCGCTGCGGGTGCCGTCGGTCGTCGAGTGGGCGCGCTCCGCCGGCTTCGAGCAGGTCAGCCTGGACCTCATCTACGGCACGCCGGGGGAGTCGCTCGCCGACTGGGAGACCTCGCTCGACGCCGCACTGGCCTGCGCGCCGGACCACGTGTCGGCGTACTCCCTCATCGTCGAGGAGGGCACCGCGCTCGCGCGCCGGGTGCGCCGCGGCGAGATCCCGATGACCGACGACGACGACCACGCCGACAAGTACGTCGTCGCCGACGAGCGGCTGACCGCGGCCGGGCTCGGGTGGTACGAGGTGTCGAACTGGGCGCGCGACGACGCGAGCCGCTGCCGGCACAACCTCCTCTACTGGACCGGCGGCGACTGGTGGGGCGCCGGTCCGGGCGCGCACTCGCACGTCGGCGGCGTGCGGTGGTGGAACGTCAAGCACCCGGCGGCGTACGCCGACCGGCTGGCCGCGGGGCTCAGCCCGGCGCACGCCCGCGAGGTGCTCGACGACGAGAGCCGTCGCGTCGAGCGGGTGCTGCTGGAGCTGCGGCTGCGTGACGGGCTGGGCGCCGACGCGCTCGACGAGGCCGGGAAGGCAGCAGTCCCCGACCTGGTCGGCCGGGGACTGCTGGACGTGCGGGGCGGGCGGCTGGTCCTCACCCAGCGCGGTCGGCTGCTCGCCGACGGCGTCGTGCGGGACCTGCTGCCCTGAGGCGGCCGGTCAGCTGACCATCCGGATCGTGACGGGGTAGCGGTATTCCTCGCCGCGGGCGCCGCGCACCGAGCCGATGATCGTGCACACCAGCCACAGCAGCCCGACGGCCGGCAGCAGCACGAAGCCGATCAGCACGAGGCAGAGCGCCAGCGAGACCAGCCCGTAGATCAGGATCGAGAGCTGGAAGTTCAGCGACTCCACCGCCTGGCGGCGGACGTAGGCGGACTCGTTGCCCTTGGTCAGCATCACGATGAGCGGGCCGAGGAAGGCCAGCGCCACGACGGACGCCACGAAGGCGGTCCAGTGCGCGGCGCCGCCCCACAGCTGCTCGTCGCTCGTGGGCGCAGGCCCGGGCTGGACGCCGTACGCCGGCGGGGCGCCGTACGCCTGCTGCGGCGGCGGGGGCTGCGGGCCGGTGCCCGGCATCCCCTGCGGCGGTGGGCCGGTCGGCGGGATCCCGAAGGCGCCGCCGGCGGTCGTGGGGTAGTGCGGGGGCTCGTCGCCGTGGTGCGGCGGTTGAGTCGGGTCACTCATCGTGCGACCTCCCGATCAGTCGGTGGTGACGAAGTCGATCAGCTCCTCCACCCTACCGAGGAGCGCTGGGTCGAGGTCCTGGAAGGACCGCACGCCGCCGAGGATGTGCTTCCACGCGCGGGCGATGTCGGCCTGGTCGCGGTGCGGCCAGCCGAGCTGTTGGCAGGTGCCGGTCTTCCAGTCGATGCTGCGCGGCACGTCGGGCCAGCGCTCGAAGCCGAGCCGCTGCGGCTTGACGGCCTGCCAGATGTCGATGAAGGGGTGCCCGACGATCAGCACGTGCTTGCCGATGGGCGACCTCACGATGTTCGAGGCGATCCGGCTCTCCTTGGAGCCCTTGACCAGGTGGTCGACGAGCACGCCGACCTTGCGGTCCGGCCCGGGGCGGAAGTCCTTGAGGTGGTCGGCCAGGTCGTCGACGCCCCCGAGGAACTCCACGACCACGCCCTCGATCCGCAGGTCGTCGCCCCAGACCTTCTCGACGAGCTCCGCGTCGTGGCGGCCCTCGACGAAGATCCGGCTGGCGCGGGCCACCCGGGCCTTGGCGCCGTGGACGGCGACCGAGCCCGAGGCCGTCCGCGTCGCCTTCGCCGGGGCGCCGGCGCGGACCGGGCGGGTGAGGATCACCGGCCGGCCCTCGAGGAGGAAGCCGGGGCCGAGGGGGAAGGTACGCCGCTTGCCGCGGCGGTCCTCGAGCGTGACCGTGTCCAGGTCGCGGTCCACGAGGACCACCTCACCGACGAAGTCCTCGACGACCTCCTCGAGGACGGTGCCGAGCTCGGCGGGCGTCTCGACGGCGCGGCCGTTCTTCGGCTTGCGCCAGTCGGAGTTGAGCACGTCGGAGCCGTAGCGGTCGCGGGAGGTCACCCACCAACGCTAGGTGGCCCGCGGCCGCAGCCCCCGGATGACGCGCCGGGTCAGTCCTCCTGCTGCTCGTCGTCCCACTCGACGGGCTCCTTGCCGCCCTGCATGTCGAGGTCCTCGAGGTCGTCGGGCGCGTCGTCCTCGGACAGCGGCTCGGCGAGCGGGTTGTCCTCGGAGGGCTGCAGGTCCTCGGGCAGCTGGTCGTCGCTGATGCCCTCGGCCCCGTCGTTCGAGGTGCTGTCGGGCTGCTTCTCGGTGCTGGAGTCCGTCATGCCGTGACGCTAGCGGGTCGGCGTACGCCGTCAACCCACCCGCGCGGGCGACATGATGGGCCGATGGACATCACGGAGCTGCAGGCGAGGGGACGACAGGTCCGCCGGCGCTACGACGAGGAGACGACGCGGCGCTACGGCCGGACCTGGACGCCCGAGGAGTTCATGCTCGGCTTCGTGGGCGACGTCGGGGACCTGGCCAAGCTCGTGCAGGGCAAGGCGGGCGTCCGCGACTGCCCGGGCCTCGACGAGGCCGTCGCCCACGAGCTGGCCGACTGCCTGTGGTCGGTCTTCACGCTCGCCGACTGCTACGACGTCGACCTGGCCGCGGCCTTCACCGCCGCGATGGCCGACATCGACGCCCACCTCGACTCCGTCGGCGCGGACCAGCCGCTCGGGTGAGCGGCGCCGGGTGGTTTCGAGACGGTCGCTGCGCGACCTCCTCAACCACCGGGGGACGAGCTGGTTTCGAGACGGTCGCTTCGCGACCTCCTCAACCACCGGGCAGTCCGGGCGGGTGGTTTCGAGACGGTCGCTGCGCGACCTCCTCGACCACCGGGGGACGAGGTGGTTTCGAGACGGTCGCTGCGCGACCTCCTCAACCACCGGGTGGGGGATCTGTTGGCAAACGGACAGTGGGGCGGGTCCCGGGCTCCTACGCTGGCGATGCTCTCGCGGGGGAGTGCTGGTGAGCGGGGAGGTCGGATGGCCGAGTCGACGGCGCAGCCGGAGGTCACGGCGCGGGAGTCGCTGCGCCGGGTGCTGGCGAACAAGGACCTGCGACGGGTGCAGCTGGCGTTCCTCGGGTCGGGCATGGGGGACTGGGCCTACGGCACCGCGGTGACGGTGTGGGCGTACTCCGTCGGCGGCGCGACCGCCGTCGGCATCTTCTCGGCGGTCCGGTTCGTGACGATCGCGGTCGCGGCTCCGCTGGGGGCCGTGGTGGCCGACCGGGTGCCGCGCAAGGCCTTCATGATGGCGACCGACGCGATCCGTGCCGTGCTGGTGGCGGTCGCGGCCACCAGCATGGGCCTGGGCGGGCCGCCGATGGTGGTCTACGTGCTGGCGGTCGTCGCCGGGATGGTCGGTGCGCCGTTCCGGTCGGCCCAGGCCGGGCTGATCCCGCGGCTCGTCTCGCGGCCCGAGGAGCTGACCTCGTCGAACGCCGTCGCCGCCAACCTCGAGAACGTCATCGGCTTCGCCGGGCCGGCGCTCGGCGCGCTGCTCGTCGGGACCGTGAACGTCGAGGCCGCGCTGTGGTTCAACGTGGCGACGTTCGTCTGGTCGCTCGCGCTCGTCGCCGCGATCACGGTCCCACCCGCGGCCGCGACCGCCGCCGACGCCGCGGGCAGTGGCGCGGACACCGACGAGACGGACGAGGACGACGAGACGTTCCTCCAGGAGCTGACGGCGGGCTTCACCACGATCGGCAGGGACCGCGACCTCCGGATGGTGTGCGGCCTGGCCGGGGCGCAGGGCTTCGTGTGGGGGACGCTGACGGTCTACATGGTCATCGTCTCGGTCACGATGCTGGACGCGGGCGCCGCGGGGGTCGGCTACCTCAACGCGGTCCTCGGGGTCGGGGCCGTCGTCGGCGGGGTGGTGATCCTGACGCGGACGGCGAAGAGCCGGCTCGCCGGCGACATGGCCATCGGAGTGATCGGGTGGGCGCTGCCTTTGCTGCTGATGGCGGCCGTCCCGGGGCCGGTCACGGCCGTCGCCGCCCTGGCGCTGATCGGGCTGATGGACCCGTGGGTGAACGTCGGGCTCGACACGATCCCGCAGCGGATCGTGCACGACCGGGTGCTGTCGCGGGTCTTCGCCGCGGTCGACAGCGCGATGGTCGCGGCGGTCGCGGCCGGGGCAGCGGTCGCGCCGTTGCTGATCGCCTGGCTCGGCTTCCGGCCCTCGCTCGCGGTGGTCGGCGGCGTGGTGGCGGCGTACACGCTCTCCACGCTGCCGCGCGTACGCCGTCTCGACGCGCGCCTGGCCGAGCCGGCGCACCTGCCGCTGCTGCGCGAGGTCGCCGTGCTCGCGCCCCTGGCGCCGCCCACCCTCGAGGCGCTGGCGCACCGGTGCGAGCCGATGCGCGCCGAGGCCGGCGTCGTCGTCGTGCGGGAGGGCGACGTGTCCGACCGCTTCTACGTCATCGTGTCCGGGCGGGTCGAGGTCACGCAGGGCGACCGGGTGCTGCGGGTCGAGGAGCGGGGCGACGTCTTCGGCGAGATCGGGCTGCTGCGCGACGTGCCGCGCACCGCCACGGTGACGGCGCTGGAGACGACCGAGCTGCTCGCCCTGGACCGCGCGGCCTTCCTCGAGGCGGTGGGTGGCGGGGCGGCCGGCAGCGCGGAGGCCCGCGTGGTCGCGGAGGACCTCGTCTCCCGGCGCCTCGGCGTCTGACTCCGACGGGGACTTCTGGTGAATTCGCGTCCCGCCGGTGCCCCTGCGGTGCATGCTGTCCGCACACGTGGGCCGCTGACCGATCGGGGGATCCTGGAGTGACCACCTGTGCCACCTGTGGCGTCTCGGGGCAGCCCGACACCGCCCGCTTCTGCTTCTCCTGCGGTGGCGGCCTGCAGCCCGCCGCGTGCACCTCCTGCCAGGCCGAGATCGTCCCGGGCGCGCGGTTCTGCTCGTCCTGCGGCTCGCCCCAGGACGGGGCCGCAACGGCCGCCCCGGCCGCGCAGGCGCCCAGCCCGCTCGTCCAGGCGGTCGCCTCGCGACGGATCACCAGCGTGCTCTTCGGCGACCTGGTCGGCTTCACGAGCCTCTCGGAGACGCGCGACCAGGAGGACGTGCGCGAGCTGCTGTCGTCGTACTTCGAGGAGTGCCAGCAGATCATCTCCCGCTACGGCGGCACGGTGGAGAAGTTCATCGGCGACGCCGTGATGGCGGTCTGGGGCGTCCCGACCGCGCACGAGGACGACGCCGAGCGGTCCGTGCGCGCCGGGCTCGAGCTGGTCAACCGGATCGCGGCGCTCGGCGGCGACGTCGGCGTCCCCGACCTCGCGATGCGCGTCGGGATCGTCACCGGCGAGGTCGCCGTGACGATCGGGGCCAGCCAGCAGGGCATGGTCGCCGGTGACGCCGTCAACACCGCCGCGCGCGTGCAGACCGCCGCGGCGCCGGGCCAGGTCTGGGTCGACGAGACGACCCGGCTGCTGACGTCGTCGGCGATCTCGTACGCCGACGCCGGCAGCCACGCCATGAAGGGCAAGGCCGAGCCGATGCCCTTGTGGTCCGTGCGCGCCGTCGTCGCGGCGGTCGGCGGTGCCCAGCGCGCCGACGGCCTCGAGGCGCCGATCGTCGGCCGCAACCGTGAGCTGCGCCTGGTCAAGGAGCTCTTCCACGGCATCGAGGAGACGCGGCGCCCGAGCCTGCTGCTCGTCGACGGCGAGCCGGGGGTGGGCAAGTCCCGGCTGGGCTGGGAGTTCGAGAAGTACGTCGACGGACTCACCGACGCGGTCCGGTGGCACAGCGGTCGCTGCCTGTCCTACGGCGAGGGGGTGGCGTTCTTCGCGCTCGCCGAGGCGATCCGCACCCGCCTGCAGCGGCTGGCCGCGACCGGCGACGAGGCCGAGCCGGTCGACGACCCGGCGCGCCTGCTGGCGGCCGGGCTGGAGCGCTACGTGCCCGACCTCCAGGAGCGGACCTGGCTGAGTCCGCGGCTCGGCGCCCTGCTGGGCGTGGGCGGGGTCGGCAGCTTCCCGCGCGAGGACCTCTTCTCGGCCTGGACGACCTTCCTGCACCGGGTCTCGGAGGACGACGTCCCGGTCGTGCTCGTCATCGACGACGCGCAGCACGCCGACGACGGCCTGCTGATGTTCCTCGAGTACCTCCTCGCCGTCGGCACCTTCCCCTGCTTCGTGCTGCTGTTCACGCGCCCGGGGCTGCTGGAGGAGCACCCGACGCTCGCGACCAACCGGCGCGCCAGCGTCCTGCACCTCGAGTCGCTCTCCGAGCGCGACATGGCCGCGCTGCTCGACGGGCTGGTCGTCGGTCTGCCCGAGTCGGTCCGTGCGTCCCTCGTGGAGCGGGCCGAGGGCATCCCGCTCTTCGCGGTCGAGACCGTCCGCTCGCTGATCGACCGCGACCTGGTCGTGCCGCGGGGCGGGCAGTACGTCCTGGCCGCCCCCGAGGCCCTCGACCTGGACGCGATCGGGGCGCCGGCCTCGCTGCAGGCGCTCATCACCGCCCGGCTCGACACGCTGCCTCCCGAGCAGCGGCGGGTGCTCGACCAGGCCAGCGTGATCGGCAACTCGTTCACCGTCGAGGCCATCGCCACGCTGTGTCCCGACGTCCCCGATCTCGACGACGCCCTCGCCGGCCTGGCCCGCGTGCAGCTGCTGCGGCGCGAGTCGAACCGCTTCAGCAGCGAGGTCGGGCAGTACCAGTTCGTGCAGACCGCCGTGCGGCAGGTCGCCTACGGCACGCTGGCGCGGCGGGACCGCAAGGCCAGCCACCTGGCCGTCGTACGCCTCCTCGAGGCCGACGGCGACGACTCCGGGGAGCTGGCGCCGATCGTGGCCCAGCACTACCTCGAGGCCCTCGACGCGGTCGCGGACGCACCGGACCGGGCCGAGCTCGCGGCGGCCGCGGTGGGGCACCTGCGTCGCGCGGCCGCGCGTACGGCGGCACTGGGCGCCCCGGCGGAGGCCGCCGGCCACCTGTCGACTGCGTTCGAGCGCTGCGACGACCCCGGCCTGCGGGCGCGCATCGAGGGCGAGCTGGCCGAGCAGCTGTCCAAGTCGGGCGACCTGCCGCGAGCGATCGAGCACGGGGAGCGCGCCCGTGACGAGCTGCACCGGATGGGTGAGACCGACCTCGAGGCCCGGGCGGTCGCGACGCTCGGCACCGCCACGGTGAACCTGGGGGAGTACGAGCGCGGCTTCAACCTCGTGGCCGCCTTCCACCGCGAGGTCGAGCTCCGGATCGGCCCTGCCGAGGAGCTCCTGCTCCTGCGCGCGATGATCGTCGCCCAGATCAGGATGGGCGGCGACATCCGCAACCTGGCCGAGGACTCCGCGCGGCTGGCCGAGAAGCTGGGCGCCCCCGTGGAGATCGCCAACAGCTACGTCAGCCTGGCCCTGCACTACATGACCCAGGGCCCGCACGGCCTGGGCCGGATGCTCCTCGAGTCGGCGGCCGACATCACCCGGGACACCCACGACTCGCTGATCCTGTCGCGGGCGCTGACCAATCTGAACGCCGACTGGACCCAGGACGACGCCCTGAAGGCGGCGGGCTACGGCCGCCAGGCCGTGGAGGCGGCCCGGGTCACCGGGGACAGCTACTGGTTGAGCGCGACGACCCTCAACCTGGTCCTGTCGCTGACCGTCATGGGTGAGTGGGACGAGGTGCTCACCCTGACCGAGGGCGTGAGCACCCTCGACCTGGTGATGACCGACCTGGTGCGGGTCCGGGTGCTGCGGGCCCGGGGGGAGCCGTGGACCTATGCGCCGGACGTCGACCTCGACTCGGCGGACGACGACCCGACGTTCGTGGCGTCCATGGCGCTCGCGGGTGCCTTGATCGAGGACCGTGCGGGGGCCCGGCCCGACCTCGTCCGGGTCGTGGCGGCCGTGCGCGGCCTCTACGAGACGGTGGGGCTGTTCGACGACTTCAGCCTGATCTGGCACCTGGTGTCCGAGCTCGCGTGGGAGCTGGGCGTCCGCCCGGCGCTGGAGGCGCTGCTGGCGGTCGTCGAGTCCGACCGTCGCAACAAGCCCCCGTTGGGCCTGGAGTCGCAGATGCACCGGGTCCGCGGGCTGCTCGCGGCCGAGGACGGCGAGCCTGCCGAGCTCGTCGAGGGACACCTCCGCGCCGCGATCGAGGGCTGCGAGGCCTGGCACGCGCGGCCGGCGCTGGCCCGGTGCTGCGCGGACCTGGGCGTGTGGCTGAGCGGCCAGGGGCGACCCGAGGAGGCGGCGGTGCAGCTGACGCGCGCCCGGGGACTCTTCGCGGAGCTCGGGGCGGTCGCGTGGGCGGCCGAGCTCGACGCGCAGCTGGCCGGGGCGCGGGTCTGATGAGGGGCCGGGGCGCGGGTCTGGGCGTGCGCCCGGGTGGGGGCCGCTCAGCCGGCCTTGCGGTCGAGGCGGGCCCGGTCCAGCACCACGATGCGCCCGCGGCCCAGCTCGACGATGCCGTCGCCGGCCAGCCGCTGCAGCACCTGGTTCACGCTCGGACGGGTGCCGCCGACCAGCTCGGAGAGGTGCTCCTGGGTGAGCGGGATCGTCACGGCGCCGGGCCCGTCGGCGTACATCCGGGCGAGCTCGCGCAGCCGTCGGTAGACCCGCCGGTCGAGCCCGTCGTACAGCGCCTCGAGCAGCCGCGCGGACAGGTCCTCGACCCGGCGCGCCATCAGCGTCAGCAGCAGCTGCTCGGCGCCACGGTGCCGGCGGCGGAGCTCGTGGAAGGCTGTCGCGGACAGCGAGCGCGTCTCGGCGGGCTCGAGCGCGACGACCGTGGCCGAGCGGACCGGGGCGTTGCCGTCGAGCAGCGACAGCTCACCGAAGTAGTCGCCCGGACCGAGCACGTTCAGCGTGACGTTGTCGCCGTGCGGGCTCGAGACGCGCACCGCCACACGTCCGGACGCGACCAGGTGCAGGCTGTCGGACGGGTCGCCCTCGTGGACGAGCACCTCGCCCTTCGCGAACGTACGCCGGCGCGTGGTCGCCAGCACCTCGCTGCGCTGCGCCTCGTCGAGCGAGGCGAGCAAGGACCACTCCCCGGCACCGGCCATGGCGCCAGTCAACCATCCGACCGCCCCGAGGAGACCTCGTGACACCCAGCAGCAGTGCGTCCCGCGCACGCCCCGACCTGGCCCCCACGCTCGCGGCGGTCCGCGCGCTGTTCGGCGCCGCGGCGTGCTCGTGCGCGCTGGTCGACGGCGAGGGCTCCAGCCTCACCTTCGTCGCCGCCGACGGCGCGGGCGCCGCGGAGATCGTCGGCGTCGACATGCCCGTCGGCCGGGGCATCGCGGGGTGGGCGGCGATGTCCGGCCAGCCGATCGCGGTGCGCGACGTCGCCTCGGACGCGCGCTTCAACCGCGACGTGGCCGAGTCCACGGCGTACGTCCCGACCTCCGTGCTCGCCGCTCCGGTGTACGACGCGGAGGGCGAGGTGATCGGCGTGGTCTCCGTGCTCGACCCGACCGTCGACCAGGCCACCGACTGGGTGCTGACCGTGCTCGGCACGCTCGCGGTGCCGCTGGCCGGCCTGGTCCGGCTGGGCGCCGCCGAGGCCCGCGCCGAGGCGCGCCTCACCGAGCTCGGGCGGACCGTGCTCGCCGCCGTCGAGTCGTACGGCGCCCCGGAGCGCCGATGAGCCTGCTGCCGGCCTGGTCGGCCGCCTTCGAGTCGGGGGTCCTCGCCGAGGTCCCCGCCCTGCCGCTCGCCGACGCCCGGGAGTGGGCCTTCGGCGGGTCCACCGGGGCCGGGGTCAGGGTCGCGGTCATCGACAGCGGGATCGACGGCGACCACCCGCGGGTGGGCGGCATCGCCGGCGGGGTGGCGATGCACGTGGACGCCGACGCGCCCGACGGCTACCGCGCCGAGGAGGGGCCGCACGAGGACCTGGTCGGCCACGGGACGGCCTGCGCCGCGATCATCCGCGCGATGGCGCCGGACGCCGAGATCTACTCCGTGCGGGTCCTCGGCCCCAACCTCAAGGGGCGCGGCGGGCTCTTCCACGCGGGCATCGCGTGGGCGATCGACCACGACATGCACGTGGCGAACCTGTCCTTGTCGAGCAAGAGCGAGTCGATGTTCGCGCCGCTGCACGACATCGCGGACGAGGCGTACTTCAAGAACACCGTCCTCGTCTCGGCCGCGAACAACAGCCCCGGGCCGACGTACCCCTCGCAGTACGCCTCCGTCGTCTCCGTCGCCGCCCGTGAGGGCGACGACCCGATGCTGCTGGCCTACAACCCCAAGCCGCCGGTGGAGTTCGGCGCGCGGGGGATCGACGTCGACGTCGCGTGGGCGGAGCGGTCGTCGATCGTCGCGACCGGCAACAGCTTCGCGGCCCCGCACGTGGCCGGGATGGTCACGCTCCTGCTCGGCAAGCACCCGGGCCTCACGCCCTTCCAGGTGAAGGCCGTGCTGCAGGCGCTGAGCGAGAACGCCGCCCCGTGAGGACCCGACGGAGGAGGTCAGCAACGTGACGCTCGTTGTGTCAGCGAGCGGACGGAACACCCGGCTCGACGAGAGCAGGATCGTCATCACCGAGGCCGAGCGGCCCACCAACCAGGAGGAGCAGTCATGAGCGAGAACCAGAACGACAGCGGTCAGCCCACCGACGAGGACGTCGAGGGTCACCGCAGGATGGCCGACGGCGTCGAGGACGACACCGAGGGTCACCGCAGGATGGCCGACGGGGTCGAGGACGACACCGAGGGTCACCGCAGGATGGTCGACGGCGCCGAGGACGACGTCGAGGGTCACCGTCGGGCGCCGGGTGGCAACTTCGCCGAGGACGACGTCGAGGGTCACCGTCGGGCGCCGGGTGGCAACTTCGCCGAGGACGACGTCGAGGGTCACCGTCGGGCGCCGGGTGGCAACTTCGCCGAGGACGACACCGAGGGCCACGTCCAGCCCCGTCGCGACATCGACCGCTGACCATCGGCGTCCCGGACGCCTGAGGTCCGCTCGACCCGATCGGCCCGGCCCCACGGGGGTGCCGGGCCGATCGTCGTGCGTGCGGGCTCAGGCCAGCGGCAGCCGGCGCCCGCCGCGGGGCAGGTGCTCGTAGCCGCGGCGTACGGCGTGGGCCAGCACCTCGCGCGGCCACGGCCACTCGCCGGCCGCCAGCGCCTCGTCGGGGGAGACCCCGCGGCCCGCGAGCGAGCGGATCTCCTCGGCCACCAGCCCGATCGTGTTGCGCTGCTCCTCCACGAAGTCGCGGTCGACGACCGCGCCGTGGCCGGGGACGACCACGGTGGCCGCGGTCGTCAGCCCGAGCACCACGTCCAGGCTCCACGGCCACTCGAGCGGGTGGCAGTCCTGCCCGAAGCCGGGCGGGGCCGACTCCTCGACCAGGTCGCCCGCCAGCACCACGTCGGCGTCCGGGACGCGCACGACCAGGTCGCCGGCCGTGTGCCCGCGGCCCGGGTGCACCAGCTCGACCGCGCGGTCGCCGAGGTCCAGCGAGACCGCCGACGAGAAGGTGTGGTCGGCCGTGACGATCTCGGTGGCCAGGACCTCCTCGGCGTGCTCGTCGCCCGGGTCGGCGGCGTACGCCCTCTTGATCCGCTCGCCCGCCGCCACCGTGTTCGCCGCCGCGGTCTCGTGGGCGTGGATGGGCAGGGCGCCGTACGCCGTGCGGAACTCGGCGTTGCCGAAGGTGTGGTCGAAGTGCTCGTGGGTGTTCACCACCGCCACGACGTCGCCCTGCCCGAGGCGGCGCACGTCCGCGAGCACCTCGCGCGCGGCGGCGCCGGACGAGTGGGTGTCGACGACCATCAGCCCACGCTCACCGCCGATCAGCGTGACGTTGACGTCGAACCACGCGTAGCGCGCGACCCAGACCCGGTCGGCGACCTCGGTGAAGACCATCCGGGCAGCGTACGGGTCGACCCCGCCGCGGCGTGTGCCTGTCGACGCGTCCCAGCGCGTCCTCGGGCACACGAGGCGGACGCGGGTGCGCTCGCCTAGTACGCTTGGCACTCAGGCGTGACGAGTGCCAGTGGACAGCAGCAGCCGACCCCCGTGGTCGGCGACGGACCCGCGAGGAGGGCGACGTGCAGGAGGAACGCAGGCTCGCCGTGCTCCGGGCGATCGTCGAGGACTACGTCGCCACCGAGGAGCCCGTCGGCTCCAAGGCGCTCGTCGAGCGGCACGGGCTGGGCGTCTCGCCCGCCACGGTGCGCAACGACATGGCCGCGCTGGAGGAGGAGGGCTTCATCGCCCAGCCGCACACCAGCGCCGGGCGGGTGCCCACGGACAAGGGCTACCGGCTGTTCGTTGACCGGCTCACGACCGTGAAGCCGATGAGCGCCGCGGAGCGCCGGGCGATCTCGACCTTCCTCGACGGCGCGGTCGACCTCGACGACGTCGTGCAGCGCTCGGTCCGGATGCTCTCGCAGCTGACCCGGCAGGTCGCCGTCGTGCAGTACCCCACCCTCTCCCGCTCCACGGTCCGCCACATCGAGCTGGTCGCGCTCGCGCCGACCCGGCTGCTCGTGGTGCTCATCCTCAGCACCGGGCGCGTCGAGCAGCGGCTGGTCGAGCTGCAGGCCGAGCTCACCGACGACGCCCTCGTCGACCTGCGCTCCCTCGTCAACCGCGCGGCCACCGGCCAGGTGATCGCCGAGGCCGTGACCGGCCTGCGCGCCGTCGTACCCCCCGTCGACGGCGTGGACACCGCGGCCATCGTCGACGTGCTGTGCGACGCGATGTCCGACCACCGCTCGGACGAGCGGATCGCGGTCAGCGGCACCGCCCACCTCGCGCGGTACGGCGACACGTTCGACTCGGCGGTCCGCCCGCTGCTCGAGGCGCTCGAGGAGCACGTGATCCTCCTCAAGCTGCTCGGCGAGGCCAGCACCGGCGGTGCCGTCACCGTGCGGATCGGCGCCGAGGGGCCCTACCAGGAGCTCTCCTCGACCAGCGTCGTCGCGACCGGGTACGGCCCGCGCGACGAGGCGCTCGCCACCCTCGGCATCGTCGGCCCCACCCGCATGGACTACCCCGGCACGATGGCGGCGGTGCGCGCCGTCGCCCGGTACGTCTCGCGGATCCTCGACGAGGGCTGACGCCCCGCACCGCCCCACTCCAGCAGCACCGCTCCAGCAACCGACCAGCCCCAGAGCCAGAAGGACCCATCACTCGTGAGTCAGGACCTGTACGACCTCCTCGGTGTGGCCCGCGACGCGGACGGCGACGCCATCAAGAAGGCCTACCGGCGTCTGGCCCGTCAGCTGCACCCGGACGTCAACCCGGACCCCGAGACCCAGGACAAGTTCAAAGAGGTCTCGATGGCCTACGAGGTCCTGTCCGACCCGCAGAAGCGTGCGGCGTACGACCGCGGCGGCGACCCGTTCGGCGGCGGCGGTGCCGGTGGCTTCGGCCAGGGTGCCGGCTTCTCGTTCACCGACATCATGGACGCGTTCTTCGGCGGCAACGCGCCCGGCGGCCAGGGCGGCCGCGGGCCGCGACCGCGGATGCGGCGGGGGCAGGACGCCCTGATCCGGCTCGAGGTCGAGCTCGCCGACGCCGCGTTCGGCGTCACCCGCGAGCTGAAGGTCGACACTGCGGTGCTCTGCGGCACCTGCAACGGCGAGGGCGCGGCCCCGGGCAGCCACCCGATCCCGTGCGAGACCTGCCGCGGCGCCGGCGAGGTGGCGCACGTGCAGCGGTCGTTCCTCGGCGAGATCCGCACCCTGCGCCCCTGCGCCGCCTGCCGCGGCTTCGGCACGATCATCCCCGAGCCGTGCCGGGAGTGCTCCGGCGACGGCCGGGTCCGCTCGCGCCGCACCCTGACCGTCAAGATCCCCGCCGGCGTCGACAACGGCACCCGCGTCCAGCTCACCGAGCAGGGCGAGGTGGGCCCCGGTGGCGGCCCGGCCGGCGACCTGTACGTCGAGATCCACATCGCGCCGCACGAGACCTTCACCCGCAACGGCAACGACCTGCACTGCACGGTGACCGTGCCGATGACGGCCGCGGCGCTCGGCACCACGCTGACGCTGCCGACCCTCGAGGCCGACGTCGTGATCGACGAGGCCGTCGACGTGGCGCCCGAGCTCGAGACGTCGTTCGACCTCGAGCTGCGACCGGGCACCCAGTCCGGCTCCGAGCAGGTGCTCCGCGGTCGCGGCGTGCCCGGTCTGCGCGGCGGTCGCGGCGACCTGGTCGTGAACATCATCGTGGAGACCCCGACCCGCCTCGACGCGCGCCAGGAGGAGCTGCTGCACGAGCTCGCGGCGATCCGCCACGAGGAGCAGCCCACGGGTCAGGTGCGGGCGAGCTCGCGCTCCGTCTTCGGTCGTCTCCGCGACGCCTTCAACCCGCACTGAGCCGCACCGTGTCGCTCCCGGTCCACCTCGTCCCCACCCTGGCCGGCGCCTCCGTCGGGTCGACCGTGGAGGTCACCGGCGGCGAGGCGCACCACGCCGTCGCCGTACGCCGCCTGCGGGTGGGGGAGTCCGTGGTCCTCACCGACGGCCTCGGCACGTCCGTGACCGGCGAGGTGTCCTCGACGGGCAAGCGAGTCTTCGCGGTGACCGTCGTGTCCCGCGACGCCGTGCCCGCCCCGGACCCCGCCGTCGTCGTCGTCCAGGCGCTGCCGAAGGGCGACCGCGGCGAGCTCGCCGTCGAGGTGCTGACCGAGATCGGCGTGGCCGAGGTCGTGCCGTGGGCGGCGTCGCGCAGCGTCGCGGTCTGGAAGGGCGAGCGCGCCGCCAAGTCCCTGGCGAAGTGGCGCTCCACGGCCCGCGAGGCGGCCAAGCAGTCCCGTCGCTCGTGGTTCCCCACGGTGGCCGAGCTCGCGTCGACCGCCGACGTGGTCGACCTCGTCGCTACTGCCGACCTGACGGTCGTGCTGCACGAGGACGCGTCCTCGCCGCTCTCGTCGGTGACCGTGCCCGACGCCGGCCGGGTCGTGGTCGTCGTCGGCCCCGAGGGCGGCCTGACCGAGGACGAGGTGGCCGCCTTCGTCGCCGCCGGTGCCGTCTCGGTGCGGCTGGGGGCCGAGGTGCTGCGGACGTCGACGGCCGGGGTTGCTGCGGTGGCGGCTGTGCTGGCGCGGACGTCGCGCTGGGGGTGACGTCGGATTCCCCGGATATCCGGGGAATTTGGCGCTTTCCGGGTGTTGCAACACCCGGAAAGCGAGAGTTTCCCCCGGTCAGTGGGGCTGGAGTGACGGCTGAGCCAGCGCGTCCGACCGCCGGATCGGTGACTGTCACACCGCTGGGGTACGGCGCCGGGTGGCGGTAAGCTACCCACCGAACGAGCCCCTGGATCGGTGGCTGACGCACCGCCGGCCCAGCGCCCGCCAGCGGCCCGCCCCCCAGCCGTCTCAGCGCACGACGATGGTCTTGCTGTCCTCGGTCGGGCCGCCGCCCTCGCCGCCGGACGGGTCGTCGGTCATCGCGACGAACGTGTAGGTGCCGGGGGCCAGGTCGGAGACGTCGACGTCGGTGCGGAACGGGTAGAGCTTGTCCATCCACCCGTCGGCCGTCGCGAAGCCCTTCTTCACGACCGAGCCGCCCTGGCGGATCTCCCACGGGACGGTGGCCTCGAACGAGCTGGCCACACCCTCGGCGGTGAACGTCGGCCCGACGGTCTCGCCCTCCTCGGGCTGGGTCACGCTGGCCAGGGCCAGGGTCTCGAGGGGGTCGGCGGCGCCGAAGCCGTCCTCGGAGGCGATGCCGAAGATCTGCGTCGCGTTGCCGTCGGCGTCGGCGAACGTGACCGGGAGCCGCTGCTGCAGCACGCCCTGAGCGGTGTACACGAGCTGCTGGACGGCCAGCAGTGCCTCGTCCGTGGTCATGCCGTCGGCCGGCCGGGTCCACGAGTCGTCCGGCAGCCGCACCACCGCGCCCTCGTCGTGGGTGCTGCCGGAGAACGCGCCGCTCGGCAGCAGCGTGCGGTAGTCCCCGTCGAGGGCGTCGCCAGACGCGGCCAGCGTCAGCGCGGCGTCGAGCGGGTCCGCGCCGTCGACCCGGCGGAACTCGCGGTACAGGCGCGGTCCCTGCGGGGTGTCGCCCACGAAGTACACCGGCACCGTGACCTCGCCCGAGCCGTCGGCCGACCCGTCGCCCGCGTCCGAGGACCCACCCGACGACGAGCCCGAACCGTCCGGCTCGGAGCCAGACCCGTCCGACCCGTCCGACCCGGAGCCACCGCCACGCTGGCCGTGGTGCTTCTTCGTCGCGCTGCCGGCGGGGCGCTGGTCGTCGTCCGAGGAGCTGCACCCGACCAGCAGCCCGGCCGCGAGGGCCAGCACGGCGAGGGGGACGAGCGTCGTACGTCGGGAGCGGGGAAGGCCGGTCATGGCCACCATCCTCGGGGGAGTCGCGGGCCGGGCGGTGGACCTACCGGACCACGACCGTGCGCGTGTCGCGGTCCGGGCCGAAGCCCTCGGCGCCGCCCGACGGGTCGTCGGTCTCGACGAGGAGGGTGTAGCGGCCGGGGGGTACGTCGGCCAGGTCGATCGAGCCGCGGAACGGGAAGAGCTTCTCGCCCATCCAGCCGTCCGCGGTGAACGAGCCCTCGGCGACGGGGCCGCCGGCCAGCAGCTGCCAGCGCACGTTCGCCTCGTTGGAGCTGGCGACGCCCTCCACCGCGAGCGAGCCCGACACCGCCTGCCCCTCGGCGGGCGTGGTCAGCGAGACGTGGGACAGGACGTCGAGGGGCGGCGCGTTCGTCAACGGCTCGGAGGTCGGGACGCCGAGCACCTGGTCGACCGGGTTGCCGTCGAGGACGAACTGCACGGGCGCCCGCTCCTGGACCGCTGCCTGGAGGGTGTAGACGACCTGCTGGATGGCGAGGTCGGCCTCCTCGGTGCTCATCCCGGCGGGCCGGTCGTGCAGGGAGGCGTCCCGGAGGTCGACCCGGATCGTGCCGGTGGCTCCCGGGTAGGAGGCTCCGGAGAAGGCGTCGTCCGGCCAGGGGTCGCGGTAGTCCGGGTCGGAGGGGTCGGCCCGGAAGGTCTCCAGCGCTGCGCCCAGCTGACCGGCGCCGGGTCGCTGGTCGAACTCGCGGAACAGGCGCGTCCCGCGCGGGGTCTCACCGAGGTAGTACGACGCGACGGTGAGGGTGCCGGGGTCCGGGGTCGCGGACGGGTCGTCGGACGAGTCGTCGGGCGAGGAGTCGACGGCGGTGCGGCTCGCCGCCGGCCCGGGGTCGGTGCGCGGTGCGCCGGGACCGCCGGAGGCCAGCGCGATCGCGGTCACCACGGCGGCCGTGGCGACCACCGCACCCCCGACGGCGAGGAACCACGGCCGTCGCGAGCGTGCCGCCGACGACCGGGTGCGGGCGCGCAGGTCGTCGAGCACGTCGCGGGGCTCGACGTCGCCCACGGCGTCGGAGACCAGCCCGGCCAGGCGGTCGTCGGTGCGGTCGTCGCTCATGGGGTCTCCTGCAGGTGGTCGCGCAGCAGCCCGCGCAGGGTGGCGGAGCCGCGCGAGGCGTGGCTCTTGACGGCGCCGCGGCTGATGCCGAGCGCGTCGGCGATCTCGGCCTCGGACAGGTCGAGGTAATAGCGCAGCGCGAGCACCTCGCGCTGGCGCTGGGGCAGCTCCCGCATCGCGTCGAGCACCGCCGCACGGCGTACGCCGTCCTCCGACCGTGCGTCGGCACCCGGTGCGGGGGCGGGCGGTGCGACGGTCGCGGCGTGGCGCAGCACCACGGTGCGGTGCCGCAGCGAGGAGCGAGACCGGTTCACGACGGCCTGGCGCAGGTAGGCCAGGGCGCGGTCGTGGTCGCGCAGCCGTGACCACCGGCCGTGCACGGCCACGAAGGCGTCCTGCACGATCTCCTCGGCGGTCCCGACGTCGCGGACCAGCAGCACCGAGAGGCGGACGAGCGAGCGCCAGTGGGCGGCGTAGAGCTGCTCGAGCGCCGTGTCGGCGTCCCAGCTCGCCGGCCCGCCGTCGGCGTCGGACCTCACGGCGCCGACCGCCGGGGCCGAGCCGCCTGACGCGGCGATCGCATGGGTCATCACGCTAGTGGCACGCGCGGGCCGGCCTCCCGGTTTACGTCGGCGGGGCACGCGTTTTCGTGACACGATGACGGCAGGAGGAACACGTTCTCATGGAAGCCACGCACCAGTCGGACCCCGCCTGCCTGTTCTGCAAGATCGTCGCCGGCGAGGTCCCCGGAGAGGTCGTGCACGTCACCGAGCGGACCGTCGCGTTCCGCGACATCAACGGGCAGGCACCGACCCACGTCCTGGTGGTGCCGCGCGCCCACTACGAGAACGCCGCCGCCCTCGCCGCGGGTGACCCGGAGGCCGCTGCGGAGCTGCTCACCAGCGCCGCGGCCGTCGCGACCGCCGAGGGCCACGACGACTACCGGCTGGTCTTCAACACCGGCGCCGGAGCGGGCCAGACCGTCTTCCACACCCACCTGCACGTCCTCGCGGGCCGCGCCCTCACCTGGCCGCCCGGATGACCCGCCCGCCCGCGGCCCGCCTGGCCCGGATCGGCGCGCCGCTCGTCGTCGTGGTCGTGCTGGTCGCCGCGCTGCTGAGCCAGTGCGGCAGCGCCGGCACCGACCTGCGCGAGGGGGCGCCGTCGGAGATGCTCGAGAACACCCCGGCCGACCTGCGACCCGACCCGCACGCGAACGCTCCTGTCGGCAAGCTCCTCCCGCTGCGTGCGGGGGAGCGGCGCAAGACGCTGACCATGCCGGCGGCGTACACCCCCTCGCCGCCCACCGGCGTCGGCACCGACGACTACCGCTGCTTCCTGCTCGACCCCGGGCTGACCGAGGACGCCTGGCTGACCGGCACGAACGTGCTCCCGGACAACCCCGACGTGGTCCACCACGTGATCCTCTTCAAGGTCACCCCGGACAAGGTCGCCGAGGCGGAGGCCAAGGACGCGAGCGAGGACGGCGAGGGCTGGACCTGCTTCGGCGGCACCGGGCTCGAGGGCGACTTCGCCAACGTGGACGACGCCAACTGGCTGGGCGCCTGGGCGCCGGGCGGCGACGAGACCAAGACCGTGGACGGGTACGGCGTCCCGCTCCCGGCCGGGTCGCGGATCATCATGCAGGTCCACTACAACCTGCTCAAGGGCGACTCGGCCGACCAGTCGAGCACCCAGGTGCGCTGGATGCGGGGCCGCGCGCCGCTCAAGCCGCTGCACACCTTCCTGATGCCCGCGCCGGTCGAGCTGCCGTGCCGACCCGCCAACGACGACGGCCCGCTGTGCGACCGGGCCGACGCCCTCGCGGACGTCAAGACCCGCTTCGGGGCGGGCCCCGGCTCGACGGCCGACCTCCTCTACTTCCTGTGCGGCGGCAAGCCGGTCGCGTCGCAGACGACGTCGTGCACGCGCTACGTCCAGAAGCCGATGACGGTCCTCGGCGTCGCGGGCCACATGCACCTGCTCGGCCGCAAGATCAAGGTCGAGGTCAACCCCGGCACCCCGGACGCCCGCACGATCCTCGACATCCCGCTGTGGGACTTCGACAACCAGGGCACCCACCCGATCAAGCCGGTGCACCTCGACCAGTACGACTCCGTCGAGGTCACCTGCACCCACGCCCAGTGGCTGCGCGACCGGCTCCCGGCCTTCGAGGGCACGGTGGACCGGTACGTCGTCTGGGGCGAGGGCAGCACCGACGAGATGTGCCTGGGCATGCTGCAGGTCGCCTTCGACGAAGGGTCCTGACGGCGGCGGCCCCGCCGCCGCTCAGTGCCCGGAGAGCTGCCCGCTGAGCCGGGCGTGCCGGTCGGCGCTGGCGTCGTTCAGCCCGACGATCTCCACGGAGGTGCCCCGGCGCGCGTACTTCATGGTGATGGCGTCCAGCGAGGCAACGGTCGAGGCGTCCCAGATGTGGGAGGCCGACAGGTCGATGACCACGCGGTCCGGGTCGTCGGCGTAGGCGAACTGCGTCGTGAGGTCGTTGCTCGACGCGAAGAAGAGCTCGCCGGTGACGGTGTAGCGCGCGGTCGTGCGCCCGTCGGCGTCCACGACGACCACGCGGTCGGTCGCGGTGAGGTGCGCGACCCGGCGGGCGAAGAGTGTCATCGCGACCAGGACCCCGACCACGACGCCGATCGCGAGGTTGTGGGTCGCCACCGTGACGACGACGGTGGTGACCATGACGGCCGTCTCCGACCGCGGCATCCGGCGCAGGGTGCCGGGGCGGATGCTGTGCCAGTCGAAGGTGCCGACGGACACCATGACCATCACGGCGACGAGTGCCGCCATCGGGATCAGGGCGACGACGTCGCCGAACCCCACGACCAGCACGAGCAGGAACACGCCGGCGAGGAAGGTCGACAGGCGGGTGCGGGCCCCCGAGACCCTCACGTTGATCATCGTCTGGCCGATCATCGCGCAGCCGCCCATGCCGCCGAGGAAGCCGGTGACCACGTTGGCGACGCCCTGGCCCCAGGCCTCGCGGGTCTTGTCGGACGGGGTGTCGGTGAGGTCGTCGACGAGCTTCGCGGTGAGCAGCGACTCGAGGATCCCGACCAGGGCCATCGCCAGGGCGTACGGCGCGATCACCCGGAGGGTCTCGAGGGTGAGGGGGACGTCAGGGAGGAACAGCGAGGGCAGGCGGTCGGGCAGCTCACCCTCGTCGCCGACGTTCGGCACGCCGACGGCCCCGACGACCGTGAAGGCGGTCAGGGCGACGATCGCGACGAGCGGCGCCGGCACCACGCGGGTGACCCGTGGCAGGCCGACGATCACCGCGATCCCGACGGCGGTCATCGGGTAGACGAGCCAGGGCACGTCGACCAGGTGGTCGACCTGGGCCCAGAAGATCAGGATCGCCAGCGCGTTGACGAAGCCGACCATGACCGAGCGCGGGATGAAGCGCATCAGGCGCGCGACGCCGGCCAGGGCGAGCACCACCTGGATCAGGCCGCCGAGGACGACGGTGGCGATGAGGTAGTCGAACCCGTGGTCGCGCATGACCGGCGCGATGACCAGCGCCACGGCACCGGTCGCGGCGGAGATCATCGCGGGCCGTCCGCCGAGGAACGAGATGGCGACGGCCATCGTGAACGAGGCGAAGAGACCCACGCGCGGATCGACGCCGGCGATGATCGAGAACGAGATCGCCTCGGGGATCAGCGCCAGCGCCACCACCAGGCCCGCGAGCACCTCGGTGCGCAGCAGGGCCGGGGAGCGCAGGGCGCCGCGGACGGTGGGGAGGCGGTCGGAGGTCCGGGGCGAGGGAGAGCTCATCGGGCGGGACGCTAGCCGAGGTCCCTGCCGGGCTCCGCATCCTGACGGCGTGCGGCCGCGGTCCGCGGAGGGCTCAGCCCGGCAGGACCGCGAGCACCAGCCGCAGCACGTAGAAGAACACCGGCAGCCCGAACACCACGAGCATCACCCAGGCGGTGACGCGGTGCAGGGTCTTGGTGGAGTCGAGCCGGCCCGCGAAGTCGAGCAGCGCGCCGTCGGGGACGTGGTGGGTCAGCCCCATCGCGCGGGCGTCGTGCGGCAGGTGGTTGCCGGCGTACCAGTACGGCGGGGTGTCGTCGTCGTGGTCGTCGAGCTCGTCGTACGCGTCGTACGCACCACCGGTCATGGCCTCCACCGTACGGGCCGCGGCGGAGCCCCGTGGCAACTCGCTGGGACGAGCGCGCGCCCTCCCGTAGCATTGAGGTCGCTCGAACCCCTACCGGAGAGGCCGCCCGCCCGGGCATCCATGACTGACAGCCACCAGCGTCCCCGCGCCGCGGAGCAGGGCCAGCAGCCCAGCCCGCCCCAGACCCGGCACACGGTCGTCATCCCGACCAGCATCAACATGGTCAGCCTGCTCGGCCCCGGCGACGAGTACCTCGGCATCATCGAGGGTGGCATCAAGGCCGAGATCCACGTGCGCGGCAACCGGATCGCGCTCAAGGGCGACCCCGGCGAGGTCGCGCTCGCGGACCGGCTCCTCGACGAGCTGGTCACGATCATCCGCACCGGCCAGGGCATGTCCAACGAGACCGTCGAGCGCGTGCTGACGATGCTGCGCCAGGAGACCAACGAGCGCCCGGCCGACGTGCTGAGCCTCAACATCCTGAGCAACCGCGGCCGCTCGATCCGCCCGAAGACGCTGAACCAGAAGCGCTACGTCGACGCCATCGACAAGCACACGATCACCTTCGGCATCGGCCCGGCCGGCACCGGCAAGACCTACCTGGCGATGGCCAAGGCGGTCCAGGCGCTGCAGTCGAAGAACGTCACCCGGATCATCCTCACGCGCCCGGCCGTCGAGGCGGGGGAGCGGCTGGGCTACCTGCCCGGCACGCTCAGCGAGAAGATCGACCCCTACCTGCGCCCGCTGTACGACGCCCTCCACGACATGATCGACCCCGAGACGATCCCGAAGCTGCTGGCGTCGGGCACGATCGAGGTCGCGCCGCTGGCCTTCATGCGCGGCCGCTCCCTGAACGACGCCTTCATCATCCTGGACGAGGCGCAGAACACCTCGCCCGAGCAGATGAAGATGTTCCTGACCCGGCTGGGCTTCGGGTCCAAGATCGTCGTCACCGGCGACACGACCCAGGTCGACCTGCCGTCCGGCACCAAGTCCGGCCTGCGCGTGATCGAGGCCATCCTCGACGGCGTCGAGGACATCTCGTTCAACCGCCTCACGACCAGCGACGTCGTACGCCACCGCCTGGTCGGCAAGATCGTCCAGGCCTACGACGAGGCCGACGCCCGCGGCGAGCTCGCGGCGGCCAACCACCGGGGCGGCACGAACCGATGAGCATCGAGATCCTCAACGAGTCCGGGCGCGACCTGGACGTCAAGGGGCTGGCGGCGCTGAGCCGCTTCGTGATGGACCGGATGCGGGTGCACCCGCTCGCCGAGCTCTGCATCAAGGCCGTCGACGAGGCCACCATCGCCCAGCTCAACGAGCAGTGGATGGAGAAGGAGGGCCCGACCGACGTGCTCGCCTTCCCGATGGACGAGCTGCGTCCCGGCCTGGTCAACGAGGAGCCCGAGGAGGGCGTCCTCGGTGACCTGGTCCTCTGCCCCGACATCGCCGAGAAGCAGGGCGAGACCGCCGGCCACGGCACGCTCGCCGAGATCGAGCTGCTCACGGTGCACGGCATCCTGCACCTCCTGGGCTACGACCACGCCGAGCCCGAGGAGCACCGGGAGATGTTCGGTCTCCAGGACGAGCTGCTCGCGTCCTGGCGCAGCTCGACCCCCGCATGACCAGCGGTGATATCGGGCTGCTGGTGACGGCGGCCGCCCTCGTCCTGCTCGCCGGCGTCTTCTCCGCGGCCGACGCCGCGCTCGGCTCGTTCTCCCGCGCCCGCGCGGAGGAGCTCCTCGTCGACGCGCGCCCCGGCGCCCGGCGCCTGCTCGGGCTGCTCGACGACGCGGCCCGCTACCTCAACACCGCGCTGCTGCTGCGGCTGCTCTGCGAGATCTCCGCGATCGTGCTGGTCACGCTCCAGGTGCGCGACCACTTCGGTGGCTCGTGGTGGCCCACCGTGCTCACGGTCGTCTCGATGATGCTGGTCCTGTCCTTCGTCGTCATCGGCGTCGCCCCGCGCACCCTGGGGCGCCAGCACTCCGAGCGGATCGCGCTGATCGCCGCCGGCCCGCTGTCGTGGGTGACGAGCATCCTCGGACCGCTGCCGCGGCTGCTGATCCTGCTCGGCAACGCGATCACGCCCGGCAAGGGCTTCCGCGAGGGCCCGTTCTCCACCGAGACCGAGCTGCGCGAGCTGGTCGACCTCGCCGAGGCCTCCGCGGTCATCGAGTCGGGGGAGCGTCGGATGATCCACTCCGTCTTCGAGCTCGGCGACACCAGCGCCCGCGAGGTGATGGTCCCGCGCAACGACGTGGTCTACGTCGAGCGCCACAAGAACCTCCGCCAGACGCTCTCGCTCTTCCTGCGCAGCGGCTACTCCCGGGTCCCGGTGATCGGCGAGAACCTCGACGACATCGTGGGCTTCGCCTACCTCAAGGACATCGTGCGCCGCGACTTCGAGGCGCCCGACGTGGAGTTCACCCAGCGCATCGACGAGGTGATGCGCCCGGCCCACTACGTCCCCGAGTCCAAGCCCGTCGACGCCCTGCTCTCCGAGATGCAGGCCGACCGGCAGCACATCGCGGTCGTCGTCGACGAGTACGGCGGCACCGCCGGGCTGATCACCATCGAGGACATCCTCGAGGAGATCGTCGGCGAGATCACCGACGAGTACGACGAGGACGAGATCGAGGTCGAGGTGCTGCCGTCGGGCACCACCCGGGTCTCGAGCCGCTACCCGATCGACGACCTCGACGAGCTGTTCGGCTTCGACGTCGAGGAGGAAGACGTCGACAGCGTGGGCGGCCTGATGGCCAAGCACCTCGGCCGGGTGCCCATCCCCGGCAGCCACGTCGAGGCGCACGGCCTGCGCTTCGAGGCCGAGGGCGTCTCCGGGCGCCGCAACAAGATCGGGACCGTGCTGATCTCGCGCGTCGAGCCCGAGCACCCCGACCACGCCCCCGAAGGAGACCACCGTGACTGACCTCGCCCCCGAGGACGCCAAGCTCGTCACCCTGGCCCGTGCCACCCGTGCCCGGGTCGGTGCCGCAGAGGGCGCGGCCGTCCGCGACGCCGACGGCCGGACGTACGCCGCCGCAACCGTCGACCTGCCGTCCCTGCAGCTGTCCGCCGTCCAGGTCTGCGTCGCCATGGCCGTGGCGTCCGGGGCGAAGGGGCTCGAGGCCGCGGTGGTGCTGACCGAGGCCGACGAGGCCACGGCACCGGACCTGGCCGCCGTGCGGGACCTCGCCGGCCCCGGTGTCCCGGTGCACGTCGGCGACCCGCGCGGCACGATCCGGTCCAGCGGGCTGACCTGATTCGGCTCCGCGCGGGCGTGGGCGCGCCTAGGCTGGGGCCGTGCACCGGCGACTCCGGACCCTGGGGGTCGCGCTCCTCCGCGGGCTGCTGCCCGCGCTGGTCGCCGCCCTCGTCCTCGGGCTGCTCGCGGTGAGCGCCCCCGCCCAGGCGGCTCGCGCCGTCCGCGTGGCCGAGCCAGGCCGCGCGATGTGGGTGTGGGACCGGCCGGACGTCGACGAGCTGGTCGCGTTCGCCACCGCGCACGGGGTGGACGACCTCTTCGTGTCGGTGCCCGACGGGCTCGCGACCTCGTCGACCCTCGACTGGTACCGCTCGCTACGCCCCGCCACCCAGGCCGCCGGCATCCGGGTCCAGGCACTCGGCAGCGAGACCACCTGGATCGACCGGCCCAAGGCCGCACTGGCCTGGCAGTCCTCGGCACTCTCCACCGGTCTCTTCGACGGCGTCCACCTCGACGTCGAGCCGTGGATCCACCCCGGCTGGGACGGCAGCCGCAAGGCCGTCGCCACCGCCTGGCTCGGGCTGCTCGACAGCCTCGCCCGGGCCACCCGGCTGCCGGTCGAGGCCGACCTCGCGTTCTGGCTCGACCAGGTCACCGTGCAGGGCACCCGGCTCGACCGCGCGGCGATCGCGCGGGTCGACGCGGTCACGGTGCTGACCTACCGCCACGTCGCGACCGGTCCCGACTCGATCACGGGGCTCGGCGCCACCGCGCTGGCGGCTGCGGCCAAGGCCCGCAAGCCGGCCCGCCTCGCCGTCGAGACCAACGACCTCGGGGACGACGCCGTGGCCCGCAAGCAGACCTTCTTCGGCCGGACCGCCGCCGAGCTGGCGCAGGTGCTGGGCGAGGTCGACGACGTCGAGGCCGCGGCCGGGGCCGGGGCGTCGACGTACCGCGGCATCGCCGTGCACGACCACCTCGGCTGGGCCGCGCTGGCCGACTGACACGCGGTCCCACGGGCCGGGAAATGTCCGGAGGGTGACTCCGGTAACGCGCCCGACATCGGCCAGGAGTAGCGTGCTGAGCGTGAATCCAGGGGGAAGCCGGGCCCAGCACACCGCCGCCGTCGAGCGGCTCAGGGCGTCGTACGCCGCCATCCCGGCCGGGAGCCCGGTCCGGCTGGCGAAGAAGACCTCGAACCTCTTCCGGCCGCGCGCGGCGACCACCGCGCCGGGCCTGGACGTGTCCGGGCTGACCGGCGTCCTCGCGGTCGACCCCGAGGCCCGCACCGCCGAGGTGCAGGGCATGTGCACCTACGAGGACCTCGTCGACGCCACCCTGCCGCACGGGCTGATCCCGCTCGTGGTGCCGCAGCTGCGCACGATCACGCTGGGCGGCGCGGTCACCGGGCTCGGCATCGAGTCGACGAGCTTCCGCTCGGGGCTGCCGCACGAGTCCGTCCTCGAGATGGACGTCTTCACCGGTGCCGGCGAGGTCGTCACGACCCGCCCCGGTGACGAGCTCTTCGACACCTTCCCCAACTCCTACGGGTCGTTGGGCTACGCCACCCGGCTGGTCATCCAGCTCGAGGCGGTGCCGACGTACGTCGCGCTGCGCCACGTCCGCTTCGACGACGCCGCACTGCTCGCCAAGACCGTCGAGGCCGTCGTCGAGTCCGGCGAGCACGACGGCACGCGCGTCGACGGGCTGGACGGCGTCGCGTTCGCGCCGGGGGAGTACTACCTGACGCTGGCGACGTGGGTGGACTCCCCGCGTGGTGCGGAGCCGAGCGACTACACCGGGCAGCAGATCTTCTACCGCTCGATCCAGGAGCGCGAGACCGACCTGCTCACGATGTACGACTACCTGTGGCGCTGGGACACCGACTGGTTCTGGTGCTCGGGCGCGTTCGGCGTGCAGCACCCGACCGTCCGGCGGCTCTGGCCCCGCCGGTGGCGCCGCTCGGACGTCTACAGCAGGCTGATCGGGCTGGACCGTCGCCTCGGGATCGCCGACCGGCTGGACCGCCGCGCCGGGCGCCCGCTGCGCGAGCGGGTCATCCAGGACGTCGAGGTCCCGCTGGACCGGCTCGAGGAGTTCCTCGCGTGGTTCGACGACGAGGTCGGGATGCGGCCCGTGTGGCTCTGCCCGCTCCGGTCGACCCGCGCCTGGTCGACGTACCCGCTCGAGCCGGGCGCGACGTACGTCAACGTCGGCTTCTGGGGCACCGTGCACGTCGGCCCGGACGCCCCGAACGGCCCGAAGAACCGCGCCATCGAGGCGAAGGTGCACGAGCTCGGCGGCCACAAGTCCCTCTACTCGGAGGCGTTCTACGACGCCGACACGTTCGACCGGCTCTACGACGGCGCGCACCTCGCCGCCGTCAAGCGCCAGCACGACCCCGACGACCGACTGACGAGCCTCTACGACAAGGCGGTGAAGAGACGATGAGCATGATGATCGGCGACGCGGTGAGCTCGCTCCTGCGCGACGGCATGCCGGTGAAGTTCTCGGCGTACGACGGCAGCACGGCCGGTCCGGCCGACGCCGGCATCGAGCTGGAGCTGGTGAACCAGCGCGGGCTGTCCTACCTGCTGACGGCCCCCGGCGACCTGGGCATGGCGCGGGCGTACGTCGCCGGCGACCTCAAGATCCACGGTGTGCACCCGGGCGACCCGTACGACGCCATGGCGCTGCTGCAGAACCACCTCCGCTTCCGCAAGCCCACCGCGGCCGAGGCGCTGAACCTCGTGCGCGGGCTGGGCCTGGCAAACCTCAAGCCGCCGCCGCCCCCGCCGCAGGAGCACCTGCCGCGCTGGCGCCGGGCGATGGAGGGCCTGCGGCACTCGATGAGCCGCGACGCCGAGGTGATCGCGCACCACTACGACGTCTCGAACCGCTTCTACGAGCTGGTGCTGGGCCCGTCGATGGCCTACACCTGCGCGGTCTACCCCGAGCAGGACGCCACGCTCGAGGAGGCGCAGGCCGAGAAGTTCGACCTGGTCTGCCGCAAGCTCGACCTGCAGCCCGGGCAGCGGCTGCTCGACGTCGGCTGCGGCTGGGGCGGGATGGTCCGCCACGCGGCGCGGCACTACGGCGTCAAGGCGCTCGGCGTGACGCTGTCGCGCGAGCAGGCCCAGTGGGCCAAGGAGGCGATCGACCGGGACGGCCTGGGCGACCTCGCCGAGGTGCGGCACTCGGACTACCGCGACGTGCTGGAGGGCGGCTTCGACGCCGTCAGCTCGATCGGGCTGATGGAGCACATCGGGGTGCGCAACTACCCGTCGTACTTCTCGTTCCTGCGCAGCCGGCTGCGCCCCGAGGGCCGGCTGCTCAACCACTGCATCACCCGCGCGCACAACCGTCGCGAGGAGACCGGGGCGTTCATCGACCGCTACGTCTTCCCCGACGGCGAGCTGATCGGCTCCGGCACGATCATCAAGGAGGCGCAGGACGCGCGCCTCGAGGTGATGCACGAGGAGAACCTCCGCATCCACTACGCGATGACCCTGCGGGACTGGTGCCGCAACCTCGTCGAGAACTGGGACGAGTGCGTGGCCGAGGTCGGCGAGGGCACCGCCCGCGTCTGGGGCGTCTACATGGCCGGCTCCCGGCTCGGCTTCGAGCGCAACGAGATCCAGCTGCACCAGGTGCTCGCCGTCCGCACCACCGACGACGGCAAGGACGGCTTCCCGCTGCGCCCCACCTGGTGACGACGAGTGCCGAGTCGGCGCGTCTGCAGATCTGTGGGGGCGTCGAGTCGGCGCGTCTGCCACCGGTGGGGGCATCGAGTCGGCGCATCTGCCCGAAGTTTCGTCGGTCGACCGACGAAACTGGCGCTCCTGTCATGGAGTTCCACGCCAGGAGCGCCAGTTTCACCGGGTACCCGGTGAAACTTCCCCCGCCCGCCCACCATTTCGGCGCCGCGCGGCCGACCCCCTAGCCTTGACGGGTGAGCACGAGAGCCCGGCAGTACGCCGCCGACGTCCTGGGACGCGAGCAGCTGTCCGAGCACCTGGTGCGGCTCACGCTGGGCGGGCCCGGGCTGGCGGACTTCGCGTCGACGGGCCTCCCCGACGAGTGGGTCGGGCTGGTGGTGCCGGGGCAGTTCCAGAGCCGCTACTACACGGTCCGGTCGTGGGCCGAGGGCGTGCTCACGCTGGACGTGGTGGTGCACGAGGTCGGCCTGGTCACCGAGTGGGCCGCCCGCGACGTCGTGGGTGACCGCGTCACGATCACCGAGGCGAAGGGCTCCTTCGCCCCGCCGGCGGACGCCGCCTGGCTGCTCCTCGTCGGCGACCTGACCGCGATGCCCGCGATGGCGCGGATCGCCGAGACCACCGACCTGCCGACGCGGATCTGGGCCGAGGTGCCCGACGAGCTGGGGGACTACCTCGGCGCCGGCGCGGACGTCACCTGGCTGACGCCGCCGGGGGAGTCGAGCAGCAACCTGGCCGCGGTCGTCGAGACGATCGACTGGCCCGCGGGCGAGGGCTACTTCTGGATGGCGGGGGAGTCCGCGCAGATGCGGGCGATCCGCAAGCACCTGATGCGTGAGCGGCGCCTGCCGCCCACGGCGTACGACGTCATGGGCTACTGGCGCGGGGTGGCCCAGCGCCAGCCCCGTGCGGTGGACCCGGGGCCGATCTGGCGGGCCGGCAAGGCTGCCGGCAAGTCCGACGACCAGATCTGGGCGGACTTCGATGCCGCACGAGAGGGACACGCATGAGCGACCACCGGACCCCCCAGCAGGACGGGCAGGGCCCCGCCCACCGCAGCGGCTTCGTGTCGTTCGTCGGGCGCCCGAACGCCGGCAAGTCGACGCTCACGAACGCTCTCGTCGGCAGCAAGGTCGTGATCACCAGCTCCAAGCCGCAGACGACCCGCACCGTCGTGCGCGGCATCGTGCACCGTGACGACGCCCAGCTGATCCTCGTCGACACTCCCGGGCTGCACCGCCCGCGCACGCTGCTCGGCGAGCGCCTCAACGACCTCGTGAAGACGACGCTGGCCGAGGTCGACATCGTCGCGGTGTGCTTCCCCGCCAACGAGAAGATCGGGCCCGGCGACCGCTTCATCGTCAAGGAGATGTCGAAGGTCCGCCGCACCATCAAGGTCGCGATCGCCACCAAGACCGACCTCGCCGAGCCCGACCAGATCGGCAACCACCTGCTCGACATCGCCAAGCTCGGCGTCGAGACCGGGACCGAGTGGGCCGAGATCGTGCCCGTCTCCGCGAAGAGTGGCGACCAGGTCACGCTGCTCGAGGACCTGCTCGTCGGGCTGCTCCCCGAGGGGCCGCAGCTCTACCCGGACGGCGACCTCAGCGACGCGCCGGAGGAGGCGATCGTCGCCGAGCTGATCCGCGAGGCCGCCCTCGAGGGCGTCCGTGACGAGCTGCCGCACTCGATCGCCGTCGTCGTCGAGGAGATGGCCTTGCGCGAGGGTCGCGACGCCGACCGGCCGCTGCTCGACATCCACGCCAACCTGTACGTCGAGCGCGACTCCCAGAAGGGCATCATGATCGGCCACAAGGGAGCGCGGCTGCGCGAGGTCGGCACGGCCGCGCGCAAGCAGATCGAGGCGCTGCTCGGCACGCCGGTCTACCTCGACCTGCACATCAAGATCGCCAAGGACTGGCAGCGCGACCCGCGCCAGCTGCGCAAGCTCGGCTTCTGAGCCCGGCCCCGGGACCGGGGCGACGGGAGATCAGCGCAGCAGCTCCTGCAGCGCCCACGAGTTGCCGTCCGGGTCGGCGAGGAAGGCGTACTTCACGCCGCCCATGTCCTGCACCTCGGACACCTCGACGCCACGTGCCGTGACCTCCGCACGGGCGGCCTCGATGTCGGCCACCACGAGGTGCAGGTTGCTGACCCGCGGGGCGTCCGGGTCGCCCATGCCGACGCCGAAGGCGATCGAGCAGGCGGAGCCCGGCGGCGTCACCTGGACGACGCGCATGCCGTTGCCGGGCTGCACGTCGTGGTCGAGGTGGAAGCCCATCCTCTCCACGTAGAACTCCACGCTGCGGTCGACGTCGGTGGTCGGCAGCGGGACGAGCTCGAGGCGCATGTCCATGGTGGTGCTCCTGGTGTCGGGGTGGTCGGCGGGGGCGGGGCTCAGAAGGAGTACGTGACGCCGGTCTGCTGCTCGCTGAGGTCCCACAGGCGCAGCGCGAGCTCGTCGTCGCGTCCGGCGCGCGACAGCTTCGCCGGGCCGACGGGGCCGCGGCTCTCGCGCAGTCGCTGCGGGCCGGTGTACGACCCCGGCTCGGCCGCCGTGGCGGCGTACAGCGTGGGGTTCGCGCCTGCCTTGGCCGACTGGAAGAGCAGGCGCAGGAAGAGCGGTGACACGGTGCGGACGCCGGGGATCGCGCCGAGGCCGTCGGGCGAGGTGACCAGCCCGGTCGCGGAGACGCCCGGGTGCGCGGCGGTCGACGTCAGCGCGACGGCCGCCGCGGTGGCCCGCTTCTGCAGCTCCGCGGCGAAGAGGAGATTGGCGAGCTTGCTGTTGCCGTAGGCCGGGGAGGGGCGGTACGTCGCCTTCGGGTTCCCCTCGAGCACCGCCGCCGAGCCGCCGTGGTGGGCGATCGACGAGACCGTCACGACCCGGGCCTCGGGGGCGGCGAGCAGCGCCGGCAGCAGGAGCCCGGTGAGGGCGAAGTGTCCGAGGTGGTTGGTGCCGTACTGCAGCTCGAAGCCGTCCTCGGTCTCGCGGTAGCGCGGCGGCGTCATCACGCCGGCGTTGTTGACCAGCAGGTCGAGCGGGCCCTCCCACCGGTCGGCGAACGCGCGGACGGAGGCGAGCGAGGACAGGTCGAGCTTCTCGACGCGGGTGGAGCCGTCGATCCCGGCCGCGGCCGCTCGGGCGGACTCCTCGTTGCGGCAGGCGAGCACCACGGTCGCGCCGTGCGCCGCGAGCTCACGGGCGGTGTGCTCGCCGATCCCGGAGTTGGCGCCGGTGACGACGGCGGTGCGTCCGGTGAGGTCGGGCAGGTCGGCGGGCGTCCAGGTCATGCGGCTCCTGAGGTCGGTCAGTCGGGGATCCAGCACAGACCATAGGTCTGACCGCCACGCCACTGTGCGGCGGTGGGCCACTCGTAGCTCCACTTGAAGTTCAGTGCGTCGCTGGCGCGGGCCCGGGCGGCGTCCTCGCACGGACCCTGACCGGCGTCCCGGGCCTTCGCGACGCCGGGGTAGGCACTGCCGCTGAAGGTGACCGTGTCGATGGCGCGCCACGAGTGCGACCCGGAGCAGATGACCCGGTCGAAGCCGGAGGTGCCGGGCTCGGCGGTGCCGCACATGCCGTAGCGGGCGGCGGCGTCCGGGCGGGCGAGGACCCCGCGCAGCGCCCCGGTCAGCGGGGCGAGCCGGCCCTCGGCGGCGACGGCGATGACGTCGCAGCGGTACCAGTCGGCGCCCGCGTCGGACTCCTCGACCGTCGGGGTGAACCAGACGGCACGCAGCATGCTCAGGCGCAGCGCCTCGGGGCTGCCGCCGAGGAAGGCGGGCAGCCGCTGGGGGCACTCGGTCGCCACCTGCTGCTGGACCTTGGCCGAGTCGACCGCGACCAGGTGGCCGGCGACCACGGTGTCGAGCGTGCCCACGGCGTACGTCATGGCGGTGTGGGCGCCGCCGCAGTCCTGCGGCTTCGCGGTGGTCGTCGGGGCGACGGCGGCGGCGTAGTCGAGCCGGTAGCACGCCCGGTCGCGCGGCTTCGGCGCCGCGGTGGCCGTCGTCGGCGTGGCACTGGCGGACGGTGTGGTGCTCGGGGAGGAGGCAGCGGCGTCGTTCGTGCTGCCGTCGCCCGAGGTGTCGCCACCGCTGCAGCCGGCGAGCGGCAGCAGGAGGAGGAGCGCTGCGGCAGCCGCCCGCCTCACGCGTTCGTCCTGGCCCAGCAGACCGAGCGCCGGTTGCCGGCCTGCCACTCGGCCTCGTGGAACCACGTGTAGCCGAAGTCGTAGTCGACGGGGTAGTTCAGGAACGCCGCGACCTGCTCGGAGCAGAAGTCCCGGGTCTTGACCTGCGAGAGGCGATCGCCCGGGTAGGGGTCCTTGGGCTCGCCCAGCTTGACGGTCGAGATCGCCCGCCAGTCGTGCGCCTCCGTGCACGGGATCTTCACCGAGCCGGAGACCGACGGCCCCGCGGCGCAGACCATCCACTGGTCGTCGGGCTTGCCGAGCAGCAGTCCCTTGGTCTCCTCGGGGAGCGGGACGTAGGCCTTGCTCTGCTCGCCACCGCCGACGACGTCGCAGCGGTACCACCGAGCGCCGTCCTCCCAGGCCTTCTCGGAGGGCCGGAACCACGCCCAGCTCACGACCGTGCGCATCACGAGGCTCTCGTCGGCGCCGAGGAAGTCCTCGAACTGCTTCGCGCAGGTGTCGTAGGCCCAGGCGCCGATCTTCTCGTCGTCGTAGCCGGCGTCGCTGAGCTGGTCGGGCAGTCCGCCGACGGCGTACGTCTGGGCGGTGTGCTCGTCGGCACAGTCGACGACCTTGCTGGCGTTGCTCGCGGCCGCCACGTCGTCGGGTGTCAGCATCCGGCAGGCGCCCAGCTCGGGCTTCTCGACGGCGTCGACCTGGTCGGGGTCGGCATTGCTGCCCTGGCCGTCGTCGCCACCGCACCCGGCCAGGAGCAGGGTGGTGGTGACGAGCACGGCCAGGACCGCGGCGCAGCGCCGGACAGGGAGCAACGCGGACCCTCCTCGGTCGGGCGACGGACTCTCGCGAAGCCTACCGCCCGACCGAGGCGTTCCCCGGGGTGCGGGTCAGTGGCGGATCCGGACGATCTGCACCTCGCGGTGCCCGTCGCGGGTCACGATCACCAGCCGTGCACGGCGTACGTCGCCCTGCCGGAGTGCCGGCTCCGCGACGGACCGCACCGCGAGCGTGACGCCCTGGCGGCCGGCGTGCAGCCGGGCCCGGCTGTGTGCCAGGAGGCTGCCCGCCCGGAGCCCGGTGTGCTGCACACGGACCACCGCGAACAGCCGGGCGGTGGCGGCGCGTGCGCCGCTGGACGTGACCGCGACCGTCAGCTCCGTCTGGCCGGGGCTGCTGGACAGCCGGGCGACCGAGGCGAGCGCCAGCGCGTCGACCACCCGGAAGGTCGCCGACGCCAGGTCGTCCGAGACGGTCGCGTCCGGCGACGTGGTGGAGACACGGGCGCGGTTCACGACGTCGTGGTCCCCGGTGCTGCCGCCGAGCCCGGTGCGGACCGACAGGCACAGCAGCCCGATCCGCACGGTCCGGTCGGTGAGGGTGCGGTTGCTGAACCGGAAGGCACGGGTCTTCGGCCGCGGGTCGCTGCCGAGCGACTGCTCGCCCTGGTCGAGGTCCACGGAGGCGACGATGCCCTTGCCGTCGTCGGCGCAGGTCAGGCTGCGCTCGACGGTCTGGCCGGCGGGGACGACGACCGTGTCCGCGAGCTGGGTCAGCACCAGGTCGTGGGTGTGCCCGCCGGCTGCGCCGAGCGTCGTGGACAGGCAGCGGACCGACAGCACGGCGGTGGCCGAGGTGGGCACGTCGACCGTGAAGTGCCAGCCGGTCCCGATCCGCTTGTCCACGCGCACCGAGCCGGTGCCCGCCGTGAACGACCAGCCGGGGGTGATGGCCACCTTGCCGGCGCCGCAGTCGAGGTCGACGTCGTGGGCGCCGGCCCCCCAGGTCTGGGTCGTGGTGAGCGGGCCGGTCACGACGACCGGGTGGCTGTGGTCCTCGCCCGACACCGTGCGGTTGCTGAGGCAGACCACCGCGACCTTGCCCTGGAACTGGCCGGTGGCCGCGTTGCTCACGGTGCCGGTCCAGCCGGTGCCGTCGGCGGTCGCGCGGCTCGTGAGCACGCCCTCGTCGATCCACGTCCCGGTGCCCTGGTCGACCGCGTCCATGCGGACGCTGCCGTCGGTGGCGACGTACCCCGACGGGCAGCTGGCCGTGGCGGTCCCGGTGGCGCCGCGGGGGACGGAGAGGTGGGCCTCGACCTTGGTGACGTCGAGCTGGTGCCCGTTGGGATCGGCGACGTGCGGGACGGGGTCGACGGTCGCCCGGATCGTGACCACGGACGAGGCGCCGGCGGCGAGCGTGCCGATCGCGCACGACACGTCGGCCCCGCTGCGGGTGCAGCCGGTCCCCGTGGCGGAGAGGTACGTCGTGCCCGTGGGCAGGGTGTCCGTGACCAGGACCATCTGGGCCGGGCCGGGGCCGGCGTTGCGCGCCGTCAGCGTCCAGGTCACGACCTCACCGGGCCCGGCCTGGGCGCGGTCGACGGTCTTGGTGATCGACAGCCCGGCGACCGGGGCCGGCGGCACCGTCGCCTCCGTCGGGATCATCGCCATGTCGCTGTCCGAGACGTGGCCCGACGAGGGGGTGGTCCCGGTGGCGGTCGCGGTGTTGCTGACGGCGCCCGCGGTGACGTCGGCGGCGCTCACGACGTGGGTGGCGGACGGCAGCAGCGGGCAGGTGGTCGTCGCGCCGACGGCGAGGGTGGCCACGCACGGGGCACCCGCCGCCAGGGCGGGGATCGTGGCGTCGGTGATCCGCACGTCGGTCAGCGGGACGTTGCCGGTGTTGGTCACCGCGAACGTGTAGGTGAGCACCTCGTCCAGCACGCCCCGGCCGTCGCCGCTCGCGTCGGTCACGGTCTTGTGCAGCGCGAGGGACGGGTTCGCCGGCACCTCCGGGGCGCAGCCCTCGACCCAGAACACCTTGCTCTTGGAGTCGTTGCCGATCGAGCCGGGCGTGTGGATGGTCAGCTTCACGTGGTAGCCCTGCACGGGGTGCGGGGCGCCGGTGAAGTGCAGCGTGTAGACCTGCAGCCCGTCGAGCCCCGTCGGGGTGCCCGCGCCGGTCGCCGGGTCCCCGCCGACGAAGACCGTCTCGGGACCGTCGACGTCGAGCGCGACGTCGCTCGTCGGGGCCCACGACTGGAACGAGACCGACGAGATGATGTCGGCCCCCTCGTCGAAGCCGTACCACTCCACCTGGAACGTGCAGCCCACGTGCGGGTCGTTGCTGGGCGAGTCGATGTCGCCGAGCTCGGCGATCTTCACGGTGCCGTTGTTGCCGTGCGGGTCGGCCGCGGCGGCGCTCGGCGCCGAGCCGCCGATCGCCGCGCCGAGGGTGGTCAGTGCGGTCACGACGACCAGCGCCGTGAGCCAGGTCAGGGGACCGCGCCACCGGGGCGGACGGTCGGGTCTGCTGTGGGTCATGACGGGGCTCTTCTCGTCGCGTCCCGCGGCCCCGCGACGGGGCTCGGGATCCAAGGAACCCGAGATCGGTTGGTCACCAGCGCGAGGATGTTCCGGAGCTCCGGGCACACGTCGGTAAACGTCGACGCTGTTGGCGAACTGTGGAGAAGGTAACGGCCGTTACCTTCTCCACGGGACTGCCACAAACCGCTCCTGACCTGCGGTGACGCCGTTCAGCCGCCGTCGGCGACGAGCGCCGCGAGGGTGCCGCCGAGCTCGTACGCCGCCCCGGTCTGGTCCTCCTCCACAGCCCCGACCACCTCCAGGACCTCGGCGGCCTGGCGCCACGGCAGGGCCTGGACGATCGACTGCACGGAGCGGACGGCGCCGGTGGTGTCGTAGCGCCCGTGCACCCACAGCCCGTAGGGCTTCTTCCCGGTGCCTGCCCCGGTGCCGGTCCCACCCGGGCCGCTCGAGCCGTCGTCGGCCAGCGCGCCGCCGGCCTCGAGGAAGATCGTGTCGAAGAAGTGCTTGAGGGCGCCGCTCATGTAGCCGAAGTTCGCGGGCGTCCCGAGCAGGATCCCGTCCGCCCCGAGCACGTCCTCCGCCCGGGCCTCCAGCGCCTCGCGCACCACCACCTCCACGCCCTCGATCGCGTCGTCGTGCGCCCCCGCCACGACCGCGTCCGTGAGCGCGCGCGTCGTCGCCGTGGGGGAGTGGTGGACGATCAGCAGCCGCATGGACGCAGGCTAGCCGCGCCCGCCCTGTGGTCGGTCCGGTCCGTCGCCGGGGTGGTTTCGAGACGGTTGCCAGCGCAACCTCCTCAACCACCGGTGGGTCAGGTGGTTTCGAGACGGTTGCTAGCGCAACCTCCTCAACCACCGGTGGGTCGGGTGGTTTCGAGACGGTTGCTAGCGCAACCTCCTCAACCACCGGTGGGTCGGGTGGTTTCGAGACGGTTGCTGGCGCAACCTCCTCAACCACCGGCGGCGAGGGCTCCTCAACCACCGGCGGGTTCAGCGGCCGGGGGTGATGAGGGGCAGCGAGGTCCGGGAGCCGGCGGCGGACGGGTCGTCGTCGGTGAGGCGCCTGACGACGCGGGCGGGGGTGCCGACGGCGACGACGTCGGCGGGCAGGTCGCCGACGACGACCGAGCCGGCGCCGACGACGGTGTTCTCACCGATGGTGACGCCGGGGCAGACGATGACGCCGCCGCCGAGCCAGACGTTGTCGCCGATCGTGATGGGCTGCGCGCCCTCCCACTCCTGGCGGCGCAGGTCGGGGTCGATCGGGTGGGTGGGGGTGAGCAGCTGGACGTTCGGTCCAATCTGGACGTGGTCGCCGATCGTGATCCGGGCGACGTCGAGGCACATCAGCCCGAAGTTGATGAAGGTGTGCGCGCCGATCGTGGTCTGGTAGCCGTAGTCGCAGTGGAACGGCGCCCGGATCTCCGTGTCGTCTCCGACCGAGCCGAGCAGCTCGCGGAAGAGGTCGCGACGGGTCTGCTTGTCGCTCGGCACCAGCTGGTTGATCCGGTGGCACAGGTCCCGGGCGGCCAGGCTCTCGCGCTCGAGGTCGGGGTCGTCGGCGATGTAGGGCTCGCCGGCGAGCATCCGCTCGCGCATGGTGCGGGTGTCGTCGCTCATGGCGACGATCGTCGCACCGCGCGGTGCCCGGCCGGCACCGAGGGTCACCGGTCGGCCGGGTCCTCGCGGACCTCGTCGCCGTCCGGCCCGACGTGGCGGTGGGCGAGACGGTGGTTGCGCACCCGCAGCTCGCGCCCACGGCGTACGTCGTCGAGCTCCTTCTTCTTCGCCTTCTCGATGTTCCGGGTGTCGCGCGGCGGCAGCTGGATCGACTCCTCGGCGGCGATGCCCGACTGCAGCTCGCGGCCGCGCTCGAGCTCGGCGTCCAGCTCGGCGCCGAAGAGCAGCGCGAGGTTGGTGAGCCACAGCCACAGCAGGAAGGCGATGACCCCGCCGAGCGAGCCGTAGGTCTTGTCGTAGGAGGAGAAGTTCGCGACGTAGAAGCCGAAGGCGACCGACAGCAGGATCCAGGTGACGATCGCCAGGACCGCGCCGACGCTGACCCAGCGGAACTTCGGCTGCTTCACGTTGGGGGTCGCGTAGTAGAGGAGCGCGACGATCAGCACGACGACGCCCAGCAGCACCGGCCACTTCACGATGTTCCACACCAGGACGACGGTGGAGCCGAGGCCGATGGCGTCGCCGACCGCCGTCGCCACCGGCCCGGTGACGACCAGGGCAAGCAGTACGGCGGCGGTGAGGACGACCAGCACGAGGGTCAGCACGAGCTGGACCGGGCGCAGCTTCCACACCGGTCGGCCCTCGTCGATCTCGTAGACCCGGTTCATCGCGCGCCCGAAGGCGCCGACGTACCCGCTCGCGGACCACAGCGCGCCGGCCAGCCCGAGCACCAGCGCGAGCCCCGCCGACGGCGAGTCCGCCATCGACACGAGGGTCGGCCGGATGCTGTCGACCAGCGAGCCGCCGCCGAGCCGGTCGATGACGCGCAGCACCTCCTTGACGGCCTGCGGACCCTGCCCGACGACCCCGAGGATCGAGGTGAGCGCGATCGCGGCGGGGAACAGCGCCAGCACGGAGTAGTAGGTGAGGGCGGCGGCGAGGTCCGTGCACTGGTCCTTGGAGAACTCCCGGACCGTCTTGCGCAGGACGTAGCGGCGCGAGTGGGAGTCCAGATCGGTGGGGGAGTCCACCTTGTCCCCGGCCTCGGGGTCCGCGTGCTCGGACGGCTTCTGGTCGCTCTTCGTCGTGTCCATGCCGAGGCCGTACCCGCGTCCGATCGCCCTACGCGCTCGCGACGCCGTGACCACCTGCACGCAGGCTGACTGCCGCGCGCGGCAGTCTGGACGGATGCAGACTGGTCGGATGGAGTCCTACCGCGCCCCGATGCGTTCGCGACGCGACGACGTCGAGGCGTCCCTCGCGGTCGAACGCGCCCTGGCGCTCGGCCTCTGCGGGATCGGCGGGCGCCTCGAGCGGATCCCGCGCGACCTGCGCGACGCGCTCGACCTGACCGCCCGGGAGCACGACGAACGGACGGCCCGTCGACTGGAACGGTTCGCCGCCGTGCCCGAGGGCTCCACCGTGTGGACGCGGGACCCGGACGGGCGCTTCGTCGCCGGCACACTGAGCGGGCCGTGGCGCTACGACACCGAGCCGGCGGCGTACGCCGCAGACCTCGTCCACGTCCGCGCCTGCGCCTGGGGCGAGCCTCGTGAGGAGCACCGCACTCCGGCGGCAGTCGTCGCGACGTTTCGCCGGGGTGGACGCAACTTCCAGCGGATCACGGCGCTGGACGTCGTGTGACCGCACGAACGGCGTACTTCGTCGACCGGTGGGCACGGAGATCGCATGAGCACCAACACCCGCGTCATGCATGCCACCCCCGAGCAGGTCTGGGAGGTGCTCGCCGACGGCTGGCTCTACCCCTTGTGGGTGGTCGGGGCCTCCCGGATGCGCGAGGTCGACGAGGACTGGCCGGCCGTCGGCAGCCGGATCCACCACTCGGTCGGGGCCTGGCCGCTGCTGATCGACGACCACACCGAGGTCCTCGACGCCACCCCCGGCGCGATGCTGAAGCTCAAGGCCAAGGCGTGGCCGACGGGCGCGGCGGAGGTCACTCTCCACCTGCGCGCCCGCGGCGCCGAGACCGAGGTCGTCATCGAGGAGCAGGCCGTCGACGGCCCTGCCGCGCTCCTGCCCAAGCCCCTGCAGGACCCCCCGCTGCGCTGGCGCAATGTCGAGGCGCTGCGGCGCCTCGCCTACGTGTGCGAGCGCCGGCCTTGAGGGCACCGGTGAGACTGGCGCCATGACCACCCGCTCGTACGACGTCGTGGTGATCGGGGCCGGACCCAACGGCCTGGTCGCGGCCAACCACCTGGCCGACGCCGGCTGGTCGGTGCTGGTGCTCGAGGCCCAGCCCGACGTCGGCGGCGCGGTGCGCAGCGCCCGCGACGTCGACCCCGACTTCGTGCACGACACCTTCAGCGCGTTCTACCCGCTGTCGGCCGCCTCGCCGTTCCTGCGGGCCATGCGGCTCGAGGAGCACGGTCTCACCTGGGCGCACGCACCGGCCGTCCTCGGCCACCCGACGCCGGACGGCGGCTGGGCGCTGCTGCACCGCGACCGCGCGGTGACCGCAGCCGGCTTCGACGCCGCGCACCCGGGGGACGGCGAGGCCTGGCTGGCCCTGTGCGCCGAGTGGGACCGGATCGGCCCCGCGCTGGTCGGGGGACTGCTCACGCCGTTCCCCCCGGTGCGTGCGGGCCTGCGCGGGCTCGCGGCGCTGCCGTCGGTCGGCGGGCTGTCGTTCGTCCGCACCCTGCTCACCCCGGCTGCCGAGCTCGGCCGCTCCCGCTTCGGCGGTGTCGGACCGGCGCTGCTGCTGGCCGGCAACGCCGGGCACGCGGACATCCCGCTCGACGCCACCGGCTCCGGCCTGATGGGCCTGCTGATGACGATGCTCGGCCAGACCGTCGGCTTCCCGGTGCCGGTCGGGGGCGCCGGCCGGCTCACCGAGGCGCTCGCGTCCCGGCTGCGCTCGCTCGGCGGGGAGGTCGAGTGCTCGACCCCGGTGACCCGGGTCGACGTCGAGGGCGGGCGCGCCACCGGTGTCCGCACGGCCGACGGCGAGCGCATCACGGCGAGGCGGGCGGTCGTGGCCGACGTGGTCGCGCCGAGGTTGTACGGCGGGCTGGTGCCGACCGAGGACCTGCCCGCACGCGTCGTCAAGGGGATGCGGGCCTTCCAGCTCGACCCCTCGACGGTCAAGGTCGACTGGGCGCTGGACGGGCCGGTGCCGTGGGCCTCGGAGCCGGCGTACGCGCCCGGCACGGTGCACGTCGGCGACTCCGTGGAGAAGATGTCCGAGGCCTTCAGCCAGGTCGCCGCACGCGCGGTGCCGGCGGAGCCGATGCTGCTCGCCGGCCAGATGACCACCACGGACCCCACCCGCTCGCCCGCGGGCACGGAGTCCTTCTGGGCCTACACGCACGTCCCGCAGGACGTCCGCACGGACGCCGGGGAGGGCGGCATCCGGGGCGTCTGGGACCGCGACGACTGCGAGCGCTTCGCCGACCGGATGCAGGCGCGGCTCGAGCGGCTGGCCCCGGGCTTCGGTTCACGGGTCCGGACCCGGCGGGTGCTCGGCCCGCGCGAGCTCGAGGCCCGCAACGCCAACCTCGTCGGCGGCTCGATCGGCGGTGGGACGGCCCAGCTGCACCAGGAGCTGGTGTTCCGCCCGGTGCCCGGGCTGGGGCGCGCCGAGACCGGCATCGCCGGGCTCTACCTCGGGTCGTCGTCCGCGCACCCCGGCGGCGGCGTGCACGGGGCCCCGGGGATGAACGCCGCCCGCGCCGCGCTCGCGCACGCCCGGCTGGCGCGGCTGAACCCTCAGACCTGGCGGCGGTAGCCCACGTGCGTCGCGATCACCCGGCAGCCCAGCCGCTCGTTGACCGCGATCATGTGGTGGTTGTCGGTGGCGTTCCAGGTGTCGGTCGCGCCGACCTCGGGCCGCTCGGCGGCCAGCAAGCGGAGCATCTCGCACTTCATCAGCAGGCCGAGCCGGTGCCCGCGGTGCGCCCGCACGACGGTCGTGTCCTCCTGGAAGGCCACGGCGGGGGCGAACTCGTCGACGCACAGCAGCGACATCCCGGCCCACGCGCCGGTGGCGGTGTGGCGCGCCAGCACGCGGTACGTCGTCTGGTGGCGGCGCACCATCGAGGCGTCGTACGTCCGGACCCGCTCGGCGTCCCAGACGTCCGGCTCCATGCCCTCGTCGGCGGGCGCGTCGTTGATCGCCTCGTGCAGCGCGACGAGGTCCGGCACCATCGCCTCGTCGGCCGGCCCGACGACCCGCACGAGCTCGTAGCCCGCCGCCGCTGTCGCGGCCTCGGCGTACACCGCTTCCCAGCGGGACGGGTCGTCGTGCAGGTCGAGACGGCGTACGGCGTAGGGGTGCTGCCCGGCGGTGGTGAAGCCCTGCGCCTCGAGGAAGCCGGTGCCGTCGGTGCCCTGCCAGGCGCCGGTCGTCAGCTGGGTGCGGCCGTGCTCGCGCGCGAAGGCGGTCATCCGCTCCAGCAGCGCGGCGCCCACGCCGGTCCGGCGGTGCGCGGGCGTCACGATCGCGCGCAGCGACGCGAGGTCGCGGTTGTCGAGGAACGGCAGCTCGACCAGGCCCCAGCCCACCGGTGCGTCGAGCGTGCCGGCGACCCAGACCGCGTCCACCGGCCGACCGTTGTTGCCGTGCTGCAGGGAGAACATCCGCGAGGGTCCCGACTGCACGGGGAGCTCGAGGCCGGCGTGCTCGTGCGAGGCCCGGTCGACGGCCACCATCCGCTCGGCGAGGTCGAGCTCGAGGTCGCGGGGGTCGAGCAGCTGGAGGTCCACGGGCGCAGTCTCGCTTCCCGAACGCCGCGGGGCCACCTGATTCCGTGCGCGCTACAGTGGCGAGGTCATGATGCGCCAGCTGCTTCTTCGCTGCCGCAGCGAGGTCTGAGCCAGAGCCGGACCACCTCGCTGCGGAGTGCTCGCGTGCGACCGGCCACCAGCACCGACCAGTCGAGGACCCCATGACCATCCCCACGCAGAAGCCCAGCGGCATGCCGGTCGAGCGCTACCACGCGTTCCCCCCGATCGACCTGCCCGACCGCACCTGGCCCAGCGCCACCATCACCCAGGCGCCGCGGTGGCTCTCCACCGACCTGCGCGACGGCAACCAGGCCCTCATCGACCCGATGACGCCGGCCCGCAAGATGAAGATGTTCGACCTGCTCGTGGCCATGGGCTACAAGGAGATCGAGGTCGGCTTCCCGTCGGCCAGCGAGACCGACTTCTCGTTCGTGCGCCAGCTCATCGAGCAGGACCGGATCCCCGACGACGTCACGATCTCGGTGCTGACGCAGGCCCGCGAGGACCTGATCGAGCGCAGCGTGCAGTCGCTCGTCGGCGTACCCCGCGCCAACATCCACCTCTACAACGCGCTCGCGCCGCTGTTCCGCCGCGTGGTCTTCCACGCCGGCAAGGACGAGATCAAGGACATCGCGGTCCGCGGCACCGAGCTGGTCATGAAGTACGGCGAGAACCACCTCGACATGACCGTGATCGGCTACGAGTACAGCCCCGAGATCTTCACCTCGACCGAGCTGCCGTTCAGCCTCGAGGTCTGCGAGGCCGTCTCCGACGTGTGGCAGCCGGAGGACGGTCGCGAGATCATCCTCAACCTGCCGGCCACGGTCGAGTCCGCGACGCCCAACGTCTACGCCGACCAGATCGAGTGGTTCTCCCGCCAGCTCACCCGGCGCGAGAGCACCGTCATCTCGCTGCACCCGCACAACGACCGCGGCACCGCCGTCGCCGCCACCGAGCTGGCCATGATGGCCGGTGCCGACCGCGTCGAGGGCTGCCTCTTCGGCCACGGCGAGCGCACCGGCAACGTCTGCCTGGTGACCCTCGGCATGAACCTCTTCAGCCAGGGCGTCGACCCGATGATCGACTTCTCCCTGGGCGGGCAGGGGATCGACGAGATCCGCCGCACGGTGGAGTACTGCACGCAGCTGCCGGTCCACCCGCGCCACCCCTACGCGGGCGACCTCGTCTACACGGCCTTCTCCGGCTCCCACCAGGACGCCATCAAGAAGGGCCTCGAGGACCTGGAGCGCCAGGCCGCGGAGCAGGGCGTGCCGGTCGGGCAGCTGCCGTGGGAGGCGCCGTACCTCCCCATCGACCCGAAGGACGTCGGCCGCTCCTACGAGGCGGTCATCCGCGTCAACAGCCAGTCCGGCAAGGGCGGCGTGGCCTACATCCTCAAGGCCGAGCACAAGCTGGACCTGCCGCGCCGCGCGCAGATCGAGTTCAGCCGGGTCGTGCAGGAGCGCACCGACGCCGACGGCGGCGAGATGTCGCCGGAGACGATCTGGGACGTGTTCTCCTCGGAGTACCTCCACCGCGAGGCACCCCTCAAGCTCGACTCGGTGCACACCTCGTCGGCCGCGGGGGAGAAGGACGCGCTCACGACGCAGGTGTACGTCGACGGCGAGCTCACCACGCTCGAGGGCACCGGCAACGGCCCGATCGCGGCCTTCGTCAACGCGATCAACGAGCTGCCGAACGAGTTCGACGTGCGGGTCCTCGACTACGCCGAGCACGCCCTGTCGTCCGGCGGCGACGCCATCGCGGCGGCGTACGTCGAGTGCGCCGTCGGCGACCAGATCCTCTGGGGCGTCGGCCTCGACGCCAACATCGTGACCGCGTCGCTCAAGGCGGTCATCTCGGCGGTCAACCGCGCGTAGCAGCGCCGCTCGGCCCCGACGAAGGAGGATCTCCGGCACCTGGTGCCGGAGATCCTCCTTCGTCGCGTCCTAGAGTGCACCGGTGCCGACCGATTCCCGCGCGAGGAAGCATCCGACCGCCGTCTTCTACGGCGACTCCATCGTCACGGGCTGGCGGGGTACGACGACACCGACCGCCCGGTGGACTGGGCTCGTCTGCGCCGAGCTGGGCTGGCGCGGCGTCGACCTCGCCGTCGACGGCATGGGGTGGTTCCGCAGGCGAGGTCCGCGCGACACCGCCGGCGAGCTGACCCCCTCGGCGACGGACACGACTCTCCTGGACGCCGCTATCCACCTGGCCCCGGACGTCGTCGTCACCTGCCTGGCCGCGAACGACGCCGGCTTCGTCGACCACCACGCGGACGAGATCCGCGCCAGCATGCGCCGCGACCTCATCCGGCTGCGCAACGAGCTCCCGGGCGTGCCCGTCGTGGTGACGGCGTACGTTCCTGCCCGCGCGACATCGCAACGACTCACGACGGTCCTCGACTGGCTCGTCGCCACGGCGAAGGAGCTGGGTCTGGTCCACGCCGAGGACTCCGCGCACGCCGTCGGCGACGACCCGGACCTGCTGTGCGACGACGGGATCCATCCCAACGACGCCGGTCACGCGGCGCTCGCGGCCAGCGTCCTGCCGACTCTTCGACGCCTCGTCCTCTGACGCATGGCGGCAGAGGCTCGGCTCGCGGGCCTCTGCTTCATCACGGGATGCAGGCGGAGTCCTGCTTCCCATGGCGAATTCACCGTGGGAGGCACTGCTTCACCTGCATCCCGTGATGAAGCGAGCGTCGCTCGCCTCAGGCGTCCTCGGGCGGCTCGGTGGGGGCGACGACGGTCGGGCCGGAGCCGTCGCCGAAGCACAGCGCGCCGCCGTACGCCGTCCCGGACCCGGGCCGCACGAAGGTGACGCACGTGGTGCTGACCGAGGAGCCCTCGGCGCCGCTGGGGCCGAAGCCGGGTACGTCGACGTGCTCGCGCACCACCATCACCGCGCGCCCCTCGACACCGGCGTCACCCCCGGTCACGTCGGCCCGGCAGAGGAACGGGGCGTCGCCACCGTAGCCCGCCATCGTGCCGCGCTCGCGCGCCCGGTCCAGGTCGCGCGCGACGGGCCGGCCGACGGCGGTGACGACCACGCCCGCGCGGGAGCGGAGCAGGTCGGTGAAGCCCTCGGGGAGGTCGACCGCGGCGGCGGGGTCGGTCAGGGTCCGGCACGGTCCGGAAGCGGCGGCGGCCGGGCCCGCGGACGGCCCGACGGGGCGGTGGTCCATGCCCGCCCACGCGGTCGCGGCGAGGGCCACGGCACCCAGCGCGACGAGCGGTCGGACCAGCATGGGACGAGTCTGCCCGACACGGGGTTAACGGGTCGTAACCTCGCGGCCCCCGGGGTCGTTGTGCACGAGGTCACACCCCCCAGCACCAGGAGCCCCGATGCGCCGTACTGCCTGTGCCGCCGCCGTCCTCGCCGCCGCCACGGCGCTGGCGGGACTGACCCCGATCGCGGCCGGCAGCGCCGCGCCGGCGGCCGCGGGCGACGATCCCTACGGCCGGCTCTACAACATCCTGCCGCCGGGCTCGAACGGCACGACGACGGCGACGGACCTCCTCCAGCTCGGCGGCTCCACCACCGCGACGCCGACCACGCCGAAGAACTTCGCCGACCAGCTCGAGATGTACGACGGGTTGACGAAGGTCGACCCGTCCGCGATCACGCACGCCGACATCGAGCGGCTCTTCAAGACCGAGAACTTCACCCCCGACGAGGTCGTCAGCACCAGCACCCCGCGCGACGACGTCACCATCCAGCGCGACCGGTTCGGCGTGCCGTTCATCAACGGCACCACCTTCGAGGGCGTCGAGTTCGGCGCCGGCTACGCCTCCACCGAGGACCGGATGTTCCTCATGGACGTGCTGCGCCACACCGGCCAGGCCCGGCTCGCCGAGTTCGCCGGCGACACCCCCGGCAACGTCGCGATGGACCGCGCCCAGCTCGCGTCGGCGTACTACACGCCCGAGGAGGCGACGGCCCAGATCGACAGGGCGGCCGCCAACGCCGGACCCGCCGGGCCGAAGCTGATCGCCGCGGTCGACGCCTACCTCGAGGGCGTGAACGCCGCCCAGGACGCGATGTGCCCGACGGTGGCCGCACCGTCCTGCCCGGTCGAGTACGCCGCGCTCCAGAAGCAGCCCGAGCCGTGGACCCGCGCCGACATCGTCTACGTCGCCTCGCTGGTCGGCGGCATCTTCGGCAAGGGCGGCGGCCACGAGGTGCAGAACGCCGCCTGGCTCCAGGCGCTGACCAAGAAGTTCGGGCCGCGCAAGGCCCGCACGGTCTACGACGACCTGCGCGAGAAGAACGACCCCGAGGCGCCGTCCACCTCGGAGATCCGCACGCCGTACGAGACCGGCGGCATCAAGCCCGGCAAGCCCGGCGTCGCCCTGCCGGACGTCGGCGGGAAGACCGCCCCCGGCTCGGGCGACCCGACCTCGCGCTCGGCAGCCGTCCCGGCAGCCCCGCGGGGCGCCGGCTCCGGGGCCGGCACGATCGACCTCCCCGACGGCACCACCATCGACCTGGCGCTCGAGCGCCACGGGATGAGCAACGCCGTCCTCCTCGACGCGGCGCACAGCGCCACCGGGAAGCCGCTGGCCGTGATGGGCCCGCAGACCGGCTACTACGCGCCCCAGCTGCTGACCGAGGAGGTCCTCAACGGTCCGGGCATCCAGGCCCGGGGCGTCGCCTTCGCCGGCACCAACCTGTTCGTCCAGCTCGGCCGCGGCGTCGACTACGCGTGGTCGGCGACCAGCGCGGGCAGCGACAACGTCGACACCGTCGTCGAGCGGCTCTGCAACGAGGACGGCAGCAAGCCGACCGTCGACTCCACGTCGTACCGCGTGGGCAAGGCCTGCCGGCCGATCCAGCAGTTCACGCACAGCGAGACCACGACGCCCGGCGCCGGCTCGCAGAACCCGCCCAAGACCTACGAGTTCCAGGTCCTGCGCACCCGCCACGGCCTGGTCCAGGAGCGCACCACCGTGCACGGCAAGCCCGTCGCGATCGTGCTGCAGCGCTCGACCTACGGCCACGAGGTCGACTCGGTCCTCGGCTTCCAGGAGCTCAACGACCCCGGGTTCGTGACCGACGCCGAGAGCTTCCAGCGGGCCTCGAGCGACATCGACTACACCTTCAACTGGTTCTACGCCGACGACCAGGACATCTCCTACTACTCCTCGGGCCTGCTGCCGAAGCGCGCGAACGGCGTCGACTCCGACCTGCCCCGGTGGGGCGCGCGGAAGTACGACTGGAAGGGCTGGCTGTCGTACGCCGGTCACGCCCAGCAGACCAACCCGAAGCGTGGCTACCTGGTCAGCTGGAACAACAAGCCGGCGCCCGGCTTCGGTGCCGCCGACGACAACTTCAGCTACGGCTCGGTCTACCGCTCGCTCGCGCTCGAGAAGCGCCTGCAGGCGCAGCTCCGCAGGGGCAAGCTGACCATCGAGCAGATGGTCGGCGTGATGTCCGGCGGCGCGACCGCCGACTCGCGCGCGGCGTCCACCCTGCCCCTCCTGCTGCGCGTGATCGGCAAGGACCCCAGGACCGCCGCGGCGCGCACGCTGCTGAAGGCGTGGGTCGCCGACGGCGCCGAGCGCGTGGACCGCGACCGGGACGGCGCCTACGCCCACCAGGCCGCGATCGCGCTGTTCGACGACTGGTGGGAGCACGGCCGCAAGTCGGTCGCCTACACCGTGCTGCGCGGCGGGCTCGGCAGCAAGCTCGTGCACCAGCTGCCGCAGAAGCTCGACGACCACCCGCGCCAGGGCATCGGCTCCTCCTTCAACGGCGTCGCCTGGTACGGCTACGTCAACAAGGAGCTGCGCTCCGTGCTCGGCCAGCGCGTGGCGGCGCCGTACGACGTCTCCTACTGCGGCCGCGGCAAGCGCGCGGCGTGCCGCTCGGCGCTGCGGGCCTCGCTTGCTGCCGCGGTCACCCGGATGCTGAAGGAGCAGGGCGTGACCAAGGTCGGCGACCTGACCTACGACAAGTCCGAGGACGACATCCGCTCGGTCACGGCCGGCGTCGTCGGGGTCCGCCCGATCGACTGGCAGAACCGCCCGACCTTCCAGCAGGTCGTCGAGTTCACCGGCCACCGCCCCCGCTGACGACGGAGCGGCCCGGAGCGGCCCGGGGTCAGCGCGACCCGGGCCGCTTCAGCGGCAGCCGGACGGTGAACGTCGTGCCCTTGAGGTGCGCTGACTCCACACCGATCCGGCCGCCGTGGGCCGCGATGATCGCGGCCACGATCGACAGGCCCAGCCCGGTGCCCTGGATCGCCCGCTCCTGAGCGGTGGAGGAGCGGAAGAACTTCTGGAACAGCCCGGACTGCTCCTCCTCGGGGATCCCGATGCCGTCGTCGGCCACCACCAGCCACGCCTCGTCGGTGTGGTGCTCGATGCGGCAGCGGACCGTGCCGCCGTCGTCGGTGAACTTCACGGCGTTGCTGAGCAGGTTGATGAGGACCCGCTCGAGCTGGGCCCGGTCACCCATCACCACGACCGGCCCGTCGGGGCGCTCGATCTCGAAGGCCAGGTCCCGGGCGGTCAGCAGCGGGCGGACCGCCTCCTCGGCCGGGTCGAGGATGGTGACGAGGTCGAGGGTCTCGCGCTCCCAGTGCTGCGCGCCGGAGTCGAGGCCGCTGAGCAGGAGCAGGTCGTTGCAGATCACGATGAGCCGCTCGCCGTTGCGGGCGATCGTCCGCAGCAGTGGCAGCTGGTCGGGATCGGGGTCCACGATCGACCCGTCCGCCAGCATCTCGGTGTAGCCCACGATGCTCGTCACCGGCGTCCGCAGCTCGTGGCTCACCGTGGAGACGAACTCGTTCTTGGCCTCGTCGAGCTGGCGCAGCCGCTCCACGGCGGTCCGCTCCTTGTCGAGCGCCGCGACCAGCATCTCCTGGCTGTGCCGCTGCTCGGTGACGTCGCGCCCGACGCAGAGGAAGCCGACCTGCGCGGCGAAGGAGTCCGCCGCGACGCTCAGCGTCATCGCGACGGTGTGGTGCCGACCGCCGCTCGCGACCCAGGTCCAGTCGCGTGGCGTGGTCTCGCCGTCCGGGCCGACGCCACCGGTCAGGGCGGCGAAGGCGGTGTCCGCGCTGCGGGCGCCCGTGCGGGCGAGCAGCTGCTCGGGCTCGAGGAGCTGGGTGAAGGGCGTCCCGATCATGTCGTCGGGGTGGTAGCCCAGCAGGTGCTGGGCCCCGGAGTTGAAGACGGTGATCCGGCCGCGGGTGTCGATGCCGATGAGGGCGGTCGTGATCGCCGCCTGCAGCAGGTGGGACATCAGCCCCGCGGTGGCCCGCTCGGCCGTGACGTCGATGCCGGTCAGCACGACGTGGACGGGACGGTCCTGCTGGTCGCGCACGACGTTGTCGTTCCAGACGATGCGCAGCTTGTCGCCCCACTTGGTCGACGCGTCGGCCTCGCGCACGGCCGTCGCGTCGTCGCGTCTCGGCCCGTCGAGCAGGGAGGCGAGCTCGGTGGCGTACGCCGGGGCGATGGCGGTCTCCCACACGGGGCGGCCCAGGAGCTCGGCCTCGGTGAAGCCGGTCAGCTGGGTGGTGGCGGCGTTGACGCGGACGATCGTCCCGTCGAGGTCGGTCACCAGGATCAGGCAGGCGGTGGTGTCGAGGGTCGCGCTGGTGAGCTTCTCGGCGGCCTCGAGCTGGGTCCGCGCCTGGTGCTCCGCGGTCACGTCCTGGAGCTGGGCCGCGAAGACCGGGTCCGGCTCGCGGGACAGCAGCGACAGCGCGACGTTGATCCGGGCGCCCGGGCGCCCGACCAGGCCGGTCTGGGCCTTCCACCCCTCGAGGGTGCCGTCGAGCATCCGGCCGGCCACGACGTCGAGCTGCTCGGAGGTGTCCAGGATGTCGTCGAGGGAGCGCCCGACCAGCGGCTCGCCGTCGCCCCCGAGCAGCTGCGTGGCCGTGTCGTTGAGGTCGAAGATGTCGAGGCGGTCGCCGTCGCGCCGCATCAGCAGCATGCCGGCGAGCGACTCGGTGAAGTTGCGGCGGAAGAGCAGCTCGCTGCTGCTCACCCGGGCGAGCAGGTTGCGCCGCTGCTCGACCGCGATGGCCAGGGGCAGGGACATCAGCGCGGCGCAGAGGAGGTAACCCTGGGTCAGGGCGCCGGCCCCCGACGCATCGATCCGGCCCGTGGCGAGGCTGTCGCCGAAGGGGCCGAAGCCCCGCGCGGTCAGGAAGGTCGTCAGCGCCGCGAAGCCGGCCAGCTCCCAGGCGACGACGCGGATGTCGAAGCGGAGCGCGGCCCAGACCAGGAAGGGCAGCGCCATGAAGGTCAGGGACAGCGACTGCTGCGGCGAGAAGATCAGCAGGGTCACGACCGTCAGCGCCACTGCCTGCAGGACCAGCTCGAGGCGCTTGGTCGGAGGGTGCGCGTGGTGCAGGGTCATCGCCACCGGCACGAGCACCAGGGTCGAGGCGCCGTGCGAGGGGAAGACGGCCCGCCAGGTCTCGACGGCCGAGCCGTCGCCGACGACCAGGACGGTCAGCGTGGCGCCGGCCGCGATGGTGAGGCCGCCGAGCAGGGCGGCCTCGACCAGGCGCAGGAAGTCGTCCTGGGTGTCCAGCCGGGGGCGGCCGGTGGTGCCGCGCTGGAGGATCCACGCCGCCACGACGGCCTCGGCGGCGTTCGCGATCCCGAAGAGCAGCGAGACGTCGAGGTCGCGGCCGCCGGTCACGTTGGCGGCGCCGCTGAAGGCGACCACCCCCAGCGCCAGCGGCGGCCACCACGACCGCGGTGAGAGGGCGAGCAGGGCGACCGCGAGGCCCGCGGCGGGCCAGAACGTGGCCACCGGGTCGCCCTCGGGGGCGAAGAGGACGGCTCCGACGCCCGCGAGGTAGATCGCGAGCAGCATCCCGAGTGCCGTGCCCCACCGCGGGGGACGGACACCCGGAGTCGTCATGGGGCCCAGTCTCGACCAGCGGGGCCGACTCCGCGACTCCCCACGCGGGTGGCGCGCTCAGGAGCCCGTCGCGAGGATGCAGGCGGTGCCCACGCGCTCGAAGCCGAGGCGCTCGTAGACCCGGGCCGCGGCGTCCGAGCCGGCCGAGAGGAACGCCAGGTCGACGCCGGTGGCCCGGGCCGCGTCCACGAGCGTCGTGGTGACGGCCGAGCCGAGGCCCCGGCGGCGCGCGGACGGGACGACACCGATGCCGGTCAGCTCGGTCGTCGTGCCGCGCGGCGCGGTGGCGCCCCCGCCCACGACCCGGCCGCTCGCGTCGTACGCCGCCACGACGGCCAGCAGCCCCGCCCGGATGAGCTCCGGGCGCCGGCCGACGTCGTGCGGGCGGAGCTCGTCGCGCTCCCCGAAGCCCGCGCTCACGGCGGAGACCGTGGCCGGGAGGTCCGGGTCGTCGGCGGTCAGGACCCGGGTCCGGCCAGGACCGGTGGTCAGCGCGGTGCCGGGCGGCAGCGCCAGCAGCGGGCACAGCTCGAGGCGGTCCTCCTGGCCGGACTCCGCGAGCACCACCCGGACGGCCGGCAGCAGCGACGGCGTGACCTCGTCGACCCACTCGAGCGCCGGCGGCAGGCCGCGCTCGCGCTGCTGGTCCAGCACCCGGCGTACGTCGTCGTCTGTGAGGTCGGCGGTGCCGCCGAGCCGCGGCCGGGCGTAGAACTGCCACCCCGTGGCGGGGTCGGCGACGAACAGCGTGAAGGGCCCGACCTCCTCGACCGTCGCCGCGGCGCGCGGCACCGTGTCGTAGTAGGTCTCGATGTCGGCGAGTCTCATGTCGCCCACGCTCCCAGCCGGGAGCGGGTGGCGCGACTAGATTGCGGTCATGCTGGTCTCCGAGCGCATTGGACAGTTCTTCCTCGAGAGCGACTCCGGCCGCGACCGACTCGAGTACACCGAGTACGGCGCCGGCGACGCCTGGGTCGTGCTCCTGCACGGCCAGCTCATGCCGCGCCGCATGCAGCAGCCGCTCGCCCGGGCGCTGGCCGCCGAGGGACTGCACGTCGTCACGCTGGACCTGCTCGGGCACGGTCGTTCGGATCGGCCGGCCGACCCGCTCGTCTACTCGATGACCGCCTGGGCCGAGCAGGTCGTCGCCCTCCTCGACCATCTCGGCGCCCCCGAGGCGGTCGTCGGCGGCACCTCGCTGGGTGCCAACGTCTCGCTCGAGGTCGCGGTGCTCGCGCCCGAGCGGATCCGCGGCCTGGTCGTCGAGATGCCGGTGCTCAACAACGCGATCGAGGCGGGGATCATCGCGTTCGCGCCGCTGATGTTCGCGGCCCGCTTCCTGCCCTTCACCGTCAACGGCCTGCGGGTGCTGACCCGCCCGATCCCGCGCGGCCTGGTGCCGTTCTGGGTCGGGATCGGCCTCGACACGTGCAACCAGCGGGCCGACTCGGTCGCCGCCGTCGTGCACGGGCTCTTCTTCGGCCGGGTGGCGCCGTCCTCGAAGGAGCGCCGCCGGATCCAGGCGCCGGCGCTGGTCGTCGGCCACCCCGCCGACCCGATCCACCCGGCGGCGGACGCCGCCATGCTGGCCGAGGAGATGCCGAACGCGACCTTCGTCCGCGCCCGCAGCATCCTCGAGTGGCGGATCGCACCGGAGCGGCTGAACCGCGCGACCGCCGAGTTCGCGCTCACCTGCTGGAAGACGCCGCGTCGTTCGCGGCGGGCGGGTCGCGCCTGAGCCCGGTCCTCCGGGGTGCCGAGGCCCGGGCGACAGGAGGAAGTCGCCGGGCGGGGTGCTGCCCAGGCGTGGCGGCCGGCGGGACGCGGACTTCGTCCTGTCGGGCGGGCCGGTGCTGCTGCGGTGGGGCCGGATCGGTGTGCCGAGCCCCGATTCCGACCTACGGCGGGGGAGAATGAACCCGTGCCTCTCTACCGCGACGAGGCGATCGTGCTGCGCACCCACAAGCTGGGGGAGGCCGACCGCATCATCACCCTGCTGACCCGTCAGCACGGGCTGGTGCGCGCGGTCGCGAAGGGCGTGCGGCGTACGTCGTCGAAATTCGGCTCCCGGCTCGAGCCGTTCACCCACGTGGACCTGCAGCTCGCCGAGGGGCGCAACCTCGACATCATCACCCAGGCCGAGACGCTGTCGCCGTTCTCGTCGGGCCTCGGCGCGGACTACGAGCGCTACACCGCCGGCACCGTGATGCTGGAGACCGCCGACCGGCTGGTCGCCGAGGAGCGCGAGCCGTCGGTCCAGCAGTTCCTGCTGCTCGTCGGCGGGCTGCGCGCGATGGCCTCGGGGGAGCGGGCGCCCGGCCAGGTCCTCGACTCCTACCTGCTGCGCTCGCTCGCGGTCGCCGGCTACGCGCCGTCGTTCGACCACTGCGCCCGCTGCGGGACGCTGCCCTCGGAGGGGAACCGGCACCGCTGGTTCAACCCGTCCATGGGCGGCATCCTCTGCGCCACCTGCCGGGTCCCCGGCTCGGCCAGCCCCGCCCCCGACACCGTGGCCGTCCTCGGGGCCCTGCTCGCCGGCGACTGGCCGGTCGTCGAGGCGACCGACGCCCGCAGCCTCAAGGAGGCCAGCACCCTGGTCTCGGCGTACCTCGCCTGGCACCTCGAGCGCGCCCTGCGCTCGATGGCCTACGTCGAGCGCTGATCGCGGCCGCGGAGCGGACGCGATGATGGTGGTCGAGCGAGCCGTCGTCGCCGAGCCTGCGAGGCGGCGAACCGGCGTGTCGAGACCGGTCGAGCCGCGTGGATCTAGGCTCCTCCCGTGAAGCGCTCCGTCCGCCGCCCGACCCCGCACCCGTCCGGCGCGACCCCGCCCGCCGTGCCGAAGGACCTCGTCCCGAAGCACGTCGCGGTCGTCATGGACGGCAACGGCCGCTGGGCCAAGGACCGCGGGCTGCCCCGCACCAAGGGCCACGAGGCGGGGGAGAGCTCGCTCTTCGACGTGGTCGAGGGCGGGATCGAGATCGGGGTGAAGGCGATCTCGGCCTACGCCTTCTCGACCGAGAACTGGTCGCGCTCGCCCGACGAGGTGAAGTTCCTCATGGGCTTCAACCGCGACGTGATCCGCCGCCGCCGCGACGAGATGCACGAGCTCGGGGTGCGGGTCCGGTGGGCCGGCCGGGCGCCGCGGCTGTGGAAGTCGGTCATCCGGGAGCTCCAGGTGGCCGAGGAGCTGACGAAGGACAACGACGTCCTCACGCTCACGATGTGCGTCAACTACGGCGGGCGCGCCGAGCTGGCCGACACCGCCCGCTCGATCGCCCGCGAGGTCGCCGCCGGCCGGCTGAACCCCGAGAAGATCGACGAGAAGACCTTCGCGCGGCACCTCTACGTCCCCGAGCAGTCCGACGCCGACCTGGTCTGGCGGACCTCGGGGGAGCAGCGGCTGTCCAACTTCATGCTCTGGCAGGCGGCCTACAGCGAGTTCGTCTACTCCGACGTGCTCTGGCCCGACGTCGACCGCCGCCACCTGTGGGCCGCGATCGAGACCTACGCGCAGCGGGACCGGAGGTACGGCGGGGCGGTGCCGAACCAGACCCCCGCCGACCCTCTGGCCGAGCCCCGGTCCTAGCCGCTCGTCCGGGGGTCGTAGCCCACGACGTCCTCGGGGCGCTCGGCGACCTCGGTGCCGTCGGTGCTGCGCACCACGACCCGGTCGACGCCGTCGACCGGGCCGAGCACGACGCGCAGCACGGCGCCGTCCCACGTGGGGTCGGTGACGGTCCGGCCCTCGCGCACCGATCCGTCCTGCAGCCGCAGCGTCAGCGAGTCGACCGTGCGGTCGGGGTCGTAGACCGCCCACAGCCGCAACGTCGAGACGCGCCCGACCATGTCGTCGGGCAGGTGCAGGACACCGGTCATGTCGCGCAGCACGGGGCGGCCGGGCATCCGGCTGCTGACGATCCCGTCCGGCGTGCCGGTCGCCCAGCACAGCCGGTCCTCGCACGGGCCGACGTAGATCGAGCGGTGGTCGCGGACCAGCCCCGAGTAGTCGTAGACCGGCCGGTCGTCGAGCAGCACGGACGCGCGGCCGCGGTCGCCCGGGGTCAGCAGCCGGACGGAGGGGTACGGCGTCACCCCGTGCTCACCGAGCCGCAACGACTCGGCGGTCGGCGCGTCGGCGGTGTTGCCGAACCCGGTGCAGACCTCGGCCGACCGGAGCGCCCAGCCGTCGTCGCTGCGGACGTAGGTCGTGACGCTGCCGAGCGTGCCGTCCTCGTTGCCGAGCCGCAGGGTGGCGCGGTCGCCCGACTCGTCGAAGGCGAACGTGCCGGCGCCGTACTCCCGCGCGACCCCGGCCGGCCCGCGGAGCCGCTGCAGGTCGGGGACGAACTCGTCCTGGGAGCCGTCGAAGGCCACGGCGACCTGCTGCGGGCAGAGGAAGGTCGTGTCCACCGCCCGCCGGCTGTGGTCGGGGCCGGCGACGTCCGCGTCCTGGTTAAGAGCGGGCCAGAGCAGGGCGCCGGCGGTGACCGCGACGGCGACCCCGGCGGCCGCCGCGACCAGGACGGGGCCGTGGAGCAGTCGGGAGCGGCGGTCCGGCAGACCGCCGCCCGGGGTCAGGCCCCGCTCCCGGATCCGGGCGCGGGTCGCCCGGTGCAGCAGCGCCACGTCGACGTCGCGCTCCTCGGCGGTGGTGGCGAGGGCGTCGCGCAGGCGCGTCTCGAGGTCGTTCACAGCTCCTCCTTCAGGGCCCGGGACAGGGCGGCCAGGCCGCGCGACACGGTGGACTTGGCGGTGCCCGTGCTGACCCCCATCGCCTCGGCCACCTCGGCCAGCGGGAGGTCGAGCCAGTAGCGCAGCACCAGCGCCTCGCGCTGGCGGCGGGGCAGCCGGGCCAGCTCGTCGACGACGGCCTGGCGGTCGCCGTCCTCGCCGGGGGTCGTGGCCGGCACCGGCAGCAGGTGGGCCGAGCGGCGGGCGGTCTGGGCGCGCCGACCGCGGCTGCGGACGTCGTTCACGACGATCCGGTTGAGGTAGGCGACCACCTTGTCGGGGCCGCCGTGGAGCCGGCCGCGGTGGGCGTAGAGCCGGCAGAACGCCTCCTGCGCCACGTCCTCCGGGTCCGGGGCACCGAGCAGGGCGGCGAGGCGGGTCACGCGGCGGGCGTGGGCGTGGAACAGCGCGTCGAAGTCGGGCTCGTCCACGCGCGTTCCTGCCTCCCGGACGGTCGGGGCACGGTTCATACCCGGTCCTACGCGCGAGGCCCCGAAAGGTTGCCTCGCGCGGCTCCGTCGCGATTCTGCCCGCTTCGGGGCTCCGGGCGTGGAATCATCGAGCGCGTTGCCACGGAGCTCGGACGGGGGTGAGGGATGCTGCAGGAGGCAAGCCCCTTGCGGCGACGGCTGCTCGAGGTGGACGACCCCGACGTCCGCGCGCTGCAGATCGTCTTCACGCTCCTCTTCGTCCTCGACTTCGTGCTCCGCTTCGTCGGTGCCGCCGGGGTGGCGCTCCGGTCCTGGCCCACCGCCGGCCTGGTGCTGGCCCTGGTGCTGACCGTGTTCACGCTGGTGCGCCCGGTCCGCCCGCGCACGACGGCCCTGGTCGCGCTGCTCCCGCTGCTCGACCTCGCGGCCCTCGGCCTGGGCCGCCTCAACCAGCAGGCCACGGGCGCGGGCATCCTCGCGATCGTCCCCGCGCTGTGGCTCGGGCGTCAGCTGGGCCGTCGCGGCGCCGTCATCGCCGGCGCAGGGACGGTGCTGCTCGTCAGCGTCCCGGCGCTCGTCTACTTCGGCGTCGACGGCATCACGGTGTCGCGCTCGCTGCTCATCCCCGTCGTGACCACCTGGGCCGGGCTCGCGATCGCGTCGGCCCTGGAGAAGATGCGGGCCGCCTCCGACGTGGCCGAGGGGCGCGGGCACGAGCTGAACGCCGCCCTGGGCACGATCGACTACCAGCAGCGGTTCTCCGAGGCGATCCTCGACACCGTCGACGTCGGCCTGGTGCTGCTCGACGAGCGTGGCGCCTACCTCACGATGAACCGCCGCCACCAGGCGTTCATGGACCTCGCCTACCCGTCGGGGCACGCGGGCATGGCCGGCCAGCTCGGCCTGGTCTACGCCGAGGACGGCAAGCGGCCGCTCGTGCGCGAGGAGATGCCGACGTACCGGGCGTCCCAGGGCGAGGAGTTCGACGACTTCCGGATGTGGATCGGTGACGACCCGGTCACCAACCGGGCGGTCTCCGTCTCGGCACGCACGGTCAAGCACCGCGACGGCAGCTTCGGGGGCGCCGCGCTGGCCTACAACGACGTCACGGACTTCATGCGCGCGCTGCAGGTCAAGGACGAGTTCGTCGCGTCGGTCTCGCACGAGCTGCGGACCCCGCTCACCTCGATCGTCGGCTACGTCAACATCCTCGAGGAGCGCGACGACCTCCCCACCGACGTGCACAGCCACCTGTCGGTCGTCTCGCGCAACACCACCCGCCTGCAGCGGCTGGTCGCCGACCTCCTCCACACCGCGCAGGTCGACGAGGGCCCGATGCAGGTACGCCGGGTGCCGACCGACCTGAGCAAGATCGTGCGCGACGCCGTCGAGGCGGCCACGCCGGCCGCCGCCGCCTCCGGGATCACCATCCACGCCGAGATGCCGGAGCGCCTGGAGGTGATGGTGGACGCCCAGCGGATGGCGCAGGTGGTGGACAACCTGATCTCCAACGCCATCAAGTACAGCCCCGACGGCGGCCGGGTCGACGTCTGCCTCGCGCTCGACGGCGGCAAGGTCGAGCTGGCCGTCAAGGACACCGGGCTCGGCATCGAGTCCTCCGACCGGGACCGGCTCTTCACCCGCTTCTTCCGCTCCGCGCACGCGACCAAGCAGTCCATCCAGGGCGTCGGCCTGGGGCTCAGCATCACGAAGTCGATCGTGGAGAGCCACGGCGGCCGGATCGAGGTCGAGAGCGAGCTCGGTCGCGGCAGCGAGTTCCGCGTCCGCATCCCGCGCGACTGACGCCGTCGGCCCCAGCAACACCCGCGGGTGGGTCAGCCGCAGGCGGGGCAGGTCCCGAAGATCTCCAGCGTGTGGCTCACGTCGGAGAAGCCGTGCTCGCCGGCGATCGCGCGGGTCCAGCGCTCCACGGTCGGTCCCTCGACCTCCACGGTGGCGCCGCACGCGCGGCAGACCAGGTGGTGGTGGTGCGTGTCGGAGCAGCGGCGGTAGATCGCCTCGCCGTCCTCGGTGCGCAGCATGTCGACCTCGCCGGCCTCGGCCAGCCGCTGCAGCGTGCGGTAGACCGTGGCCAGCCCGACCGTCTCGCCGCGGCGGCCGAGCAGGTCGTGGATCTCCTGCGCCGAGCGGAAGTCCGCGAAGGACGAGAGGGCGTCCGCGACCGCGATCCGCTGGCGGGTCGGGCGCAGCGGCGGGGTGGCCGTCGGGCCGTCAGTGCTCGTCATAGTGCTTCCCGTGGGGTGCGTGGCGGTGTCCGTCGTGGACGTAGTCCACGTGGTCCCCGTGCGGGACGGCCACGTGGCCGCAGGCCGAGCCGTGCTCGTGCGGGTGCGGGTCGGTCTCGAGGTGGGCGTCCGGGTCCGCGACGTCGTGGTGGGCGGGGAACGGCGCGTGCAGGCGCTGGCGGTGCCGCAGCCAGACACCGAGCGGCCAGGTGACCACGAAGCCCGCCAGCGAGAGCAGCACGATCGTGGGGCCGGGGGACACCGAGACGCCGGCGGGCACCACGGCGGCGATGGACAGGCCGCCGACGGAGGCCAGGGTGCCGAGCAGCATGGCGGAGACCAGCGTGGTGCGGAACGAGCGCGCGAGCTGCTGGGAGGTCGCCACCGGCACGACCATCAGGGCCGAGACGAGCAGCAGCCCGACCGTGCGCATCGCGACGGTGACCGTGACGGCGGCGAGCACGGCCACGAGCAGGTTGTAGGCCCGCACGTTGAGCCCGGCGACCCGGGCGAACTCCTGGTCCTGGGCCACGGCGAACAGCTGCGGCGACAGCCCGACCGCCGTGCCGATGACCACGGCGGCCAGCACCATCGTCACGACCACGTCGGTGGAGGAGATCGTGGTGATGGCGCCGAAGAGGTACTGCTGCAGCCGCGAGGCGCTCTGCCCGGCCAGCCCGGTGACCAGCACGCCGCCGGCGAGGCCCCCGTAGAAGAGCAGCGCGAGGGCGACGTCGCCGTTCGTGTGGCCGCGCTCGCGGATCACCTCGATCAGGATCGCGCCGAGCACCGCGACGACGACGGCCGTCCACGTGGGCGACGTGCCGGTCAGCAGCCCGAGCGCCACCCCGGTCACGGCCACGTGGCCGATGCCGTCGCCCATCAGGGCGAGGCGTCGCTGGACCAGGTAGGTGCCGATCGCCGGGGCCGCGAGCCCCGTGAAGAGGGCGGCGAGCAGGGCCCGCTCCATGAAGGGGAGGGTGAAGACGTCCATCAGGCACCGGCCTCTCGTCGGACCGGGGGATCGAGCGGGGAGCCGACGTGCGGGGCGTGGTCGTGCCGCTCCGGGGGATGGTGGTGGTGGTGCGTGTGCGCCTCGCCGAAGTCGGGCGAGTGCACCTCGTGGTCGGCCAGCGGAGGACCGTCGTACGCCACGCGCCCGTCGCGCATCACCACGGCCCGGTCGACGAGGGGGGCCAGCGGCCCGAGCTCGTGGGCGACGAGCACGATCGTGGCGCCGCGCTCCTTGAGCTGGCGCAGCGCGTCGGCCAGCGCGTGCTGGTTGGGCAGGTCCACGCCCGCGGTCGGCTCGTCGAGGAAGAACAGGTCGGGCTCGCCGGCCAGCGCCCGGGCGATCAGGGCGCGCTGCTGCTGGCCGCCGGAGAGCTGGGAGACGCCGTCGCGGGCCCGGTCCTGGAGACCGACCACGCGGAGCGCCTCGTCGATCGCGCTCCGGTCCGCGCGGGAGAGGGGGCGCAGCAGCCGGCGCCGGGTCAGGCGGCCGGACGCGACCACCTCCCACACCGAGGCGGGGACGCCCGAGGTGGCGCTGGTGCGCTGGGGCACGAAGCCGACCCGGTGCCAGGCGTGGAAGTCGGCGAAGGGCGTGCCGAAGAGCTCGAGCTCGCCGACCGCGAGCGGCCGCAGGCCGGTGAGGGCGCGGACCAGCGTGGACTTGCCGGAGCCGTTGGCGCCCATCAGCGCCACGAACTCGCCGGAGCGGACGGCCAAGTCGATGCCGCGCAGCACGGGACGCCCGCCGATGGCGACGGCGCCGCCGACCAGGTGCACGGGCACCGCGTCGCCGGGCGCGCTCGGGGAGGTGCCGGGGGTGGTGGTCACGAGCAGCCGTTCGCCTTCTCCAGCGCGTGCAGGTTGTCGGTCATGATCGAGAGGTAGTCCGCGTCCTCGTCGTCGGCCGTGAGCCCCTCGAGGGGGTCGAGCACCGCGGCGGTGATGCCCATGTCGTCGGCCAGCGACTGCGTCAGCCGGGGGCTGACGAGCCGCTCGCCGAAGACCGTGGTGATCCCGTCGCTGCGGATCAGGTCCTGCAGCTTCGCCAGGTCGGCCGGGGTCGGCTCGGCGTCGGGGGAGAGGCCGGCGATCGGTGCCATGTCGAGACCGTACTTGGCGAGGTAGCCGAAGGCGTCGTGCGAGACCACGATCGTGGTGCGCTCGCAGTCGGCCAGGCCGTCGGCGTACGCCGTGTCGAGGTCCTCGAGGTCGCTGCGGAGGTCCGCGGCGTTGGTGCGGTAGGTGTCGGCGTGGTCGGGGTCGAGGTCCGCGAGGTGCTTGGCCACGGCGTCACCCAGGGCCGCCATCCGCAGCGGGTCCTGCCAGAAGTGCGGGTTCACCTGCCCGTCGGCGTAGTCCTCGAGCTCGACCACGTCGGTCGCGTCGAGCACGTCGCCGGTCGAGTTCTGGTCGACGGCAGCGTCGACCGCGGGCTGGAAGCCGGACTCGTAGACGACCAGGTCGGCCCCCGCCACCGCGGCGGTCTCGCGGATCGTGAGCTCGAGGTCGTGCGGCTCCTTGCCCGGCGCGGTGAGGTTCTGCACGGTCCCGAGGTCGCCGGCGACCCGCTGCGCGACGTACTCCAGCGGGTAGAACGCGGTCGCGACCTGGATGCCGGCGGTGTCCGACCCGGTGAAGGCGGCGCAGCCGCCGAGCACCAGCGAGCCGGACAGGCAGGCGACCGCGAGCGGTATCAGCTTCATGAGAACGATTCTCAAGAGATTGAGAATGATTGTCAACTCGTCCATCACCCGTTGGTTGAGGAGGTTGCGCAGCACCGGCCCGCCCGGTGGTTGAGGAGGTTGCGCAGCAACCGTCTCGAAACCACCCGTACCCTCGGGCCCATGCTGGTCGTGAGCAGGTTCCGGGTGTCCGAGGCCGAGGCGGGGGAGTTCCGTCCGGGCCTCCAGCGCGCGCACGAGGCGCTGGCCGAGCGCCCGGGGTACGCCGCCGGCTGGATCGGCCGCAACCTCGACGACCCGTCCCTGTGGACGCTGGTCACCACGTGGGAGAACGTCGGCGCCTACCGCCGCGCGCTGTCGGCGTACGACGTCAAGCTGCACGCGGTGCCGCTGCTGAGCCGTGCGATCGACGAGCCCAGCGCCTACGAGGTCGTCGAGCCGGGGTCCGACCTCAATATCCAGCAGACACGGTCGTTAGGCTGAGTGCTTCTCCTGACCGGCAGCCAGCCGGCCGGACCACCGAAAGGCACCCCCATGGCCAAGGCCCCCGCGACCACCGTCGACCACGTCGTCTCGCTCTGCAAGCGCCGGGGGTTCGTCTACCCGTGCGGCGAGATCTACGGCGGCACCCGGTCGGCCTGGGACTACGGCCCGCTCGGCGTCGAGCTCAAGGACAACATCAAGCGCCAGTGGTGGAAGTCCATGGTGCAGATGCGCGACGACATGGTCGGCCTCGACTCCAGCGTGATCCTGCCCAAGAAGACCTGGGAGGCCAGCGGCCACGTCGACACGTTCTCCGACCCGCTGACCGAGTGCCAGTCCTGCCACAAGCGCTTCCGCGCCGACCACCTGCAGGAGGAGTTCGCGGAGAAGAAGGGCCTCGACGACCCGGACGCCGTCGACCTCGCCACGCTCGCCTGCCCCAACTGCGGCACCCGCGGCGCCTGGACCGAGCCGCGCCAGTTCTCCGGCCTGCTCAAGACCTACCTCGGCGTGATCGAGGACGAGTCCGGCCTGCACTACCTGCGCCCCGAGACCGCGCAGGGCATCTTCCTCAACTTCGCGAACGTCGTGACCTCGAGCCGCCAGAAGCCGCCGTTCGGCATCGCGCAGATCGGCAAGTCGTTCCGCAACGAGATCACCCCCGGCAACTTCATCTTCCGCACCCGTGAGTTCGAGCAGATGGAGATGGAGTTCTTCGTCAAGCCCGGCGAGGACGAGGAGTGGCACCAGTACTGGATCGACGAGCGCACGAAGTGGTACGTCGACCTCGGCATCGACGCCGACAACCTGCGGCACTACGAGCACGCCCAGGAGAAGCTGAGCCACTACTCCAAGCGGACCGTCGACATCGAGTACCGCTTCCGCTTCGCCGGCTCCGAGTGGGGCGAGCTCGAGGGCATCGCCAACCGCACCGACTTCGACCTGAGCACGCACTCGAAGGCGTCCGGCCAGGACCTCAGCTACTTCGACCAGGCCAACAACGAGCGGTACACCCCCTACGTCATCGAGCCGGCGGCCGGCCTCTCGCGCAGCCTGATGACCTTCCTCGTCGACGCCTACACCGAGGACGAGGCCCCCAACACCAAGGGCGGCGTCGACAAGCGCGTCGTGCTCAAGCTCGACCCGCGGCTCGCGCCGGTCAAGGTCGCCGTGCTGCCGCTGAGCCGCAACGCGGACCTGTCCCCGAAGGCCAAGGCGCTCTCGGCCGAGCTGCGCCGCAACTGGAACGTCGACTTCGACGACTCCGGCGCCATCGGCCGCCGCTACCGCCGCCAGGACGAGATCGGGACGCCGTACTGCGTGACGGTGGACTTCGACACCCTCGACGACAACGCCGTCACCGTGCGCGAGCGCGACACGATGGCGCAGGAGCGGATCAGCCTCGACGGCATCACGTCGTACTTCGCCGAGCGATTCGTCGGTTGCTGAGCCGGTTGCTCGGGCACACTGACCCCATGTTCGCTCTCCCGAGCCGTCTGGCCGCGCTCGCGCTCGCCGGTGCGCTGGTCCTGACGGGCTGCTCCGGCAGCGACGACTCCCCGAAGGCCGACCCCAGCACCTCGTCCTCGACGTCCGCGTCGGGGTCGACGTCGCCGAGCGCCGAGGACTCGCCGTACCTCCCCGTCCCCGACGGCGTCGAGCTCACGCCGCAGGGCAGCGAGCTCAAGGTCGGCGAGAAGGCCACCGTCGCCTACGAGCCGCGCCAGGACACCGTCGGCGTCCTCGACATCACGATCGACCGGATCGAGGAGACGACGTTCAAGAAGTCGTTCGCCGGCTGGAAGCTCGACAAGGCGACGAAGAAGACGACCCCGTACTTCGTGCGGGCCACGATCACGAACGTCGGCGACACCGACCTCGGTGGCCGCGACGTGCCGCTCTACATCGTGGACGGCAACAACACGCTGATCGAGGCGTCGGCGTTCGCGAGCACCTTCAAGCCGTGCATGCCGGGCACCTTCCCCAAGAAGTTCAAGCAGGGGAAGACCGCCGACGTCTGCCTGGTCTACCTCTCGCCCGACCACGGCGAGCTGACCGCGGTGAGCTTCCGCCCGACGCAGGACTTCGACCCGATCACCTGGGAGGGCCAGCTCAAGGAGCCCAAGCCGGTCGGCAACGGCGGTGCCAAGGGCGGCTGAGCCGTCCGGGGCACCGGATTTGGGCGGGGTCGGGGAGTGCGCGGAGAATGAGCGCATGCCCGTGCCCTCCTCGCTGACCCTCGGGTCGCTGGTCGTCGACACCCCCGTGGTGCTCGCGCCGATGGCGGGCATCACCAACGCGGCGTACCGCCGGCTCTGCGCCGAGCAGGGCGCCGGGCTCTACGTCTGCGAGATGATCACCTCGCGCGGCCTGGTCGAGCGCGACGCGCACACGCAGGACATGCTCGTCTTCGACGAGCTGGAGACCACCCGCTCGGTGCAGCTCTACGGCACCGACCCGGTCTACGTCGGCAAGGCGACCGAGATCCTCTGCGCCGAGTACGGCGTCGCGCACATCGACCTGAACTTCGGCTGCCCCGTCCCCAAGGTGACGCGCAAGGGCGGCGGCGGCGCGCTGCCGTGGAAGCGCGGCCTGCTGGCCGAGATCCTCGAGGAGGCCGTCGCCGCGGCGACGCCGTACGACGTGCCCGTCACGATCAAGACCCGCAAGGGCCTCGACGACGACCACCTGACCTACCTCGACGCCGGCCGGATCGCCCAGGAGACCGGGGTCGCCGCGATCGCGCTGCACGGCCGCACGGTCGTGCAGGCCTACTCCGGTGCCGCCGACTGGGACGCGATCGGCGCCCTCGTCGAGCACGTCGACATCCCCGTGCTGGGCAACGGCGACATCTGGGAGGCGGCCGACGCGCTGCGAATGGTCGAGCAGACCGGGGCCGCGGGCGTGGTCGTGGGCCGCGGCTGCCTGGGCCGGCCGTGGCTGTTCCGCGACCTCGCGGCCGCGTTCGCCGGCGAGAGCGTCGCGACCCTGCCGACCCTGGGCGAGGTCCGCGACGTGATGCGCCGCCACGCCGAGCTGCTGTGCCAGCACATGGGGGAGGAGCGGGGCTGCAAGGAGTTCCGCAAGCACGTGTCGTGGTACCTCAAGGGCTTCGCCGCCGGCGGCACCCTGCGCCGCGCGCTCGCCCTGGTGACGTCGCTCGCGGAGGTCGACGCGCTCCTCGCGGAGCTGGACCCGGCCGAGCCGTTCCCCGTGCTCGAGCTGGGCACCCCGCGCGGCCGGCAGGGCTCGCCGCGGGCCCGCGTCGCGCTCCCCGACGGGTGGCTCGACGACACCGACGGCAGCGGCGCGCACCTGCAGGAGGACGCCACCGAGGTCACCGGCGGCTGAGCCGGCCGGCGTACCCCGCCGTGAAGCTGCCGTCCACCCGTCGTCCCGTCCGCGTGATCGGGGTCACCGATCGGGTGATCGGGAACACGACCGAAATCCTTGTCCACAATTGGGACAGGGGTTTCGGCGTGTGCTTCACTCGGTCCTCGTTGCGCTTTCGTTACCAACGGAAACGTGTCTCTCGGAAGTCCCCCGTCTTCTGCAGCAAAGGATCAGCGCTGTGGCGCACCAAAGCCACAAGCGGGACACCAATGCCCGCTCCAAGCCCAAGGCCGCCCTCGTGGCCGGCCCCCTCGCCTTCCTGGCGACCGCATCGGTCGTCACGATCGGCGTCCTGACCAGCGCGCCGGTCGTCCACGACGTCGTCGCCACCGAGAGCGCGACCGCCGACATCAGCGGCCGCGAGGTCGTGTCCCGCTCGACGTCCCGCCTGGACCTCCAGGACAAGCGGGCCTTCCAGAAGGCCTTCGACGCGAACATGTCCCGCACGGCCACCCTGAAGGCCGTCCGCGGGGCCGACACCCGCCTGTGGACCACCACGCTGCTCAACCTGTGGAGCGGTCCCGGCAAGGACGCCTCCAAGGTCGGCGAGATCAAGGCCTCGAAGAAGGTCCTCGTCACCGGCCGCAAGGCCGCCGAGCGCGTCGAGCTCGTCATCGACGGCAAGTCCCGCTGGGTGACCGCGGGCTACCTCGCCGAGGACAAGCCGGAGCCGGCTGCTGCCGCGACGGGCGCCACCGCCGGCCTGTCCACCGCCCCGTGCCCGGACAGCAGCACCGAGAGCGGCCTCACGTCGAGCGCCGTCATGGTCTACCGCGCCGTGTGCCACGCCTTCCCGCAGATCACGACGTACGGCGGCTACGACGCCCACGGCGAGCACGCCTCGGGCAAGGCCATCGACATCATGAACAGCGACGTCGAGCTCGGCAACGCGATCGCGGCGTTCCTGCAGGCGCACGCCTCGGAGCTGCACCTCTACGACATCATCTGGCGCCAGCACATCTGGACGCCGGAGCGGTCGAGCGAGGGCTGGCGCTACATGCCCTCGCGCGGGTCGGCCACGGCCGACCACTACGACCACGTGCACGTCTCCGTCTACTGAGTCGGACGACCGCTCAGCGGACCACCACGGTGACGGAGCCCAGCCGGACCGGCTGACCGTCGGCGACGATGCTGATCAGGAGCGTGGTGGTCCCGCGAGCCATGGCGCGCCAGATCCGGCCACGGTTGGGCCCCGGTGCGTCGTCCGGCACGAGGGAGCTTCCGGCGAGGGTGCCGGTCAGCGTGCCGATCCGGCTGCCCTGACCGAACACCCAGACCGTCGCGCCGAGGTCGACGCGCAACGTCGTGCCGGCCCGGATCTGCTGGTCGGTGCGACCCCGGTAATCCATGTTGTCGCCCGGCCCGAGCGAGTTGACCTCGATGCTGACCTCGTCGGCCGGACCTCGGGGATCCGCGACCTCGGTCATCCGCACGACGTCGCCGGGTGCGAGCACGGTGCCGGGAGCGGGCTCGACGTCCAGCACGTAGCCCGCCTTCGCTCCGGGGCGGGGCTCCGTGGTGACCTCGACCCGGAGACCGGCGTCCTCCAAGGCGGCGCGGTAGTGCGCCCCGGCGTCCGCGTCCTGGTGGTCCAGGTCGAATCCTGCGAAACCGGGCACCGCGACCCCGTTCGCGAGGACCCGGATCCACGACAGGATCTCGCGGACCCGCGGCGCCGACGTCGCTTGTGCCTGGTAGGAGGCGTCTTCCGAGGGGAGGTAGACGGTCCCGGTGCACAGCCGGCCCCGGCCAACGCCCGTCGCATCACACGAGACCTCGTCGCGTCGGGCCGTCACGCCGTCGATCTCGACGTCCTCGACGGGGACAAACAGGGATCGGTTCACGCCAGGCTCGATCCACACGCTGTCGAACAGCCGCGGGCTGCTCAGGCCACAGGCCGGTCGGACCGGCATGTCGATGACCACGGTCGGGCGCGTGGCGGCACCGCACTGGACCTGATTCGTTCCCCAGTCCTCGGGCACGGCGATCGCCGTGCGCCCGATGCCCACCAGTCGGGTGCCGGGCGGCGCCGGATCGCCGTTGCCCGCAGCGGCCGGGGGGCGTGGATCTCGCTGGCCGGGGTCCGTCGACCGCGAGGGGGCGAGCGCGGCGCCGCCGATCACCGCCGCCACGGCCGCGACGGCCACGACGCCGCCCAGCGCCGCCCGGCGACGCCGCGTGCGGCACGCTGCGTTCCTGATGTCGGCCAGTGGAGGCTGGCTCACGCTGACACGGTCGGCGGACCGCTCGAGCAGGTCGGCGAGCTCGTGATCGCTCATCGTGCACCTCGCAGGTCGGAGAGCTGGGGATCGTCGGCCAGGAGCCTCATCGCTCGCGAGAGGCGGGACTTGACCGTGCCGGGACGGATGCCGAGCACGGTGGCCATCTGCCGTTCGGTGAGGTGGGAGTAGTACCGGAGCACGACCACGGTGCGGTGCTCGGGGGTCAGCCGCTTCAAGGACCGGGAGACCGCGTCGGCGTCGTCGTACGCCGCTGTGTCGTCGACGTGCTGCCGGTCGGGCACGTCGGCGACCGGGTGCTCGCGTGTCCAGTGGCGGCGACGGGTGGAGGTGAAGGTGTTGATGAGCACCCGGTGGACGTAGGCGTCGCGGTCGTCGGCGCGGCGGACCCGGGACCAGCTCACGAGGCACCGGGTCAGGGCAACCTGGACCACGTCCTCCGCCTCGACGGGCGAGCAGCCGAGGAGCACGGCGGATCGCACGAGTCGGGGCCAGCGCGCCGCGACGTACTCGCTGAACTCGGCGTCCCGACCGTCCCCGTCCACGCCACCATCCTCGTCCGTCGTGCCTGCCCGTCGTGTCCCGCTGGTCGTCAGACGCGTCGAGGAGCCGCCGGGGTTCCCACGAGATTGCGCTGACCCGGACGGGGTCCGTCGGCGGCGCTGAGTAGGGTCGCCACCGATGGACTCCCTGGACCTGTACGACGCCTCCGCACGCGAGCGCCTCGTGGACGAGCCGCCCAAGCGGGTGGTCGCCCCCGAGCGCACGCCGTTCGAGCGTGACCGCGCCCGCGTGGTGCACGCCGCGGCGTCGCGCCGGCTGGCGGCCAAGACCCAGGTGGTCGGGCCGCAGAGCGACGACTTCGTGCGCAACCGGCTGACCCACAGCCTCGAGGTGGCGCAGGTGGCCCGCGACCTCTCGCGCGCGCTGGGCTGCCACCCGGACATCGCCGAGACGGCCGCGTTGGCCCACGACATGGGCCACCCGCCGTTCGGCCACAACGGGGAGCGGGTGCTGGCCGAGCTCAGCGAGGGCTGCGGCGGCTTCGAGGGCAACGCCCAGACGCTGCGCCTGCTGACCCGGCTCGAGGCCAAGTCGCTCGACGCGGACGGCCGCTCGGTGGGGCTCAACCTCACCCGGGCGACGCTGGATGCCTGCACGAAGTACCCCTGGCTCCGCACCCACGCCGAGGAGCCCCAGGGCGTGCACGCCGACGGCTCCCCGCGGGTGATCCGCAAGTTCGGCGTCTACGACGACGACAAGCCGGTCTTCGACTGGCTGCGGTCCGGCATCGAGGGCACCCGCCAGTGCTTCGAGGCGCAGGTGATGGACCTCGCCGACGACGTCGCCTACTCCGTCCACGACATCGAGGACGGCGTCGTCGTGGGGCGCATCGACCTCACGACCCTCGACCGCGCGGGGGTCTGGGCGACCGTGCGCGACTGGTACCTCCCCGGCGTCCCGGACGCGGCCCTCGACGCCGCGCTGGACGGCATGCAGGCGGTCGAGAGCTGGCCGACCACGCCGTACGACGGCAGCCGGCGCAGCCTGGCCGCCCTCAAGAACCTCACGAGCGACCTGATCGGCCGGTTCTGCGCCTCGGCCCAGCACGCGACGTTCGCGGCGGCCGAGGGCCCCTTCGCGCGGTACGCCGCCGACGTGGTCGTGCCCGAGCAGGCGCGGCACGAGATGGCGGTGCTCAAGGGGATCGCCGCGCACTACGTCATGCAGGCCGACGACCGCGTCGAGCTGATGGTCCGCCAGCGCGAGCTGCTCGCGGAGCTGGTCGCGCTGCTGGCCCACCGGGGGCCCGAGGCGCTCGAGCGGCCGTTCGCCGACGACTGGCACGCCTGCGCCGACGACCCCGCCCGGCTGCGGGTCGTGATCGACCAGGTCGCGTCCCTGACCGATGCCAGTGCGGTGTCGCTGCACGCCCGTCTCCTATCGTCGAGGGCGTGACCTCACCTCTCGTCTGGCTCCCGTTCGACCCCGAGCTGCTCGGGGACCCGCCGAGCGGGCTGCGCTACGAGGTGGTCGACCCCACCGAGCACGTCCCGGACTCGGTCGGCGACGTGGCGTTCTACGTGACGCCGTACCGCCTGGGCAGCGCGGTCGGCGACGTCCTCCCGCGGATGACGGGCCTGGAGGTCGTGCAGACGCTGACCGCCGGCGTCGACAGCGTCCGCGCGCACGTCCCCGACGGCGTCGCGCTCTGCAACGGGCGCGGCATCCACGACACGTCGACCGCCGAGCTCGCGCTCACCCTGGTGCTGTCGTCTCTGCGCGGCATCCCGGACTTCGTCCGTGCCCAGGGCCGCGCGTCCTGGGAGCCGGCGTGGCGCCCCGCGCTCGCCGACAAGCGGGTGCTGCTGGTCGGGTACGGCGCCATCGGCGAGGCGATCGAGGCGCGGCTGCGCCCCTTCGAGGTCGAGGTCGTCCGTGTCGCCCGGTCGGCGCGTGAGGGCGTCCACCCGATCGGCGACCTGCCCTCGCTGCTGCCCGACGCCGACGTCGTGATCCTGATCGTGCCGCTCACGGACGAGACCCGCGGGCTCGTCGACGCCGACTTCCTGGCCCGGATGAAGGACGACGCCCTGCTGGTCAACGTCGCCCGCGGCGCCGTCGTCGACACCGACGCCCTCGTGGCCGCGCTGCACGCAGGCACCGTCTTCGCAGCCCTCGACGTCTTCGACACCGAGCCCCTCCCGCCGGACAGCCCTCTGTGGCAGGCCCCCGGCGTCCTCATCTCCCCGCACGTCGGTGGCGCCAGCAGCGCCATGTGGCCCCGCGCCCACCGGCTCGTCCGCGACCAGCTGCACCGGTTCGCCGCAGGCGAGCCGCTCGCGAACGTGATGTCGGGGGAGTACTGACCCGCCGAGTCGGCGTATCTGCACGCGCTGGGAGGGTCGAGTCGGCGCATCTGCACACGGGTGGGGCGCGATCTGCTCCCCAGCGGTGAGCAGGCCACCGTCCTGTCGCCGAGATCGGTGGCTGCCCCACCGCGGGTGGCGGCGCCTGCACCGCCCACAGCGCTGCACCTGCACCCACCTGTGGAGCCCGGCCCCGGCGCCACGCGGGCGCCCGTAGACTCCGCACCGTGGTGGGCCGGATTCGCGAGGAGAGCATCGTCGAGGTGCGCGAGAAGGCGCGCATCGACGAGGTCGTGTCGCAGTACGTCACCCTGCGCAACGCCGGCGGTGGCTCCCAGAAGGGCCTGTGCCCGTTCCACGACGAGAAGTCGCCGTCGTTCCACGTCACGCCCGCGCGGGGGTTCTTCCACTGCCTGGCCGGTGAGACGCGCGTGCTGACCTGGGATGGTGTCCGACCGATCGGTGAGCTGGCGGGCGGGACGCACAAGATCCTCGGGGCCAGGGGTGACTGGATCGAGGCTCCGTTCCGTGCGTATGGCGTGCAGCCGCTGATGAAGATCACCGTCACCCGGAACCGGCAGCGCAAGGAGATCTTCGCCACCGACGAGCACCGGTGGTTCATCCGTTGCGGCGGTGGCGGACTCAAGAGCCGTGAAGTGCTGACCCGCGACCTCAAGGAGGGGGACGGCCTCGTCCCCAAGTTCCCTCGATCGCGCATCCAACGGACCACCCCGTCACCGTTCGGCATCGCACACGGGTTCACGTACGGCGACGGGACCCGAGCCGGCACCGGGAGTCGAGCGCAGCTCTGCCCGCCCAAGGACCTGGCGATGCTGAAGTGGTTCCCCAACAGCCACACCTCGTCGTCGGGACCGAACCTCCTCGTGCACGATCTGCCCCGGTTCTTCAAGGAGCTCCCGGCTGCCGACGAGTCGGTGTCGTACTTGTACGGCTGGCTCGCCGGCTACTTCGCTGCTGACGGTTGCGTCGCGGCTGACGGCACCGTGATCCTGAACTCGGCGAACCGAGCGGACCTCGAGTTCGTCCGACACGTGTGCACACGCCTGGGGATCGCGACCTACGGCATCACCACGCAGGTGCGCGAGGGGTTCCCGGGTCGAGAGCCCTCCGAGCTGCACCGGGTGCACTTCGTCAACGAGGACCTGACCGAGTCGTTCTTCCTGCTCGATGCGCACCGGGACCGGTTCGTGTCGGCGACCAAGCAGTACGCGCGACGCGGCTGGGTCGTGCAGTCCGTCGAGAGCACGGACCGAGTTGAGGAGGTGTACTGCGCGGAGGTCGAGGACGGTCACGCCTTCACGCTCGAGGACAACATCCTCACCGGGAACTGTTTCGGCTGCCAGAAGGGCGGCGACGTCATCAACTTCCTGATGGAGATCGACGCCCTCAACTTCGGTGAGGCCGTCGAGCGGCTCGCCGACAAGTACGGCGTCCAGCTCCGGCGCGAGGAGGGCGACGTCCCGGACAACCGGCCCAAGGGGCCGGCGCGCCAGCGGCTGATCGAGGCGCACCGCGAGGCGCAGGAGTTCTACGCCGGGCAGCTGGCCACCCCGGACGCGATCGTCGCGCGGCAGTTCCTCGCCGAGCGCGGCTTCGACCAGGCCGCGGCGGACACGTTCGGCATCGGCTTCGCCCCGAGGGACGGCGAGGCGCTGTTCAAGCACCTGCGCGCCAAGGCGTTCAGCCAGGAGGAGCTCGTGGTCGGCGGGCTCGTCGCGGTCGGCCGCTCGGCGTACGACCGCTTCCGCGGCCGCCTGCTCTGGCCGATCCGCGACGCGAGCGGCGACACCATCGGCTTCGGCGCGCGGCGGATCTTCGACGACGACCGCATCGACGCGAAGTACCTCAACACCTCCGAGACGCCGATCTACAAGAAGAGCCAGGTCCTCTACGGCATCGACCTGGCCCGCCGCGAGATCGCCCGCTCGTCGCAGGCGGTCATCGTCGAGGGCTACACCGACGTGATGGCCTGCCACCTCGCCGGCGTCGGCACGGCCGTCGCGACCTGCGGCACCGCCTTCGGCGACGAGCACTCGCGCGTCCTGCGCCGCTTCCTCAACGACCACGAGGAGTTCCGCGGCGAGGTGATCTTCACTTTCGACGGCGACGCCGCCGGACAGAAGGCCGCGCTGCGCGCCTTCGGCGGCGACCAGAACTTCGTGTCCCAGACGTACGTCGCCGTCGAGCCGACCGGCATGGACCCCTGCGACCTGCGCATCAAGAGCGGCGACGCGTCCGTGCGGGAGCTGGTCGCGCGCCGGGTCCCGCTCTACCGCTTCGTCCTCGCCAACATCGTGAGCAAGTACGACCTCGACCGCGCCGACGGCCGCATCGACGCCCTCCGCGAGGCCGCCCGGCTGGTCTCGAGCATCCGCGACAAGTCCAAGGTCGACGCGTTCTCCCGCGAGCTCGCCGGGATGATCGGGGTCGACATGGAGGAGGCCCGCGCGGAGGTACGCCGGGCCGCCAACCGCCCCGCGCCGCGACCCGACCAGCGCGACCAGCGCGACCACCGGCGTCAGGCCCCGGGCCAGGGCGAGCCCGAGCAGCCACCCGCCCCGTCGCGCAACCCCGTGCCGGACCTGCGCGACCCGCGCTTCAGCATGGAGCGCGAGACGCTCAAGCTGGTGCTGCAGCACCCGATGGCGATCGGGCGGACGACGGCCGAGGTGGGGGTCAACGACTTCACGCACCCGATCTACCGCGGCGTCTGGGAGCTGGTCGAGAAGGCCGGCGGCCCCGCCCGCGGCGCCGGCGACCCCGGCTGGGCGACAACGCTGCGGGCCGGTGCGACCGACCCGGCGGTCTCCTCGGCGATCAGCGCGCTCGGCGTCGAGCCGCTGCGGACCGCCAAGGAGCCGGATGCGGCGTACGTCGCGCTCCACGTCTTCAAGCTGCTCGAGCTCACCACCCTGCGCCGCATCACCGAGGTGAAGTCGCGCCTGCAGCGCACCAACCCGGTCGAGAACGCCACCGAGTACAACCGCATGTTCGGCGAGCTCGCGGCCCTTGAGCAGCACCGCCGCAAGCTGCGCGAGCGCACGATCGGGACCACGGAGTGAGGCTGCCCCGCACCCGCGACAAGGCGCCGGACGGGCTCGCCCCGGGGGAGCGCGTCCTCGCCTGGGCCGACACCGACCGCGGCCCCGTCGGCGGCAGCCGCGACGCCCTGCACCTGCCCGACGGCGCGGTGCCGTGGGAGCGGCTCCAGGCCGCCGACTGGGACCTCGACACCACCACCCTGCGCGTCAGCGAGGTGGGCACCTGGGGCGAGCCGCGGCCCGAGCACGTCTTCGTCATCGAGGAGCCCCGGCTGCTGCTGGAGCTGGTCCGCGAGCGGATCACCGCCAGCGTCGTGCTGCAGCGCCACGTGCCCGTCGACGGTCGTCGCGGGGTCCGCGTGATCGCCCGCCGCGCCCCCCGCGGGGACCAGCCGGTCGCCTGGGTCTTCGAGTACGACGAGGGCATCGACCCCGACGACCCGCTCGTCCGGACGGCCGCCGACGACGCCCTCCTCGCCGCCCGCGACGAGCTCGGCCTCACCTGACCGGGCACCGCCGCCCGCCGCGACGCCCGGAGGGCATCCCGATTTTTCCCGGTGACCCGACCTTGCTAATGTTTCCCGCGGCAACCGATCCCCTGTAGCTCAACTGGCAGAGCATTCGACTGTTAATCGGAGGGTTGTTGGTTCGAGTCCAACCGGGGGAGCCACCAGAACGGGCCCGTCTCACTGCGAGACGAGGTCCGTTCTGCATGTCCGGACCATCGCCGCGTCAGCGCGGAGTCCGAGCCGCACCCGGTGCGCCGCAGACTCCTCGCTGACGCGAGGTGTCGTACGCCGGCAACCCGTCAGCCGCGCGCGAGCTCGGAGAGCCGCCGGGCCCGGCGCCGCCAGACCAGGACGCGCAGCAGCACGAGCAGCGCCACCCCGCCGAGCACGAGCCCGGTGGTGGCGAGGGCGCCGATCGGCGGGTCGGCGCCGGTGAGCCCGCCCGCGACCGGCTCGCGGGCGTCCGCGGGGGCTGCGGCCAGCTCGGCCGGGGTGGCCTCCACGCTCGAGCAGGCGCCGGTGCCGAAGCGCGGTGCGGAGGTGCCGACGACGTACGCCGTCCCGGGCTCGAACGAGGCGTCGTCGGAGCTCCCGGACGACTGGACGAGCCACAGTGGGAACGCGCCCTGCTCCTGACCCGACAGCACCCAGACGGTCGGGGCAAGGTCCGGGCCGGACCACACCTGGTCCACGGAGAACCGCGTGAAGCCGCGCCGCTCCTCCTGGGCGACGCCCACGAAGACGATGTCCGAGCCGTCCGGCCCGACGTCCGCGGCGCAGGACGCCGACGCCGGGGCCGCCGCGCCGCCCAGCACCAGGAGGGCACCGAGCAGCACACCGAGGAGGGCACCGACGACGGGGACGCGCATCACGCCCCCAGTGTGCCCCCGGTCAGCGCAGCGAGCAGCGGTTCGTCTCGTCGTAGGGCTCCGGCGCGCGCGGGACTGTCCGGCTCGCGGGCGGCCGCACGTCGCGCTCGACCCACTTCACCATCCGCGTGAACGCGGCGCGGGCGCACGGCAGGATCGGGCGGACCCGGTCGCCGAACTCGCCGTTCAGCCCGTCGACGTGGGTGCCGCCGACGATCCGGTAGTAGCGGTGCAGCGCCCCGCGACCCTGGCGCTTGATCTTGCGGTCGTAGACGTCGGAGTCGGTCGCGATCGGCAGCAGTGCGTCGATGGTGCCGTGCACGGTCAGCATCGGCCGGCGGATGTCACCGGTCAGCGCCACCTTCGCCAGCGCCCGGTGCGCGACCGGCCGCTTCGCGTAGTGGTAGTCCGCGTCGCAGCTCGGCGTGCCGCTCGGGCAGAACGGCGTGCCGGCCTTGGTGTCGCCGTCGTACGACGGGTCGAGCTCCTCGCGGTAGACCCGCTGCGTCAGGTCCCAGTAGACGCCGTAGTGGTAGTCCCAGGTGAACTCCGAACCCTTCGCGAACCCGGCCCTGATCATCCGGTCGTGCGCGGCCTGGTCGCCGGTGGCGGCGTACGCCGGGTAGTTGCGCAGCGCGACGGGCAGGTAGGTCAGCAGGTTCGGCGACTGCTCCTGGTAGAGCGTGCCCTCCCAGTCGACCCCGCCGTCGTAGAGGCCGGGCCGGTTCTCGAGCTGCCAGCGCACGAGGTAGCCGCCGTTGGAGATCCCGAAGAGATAGGTACGACGGGGGGCGTGGCCGTAGCGCTGCGCCGCGACCTTCTTGGTCGCCCGCGTCAGCTGCGTGACGCGGTGGTTCCACTCCGCGATCGAGTCGCCCGGCTTGCCGCCGTCGTCGTAGAAGGACGTCCCGCCGTTGCCCTTGTCCGTGCTGGCGTAGGCGTAGCCCTGGGCGAGCACCCAGTCGCTGAAGATGAAGTCCCCGGCGTACTGCGAGCGGGTGCCGGGCGCGCCGCTGACGACGATCTTGCCGTTCCACTTGTCGGGCAGCCGGATCACGAACTGGCTGTCGTGGTTCCACCCGTTGCGGGTGTTGGAGGTGGAGGAGTCGGGGAAGTAGCCGTCGACCTGGATGCCCGGCACCCCGGTGGGGTTGTCGGTGCCGGGGGCGTTCAGCGAGGCCCAGTCGGACTGGTCGGTGTGCCCGTTGGTCGACGTCCCGGCCGTGGTCAGGTCGTCGAGGCAGTCGGCCTTCTGCATCGGCGCCCGGGGGACGTCGATGCGGCCCTGGCGCGCGCAGTGGCCGGCCTGCGCGGCAACAGCCACCGAGGGCGTCGCGGCGGTGGGAGCGGGTGCGGCGCCGACAGGCGTGGCCACGAGCAGCGAGCCGACGAGCAGCCCGGCGGTGGCGAGGGTCCGAGTGAGCATGCCCCCACCCTCCGGGGTGACGGGCGTCACGTCCATGTGGCCCGGCACCACATCGCCGCGGACCCTTTGTGCGGGAGGACCACCGGCCCGAATCCGGTGGCGGTGCCCGGACGGGTCGGGTTGGGTGGACGCATGACGGACCTGGTCACCATCGATCCGCACGACGAGCAGGCCCTGCTGGCCTGGTTCGAGGCCGAGCAGGCCTCGATCGACCACGACCGGCCGCGGCCGATCAGTCGCACCTGGGGCGCCCTGGCCGGGTCGGCGCGGACGCCGAGCCCGTACATCCGGCGTGAGCTGGTCGCGGCGGTCGAGGGCGACGAGGTGGTCGGCGTCGCGGAGCTCGAGCTGCCGCTGCGCGACAACCCGCACCTGGCCGAGGTGTCGGTCCACGTGGTGCCGGCTCACCGGCGCCGGGGGATCGGCCGGCTGCTCTTCGACGAGGTCGACCGCCGCCGACGCGCGGCCGGTCGGACCACGCTGCTCGGCGAGCTGCTGCTGCCGGACCCCCGAGAACGGCCGGCCGTGGAGGTCGCCGGGGAGGTGGCAGCCGGGATGGCGTTCAGCACCGCCCTCGGCTTCACCAGCGTGCACGAGGAGGAGCACCTCGCGATGCCGCTGCCGGCCGACCGGGTCCGTGCGGACGCGCTGCGCCGCGCGACGCCGGGCTACGAGATCCTCACGTGGCGCTCGCGCTGCCCGGACGAGCTCCGGGCGGCGTACTGCCGGATGCGCACGCAGATGGCGCAGGACGTCCCGCTCGGCGACGTGGCCCTCGTGCCGACCGTCATGGACGAGGAGCGGCTGCGCACCGAGGAGGAGCGGATGGCCCCGCTCTACCACCAGGTCGTCGCGGCGGCGCGACGGACGACGGACGGGGAGATGGCCGGCTACTCGCTGCTGTTCCTGCCGCGCGACAGCCTCGACGCGCTCCAGGACGACACCCTCGTGATGCCCGCGCACCGCGGGCACGGGCTGGGGATGCAGCTCAAGCTCGCCACCCTCGACGTCCTCCGCGCCGAGCACCCGGACCGGCGGCTCCTGCACACGTGGACCGACCCGACGAACACCGCGATGTACCGCACCAACGCCGCCTTCGGCTACACGACCGCCGAGATCCTGCACGAGATGCAGCGCCAGGACGCCGGGTGACGGGCGCTCCCGAGGGTTGGGTCGGGGGCTGGATCGACGTCGGTCTGCAGCTTCCGTCGGCCAGCGAGCGCTGGCGGTCGGCCGGGTACCGCGACGAGCTGCGCGCGTGGGTCGCCCGGGAGACGGGCGAGCCGACCTCGCTCGAGCCGGTCAAGGTCCGGGCGTGGGCGTCGGTGTGGCGGGCCGTGACCCCGGGCGGGGTGCACTACGCGAAGCAGAACTGCGCGACCCAGCCGTTCGAGGCGGCGCTGCTCGCCGAGCTGGTCCGGCTGGTGCCGCAGCACGTCGTGCCGCTCACCGCGGTGGACCTCGACCGCGGCCTGCTGCTGACGCCCGACCAGGGCCCCGTGCTCGGCGAGGGTGACCTCGACACCTGGCGTCGCGTCGTCGCCGCCGGCGCCGCGCTGCAGCGGGCGCTGGTGCCGCACGTCGACGGGCTGGTCGCGGCCGGGGTGTCCCGCCTGCTGCCGGCCGATGCCGAGGAGTACGTCGCGCAGCGGCTCGACGGGTTCGCCGCGCTGCCCGCCGGCGACCGTCGCGCGCTGGCACCGGACCGGCTCGCCGCGCTGCGCGCCCACCTGCCCGTCGTACGGCGCTGGGCGGAGCAGGTCGCGGCGCTCGGCCTGCCCGCGACGCTGGTGCACAACGACCTGCACGGCAACAACGTCTTCGACCGGGAGGACGGGCTGCGGTTCTTCGACTTCGGCGACGCCCTCGTGATGGAGCCCCTCGCCGTGCTGGCGATCCCGCTGGAGATGCTGGCCGCCCGGCTCGGCGCCGGCCCCGACGACCCGCGGCTGTGGCGGGTGGCCGAGGCCGCGCTCGAGGTGTGGAGCGACCGGGCGCCGCTGGCGGAGCTCCGCGCCGCGCTGCCCGCCGCCCTGCAGCTCGGCCGGCTCGGCCGGACCGAGACCTGGCTGCGCTGCACCCCGCCGATGAACGACGAGGAGCTCGACAGCTTCGCCGGTGCCGGCGCCGCGTCGCTGGCCGCGCTGCTGGACGCCCCGGTGCTCGGCCACCTGCCGGGGTGAGGGCCGGTTCGGCACCCCCGGCTAGCGTGGCGGCATGTCCTACAAGCTGAGTCGCCTCATGTCCACGGCCACCGCCGGCTACGGCGCCTTCGCGCTCGCCAGCCCGGAGCACCTCGGCAACGCGCTGGAGGCCGACAAGCGCGACATGCCCGGCCTCAACCTGCTCGCGCAGACGTACGGCGTGCGCGACCTCGCGATCAGCTCGCTCGGGATCTTCGGCAGGTCGGACCGGACGGTCAAGGCGGCCATGCTGATGCGGATCGCGATGGACCTCGGCGACGCGGCCCTGCTCTCGACCCGGACGAGCGACGCCGACGTCCGCAAGAAGGTCCTCGCCGTCACGATCGGCTGGGCCGGCCTCAACGCCCTCGCGCTGGTCGTGGACTCGGCCCGGAACGACTGAACTACCGGGACGCGGCCAGCGTCCCCGCCCGGCGCGGCACCGCGAGGCTCTCGGTCGTGCCGTCGGCCCACACCACCAGGGCCGAGCGGCCCGGCCGGGTGCGCAGCCAGTCGGCCGCGTCCCGCCCGCGGGCGTAGGCCGCCGTCGCGTCGATGTCCGCCCAGGTGAGCGACGACGCGATCACGGTCACCGAGGCGACGCCGACCGGCGCCAGCCCGGTGCGACCGTCGACCAGGTGCGCGCCGCGGTGCGCCGTGCCGGACGTCGCCACCGCGCCGGTGTGCACGGGCACGACCGCCAGCACCCGGGACGGGTCGTGCGGGTCCTCGATGCCGATCTGCCACGGCCCGGCGCCCTCGGTGGTGGTCCGGCACACCAGGTCGCCGCCGGCCGACAGCGCGAAGTCGGTGTCGGGCAGCGCGGCCAGGTGCTGCGAGGCCCGCTCGACGGCCCAGCCCTTCACGACGCCGCTCGGGTCGAGCACCACGGTGCCGTCCGGTCCGGGCAGCTCCAGGGTGAACGCGTCGCCGGACTCGTGCCGTGCCCGCCGCCCGAGCGCCAGCACCTCGGTGACCTCGACCGGGCACGACGCCAGGTCGATCTCGCCGCGACCGAGCCGCGAGACGAACGAGTCGGGCCGGTAGGTGCTGAAGACCCGGTCCGCCTCGCGCAGGCTGGCCATCACCGCGGCCCAGGCCTCGCGGCCCCGGTCGTCGTCGGCGTGCCGGCCCCGCAGGGCCAGGCTGACCGGCATCCCCATCACGTGGTCGACGTGGCGGTGGAGCGTGTCGTACGACGGCCCGCCGGTGCGCACGGCACTCACAGCGAGGCCTGGTCGAGCGCGCTCTGCAGCGACTGCAGGTAGCCGGTGCTCGTCACGGTCGCCCCGCTCACCATCGAGATGTTCGCGCTCTGGGCGTCGAGGGTGTCCTGCACGAGGATCGGCAGCGCGTAGGAGTTGATCTCCTGGTCGCGGCCGTTGCCGCTCGGGTAGACCGGCACCGAGACCTGGGTGATCGTGCCGTCCTGGATCGTGAGCTGGACCTGGACCGGTCCCCACTGCGTGTTGACGGTGTCCCCGGTCACGGTGGTGGGCGTCGAGGCCGCGGAGCCCGACCCGGACTTCGCGCCCGAGGCGGAGGACCCCGAGGACGAGGACCCGGACGAGGAGGACGAGCCCGACGACGCGTCGCCGGACCCGCCGGACCCGGACCCCGCGCCGGCATTGCCGTTGCCGGTGCTCGACGTGGCGGCCGACGAGCCGCTCGGCGCGCTCGACGTCACCGGCGTCAGCCCGGACGACGCGCTCACGGCGCCGGAGGTGGAGGTGTGGTAGCCGAAGAGGAGGACGACCGCGGAGATCGTGCTCATCAGCCACAGGACGATGCGTTTCATGTCAGGGTCACCACTGGAAGGTCTCGACGTGGAGGTGCTCGGGAGGGAGGCCCGCGGCGGCGAGCGTGCGTCGTACCGCCTCGGTCCAGGGGGCGGGTCCGCAGAGGTAGACGTCGCGCTCGGCGATGTCCGGGACCCAGTAGCGCAGGCAGGAGAGGTCGTCGGCGGTGCCGGCGTGCGGCCCCAGCCAGGAGTCGGGTGAGCGGCGCCGGCCGGGCAGGTGCAGGACGGCGAGGCCGCGGTCGCGGTGCAGCCGGTCGAGCTCGTCGGCGAAGAGCGGCTCGTCGGTGTAGCGCTGCAGCAGCACCGCGTCACCGGGCGCGTACTCGAGGCCCTCGGCCAGCGCCCGCAGCGGGGTGATGCCGACCCCGGCGCCGATCAGGGCGACCTTGTGGCGGCTGCGCGAGCGCGGGCTGAGCCGGCCGTACGGTCCCTCGACCAGCACCCGGGTGCCGGGGTGCAGGCCGGCCGCGGCGGCGCTGCCGTCGCCGGCGGCCTTGATCGTGATCCGGAGGCTGCGGCCGTCGGGTGCGGCGGACAGGGAGTACGGGTTCGCGCGGGTCCAGCCGCGACGGCCCAGGAAGCGCCAGGTGAAGAACTGTCCGGCCTCGACCCGCATCCGGTGCAGGTTGCGGCCGGCGACGTGCACGGAGACGACCCCGTCGCCCTCGGGCACCACGGCCGTGACGACGAGCAGGTGCCGGGCGCTGCGCACCAGCGGCAGGGCCACCCGCCAGACCAGGATCGCGGCGGCCGCGGCGGCCCAGGCGCTCCACCAGTAGACGGTGGCCGCGGTCGAGCCGAGGAAGGACTGGCCGGTCCAGAGCTGGTGGGGGAGCGCCAACCCCACGCCGAGGTAGGCGTAGAGGTGCATGAGGTGCCAGGACTCGTAGCGCAGCCGCTTGCGCGCCGCCCGGATGCTGGTGCCGACGACGAGGAAGAGGCACAGCGTCCCGGCGACCGCGAGCAGCATGCCCGGCGACGTCGTGGTCAGGCTCCACAGCTCACCGGGCGAGGCGAGCAGCGAGCCGGCGGCGTACCCCCACGTGATGAGCACGATGTGGACCAGCATCAGGTTGAACGACGTGAAGCCGACCAGCCGGTGCTGCTTGGCCAGGCGGTCCTGGCCGAAGGCGGCCTCGAGCCACGGTACCCGCGCCATCAGCAGCACCTGCACGAGCAGCAGGTCGGAGGCCACGAGCCCGGACAGCCGCCCGAGCGAGGTGAGGCCGGAGCCCCACCCCGCCAGGTCCTGCAGACCGCGGTCGGCGATCCACCAGTAGGTCACCACGAGCAGGCTGGCCCACGTGAGCGACAGCGCCACGAGGCGGACGACGGCGTCGCGGCGCACCCGGCGGAAGTCGGGCACGGGGGCTGGGGCCGGTCGCGGCACGACGGGCGCGTCTTGGACGGCGGTCACGGAGGTCTCCTCGGCTGGTGGTGACCCCATCCTGTGGCCCGGACCTAGGTGCGGGACCTGCCGAACCTGTGAGTTTCCTGTCCGCGGCCGAGCGCCCCGCGAGGCGCCGGCCGGGCGGCCGACTAGGCTCTCGCGTCCGAGGGTTCCACCCTCGCGGGGCGGTAGCTCAGCCGGTCAGAGCAGAGGACTCATAATCCTTGGGTCGTGGGTTCGAGCCCCACCCGCCCTACGCAGGTCGCCGGTCACGGGCTGACGCGGTCGGTCAGCACGCGCAGGGCCAGCTGGAGGGCCGAGAAGCCCTCCTCGTCGAGGCCGATGGCGTCCTTCATGTCGCAGTGGATGCCGCTCGCGTGGCTGCGCAGCGCGTCACCGGACGGCGTGAGGGCGACCTCGACGTACCGCTCGTCGCCGCTCGACCGGCGCCGGGTGATGTGCCCACCCAGCTCCATCCGGCGCAGCAGCGGGGTGAGCGTCCCGTGGTCGAGACGCAGGTGGTCGGCGAGGTCGCGCACCGTCGAGGTGCCGTGCTCCCAGAGCACGATCAGGACGAGGTACTGCGGGTAGGTCAGTCCGTGCTCGGCCAGCACCGGGCGGTAGGCCGCGGTCACGGCACGCGAGGCGGCGTACAGGTCGAAGCAGAGCTGCTCGGAGAGTCCGGGGGTCGGAAGCGTGCTCGGAGTGCTGGCCATGCTTCCCAGTGTGGCACCCGATCCGCTATCTTGTGGACAAGTTACTTGCACACAAGGGAAAAATCCTCGGGTCCCCCAGCTTCTTCGTCCAGAAGGAACCCCCATGCCCGGACACCCCGATCGGACCGACGGTCTCGATCTGCTGCTCGTCGCCGTCGGCCGCCACGACGCCGAGGCCTTCGCCGCGGTGTACGACCTGGTCTCGGCGCGGGTCCTCGGCCTCGCGCAGCGCATCCTCGGCGACACCCACCAGGCCGAGGAGGTCGCCCAGGAGGTGCTCCTCGAGGTCTGGCAGACCGCGGACCGCTACGACCCCGCGCGGGGGTCGGGGCAGTCCTGGCTGATGACGCTGGCCCACCACCGCGCGGTGGACCGGGTGCGCAGCAGCGAGGCGGGGCGCCGTCGCGACGCCTCCGACCTGCAGCTGCGGCGACACGACCCCGTGGACGACACCGCCAGGGCGGCGCACGCCTCGCTCGCCGCCCAGACCGTCCGCACCGCCCTGGCCGGGCTGTCGGCCCCGCAGCGGCAGGCGCTGGAGCTCGCCTACTTCGGCGGGTACACCCACCTCGAGGTGTCGCGGCTGATGCAGATCCCCCTCGGCACCGCGAAGGGCCGGATCCGGGACGGCCTGGTCCGCCTGCGCGACGCGCTGTCGGCCTGGGAGGCCGAGCCGGCCTGAGCCGCCGAAGGTCCCTCCGGCGCGGGACGTCCGCACCTGACCGTGCGGCCCCGGCCCCGTCAGGCTGGGGGCGAAGGGATGGTGAGGGCGATGCGCACGGACGACTGGGACCCCGACCGGATGATGGGCGGCTCCTCCGGGATGTACGGCGGGGGGCTGGTCATGCTGCTGCTCGTCCTGCTCCTGGTGGGTCTGGCCGCCGCCGTGGCGGTGTGGGCGGTGCGTGCGACGCAGCGCGACCCGCAGCAGGCGCACCCCGGTGCCACCACCGTGCCGACGCTGCTCGCCGGGGCCGCGTCGCCCCGCGACCTGCTCGACCAGCGGCTGGCCCGCGGCGAGATCACCCCGGAGGAGTACGGCACCACCCGACGGCTGCTCGACTCCTGAGCCGGTGCGTCGGCCGGCGTCCGCGGGTGCGCGGCCTCAGCGCCGCCGGACGTGCACCTTGGTGACGTGGCGCGTGCGGTTGCCGGCCGCGTCCTCGACCACGGTCCGCACCCGGTAGGTGCCGGGCTTGCGGAAGCGGTGGCGCACGGACTCTCCGGTCACGGCCGCCGTGCCGTCGCCGAAGGTCCACGTGACGGTCGGCTCCGAGATCCGGTCGGCGACGCCCATCGCGGTGAAGGTGCTGGCCCGGCCGGCCCGGCGGACGACGGTGCTCACGCCGCGCAGCGTCGGAGCGACCGGGTCGAAGATCCGCGCGGCGATGCTGGAGGCGTGGTCGTAGCACTTCTGGTCGAGGCACTCCGAGACGGTGCCGGCCAGGTAGGCGTTGCCCTCGCCGTCGACCCCGATCGAGGACCCGCCGCCGACCGGCTCCTCGACGGCGTGGCCGAACGCGGTGTCGGTGGCGCCGCGCCAGGCGCTCACCGTGGTCGAGGAGCCCTCCGCGTCGTAGGCGCGGAAGCTCACGGCGAGGGCGCCCCGGTATCCCGCGTCCAGCGAGGCCGGCCCGTAGACCTCCTGCCCCGCGGCGCTGAGCTGCTCGTGGCCGCCGAACTCCCCGCCGTCGGGGCGGCTGGCCGCCACCAGGTGCTGGGCGTCGTCGCCGTAGGTGACGACCGCGAGGTCCTGCGGGGTGAGCACCGCGGTGGGAGCGGCGCCGTTCGTCCCCTCACCCTCCCGGCTGACCCGGCCGACCTCCGACCAGGTGCCCGACGCGAAGCTGCTCGAGAGGCTGTGGGTGCGCACGGCGTACCGCACCTCGTGCGGGTCGTCGTAGCGGTGCTGGTCCCACGCGAGCAGCGTCTGGCCGTCGGGGGTCACCGACAGGGACGGGCCGGTGGCCGCGGCGCCCGGCTGGTCGCCGTCGAGGACCACGGTCGGCCCGGGCGCCTCTCCCTGCGGCAGGGTCGTGGCGAGCACGGTGTGACGGTCCCCAGCAGACACCTCCCACGCGAAGACGGCGTCGCCGACCGCGTCGACGCCGACCTGGGTGGTGAGCACCCGGCCGCTCGCGACCGCGAGGGGGAAGGGGGCCGAGAAGCCGTGGGTGATCGTCCCCGTGGCGGCCTGGACCTCGTCGTGCGCCTCGTCGTACCAGACGGCCGCGAGGTCGCCCGACATCCCCACCGCGACCTCGAGCCCGCTCACGGTCGCGCCGTCGCGGGTGGCGATCTCGTGCAGCTGCGGCCGGCCTCCCGTCACGTCCGCCTCGGCCCCGCGGGCGAAGAGCGTGTACTCGACGTACGGCGAGCTCGCGCGGCTGCCGTCGGACGCGACCCAGGCGACGATCGAGCGACCGGACCCGTCCACCGCGACGTGCGGGCCACCGACGTTGCGGGATCCGTCCGGCTGCAGCGCCGCGGGGTGCCAGGTGCCTCCGGCGCCGCGCGCGAAGGCGACGACGCGCGACGGCCCCACGAAGGACGACTGGACGGCGGCGAGCACCGCGTCCCCCGCCGCGTTCACGTCCAGGACGGGGGGTCCGACGCGGTCGGGGGTGAGATCGGCCAGGGGCTCGGACGGTGTCCACGAGGGCCCGGCGAGGGCCGGTGCGGCACCGGACGCCACCAGTGCCGCGGTGGCGACGGGGAGCAGGAGGGCGGTGCGCAGGCTCATGCCGCCCGACCGTACGTGGCCGATCGGGCACCGACGCAGACCCGTTCGGGCCATGTCGGGATGGCCCGAACGGGTCAGGTCACCCCAGGTGAGGCGCCGCCACGTCGATCACTTGGACGGCTGGGGCACCTTGCAGTCGACCTTGGGGTTCAGGCCGAGGTAGTTGAGCGGACCCGCGACCACGGTCAGGGCGGTGTCGCCGGTGGTCTTGCAGGTGACGTCGCGGCCGTCGCCGAAGTAGCCGCGCTGGAAGGCCGCCGCGGCGCCGATGACCAGCCACACGACCACGATGATCCCGATCAAGCCCTTCATGGTGCCTCCTGTCCCTGGGCGCCGGGTGGCGCGTCCACTCCGGTTCTTACCCGAATTCGCGACGCGTAGTGCCCGCCGCGCTCAGGCGCGGTCGCCATTCGTGGAGTACGACGCCTGGTAGGCGAGCACGGCCGAGCGACCCTGCTCGAGGGCGGTGTCGAGGTCCTCGAGCAGCGAGCCGGCTGCGTCGACGTCCCCGCCCTCGGCGGCGATCTCGAGCTGCTGCGCGATCCGGCCCGCCGGGGTCACGCCGAGGTTGAGCGCGCCGCCGGCGAGCTTGTGGGCGACGTACTTCAGCTGCTCGGCGTCGCCGGCGCCGTGCAGCTCGCGGAGGGTGGCCATGGTGGTGACCGAGTTGGCCACGAAGTTGCCGATCGCGCGGTCGAGGTAGGTCGTGTCCCCGGGATCGAGGTCCCTCAGCTCGTCGATACGGGGGAGGTCGAGGCCCTCGAACAAGGGTCGGGGCTCGGTCGGTTCGGGGGACGCGTCCGGGGGAACGGTCATGGTGGGCTCCTTCTGCAGCCAACGGTCCAGCACATGGGTGAGGGCGGAGGGATCGACGGGCTTGGTGAGGAAATCATCCATCCCCGCAGCCAGGCAGCGCTCGCGTTCACCCTCGACGGCCGCGGCCGTCATGGCGATCACGGGCATCCGCTGCGCGGGGGTTTCGTGCGCGCGGATCTCCCGGGTGGCGTCGTACCCGTCCATCCGCGGCATCTGCACGTCCATGAGCACGAGGTCGAAGGGCTGCTCGGCCAGCAGGTCGAGGGCGACCAGGCCGTCGTCGGCGGTGACCGCGACGTAGCCCAGCGCCTCCAGGAGGCCGACGGCGACCATCTGGTTGACCGGGTTGTCCTCGACGACGAGCACCCGGTGCTGCTCGTGCGCGGGCCCGGGCGCGGCGGCCGCGGTGGAGGCCCGCGGCCCGACGCCGGCCAGCTCGCCCAGGAGCGTGCCGCGCAGCACGCCGGACAGCACCGGCTTCGTGAGGCAGGCGGCGATCCGGTGCTGCGCCACCCGCTCGGGGTCGGGCGCGGTGATCGACGTCAGCATGACGAGCACGAGGTCGTCGTACGCCGGCACCGAGCGGATCTGGCCGGCCAGGTCCAGCCCGTCGCGGAACGGCATCGCCAGGTCGAGCAGCACGGCCTCGAAGGGGTCGCCGGACGAGTGCGCCGCGTGCAGCGCCTCCATCGCGGTGTCGGCCGAGCCCACGCCGATGGAGCGGACCTGCCACCACTCGAGCTGCTCGGCCAGGATCTGCCGGTTGTGGTCGTGGTCGTCGACGACGAGCACCCGCTTGCCCTGGAGCCAGGCGCGGGCGTACTCGTCGTCGGGGTCCGTCGCCGCGCCGGTCGGGGCCTCGAAGCGCGCGGTGAACCAGAAGACGCTGCCCCCGACGGGGTTCGGCCGCAGCCCGATCTCGCCGCCGAGGGCGTCCACGATCTCGCGGGCGATCGCCAGGCCGAGCCCGGTGCCGCCGTACACCCGCGTCGTGGACGCGTCGGCCTGGGTGAAGGGGTCGAACAGCGCATCCACGTCGACGTCGTCCAGGCCCACACCGGTGTCGGTGACCTCGACGTGCAGCTCGGTGCCGCCGCCGTCGGTGGGGGAGGCGGTCGCGCGCACGAAGACCTCGCCGTGCTCGGTGAACTTCACGGCGTTCGAGCCCAGGTTGGTCAGCACCTGCGCCAGCCGGGTCGGGTCCCCGGACAGCACCTCGGGGACGTCGGGGTGGCAGGAGATCACCAGCTCCAGGCCCTTGGCGCGGGCGCTCTCCGACAGCACGCTCGCGACCTGGTCGAAGACCGGCCGCACCTCGAAGTCGAGGCGCTCCAGCTCGAGCTTCCCGGCCTCGATCTTGGAGAAGTCGAGGACGTCGTTGATGACGCTGAGCAGCGCCCGGCTGGCGACCTGCACCCCGGACGCGAGCCGGGCCTGGTCCGGGTCGAGCCCGGTGCGGAGCAGCAGGTCGTTGAGCCCGATCACGCCGTTGAGCGGCGTGCGGATCTCGTGGCTCATCGTGGCGAGGAACTCCGACTTCTGCCGGGAGGCCTCCATCGCGTCGTCGCGGGCGCTCGCCAGCGCCCGCTCGGCCCGCTCGCGCTCGGCCACCCGCCCCAGTTGCACGGCGACCTGCTCCACCATCGTCTGGATCATCTCGTGGCGGTAGAGCGGCGGTGCGGAGGTGATCGTGACGACGGCGCAGATCTCGTCGTCGAAGAGCACCGGGAAGGCGATCGTCAGTCGGGAGTCGTCCCACACCGAGCCCCGGACCTCGACGGCGCGGTTCGCCAGCGCGATCTCCATCGCCGTGGCCTCGGGGGTGGCCTCGTCCGCCTCGCGGTCCGCGTCGGAGAGGTAGAGCGGCACCACGGCGCGGCCGTCCGGGGTCGGGACGAAGCCGCGGGCGCGCTCCCAGTCGTCGTGCAGCAGCACCAGCGAGCGGGCGTGCCCGAGCACGTCGGTGAGGGTCCGGGCCTCGTTGGCCGCCACGGCCACGGCCTGCATGAGGGCGTTCTGCGTGAAGGAGTCCTCGAGCGCCTCCTCGGCCTGCTTGGCCTCGGTGATGTCCTGGTGGGTCCCGGACATCCCGACGACCTTGCCGCTCTCGTCGCGGAAGGCGACGCCCCGGCCGCGGGTCCAGACCCAGTCGTCCTCGCCCTGCACCCGGGCCACGAAGATGAAGGTCTCGGCGCCGTCGAGCGCCGAGCGGACGGCCGCGTCGACCTCCGCACGGTCGTTGGGGTGCACGATGCCGAGGAAGTCGTCGTACGCCGCCGGGAACGACGCCGGGTCGAGCCCGTAGAGCGCGAAGAGCTCGGGGGAGCCGGAGATCTCGTCGCGCTCGACGTCCCACTCCCAGCTGCCGATCCGCGCGATGCGCTGGGCCTCCTCGAGCCGCCGCTGGCTGGTGCGCACCTCGTCGAGGAGCTGGCGCCGGCCCTGGTAGTCGCTGATCCGGTGGACCACCGCGGTGATCTCGCCGTCGGGGCCGTGCAGGGCGCTCTCGCTGACCAGCACCCAGAAGACACTGCCGTCGCGCCGGACGAACTGGCTCTCGACGTCGGTCTCGTTGGTCCGCCCGGCACGCACGTTCTCGAGGTGCGCGGCGAACTGGCCGCGGCCGACCTCGTCGAGCGAGTCGAAGTAGGTCAGGCCCGTGAGCTCGGAGGCCTCGACGCCGAACATGCGGGCGAGCTCGGGGTTCGCGTAGAGGGTGCGCCCCTCGAGGTCGAACACCCAGATGCCGTCGGGTGACGTCTCGACGATGTCCCGGTACAGCGTCGTCAGGTCCATGGCACCTCCCGCGGCACACGATAGGGGGCCGGTGGCACCCCGGTCCGCTCAACGCGGCAATGGCGGCCCACGACCCCTGCCCACCGGACGCCGCCCGTGCTAGAACGTGTTCCATGTCTGCGGCCGAGCCCCTGTTCTCGCCGCGTTCGGGGGAGTCCTGGCGCGATCCGTGGGCGTCGTACGCCGCCCTGCGCGAGCGGGATCCCGTGCACCGTGTCGGGGACGGTGACCTCTGGGTCCTGAGCCGCTTCACCGACGTGTACGACGCCGCGCGCGACACCACGACGTACTCCTCGGCCCGGGGCCTCACGATGACCGACGGCGAGGCCGAGCTCGCGCTCGTGAGCGACTTCCGGCCCATGGTGATGCTCGACCCGCCCGACCACACGGCGTTCCGCCGGCTGGTGGCGCGCGGCTTCACGCCCCGGCAGGTGGGCGAGCTCGAGCCGCAGGTGCGCGCGTTCGTCGTGGAGCGGCTCGAGCAGGTGCGCCGGCAGGGTGCCGCCGACATCGTCGCCGCGCTGCTCAAGCCGCTGCCGAGCATGGTGGTGGCGCACTACCTCGGTGTCCCCTCCGCGGACCGGCCGCGCTTCGACGGCTGGACCGACGCGATCGTCGCGGCCACGAGCGCCGGCAGCCCCGGCGACAGCGCGGACGCCGCCGCCGAGATGCTCGACTACTTCGCCCGGCTGGTCGAGCGGCGCCGGGCCGACCCGGGCGAGGACACGATCTCGCAGCTGACCCGCGCGGGCGACGACGTCAGCGTGCTGCGCGTCCTCGGGTTCGCCTTCACGATGGTGGCCGGGGGCAACGACACGACGACGGGGCTGCTCGGCGTGAGCCTCCAGCTCCTGGCGGAGCACCCCGGGCAACGACGGCTCCTCGTGGAGCACCCGGACCTCGTGCCCGACGCCGTGGAGGAGCTGCTGCGCCTCGCCAGCCCCGTGCAGGGGCTGGCCCGGACGACGACGCGCGCGGTCGACCTCGACGGCGGCTGCCTGCCCGCCGGCGCTCGCGTGCTCCTGCTGTACGCCGCCGCCAACCGCGACCCGCGCGAGTACGGCGCCGACGCCGACGAGCTCGACGTCCGGCGCCGGCCGCGCCGGATCCTCACGTTCAGCCACGGCGCGCACCACTGCCTCGGCGCGGCCGCGGCCCGGCTGTCCGCGCGGGTGGTGCTCGAGGAGCTGCTGGCCCGGATGCCCGACTTCAGCGTCGACGCGGCCGCCGGGACGTTCGCCGAGGGGCACTACGTCCGGCGCTACGCGTCGCTGCCGTTCGAGGCCGGTCAGCCCTCGCCGTCGATGAGGTAGGTCCCGGTGTCCGCGTCGTAGGTCAGCTGCAGGCTGACCTGGTCCTCGGTCGTGGAGCCGTCCGTCTTCGTGTAGGTCACGCCGTAGCTGACCGTGAGCGTCTTCGGGTTGGCCTGCACCGTGCCGACCGAGGCGCTGGCGATGGTGCTCCAGAAGCCGTCGTAGCCCGCGTAGCCCCTGCTGGCGGCCTGGAAGGACGGCGTCAGCATCTCGAAGGCGGTGCGCCGGTCGGTGGGCGCCGTCGCCAGGTAGTTCGTGATGAACTCCTGCATCCCGGCGCGCGTCGGCCCGGCCGGCTCCGCGCTGGTCGACTCGGACGGCGACCCGGACCCGGAGCCCGAGCTGGTCGGCTCGGGGGCGACGTCGTCGCTGGGGTCGTTGCCGCCGTTCCCGCCCGTGAGCAGGGCGAAGGCGACCAGCAGGGCGAAGACGACCAGGGCGACGACGACCACGATCGTCGCGGCACCGGGGCGACGCCGACCGGTGCCGGTCGGAGCCGGAGCGGGCGCGACGGTGGTCGGCGCGGGCGCAGGAGCCGGCGCGGGGCTCGCCGCCGCGGTCGCGGCGACCGTCGGCTCCGGGCGCGGGGCCCGGGGGACCGTCGGCTCCACCGGGGCGGACGTAGCCGCGCGCACCGGTGGGACGGCAACGGGGAGCACCTGGGTGCCGGCCGCGTCACCGGCAGCGCTGCCGGCCGCGACCGTGGTGGTCGGCTCCGGGTGCAGCACGGTGCCGCTGGGGCCGGCCGCGAGGAACCGCTGCACCTCGGCCATCGTCCAGCGGTCGGCGGGGTCACGGGTCATCGTCGCCTCGAGCAGCGGGGCCAGCCAGGCGGCCCCGTCGAGACGCGGCGGCTCCTCGTGCACGATCCGGTAGAGCGCCCCCATGAGGTTGTCGCCCACCTCGTACGGCGGGTGGCCGGCCAGCGCGTGGAAGAGCGTGGCGCCCAGCGACCAGACGTCGCTGGCGTCCGTGGCGCTCTGCCCGGAGGCGACCTCGGGGGCCAGGTAGGCGGGGGAGCCGGTGACGAGCCCGGTCTGGGTCAGGGACGCGTCCGCCTCGGCGCGGGCGATCCCGAAGTCCGACAGCTTCACCTGGCCGCGCGGGGTGACGAGGATGTTCGACGGCTTCACGTCGCGGTGCACGATGCCGGCCGCGTGCGCGGCGGCCAGCGCGTCGGCGGCCTGGGCCACCAGCGGCGAAGCCTCGTCCGGGGACAGCGCCCCGTCGCGCTTGACGAGCTCGGAGAGCGTGACGCCCTCGACGTACTCCATCACCAGCCACTGCTGGTCGTCCTCGAGCACCAGGTCGAAGACCGCGACCACGTGGGGGTGGTTGAGCCGGGCGGCGAGGCGGGCCTCGCGCTCGGCACGCTCGAGGTCGGGCTCGCTGCCACCGGGCATCATGCCGATGCGCTTGAGCGCGACCTCGCGCCCGAGCACCTCGTCCTGCCCGAGCCACACGGCGCCCATGCCGCCGCGGCCGATCTCCCGGTCGAGCGTGTACCTGCCAGCGATCACGTGTCTGCGTCCTCCTCAGGGCCGCCGCCCAGACTAGGCGACCGCGCCCGGGAACCCGGTGGGCGTCTGGTCGCGCGATGGGGCAGGCTTGTCCCCGACCGCCCGTACCCACCTGAACCGGAAGGCACCCCGTGCCCCTCGACCCGACGCTCCTCGACGACCTCGCGTGGCGCGGACTGCTCGCCCACACGACGGACCTCGACGCCCTGCGCACCGCGCTGGGTGAGGGGAGTGTCCGGTTCTACGTGGGGTTCGACCCGACCGCGCCGAGCCTGCACATGGGCAACCTCGTCCAGATCCTCACCGCGCGACGGCTCCAGCAGGCCGGGCACACGCCGTACGCCCTCGTCGGCGGCGCCACCGGCATGATCGGCGACCCGCGCGACTCCGGCGAGCGCACCCTGAACTCCGCCGAGACCGTGCAGGACTGGGTGGGGCGGGTCCGCCGCCAGATCGAGCCGTTCCTCGACTTCGACGGTGACAACGCCGCGACCATGGTCAACAACCTGGACTGGACCGCGGGCCTCTCGACGATCGACTTCCTGCGGGACATCGGCAAGCACTTCCCGGTCAACCGGATGCTCGCCCGCGAGACCGTGAAGCGGCGGCTCGAGTCCGGCATCAGCTACACCGAGTTCAGCTACGTCCTGCTGCAGTCCATGGACTTCCTCAACCTCTTCCGCACCCACGGCGTGACGCTGCAGTTCGGCGGCTCCGACCAGTGGGGCAACATCACCGGCGGCGTGGAGCTGATCCGGCGCTCGGACGGGGGACAGGCCCACGCGTTCGCGACGCCGCTGATCACCAAGGCCGACGGGACGAAGTACGGCAAGACCGAGGGCGGCGCCCTGTGGCTCGACCCCGAGATGATGTCGCCGTACGCCTTCTACCAGTTCTGGCTCAACGTCGAGGACGAGAAGGTCTCGGAGCTGCTGCGCATCTTCACGTTCCTCGCGCGTGCCGAGATCGAGGACGTCGAGGCCCAGCACGCCGAGAAGCCGTTCCTGCGGCTGGGGCAGAAGACGCTGGCCGAGCACGTCACGTCACTGGTGCACGGGGAGTCCGAGACCGAGCAGGTCAAGGCGGCCTCGGCCGCCCTCTTCGGGAGTGGGGACCTGTCGGGCCTGAGCGCCTCCACGCTGGGGGCGGCGCTGCGTGAGGCCGGGAGCGTCGAGGTGAGCGCCGCGGGCGGGCTCCCGTCCGTGGTCGACCTCCTCGTCGACTCCGGGCTGGCCAAGAGCAAGGGGGAGGCCCGCCGGACCATCGGTGAGGGCGGCGCCTACCTCAACAACGTGCGCGTCGAGGACCCGGAGGCGGCCCCGACGCCCGACGACCTGATCGGCGGCGCCTGGCTGGTGCTGCGCCGCGGCAAGAAGAAGTTCGCGGGCGTCGAGGTCCGGTGACCGTGACGGGCGGGCGGTGGCGCGAGGCGCTGGAGCAGCGCGCCCGAGACGTCCTGCCCGCCCCGGTGCTGGAGTACGTCCTCCAGGGAGCCCGGGAGTCGGTGACGACCGCCGAGTCGACCCGCACCTGGGCGTCCGCACGCTTCCGCCCGTACGTGCTGCGCGACGTGACCGAGCCGGACCTGTCCGTCACCGTCCTCGGCCACCGCCTCGAGGTGCCCTGGGGGGTCGCGCCCACCACCCTGCAGCGTGCGGTCCACCCCGAGGGCGAGGTCGCCATGGCCCGCGCCACGGCGGCGGCCGGATCGATGATGGTGGTCTCCAGCAACGCGGGCACGCCGTTCACCGCGATCGCCGAGAGCGGCGTGCACTGGTGGCTGCAGGCCTACCTGCCGGCGGACCGCACCCTGGCCGAGCCGATGCTGGCCCGTGCGGTCGAGGCGGGCGCGCGCGCCGTCGTGCTCACCGTGGACACCCCGGTCGTCGGCACGAAGTACTCCGCGGGGCCCTCGGTCTGGGAGACCGTCGACCCCGGCATCGTCCGGGTGAACCTCGACGAGGACTACGACCGCCTGCCCGGCGCCGAGAAGGCGCTGGACCTGGGGCCGCACGACATCGGCTGGCTCGCGGAGATCACCGGGCTCCCCGTCGTGGTGAAGGGCGTGCTCCGGGGTGACGACGCACGGCGCTGCGTGCAGGCCGGGGCCGCAGCCGTGTGGGTCTCCAACCACGGGGGACGCCAGCTCGACCGCGCCGCCCCGACGGCCGCCTGCCTGCCCGACGTCGTCGCGGCCGTGGGCGAGGACGCCGAGGTGTACGTCGACGGGGGAGTGCGCAGTGGGCTGGACCTGCTCGCGGCCCTCGCCCTCGGGGCCGACGCCGTCTTCCTCGGCCGGCTCCCGCTGCTGGCCCTGGTCGACGGGGCCGACGGCGTCGCCGCCCTGCACGCGACGCTGCGCGAGGAGACCCGCGAGGCGCTCCGCCTGGCCGGCTGCCGGACCGTCGTCGACACGCACGGGATCGTGCTCGCCGACCGCGGTAACCACCTCTGACCTGCGCAAACGTGAATGTGGCCCGGGTCACGTCGTGTCGATTTGATCGATGCCTCGACCTCCCCTAATGTTCTCCGAGTCGCCAGGGAGCGGCGGGCAGCAAGATCGAGAGATCGGGCGGCCGGCCCCCGACGACCACCCCCCACCATCGCAGCAAGATCCCCGCGATCGAGTGCGCTCCACCAGAGCCTCTCCTGAGCGAGTTTCACTGTGGTGCGCCCGGGGTGAGGGATGAAAAGCTTCGAATTGCGAAGCGGAATTCAACCCGCTAAGGTTTACCAAGTCGCCACCGAGCGAAAGTCCGAATAGGGCCTGAAGCGGTGCGTGCCTGATTCTTGAGAACTCAACAGTGTGTCATAGTCGACGAATTAGTTTGTTATGCCCCGTCGATCATTGCTTTCGCAGCTCCTTTGGGGTTGTGGTGGTGGTGGTTGATGGTTTCTTTGGTAAGACAATGATTCTGGCAAAATTTTGTCAGGGTTTTGTTCTTGTCAGGGGCATCTCTTTTTCCGCAGTCGCCTTTGGGTGGTTG